>CAZYQN010000023.1:0-54503 GCA_964649955.1 uncultured Pirellulales bacterium
GGTCAGTCTGGTGCAGGAAGCGAACGTACCGATACCGATGTCGGTGACGCTGTCGCCAATAACAACGCTGGTCAGGCTGGTGCAGGAAGAGAACGCCCAGTCTCCGATGCTGGTGACGCTATTGCCAATAACGACGCTGGTCAGGCTGGTGCAGGAATAGAACGCATTGGAACCAATCCAGGTGACGCTGTCGGGAATAACGATGCCGGTCAGTCTGGCGCAGGAATAGAACGCATTGGAACCGATGCCGGTAACGCTGTTGGGAATAACGACACTGGTCAGGCTTTTGCAGGAATAGAACGCCCAGTCTCCGATGCCGGTGACGGTCAGACCGCTGAGTGTGTCGGGGATGGTGATGTCTTTGCCGGTACCGGTGTAGCCGGTGATGGTGCATGTGCCGATGCCGTTGACGGCATACTTATAGTCTCCAAACGTCTCTGCTGATGTAAAACCCGAGACGCATAAATAAGCCACAATTGATAATAGAAATATTCTCTTCATTTTCTCCGCTCTCCATCAAAAAAACCGGTTTCTACACCCTTTCAAGGTTGTCCGCAGCGGGTCACTGTTCGCCTATTTGGATTTTGTGCCCTATACTCACCTTATTCTGCTCGAAGCAACCCTATAGTACCTTTTCCTGTCGGTTCATTCAAGTAAAAAAGTTATACGCGGTCAAAATACCGCAGAAATACGGGTTTTTAATATCTAACCAAAGGAAAACGGTCCACAACTCCTTAAAGGTTTTCCCACTATCGTCCAACGCTGAAACCGGACCATTCCGATAGACTATGTAAAGGAAGGACGTTGTTATTTGGGGACGTCATCGCAGTGCTCCGTCCCCGGAATAAGCGATGCGGGCGGGACGGACGCATTTTCCAAAAATATAACCGCGCTGCGGCCGTGGAATTTTGTCTGAATCAACCGATTCCTCATCCCTCGATGAACTCGGGACAGGCTGAGCGTTCGGAATGACACGGCGACCCGGCCGGATGTATTATAGAAAAATCCCGTATTTATTGTATTGAATACGGGACTTAGGTTTTATCGTCGGCGTTGCGGGGGCGGAGGTTACCGGACGACGGTGACGGAGAGAATCTCTACGGCATCGACGGGGACATCGTCATAATAGCCGACGCTTTTGGTTTTGACGGCGGCGATCTTGTCGAGCACATCAAGACCATCGGTCACTTTGCCGAAGACGGCATAGCCGATACGGTCGGGCTGGGGGCCGGTGTAATCCAGAAAGGCGTTGTCCCGATGATTGATGAAGAACTGGCTGGTGGCGCTGTCGGGGTCGGAGGTGCGGGCCATCGCAATCGTGCCGCGGAGATTTTTGAGTCCGTTGGAGGCTTCGTTGACGATGGGGGCATTGTTGGGCTTTTCCTTCATCGCCTTTGTCATTCCGCCGCCCTGAATCATAAATTTCGGGATGACCCGATGAAAGATCGTGCCGTCGTAAAACTTGTTTTCGGTATACTCCAGAAAATTTTTGACGGTGATCGGGGCCGCTTGTGCGTCCAGTTCTATCGTCATCTCACCGAGTGTCGTTTTCATTTTGACTTGTGCTGCATTCATTGACTATTCTCCACAGGAGGGGTTTAGGGGGTTACGATTTCAACGGACTGGATGATGACGGGCGTGACGGGGACGTTTTCGTAAGGGCCTTTGCGGGCGGTAGCGACGGCGGCAATCTTATCCACCACGTCCATCCCTTTGGTCACTTTGCCAAAGACGGCGTAGCCGATGCGGCTTGGCTCGGGTCCTTTATAGTCCAGAGACGCGTTGTCTTTGTGATTGATGAAGAATTGGCAGGTGGCACTGTCGGGTACCGGGGTGCGGGCCATGGCAAGCGTACCGCGGAGATTTTTGAGGCCGTTGGCCGCTTCGTTCCTGATCGGGGAGCGCGTGGTCTTTTGCTGCATATCCGGTGTAAAGCCGCCGCCCTGAATCATAAAACCGGGAATGACACGATGGAAAATTGTGCCGTTGTAGAAGCCGGATTTGGCATAGGCGAGGAAATTTTCCACGCTGACGGGGGCTTTTTCGGCGTTCAGTTCAATTTCGATAACGCCCATTGAGGTCGTCATTTTGACGATGGGAGTTTTGCCGGCTTCGGGTTTTGTCTGCTGCTGCTGCTGTTTGCCGGTCAGGGATTTGAAGAGAACAATGTCGGCAGGATCAAAGGGAGTACCATCTGCCCGGAAGACATCGTGGAACCAGACCTTCGGTTCTTCGGTAAAGGTTTGGCGCCAGCTTTCCCAGGGGTATTGGGTCTGGGACTTTCCGGCGACCAGGCCCCAATGGACAGCGCCGATGTTTTGCTGTTTGAAATAGGGCAGATGCTCGGCAAAGGTACAGCCGGCGGTGCGGGCCATGTATTCGGTGCAAATCAGCGGACGGCCCCAGGGCTTAAGGGATTCGACACGTTTTTGGGATGCGTCCAGAGCGCTGTAGGTGTGAAAAGTGATGATGTCGGAGTTTTGGAGCATATAGCGATTAAGGGGAGACAGATTGCCGTCTTTGTTCCAGTCGTCGCCGGTCCAGACGCCTGCGGTCAAGGGCTGGGCGGGATCGACCTGACGTGCCCAGCGAAAGAGCCGTTCCAGCAATTGCAGGGACAATTCTTCTTTGTCGGGGGCTTCCAAGTGACCATAGGAGGAGCCGTTGCCGTTGCCCGGCTCGTTGTACAGGTCCCACATCAGGATACGCGGATCGTCTTTGAAACGTTCCAGCACGCCTTTGACATAGGGTTGTAATGCGTCCTGTTTGGCGGGGTCCTTGAGGGTCTCGATATGGGGGGACTGCACCCAGCCGGAGTTATGGACGTGGGGCTTTGGGTCGCGCTGTTTGCCGAGGGCCGGATGAGGATCCCAGACGGCATCAAAAAGCACCAGCATCGGCTTGATGCCGTGCTTATCGGTAATCGCCAGAAAGGCATCGAGGCGATTGAGGAAGCCTTCGGAATCCTGCTGCCAGAGCATATCATGGAGAAAGACACGCATCGTGTTCATTCCGGCGGCGGCGGCCCAGCCTAATTCCCGGTCAATCGTTTTGGGGTCGAAGGTCTCGGCCTGCCACATTTCAAGCTGATTGATGGCCGTGGAGGGGACATAGTTACCGCCGACCTGCCAGGGCTGTTTGGCATACCAAGCGGCCGCCTTTTCGGGCGACCATTGGCTGGATGCGGCGTTTTCTTCGTTTGCCGCTTGCGACATAGTGACGGAAATCAACATTGCACAACACCATAGTACTTGTTTCATAGATTTTGCCTCCGTTATAAATATTTTCAACCTCATTACTATACGGCTGAATACGTTTTTTTTCAAGAGCTGTTTGAAATGCACTACTTGCGGCTGTCGTGTTTCCGGGTGAGGGCAAAGGTCAGACGGCTGATGAGGATCGTCGCAATGATCCCGAACACGGCTGTAGAAACATCGGTCCACCAGATCGTCTTGTTGTAAAAAGGCGCTACGGCCAGAACGAGGGTTAACATTGCCAACGGCAACGCGGGCGCAGCCAGAAGCCACAATGCCCGGTTTTGCCGAAGATGCAGGTATCGCTCCATATGCTGTATCCAAATCAGACTCAGGCCCGCATAGGCACTGAAATGAAAGAGCGTGTTGAGGTGATATTGGGGATACAGCCCGGTAAGATTCGAAAGGTTTGAAATCACAAAAATCGAAACCACCGAGGCCGTCAGAAGGGCTGCCCAGAAATGAAAGACGCTGAGCAGTCCCAGCGCAAAGGCCACTCCGAAAAGATTGGCGACGTAATCGTGAATATCCGCCGATCGCCCGACCATGCCCTGAATTACCTCATCAACGGCTCCGTAGAGGGCCACTGCCGCAATCACCCACCATGTCTTCGAACTGTTCCATTGTACTCGCTGATAGGGGCTGACTACACACCAAACCAAGAACGTCAATGCAAAATAGGCCATTACATGCATGGTCTTGTCGCTCATGCCGCTCTGGCCGGCCCATTTCGGGACGGGTATATGCGTGAGCGTAAACACGAGCGGCCAATAAAGCCCCAGTGCGATCAAACTGTATTTATGTCGTCGAAGTAAATGCATTCCTGCTGTTCCTGAACCGATTACAATTCCGGAACAGCATAGTGATTCCCTTCAAAAAGTAAAGATGAATTTCGATGCTTCTATATGTCCAGTCCGTCTGAAGGAGGAGTGCCGGGCTGAGGTTCGGAATCAGCCGGCAGTATCCCATCTGTGTAAGCTACCGGCGGCTGGGGGATACCAATGTACGCAAAAACATTATACTCCGGACCGAATTGAGATAAAAACAGGGCTGAATAACTGCGGCGCCAGACGGCCAGCGGCAACAGCAGCACTGTTATCAGATAGCTTCCAACAAATGGAATCAGAAAGATCCACGTTACACAGCAAAATACACAACAGGCCGACATTATACATAAGAAAGACAAGGTTCCCAAAATGAGATCGATGATAAACAAAAAGAGAAGATAAAGAATTATGACTCCGGGGCGGGCAGATAACAATGCCAGACATTCCTTCCATGCCGCTTTGACGCCGGTGCGACGAAGATACATAATCGGTACGACAAAATCTTCGGTCAATACCTTGACCACACCGAACACCACTCCCATCACCATCAGGGCCAATAACAAAAGGCCCCCTGCGATTGCGGGGCCGACGAGGAATACTCGGAACTCGTTTCTGACAAACATAATCACTATAAATATTATGGGGATGATCGCCGCCAGCGACAGCACAAATCCCGCCAGCCAGAGTAAAAGTTTGAAGACGAACAGCGAATTGCCGTCCGCCCTGTACTCCGTCCAGGGAGCCGCTATCGCGCCGCGATTGCGAACGATACAGTCCAGAAACATAAACTGTCCGCGGCTTTTGAGCCAGATGATAACTATTGAAATCACTACAATCAGAAGCACAATGGCCACAGTCACCGGCAACAGCCACGGCAGATTTTGTGATATAAAGCTGCCAATTTCCTGTCCAACCCGGTGAACCTCCTGAGAACACGAAGGAGAGCCGGAGGGTACATTATCACCATGAATGCCACCACCTCCTCCACCGCCGCCGCCGCCGTGACTGCCCAAGCCGGCAAGCCAGGCACAAAAACCGATTGCAAACCACTTCTCGAGACTAAACGGACTAAACAATATTTGTTTTGTCTTATTTACTGCATGCCCAATCGGGTCTGTAACACTTATGGTGCGGTTATTGAGTGTTTCCATTGCCAATACCTTTCCACAAACAGGCAGGATTATGCACGCCTTTATTATAACAACAGACGAGTGGAAACGCCATCCGTTGCAGAAAATCTTCCCCCTGACGACGTTTCGCCGGGCCAAAAGGGGCTTTTCAATACATACTTGAATTGGACTGTCAGACTGGACGAACCGGCACGCCGTGCTGCTTTAAAAAATCCTTGGTTTGGCCGATGGTGTAGGTGCCGTAGTGGAAGATCGACGCGGCTAAGACAGCATCGGCTTTGCCTTTTTGCAGCACTTCGAGCAAAGATTCGAGCGTGCCCGCCCCGCCGGACGCAATGACCGGAATATCGACGGCTTCGGCGACTGCCCGCGTCAGCTCGATATCATAGCCTGCCTGTGTGCCGTCGGCATCCATACTGGTCAGGAGAATCTCCCCGGCACCAAGCTTCTGGGCACGTTCGGCCCATTCAACAGCATCAATATCCGTCGGTTGAGAGCCGGCCTTGACGGTAACGATCCATTTGTTTTTTTGGCCAACTTTGCGGCGTGCATCAACAGCCAGCACCACGCATTGGTTGCCGAATCGTTCCGCCGATTCGCGTATCAACTCAGGATTCTGTACTGCGGCGGTATTGACGGAACATTTGTCTGCGCCGCTTCGCAAGAGCAATCCGATCTCATCGGCGGTGGTAATGCCGCCGCCAACCGTAAAGGGGATAAACACCCGCTCGGCCACACGCTCGACCAAATCGACAATGGTCTTTTTGGAACGGATCGTCGCGGTAATATCCAGAAACACCAGTTCGTCTGCCCCTTCATCACTGTAGCGGGCACCCAGCTCGACCGGATCGCCTGCATCGCGCAGATTCAGGAAGTTAACGCCCTTGACAACACGGTTGTCTTTGACATCCAGGCACGGAATAATACGTTTGGTCAGCATGCGCTTTCCTCGTTGCAAATCGTCACAAAATTACGGAGCATGTGCAGTCCGTCATCGCCGCTTTTTTCAGGGTGGAACTGACAGCCGAACAGATTGTCTTTCTCAATGGCGGCGGCCATCGACAGGCCCTCATATTCCACGCCGGCAACCTTTGCCTGCGGATCGGCCACATCGGCGTAATAGGAATGCACAAACGCAAAATGCCGCCCGGGCGTGAGGCCCTTCATCAGCCGCATCGTGGTCGGCGCCTCGACATAATTCCAGCCCATGTGCGGGATCGTTCGGCCCGGGGGAATCGGAATCACCTTGCCGCCGATCAGGCCCAGACATTTTGTAACCCCCATCTCGTGGCTTTCATCAAACAAAAGCTGAAAGCCCAGACAAATACCCAGCAAGGGCTTGCCGGCCTGTGCTTCGGTCTTGATCGCCTCGGCAACGGGGGCAAGCTTTTTCATTGCATACCCACAGGCCCCGACGCCCGGCAGGATCAGCCCATCGGCCCGCCGCATCTCGGCCGGGTCGCAGCTTACGGTAATATCCGACCCGATAAATCGGAATGCGTTGATCACACTCCGGATATTCCCTGCACCATAATCTATAATTACAAGCATAAATTGTACTCATAAACTCATAAGAATTTCTTACTTCAGATTAAGCTTGTATTATACTTAAAAAGCAGCACTTCTCAACTGTGATTCACCGAATTGAGTAAAGATTACAGAAATGTAATACACCCTTTGCTCCGATCAGTGCTCACTCGTGTCGCAATGCTTCGATCGGATCCAGTCGGGCAGCTTTGAGTGCCGGGAAATAGCCGAAGACAACTTCCCCAGTGCCTTCCTCCAAAAATACTGTTCATCTCTTCGGGGAGACGCTTGATAGGCGTCTTATTTCTATGGATGTATGTGTCGTTTTGAAGCCACATCTTGTTTCTTTACAGAAATAAAGTATATTATGCAGACGTTGTCTTGTTGGAGAGGGTATTTCACTGTAATACAGGAGGTAAATATGAAAGTATTATTAGTAAATGGCAGCCCACATGAAAAGGGGTGTACTTACACGGCACTGGAAGAGGTGGCAAAAACGCTGAATACAGAAGAGATTGAGACCGAATTCTTCCAAGTCGGGACAAAGCCCTTATCTGGATGTATTGCTTGTCAAAAATGCCAACAATTAGGGCGTTGCGTTTTTTCAGACAGAGTCAATGATTTTCTGGATATCGCACAAGACGCCGATGGTTTTATCTTCGGTTCCCCGGTGTATTACGCCTCCGCGGCAGGTCCCATGATCTGTTTTATGGATCGTGTATTCTTTGCCAATTTTTTATCCGGAAAACAAAGCTTTTACCTGAAACCCGCCGCATCTGTTGTCAGCGCCAGACGGGCCGGAACGACTTCTACACTTGACCAGCTTAATAAATATTATACACTGTCACAGATGCCGGTTATCTCATCAAAATACTGGAATATGGTACACGGTTTTACTCCCGACGATGTAAGAAAAGATGTAGAAGGGCTGCAAACAATGCGGGTATTGGGAAGAAATATGGCATGGTTTTTGAAATGTAAGGAGGCGGGCATTAAAGCAGGGATCGCATTCCCTGAGCAAGAAGAAAACATATTCACAAATTTCATTCGATAAAAATATAAGTATCAACAGATTGGATAGAATTGAAGTTGGCGGAAAAAGCTGTGTTGTGTCCCTATCGGTATTGAAAACCCTTGTAAAATCCTGCGCGAAAATCCTTCACTGACGATTGCACCTGACCATCGCCGCACAGGAACGGGAAATTCCAATCGCGATCAGTATAGTTGAAGCACATATCCCATTTGAATGAAACTCTATAAGGGCAACAGCGGCATCAATCGCATTAAGGAATCTATAATCCATTGTATTGTCATAACTTATGTGGTTTATGTGAAGATATAAAAAAAACGGAGAGGGCGGGATTCGAACCCGCGGTACTCTTACGAGCACACTGGTTTTCGAAACCAGCTCGATCAGCCGCTCCGACACCTCTCCATTTTAATTATTAAAAAAGCCTTAGCAGGCTGTGGTATCCCCAAAACGCCGACTACTCTACAGACCTGCCATCGGTTTTGCAAGCAGAATACATCGGTAAATGCCGTTTTTAAGTCGTCCTTATCGTTTTCTTTATTTACTTTTTGGACGCTTTGGCTATAATACCGTCTTTGTAATATCGTCTTTAGAAGAGTGCAAATATGGAAAAAGTAAAGATTTACGACACAACCTTGCGCGACGGGATGCAGGCTGAAGGGGTCAGTTTTTCGGTGGAAGACAAGCTTTTGATCGCCCGCCGTTTAGACGAATTCGGTATCGACTATATCGAAGGCGGATTTCCTCTGAGCAATCCTAAAGAAGAAGAATTCTTTCGGAGAATCCAGGAAATCCCGTTTAAAAATGCCCGTATTTCCGCTTTCGGGAGCACCCGTCGGGCCAACAACTCCGTTGAAGAGGATGCCGGTATTTCGGCACTGCTGGCATGCAAGGTACCGGTCGTGACAATCGTCGGAAAAACGTGGGACATGCATGTGACCAATGTCCTGCGCTGCTCCCTCGAAGATAATATCACCCTATGTGCTGATTCCGTGAGCTATCTGAAAAAACAGGGTCGCGAAGTCATTTTTGATGCTGAACATTTTTTTGACGGTTACAAAGAAAATCCTGCCTATGCCCTAAAGGTACTTGCTGCTGCGGCTCAGGCCGGCGCCTCAACTCTGGTGTTGTGCGAAACCAACGGGGGTGCATTGCCTGACGACGTCTTTACCATAACCCAAGCAGTTCTTCAGGCAATACCCGGCGTCATGCTTGGTATCCATTGCCATAATGACTCGGATTGCGCCGTTGCCAATTCCCTGGCGGCGGTTCGGGCCGGTGCCCGTCATGTCCAGGGTACTATTAACGGGCTTGGCGAGCGTACGGGAAATGCCAATCTATGCACGATCCTGCCCAACCTTTCGCTTAAAATGGGATATAACACGGTTGGAGCCGATAACCTTCGAAGCTTAACCGAAGTGTCGCGATTTGCGTTTGAAATCGCCAATCTTCCGCCAGATTCGCATATGCCCTACGTTGGTGAAAGTGCCTTTGCACACAAGGCAGGCCTGCATATTGATGCAATACGTAAAAACCAGAAAACGTATGAGCATATTATTCCCGAATTGGTGGGCAACGAACGCCGGTTTTTGATTTCCGAGCTGAGCGGTGCGTCCAACGTATTGGATAAGCTCGAAAAGAAAAAAATGATCAGCGACAGAACTGTCGCCCGTAAAATACTGCAAAGAGTCCAGGAACTGGAAAACGAAGGGTATCAATTTGAAACCGCCGAAGCAAGTTTTGATATTCTTGTTAAAAAAGAACTCGGCTCTTACACCCCGAGTTTTAAGCTGCTCAAGTACCATGTAGACGTCGAACGCAGCGAATCAGGCCGAATGATCACCGAAGCAAGCGTCAAACTGCAGGTAGACAGTCGCATTCAGCACGTCGTCAGCGAAGGGGACGGCCCGGTCAATGCCTTAGACGGAGCATTGCGGAAGGCAATGGAAGCATTCTACCCGAATATCAAAAACATGAGTCTGATCGATTACAAAGTCCGTGTGGTAAACGCCAAGGCCGGTACGGCCGCCCGCGTTCGCGTCATTATCGAAAGCCGCGACGCCCAGGACCTGTGGGGAACAGTCGGGGTCTCTGAAAACATCATCGAAGCAAGCTGGCTGGCACTTGTAGACAGCGTTGAATATAAATTGCTCAAGGATGCCGGAAAGCTGAACGAGTAATTCTGTGTATATTTTTGCCGGTACTCAAAGAGTTGACCTTGGATTCATTCGAGATCAACTCTTTTTTTGCAATAAGAGAACTCAACAAAGCGTTTTGACTTTTCGATTTACAATTACGGCAGGTTCTCTATAATAGGCCTGTCGTTCTGAACGTGGGGTTTTTTTCCCCGATTACACGAATTCAAAATGGAGGTTTTATGGATCGACGCAGTTTTTTAACCGCAAGCCTTGCTGCCGGAACAGCACTTTCAGCCGGCCTTTCTGATTCCGCTGCGGCCCAATCGGAATCTACCGCAACCACTCCTTTCAAACTCAAATACGCTCCCGACCTGGGGCGATTCAGTCATCACGCCGGCAATGATCCGATCGACGCTATTAAGTTTATGTACGATCAGGGAATTCGTGCGGTATTCGATAACGGATTGATGGGAAAACCCGCGGAGCTCCAGGAAAAAATCGGTAATGCGTTGCGGGAACGCAATATGGATCTCGGCCCATTTGTTCTGTACGCCGACTTTGGCAAAGAAAGTTTTGTCCTGAACGACGCCTCCATCCGTGAAGACCTGCTCAATCGCGTTAAAAGCGGCATTGAAACGGCTAAACGCAGCGGCGCTAAATGGGCACTGATGGTCCCCGGCCGGTACAACCAACGTATGGACTGGGATTATCAAACCGCCAACGTCATTGAAAACCTCCGCTATATTACCGAATTGTGCCAGGAATCCGGACTCATTATCGTTCTTGAACCCCTGAACAAACGGGATCATCCCGGCTTATTTTTGACAACCATCTCCCAAAGCTATGCTATCTGCCGTGCCGTCAACCACCCCTGCTGCAAGATCGTTAACGATTTGTATCATCAGCAAATCACAGAGGGCAATCTGATACCCAACATTGATAACGCATGGAGCGAGATCGCCGCATTTCACCTGGGTGATAATCCCGGCCGGCGGGAACCCGGTACCGGCGAGATCAATTACCGTAATATCTTCAAGCACCTGCACCAGAAAGGCTACAAAGGGGTGCTGTGCATGGAACACGGGATCAGTAAAGAGGGAAAAGAAGGCGAAGCAGCTCTTTTGAAAGCATATCGGGAATGTGATTCTTTTTAGGATATAGATAGCAATGTCTGTTAACCGTATCACACGACGGGGATTTGTAACGGGGACTTCGGCGGGATTTGTTGCCGAGGCAATGGGACTTCTGACCTCTGCTGAAACTTCTGCACAAGAGATCACTATGGAACAAAAGGGACGTATTAAACAATCGGTATGCAAATGGTGTTTTGGAAATCTGTCGCTTGACGAGTTTTCAGGCTATTGTGTCAGCATTGGTATTAAGTCCATTGAGCTGGTCGAGCCGCACGAGTGGCCGACGCTGCAGAAGCACGGACTGATTTGTGCAATGACGCCCAGTCACAGCATCGGCAAAGGTCTGAATCGGAAAGAAAACCACAGCGAATGCCTGGCCCGGATCCGTACTGCCATTGAAAAAACCTCAGAGGCGGGTTTTCCGAATGTTATCTGTTTTTCAGGCAACCGCGATGGAATGGACGACGCAGAAGGTCTGAAGAATTGTACAATCGCCATCAAAGAAATCGTCGGATTTGCCGAACAGAAAAAGGTGACGATCTGTATGGAGCTGCTTAATTCCAAACGCGACCATAAAGACTATATGTGCGACCGTACCCACTGGGGCGGTGCACTGGTGCGGCAGATCGGATCGCCGAATTTCCGGTTATTGTATGACATCTACCATATGCAGGTACAGGAAGGTGACGTTATCGCCACCCTCCGGGAATATAAAGACTGCATCGGCCACTATCACACCGCCGGAGTTCCCGGACGCAATGAAATCGACAACCGTCAGGAACTCTATTATCCGGCGATTATGAAAGCGATTGCCGACACCGGCTTTACCGGTTATGTGGGACAGGAATTCGTTCCTAAAAAAGATCCGCTCAAATCACTGGCAGACGCGGTCAATCTTTGTAATGTATAATACATCATCAACGCTAAGGAGAAACATTGCTTATGAAACAACTGCTCACGGGAATATGTGTTCTACTGTTCACGGCAGCTTTAACAGGCTGTACCCAACAGGTCACACTTTTTAACGGACAAAACCTTGACGGCTGGAAACCTTATCTGGAAGACAACTCCGTTGATCCGGCGTCGGTTTGGTCGGTCAAAGACGGGGTACTGAAATGCAAAGGCACTCCGAATGGTTATATTCGCACCCTTGAGACATTCAGCGATTATACGCTGCATCTTGAATGGCGATGGCCCGAAACACCGACCAACAGCGGCGTACTGCTGAATGCTGTCGGTGAAGATAAAATCTGGCCGCAGTGCATCGAAGCCCAGCTCAAACACCTTGACGCCGGCGATTTTGTAACTATCCAAAAAGGTTCCGTCATCACCGTCAATGGTATTCAGTATCAGCCGGAAGACGCCATTTACAAAATCATCCCAAAACGGCTTCCAAGCAGTGAAAAATTTGCCGGGCAATGGAACAGCTATGATATCGTATGCCGCGGCGACACGATCAACCTCTATGTCAACGGTGTCCATCAGAACAGCGGGGTTAGTGCAGTGCCTTCCAGCGGGAACATCTGTTTACAATCCGAAGGGTCACCCATTGAATTCCGGAATATATATCTGACGCCTTTAAAACCCCAAGCAAATAAACAATAACCTATTATCAACAAAGGAGTCATCAATGTTAAAATCATTCAATAGTCAAGTCTCGCGAAGAGATTTCGTCAAAGGAGCGGCGGCCGTTTCCGTATCGTCCCTGCTTGTCAATCCCGGGGCCGTCTTTGCCGCCGGCCCGGAAAAGATCAAACTCGGCGTCATCGGCTGCGGCGGACGCGGCAGCGGTGCACTAGACAACTGTCTGGATGCCGCCAAACATCTGAATCTCAACACTGAAATAGTTGCACTGGCGGATTACTTTCTGAATCGTGCCGTTGGTACCGCGAAAAAACACGGCGTCTCGGAAGACCGCTGTTTTGGGGGTGCAAACGCCTACAAAAAAGTAATCGCATCAGACGCAGATGTTGTGTTGATGGCAACGCCTCCGAACTTTCGGCATGTTCATTTTGAAGCTGCAGTCAAGGCCGGAAAACATGTCTTCATGGAAAAACCGGTCGCTGTCGATGCGCCCGGGGCCAGAAAGATTATCGCCGCCGGCAAGGAAGCGGCAGAAAAAAAATTATCCGTCGTCGCCGGAACGCAGCGTCGTCACCAGGCGGCCTATCTTAAAACAGCTTACGCTATCGCTAATAACGCCATCGGCAAAATAAGAGGCGGACAGATTTGGTGGTGCGGCGGCGCCTTGTGGTATCAGACACGTAAAGAAAATGAATCCGATGCCGATTACATGGTCCGCAACTGGGTCAGCTTTACCGAGATGTCAGGCGATCATATCGTTGAACAGCACGTTCACAATATTGACGTAGCTAAATGGTTTATCGGCAGAAATCCTGAAGCCGCATTGGGTTTCGGGGGACGCGCCCGACGTAAAACCGCCAACCAGTTCGATTTTTTCAGTATCGACCTGGACTATGGCGACGATCTGCACATCCACAGCATGTGCCGACAGGTCAACGGATGCTATGACCGTGTCGCAGAATATTTCGTCGGCACAGACGGCGCAACGTGGGGCACAGGTCCGGGCCGGGACGGTTACAAAAATAAAGTTGAACTCCCGGAATTTGAAGAAGTCGGCGGCCCGTATGTCCAGGAACATGTCAATCTCCTTCGCAGTATCATCGACGGCAAACCGATCAATGAAGCACAGAATGTCGCTGAATCCAACCTGGCCGCCATCATGGGACGCATTAGCGCCTATACCGGCCAGATGGTGCGGTGGCGCGAGCTGGTCGATGAAAGCGTCGGCTCTCCGTGGTATAATTATGCCCTGACCCCGAGTGCTGAGGACTTTGAAAAGGGAACCGTTAAAGCCCCGGCAGAAGATGTTATTGCCATCCCCGGCAAAGAATAATCCTGAAATACCGAATAGATAATAGAAAAGCTGCGTTCTAAATTCATGAACGCAGCTTTTTTTATGCCATAAAAAGCAAACTTCAAGTGTAAGCCAAAAGTGTATGGCTATATAGAATATCTTCTGAAATTTCGGAATCCGTTATATCTTATTTTCCCTGAAGTCTTCGCATTATTTCAAGAAATGCATCAAGGCGATTCCCCGGACCATTATCAAAGTCTGCTCTGGGCTGCCATAACTGGCGGTCAAAAATCTCCTCATCCGTGCAAAACGACACGTGGCCGTCAGGATAAACCGCCGTCACCCCAAAAGGATCTGCCAGAAGGCTGGTTCCTCTGCGATGCGGTATTACTTTCCAATGCTGGAGATTGTCAACAAGGAAGGGTTTATGGGTTCCAATCCTTTCCAATCGTGTCTCGGCATATGTCCAATAATTATAAGAAGTGCGAACGTATAAATGCCCCGACCTATCGGGCAGCGGTGGAAACACAGTTCCCCATTCTACTGTTCCATCCAAGGTGTAAAAATCATAGTAATAAGGAATTGGATAATCCGTGTTTCGGGGTTGAGCGGGACAATAAAAAACTTCCGGATTCTCAATTAATCCAAGCTCATAGAGCTTGGCTAAGTGCATTGCACGCGGCTTGGTCCCGTCCATATTATTGGGGCTGTAAGCAATCACACTATGCCAGGCCAGCGGATTGCTTGCATCGCCTGTATCATTGGTAACAGGAATGACTTTACCATTATTGTTTTGGCTATAGACCAACAATCCTAATCCCGTCTGGCGGGCATTGTTAATGCACAGTGACCGATGCGCTTGAGCTTTTGCTTTTCGTAGTGCGGGGGTAATAATGGCCAACAGTAAAGCAATGATCGCGACAACCACAAGCAACTCCATAAGAGTAAATCCCCTTCGCTTCATCGCTTTACACCCCCTACATATTGGCAAACTGATAACTCTCACCCCTTTATTGTATACAAAGCCCTTGTCCACTTCAATACCTTATTGAATTAATAACTTTTCACTTTATGATACCGATTCATTCTTCTGAGGTCTGAATCTTGTCCGGTTTGCAGAGAAAGCATTTTTTATTAGAGACTAAACCGCAATTTTCACAAAAATACCTGGCTTTTTTGATTATTTTTATATACTTTTCACGGTCTTCTTTGGGGAGTTTTTTCTTTACCAATTTGCATATTTTTTTGCTCATTTACTAAGTTCCTTGAACAGTTTACCCGGAAATAACAGCCGTATTTACACTTTTTCGGGGGCTATAGGTTGAAATCGGGCAGAAGTCATCCGGTTTTTCTTTTGAGCCAGTACGGCCTGTTCATAAAATGTCGCTTGGGCAGAAACCGGCTTCCGGGCCGGCTTGGAAGCTTCGTAGTGGCCGTCCGACCTGAGCCGCCATGATTGTAATGTATCCTCAAAATAAGTATTTAGAATATCTGACAATCGTTTTTTAAGTCGGGTATCCACTATGGGAAATAAGGTCTCAAAACGTTTATCCAGATTCCGTCCCATTAAATCGGCGCTGCTAAGATATATCTCCGAATGACCGCCGTTGCTAAAATAATAGATCCGTGAATGCTCCAGAAAACGATCCAGAATAGAGACGACTTCAATCTTCTCGGAGATTCCTTTGACCTCAGGCCGAAGACAGCAGATACCGCGAACATTAAGCCGCACCTTAACCCCTGCCATTGACGCCCGATATAAAGCTTTGCAGATATCCTTATCTTCAAGCGAATTTGTCTTGGCAATGATAAGGCCGGGCCTATCCGGCGAAGACGCCGCAATCTCCCGATCAATCAATTCGATGAGTTTGCGACGAAGACTTAACGGGGCAATTGTCAGTTTTTCCATTGCGGTACTTTCCGAAAAACCCGTCAGTAAATTGAAAAACGCCGCCACATCCGTTGCCAATCGATTATCACAGGTCAACAGCCCGAGATCAGAATAGACTCTTGCCGTCTTATCGTTATAGTTGCCTGTGGCCAAATGTACATACCGGCGAATTCGCCCGTTTTCCCGCCGTACAATCAACAGAGCCTTGGCATGCGTTTTCAGGCCGGTAATACCGTAAATCACGTGACAACCCGCATCTTCCAGACGACGCGCCCATTTGATATTGCGAACCTCATCAAATCGGGCCTTCAGCTCCACCAGTACTGTTACTTCTTTGCCATTCTGAGCGGCCAATTCCAAAGCATCAATGACCGGAGAATCTCCGCTGGTACGATACAGTGTCTGTTTGATCGCCAGCACATTGGCATCTTCGGATGCCTCTTCCAGTAACCGTACGACCGGTTCAAAGCTTTCGTAGGGGTGAAATAGGAGTACATCGTGATCGCTGACAGCCTCCCATATTGAGTCAAAGCCCAACAGGTCCTGCGGAGTTTGCGGCGTCCAGTCTCCCAAACGAAGCCGTTCATAGCCGCTGCGCCCGGCAATTTCCCAAAACGAGCCGCCGTTAAGATATCCGTCAACAATAAAAACATCCTGCTCATGTAAAGCATATGTCGTTTTAAGCCATTCCAGCAGTGCTGCAGAGGGGCCGGCATTCACTTCGACCCGGACCACCGATCGGCGGCGGCGGTCCTGCACCGCCCCTTCCACTGTACTGAGCAGATCGTCAGCCTCATCTTCCTGAATACTCACGTCTGCGTCACGAGTCAGTCTGAATATATCGACTGATTCTATAACAGCTTCCGGGCACAACCGGGCTGCATTATCGGCCACAATGTCCTCAATCGCCACCAGATACGTTCCCTCGCGTGACGGTACCGTCATAAAGCGAACGAACATCCCGGGAATCGGGATCACCAACAGCCGTTTTTGTTCCTGCCCTTGAACTGTCAGTGCTACATGCATCTGAAGTCCCGGCAAAAGCGGACAGGGGTCCAATTCCTGCACCGCCAGCGGCGTCAATACGGGCAGCATTTCATTTTCAAAAAAATCCCTCAGGTACTCACGATGTTCTTTGGACCATTCATTCCGCCTTATGACATTCAATCCATGCTGCCGCAGTTCATCAAGCAGACTATTAGCCGCCTGAGTATGCTGAAGCATCAGTTCCTGGGCCGCCTGAGCCACCGCATCAAGCTGCTGTCGCGGCGTCAGACCGCTTGGCTCCTTCTTGCGTACGCCCGCCGCCGTCTGCTGCATCAGCCCGGCCACCCGAATCATATAAAACTCATCCAGGTTCGTACTAAAGATGGCCAGAAATTTAAGCCGTTCCAGCAAAGGCAGTGATGCCCGAAGTCCCTGCTCCAGTACTCGCTGGTTAAACGCCAGCCAGCTTAATTCGCGATTGATGTACAACTCCGCCTGTTCCAGGATGTCATTTTGCTCTGCCATAATATCCAGCCGCTAAACGCCTTCAAACTCCAGTCTCAATCCATAGACATGTTCAAACATATCGCTGCGAATTTCCAGCGACCGCTTCCGTAACGACACATTTGACAGCCCCGGCACAAACAGTGTCAGAGCATCCTGATCCAGGCGGCATTTGAGCTGATCGGCCTGACGGATATCACTGACATCAAGCGCCTTGGCCAGTCTCAAAATCGCCGCCAGCTTGTTGACAATAATCCGGCTTTCCTGCGGAAGGCTCATATACTCCAGGTGTGTCGGCTTCGGGGCGCTGCGACGATGATACCGTGCCATGTGTGCGACGAGTTGTACCTCGTGATGGTTCAACCCGTAGATCTCACTGTTTGCAATCAGATAATAACTGTGTTTATGATAGGCCCTTGAAGCCACAAATGTACCCACTTCATGAAGCAAAGCCGCCGCTTCCAGCAGTACCCGATGGCGAACTCCCAATCCATGTTCACGCACCAACTCATCAAACAGCCGTACTGCACAGGCCGCCACCCGCTGAGCATGATGGAGATTGACCTTATATTTTTCCGCAATTGATAATGCCGACTGGATCACCTCACGTCCGAATCCCGGATCGTCCCGCTGCTGCGAACGGCGAGCCAGCTCCAGAAGCAAGCCGTCGCGCATCGTCACCGACGCCGCAATGAGCTTTCCGGCACTGGTTGCGTGAAGCAGCGTTTGATAAATCATCAGCGCCGGCGCCAGTGTCTCCGCGTCGTTATACCCCAAGTCATATCGAGACATAACCTCTTCAATCGACAGCGGACGGATGGAATCCACCAGCCGGTCAAATGCTTTGCGGGGGATTGCCGAAAACCGAGGGTTGGACAACACCCGTCCCACTCGTGCGGCGGCAAACCGGGCATCCGAACCGATTACAAAAACAGTACGAATTGCCGAAAGCGAGATCAGTCCCTCCAGTGAAGCCATGGTTGAATTAATTTCATTTTGGATCAGCTCTGCCACCGGTTCGGACGTCTGCCCTCCTGTCCCCAGCATTTCCTGCAGCCGTATCGAACCAAGCCCCAAATTGTGTGACGCCACGATCTGGCCGCGAGTAAGCACTGTCAGCATCGTTCCGCCGCCGCCGACTTCGCAGATCAGGGTATGTGCGCCTAATGACGGCGGTTTATCGTTCAGCGTCGAACGCACTGCTGTAACCGTCAACCGCCCTTCCTGCGGACCGTCAATCACATCCACTGAAAGTCCCGTGGCCATCAGCACTCGATCACGAAATACATCAGCATTGCGGGCTTCACGCAGAGCGCTGGTTGCTACAGTCCAAACATGCCTGACCTTGTACAAATCGAGCATCCGCTTGAATTCCCGCAGAATGGACACGGCTGTCTGCATCGTGACGCGTTCCAAACGGGACCGTCGGAATGAATCCTGCCCCAGCCGTACCGTCCGATGCGCTTTTTCAAGAATCTCAATCTGCCCATCGGGCAAAAGCTGGCCGATCACCAGCCGGATTGAATTGGTGCCTATATCAATCGCCGCCAAAGGTTCTAAAACATCGCTCGGTGTTGCAGTCTCCGCATTTACCATAATCGTATTATCCGTTTATTCTAATACTGAGTCAATGATTCATCCTGTCCGCATTTTGTAAGCAACTGCGTTTAAAGCAATTCTTGCGTGAACACTGCCGTACGTTTAAAAACCTGCTCCAAAAGATCAGCTTTGGCTTTGGCATAATGCATCTCATCTGCTGCCAAACCGCGTGAACGGCAGTATATTCGAATCTGCTTTTCATCCTGTGTTACACGAAGCGACAGGATAGCAGCAGTATGACTGCGATCCAGCCCGTCTGCAACGCGCAAAATAGCCGCTAATGTATTGACAATCTTGCGCTGGGTGTCGGTCAAATCCGGATATACCGGATGAGAGGGACTGGGCAACGATTTACGATGATACCGTGCCGTCAAGGCCACAATCTTACGCTCGTCCTGCGTCAGCGGAAGCGTCCTATCCTCCAGAATCATATCCATAGAGGCCTTGTGATGCCCTTTCTGGCCATTAGCCCACCCGATATCGTGCAGAATCCCGGCACAGCTCAGCCAGAAACGCGCTGTGCTGTCCAGCTTATGGAGAGAATAAAGTGCATCAAAAAGCATCTTGGCCAAGTGAGTAACCTGCTCCGAATGTGTCTGTTCATAATGGCATGCCAGAGCAAAATGACGTACCGCTTTGAGTTTCTGTTCATTGTCCGTCATTTGAGTCCTCATCATTGCAGGAGCATTCTGCGCCATCGGCATTCGGAACATTGGTCTTGTCTTTAACCGCGTCAACAATCCACACCCAAAAATCGTTCTCTTCCAGCTCTGCTGCGTACTTTGTTGTCTGGCAAAACAGCCGGTCCCGTTCCTGCTGCCGCTGTGTTTGCAAAAACTGAAGCCCCGCAAGGAGCCGCCGCATCGGCCGCAAGTGGCCGTAATAGGCCTCTGTACGAGCTGTCTCTTCAGCAATAAATGTCTCTATCTGTGCAGCCCATGCATCGCAGTCATGCAGTCCTCCCAACAATGTCTGAAATTGTTTAAGCCGCTTAAGGCCTTGCTTCAGTTTCCCCTTCAAGGCAACATCACACAACTCCAACGTATAACGTAACTTCTTAACTGCAATGCGAAGGGTATGATGACCGACTTGATCCGCTTGGTCTTCAAGAGCGGATATTCTTTTTTGTACCTCTGTAAGCCGCTGATCAACCTGCTCGGCTGCCCGTTTATAAAAGCTGATCCGCCCAGCGCTTTCATCGGCATGTTCCACCTCATACTGCAACCGTTCGGTCTCCAGATGAAGGTTTATTAAAAATTTGTCAAGCTCCAGCCGGCGCACTGCCTTAACAATCCCTCTCTGCAGTTCATCCCGCTGCTGCTTAAGCCTGAGCAATAAACGGGCGATACCGGGTCTGTCTTTTTTATCCACCCTCTCGTGGTCTGCCAAAATACCCTCAAGAAATTCAATATGGACATCACAGTCCCGCGCCGGGCCAAACCTCCGCAGCATTTTCTTAAGTTGCGTCCGCCAGCGGGCCGCTTTGTCATCATCGAAACAGTCTCCAAAAAATGCCAAGCCCGCCCGCATTCTCCGACAAGCTACACGAACCTGATGCACATCCTCAATATCGTCCCGGCTCAGGGCGCCTTCTAAATGGCCCGACAGCACTTTACTCTGCTCTCGCAAAGAGGCCCGCGCCAAGTCACACAATATCCTGTCCGGCAATACATCCATATTATTTCCCTGAAATTTGCACTCTGGTACCCAGATACTCGACAGTATAAAGGTTTTATAAAAATCCGCAACTCCTCCGAATATTAATATAGAACATAATATGCCTTCTTTAAGGCATACATAGACATTTTTAAGTGCTTGCCCTTCTGCCGTGTATATTTTATACTGCTTTTAGAAAACCTATTTTTACTCTTCCTTTTGATCGAAAAAAATGCAATGAAAAGCTATCGAAAAGAACTGCATCTGCAAACCACGCATCGCCGTGAATATATCAACATCACTCCCGAAGTAGAACAGTGTCTGGCCGAGTCCGGTATTCAGGAAGGCTTGTGTTTAGTCAATGCTATGCACATCACCGCATCGGTCTTCATTAACGACGATGAATCCGGCCTGCACCATGACTTTGAAGTCTGGCTGGAAAAACTCGCCCCTGAAAAACCTTATGAGCAGTATCGTCACAATGGTTACGAAGATAATGCCGATGCTCATCTTAAACGCTCGGTCATGGGACGGGAGGTCGTCGTCGCCGTTACCGAAGGCAGGCTGGACTTCGGCCCCTGGGAGCAGATTTTTTACGGCGAGTTTGACGGCAAACGCCGCAAACGTATTTTGATCAAGATCATCGGGGAATAAAGAATATTTCTTCTTGCGGAGGATTGCCCATTATGCCAGCTTTTCAAATGCGCCGGTATCAGGATGATATCCCAGCAGTTGACCGGCTTCGAGATCAAAATACCAGCCGTGTAAAGCCAATTTCCCCTCATTAACACGCTGAGCCACCCAGGGAAAAGATAATAGGTTTTCCAGAGAAATCAATATTGATGCCTCTTCGCAAGCTTTTCTTTGAAGTTCCCGGGATTTATGTTTCAAATCTCTCTGTACCGCATCTCGGGCAGGCCGGGAAATCGCCACCCACCGACCAATGAATTCACCGACAACATTATCATCACTGCACTGCATCAGCGCATCAATACCGCCGCAATGAGAATGTCCCAGAACAATCACATGCTCCACATTCAGAAAACATATCGCATATTCTATCGCTGCACTGACGCCATGATAGCGAGTATCCGGCTCATAGGGCGGAATCAAATTCGCCACATTTCGTACCACAAATAAATCCCCCGGCCGGCAGTCCGTAATAATCGCCGGATCAACACGCGAATCACTGCACCCCACGACCAGCACCTTGGGTCTCTGACCTTTAGATAATTCCTCATACAGAGCATCATCGGATTTAAAATAATTTTCCTGGAATCGTCTGAAACCACTGATCAGCTTGCGTAAATCCTGCATCGTGTATCCATTTCTTCTTGAATTGAGTCCTATCCTGCCCGATGTGAGCAAGAAAAATCATATATTCTTGCCGGTATTTGTCAATCATTTTCCCTCTATTCGAAGTTTCGTCCGGAAATTCGATACCCAAGGACTCTTTTTTAGAAAATTCTCCGTGCCAAAATTACAATAATTCACTAAAATCTCTCCTGTCGTCGTTATCGCATACAAAAACGAAAAATACAAAAGTACGCTTATGAAAATTGTAATCGCAGGCGCCAAGGGAGTCGGAAAAAGCACCGTCGCCGAACATCTGGAAGCTTTGACCGGCTTAAAACGCATCGAAACCGACCGTTTGATTGAAGACCATTTCTTTGAACAATACGGCCAACGAAAAACCTGCCGGGAACTCTATATCGAATTCGGCAATGAAACGTTCCGTAAAATCGAAAAACATGTCGCCGGCCATCTTGAAGAGGCCGACTGGCAGCTTATCGTTTGCGGCGGTTCCAGCTTGATCGACCCCGAAAGCCGAAAAGCACTGCGAAAAAACGCCGTCTTGATTTATCTGAAAGCGGACACAGAGATTATCTGGTCGCGTCTGCTCAAGGACGGCCTTCCGCCGTGGCTGAGTACTCCTGATGCCCGCCGGCATCTTGACGAGAACGTTGCTTATCGTGAAGAGCTGCTCAGTCCTTTCGCGGATATTATCGTAGATACTTCGAATAAAACGCCGCAACAGATCGCTGAAGAACTATATGCAAAACTCGGCATTGAACTGGCCGTACGAAGCGCAGCCGCAAACACTTTCGGCGATATTATCCGTGTTACAACATTCGGGGAAAGTCACGGCCCGGCGATTGGAGCGGTGCTGGACGGCGTTCGGCCCGGTATTCCAATCACCGCCGCCAATATCCAGTACGAACTGAATCGCCGACGTCCGGGACAAAGTGATGTTACCACCCCGCGCGATGAAAAAGATCAAGTTGAAATCCTCTCCGGCGTCTTCGAAGGCAAAACCACGGGAGCTCCTATCGCTATGGTCATCTTTAACCGCGATCATGACTCCTCAAAATATGAAGGCATCAAAGACCTGTTCCGTCCCGGCCATGCCGATTTTACGTTCTACAAAAAATACGGCATTCGCGATTATCGCGGCGGCGGACGCTCTTCCGGCCGGGAAACAGCAGGCCGTGTCATGGGCGGTACCGTCGCTCGAAAGCTGCTCGCCGAACAAGGTATCCGCATCGTCGCCCATTCCGTCGAGATCGCAGGCATCAGCGCTGACAGATGCGATTACGACGTTATCGAAACGAATCCCGTCCGATGCGCCGATCCTGAAGCTGCAAAAAAAATGGAGCAAGCCATCATCGCCGCCAAGGATGACAATGATTCCGTCGGCGGCATCGTCAAGCTGGAAATCTTCGGCCTGCCCGCAGGCTTGGGCGATCCGGTCTTTGCCAAACTCGATGCCCGGCTTTGCTCGGCGATCATGACGCTCGGTGCTGTTAAAGGTATTGAGGTCGGCAGAGGTTTTGAACTGACACGAATGCGAGGCAGTCAATCCAACGACAATATGGCCGATGGCGGCTTCGTCAGCAACAATGCGGGCGGCATTACGGGAGGCATCTCCACCGGCCAGCCG
This sequence comes from uncultured Pirellulales bacterium, assembly GCA_964649955.1. GTDB lineage: Bacteria > Planctomycetota > Phycisphaerae > Sedimentisphaerales > Anaerohalosphaeraceae > T3Sed10-213. The sequence continues at coordinate 23,496 of CAZYQN010000023.1, forward strand.
GTTTATCTTCGAATCGCCGTCAAGCCGACATCTTCAATTGCAAAACCTCAATCCACGATCAATTTGGAGGGCCGTACCCAACCGATTGAAACGCATGGCCGTCACGATCCCTGTATTGTCCCGAGAATTATCCCGGTCATCGAAAGTATGACGGCTTTGGTATTGCTGGATTGTATTGAAATTCAAACGAAAATTCGCCCTGAATGATTTTTATTAGATATTGAACTTTGGACTAAAATGCTATGTGGCTGTTTTTACTCTATACCATAGGCTACTCACTGACCGGCGTTATGGCACCGGGAGCAATCACCGCGGCAACGCTGGCTCAGGGCGGACGTAATCGCTGGGCAGGTTCCTGGATCGCTGTCGGGCATGGCATTCTCGAAATCCCGCTGATCTTTGTATTGCTGTTCGGCGTGGGTGTTATGCTCCAGACAAATAGTGCAAAGATCATTATCGGCCTGGCGGGAGGATCATTTCTGTTATGGCTTTCGATACAGATGTTCCGCGATATCGCCCGTCCGACATTCGACCTGAAGAACAGCTCTCACACCACTGGTCCGATGATGACGGGATTTGTCCTCTCCGCCACAAATCCCTACTTTCTGTTCTGGTGGGCAACCGGCGGGCTGCTGCTTGCACAGAAAGCCCAGGGGTACGGCGTTATTGCCCTGCTCTTGTTTGCCGTTGTGCACTGGAGCCTTGACTTCATCTGGCTGACGATTCTTTCATGGGGTACATTTCACGGTGCGAGCCTGCTGAATATCCGCAGTCAGAAAATAATCATGGGATTTTGTGCATCGGCTCTATTGTTCTTCGGAGGAAAGTTTATCTTCGATGCCGTTTCATTGATCGCTAATCGCCCTGCCGGCTAAATGCCCGACGTTGGCTCAAGCCTTCGGCTCAGCCGGTCCGTCATCCGGCATAACCGGCAGTTCCTTCTGCCAAGGATCCAATACATCCTTGAGAGTATACCGGCTCAGCATCTCACGTACCTGTCCGAACACTATACCCGCTTTGGGACTTTCATACTTTTGCGGCTGGGCAAAGCTGACCTGTGCCACTGCATCATAAATATCGGACAGGGAAATATGGGTTCCATCCGTCGAGGGCACATACCCGCTGACCGGTTCATTGGTATGGAATAAAAGTCCTGACTTAACCATCTGATCCAGCACCCGCTGAGCAAAATCCGGCGGAATATCCAGTCTTGCTGAGACCGCTTCAATGGTCACCGGCTGTTCATTTTTCTGTTCAAAGGCGTTAAGAATATACTCCATAATTCGGATGATCGTCTGGTCGTTGGCCAGAAAGCATTCATTGCTCCGCCGCAGCCGTGCCAGTTCCGCCGCATCCAGACTGCGAAGATTCTGGGTCGCGTAGGTAAGCTGCAAGCCGAACAGCACAATCACCCATATCACATAAATCCAAAACACGGTCAGCGGAATAATCCCCAAAATGCCGTAGACCGCCTGATACATTACCACTTTCTTGAAATACATCCGGAAGCCGAACTTGACCGCCGTCCACAGCAATGTCGCCACCAATGCCCCCCATAGTGCCGGAACGGTATTTACTTTCGTATTCGGCAGCATGGAATACAAGAAAAACAGCAGTCCTACGGACACCAGAAATGGAAATATCGGGCGTATATAAGCCCAGAAACCCGACTCCACCCCGCCCTTAAGAAGATATTCTGTACTAATGAATATTCCCACTGTCAGCAGAATCGGCCCGAACATCAATATCCATGAATAATATACAATGCGGTGCATGAACCCCCGCCCGACATTGATATGCCAAATCGTATTGAATGTTCGTTCAATTGTCGTCAGCAATCCCACTGCGGCCCAAATCACCAACACGACACCGACTATGGTAATTGCACCCGTGCTGACTTTGGACAGATAGGACTCGACCACTTCGTTGATCTTATCGGTAACGACTATTTTTTCCGGCTCACTGTCCGGGGAGGCCTTTTCACCGGGGTATGACAATACATTAAGATCAAAATACTCATAGGTAAATGTTCTAACTTTTTCCCCCAGATCCCGATACGCCGGGAACATTTGAAATACCATCAGCATCACAATCGCCAGAGGCACAATTCCGAAAATCGTATGATAGGCCAGTGCCGCCGCTTGCGTAAACGCCTGGTTGGCTTTCAATAGACGAAAACACTGCCGCCATATCCGCACTTGCATCAGCAGAAAACGAGTCCATCGTCCTACTTCATCCGTCGGTTTTAGCAGCAGACTTTTAAACATAATTTATTTCTCCATACTCTCCTGCTTATCGGCTTTTTTCGCCGGGCAATTTATAAAAAACGATTATCCCTCGCGAAAACCCGTAATCTTTCATTTTTTCGGACCGTTGGAATTATTAAATGTTTTTACTTTTTCTGCCCTTGTTTTAAAATCTCTTCAAACAGTTGAAGACCTTTCTCGACCGCATCTTTTGTTTTTTCATCCTTAACAGGAATCTGGTCGGTAATATTGCTTAATGCCAGCCTGCTTATATCAAGTTCCGGCTTATCCAGTGAATTGGTCAGCGGCAGCACATATGTTCTGTCCTTAACGGGAACCTCAACATCCATTTTTAAACGTTTGTCAAGTCCGATAGCGCCGCTGAAACGCATTGTATAACTGCTGCCGAAGGTCATCGGCATATTTGAATATGCAACGGTCCCGTCTTTGACCGTAAACGCAGTCGAAGGAACCGAAAACAAATCCAATCCCTCGGTACGCAAGGCACTTTTGATAAGCCCCAACAGCGGACTATTCAAACGCACATTCGTCAGACCGACATTCCCGGCCAGGTTGATATCTTTCGGAGTTCCGCTGCCCAGCGGGATCGCCAGCGTACTGCACGATAAATTTGCTGTTCCCGTCACACCTGTACTCTTGGCAAACACGGGATTAAGATATTGCAGCAGATTGGCACTCATAACATCGTCTATCCTGACATTTTCAATTACCTGAGCGGGTTTTCGCAATTTGAGCATCATCGGTTTTTCAGCCAGGTTGATATCACCGGCAAACCGAACCTTGCCGCCGTTGACATCTGCATCAGGAATATCGATCGCCGCTTGTCCCTGCTTGACATTCAGCGTTAATTCCGTCGGTCCGAAGTTTAATCCCAGATAATTCGCCTTGTCAAATCCCAACGCTCCCTTGGCGTTCAGATTGGCCATCATTTTGTCAGGTTCAGCTTCAGGCCATTGTGACGAAAACTCGAACCGGTCTTTCCGCTTTCCCTGAACCTTCAGACCCTCCGGCATAAATGCAGAGGCCATTGTTGACAGAGTCGTCAAATCATACTCTGCTTCAACTTCGCCACCCATGGTCTTGATCCCGTCTTTGCTGCTTTGCTCGACTTTACCTTTGGTCACCTTGATGAGGGTTTCGCCCTTGGCACTCTGCATATCGAATGCCTGAACGCCGATTGACTGCTTGACCATATCCAAAGTAACATCCGCCGTCAAACGAACCTCATCCTGCTCAAACGGCTCGCTGTCAGGTTTGGCAACCTTGAGCTTTTTGATGCTTGTCTTATCGGTTTTGACCCGCATAATGTCATCTTTGGTTTCCACCGAAACCGCTGCATCCAGCACTCCGGCCAGCGCAATATCTGACGGTGCCCCGCCCAGTATCTGGGCATACGGCCAGGCCTTCCCCATATCCAGATTGGCTTGAGCATTCAGCGTAATCGGCGGGATACCTTCCGACTGGCCTATAGGCACAGATACGTTGCGGGCGGAAACCGTTCCGGGCAGCGTCGTCAGAGTCAGAGAAGCTACATTCAGCAGTTGTTTTTTGTTATCCATCGCAACATTATAATCCAATGTTACATCGGTCTGGGGAGCCTTGTCTTTATCTTTACTCAGCAGCAGATTTTTCACTGTCCCCTTGCCCGCCGTCGCAACCTTTTCCTCACCCAAGTCCAGTTTCCCTGAAACGGCAAGCTGACCGGCCATTCCATAGCCGCCTAAATCGCTGAACTGCCCGACAAATGCCTGTGTTTTGGCAAGGTCCGCCGTAATGCTGTAATCCAGCAATTCCGTGCCGCCGCTGCATTCAACCGTACAGAAAGGAGCCTTAACATTCAGCGTATCTATCTTGATCGTATTATCTTTCATTCCAACCTGTGCTGACAACGTCACCGGTTCGGCAAATGACATCTTCTGTTCGCCCATTCCCTGCGAAAAATTCGTTACAGCAGCGTTCGCCTTGACTGTTTCAAGATTTCCTTTTGTGATCTGAACAGTTGCATCGGCATTCAGCACGCCGCCCATCTGTACATCCTGCCCGGCCAGCGCCAGCAGCGGACGCAACCCTTCCAAATCAAGCTTAGAGATCGTCACCGCAAATGAACCGCTTGTATCTTCAAGGGTCCAGCCCTTCGTCGACGGGGTAACGGCTCCTTCGGCCTTCAGCGTTCCTGCTTCCTGTCCATTCGCTACATCCAGTGACAAATTCAGGCGTGACTCCGTTCCCGGATCGTTCATTTCCACCGTGGATGCAATATTCTTGAATGTCACACGACGAACCTGGGAGTCTGTATCCTTAAGCTCGATCGTGGCTTTGCCATTCAGCACCTCGAGGTTGATTTTGTGCAGCGGGATTACAAGCGGTTCACTGCCGGACCCTCCTTTTGATGACCCAGGCGTCGATGATGTCTCTTTCTCTGTTGGAGAGGAAACTTTAAGGAGGATTTGAGGCTGCTCAATTACGGTCTTGCCCAGATCGATACGTCCGCCGATTAGCGCAGCAACCTTCGGCTGTGTCTCAATCCGTCCGACTTTAACCTGCGTCGCACCGTCGCCGCTCTCATAGGTCAGATTGGTCAGTTTAACACCGCTGAACCAGCCGACAGAAAAGTCATCCATCCCCACCTGCCCGTCGACGGAATTATTGATCTTGCCCAGCAAAAAACGCGTACCGCCGGATGATGACAACAACATCGGTGTCGCAAAAAGAATTGCCAGAACTATCCCTGCAAAACCGCCAGCAATCCATGTCAACCATCTCAGGAGTTTGCTTTTCTTCTTCGTATCTGCCGTTTTTTCGCTTGTCGTTTTTTTCGTTTCCATACTTCAGACCCCCTGTTCGGTTTAATGCACTGCCTCCGCATCATAAGAATATGCGCATACACCGCGCAAACACTAACCTGCGTTGGACCATCTCGGCCGGAGACTGTTGGGCACTATTGATTTTTTATGTTTGAGTTATGCAGAAGCTACGAAGACATTATCTCTTCGGCTTTATGTTTGGCAACTTCGTCAATGGCATCCACGTGCTTCTTGGTCAGCTTTTCGACTTCATCCTTGGCTTTATCACGGGCATCTTCACCGATTGTTTTGGCTTTTTCAGCATCTTCAAGCTGCTTAATAGCATCACGCCGAATATTACGAACGCTGACTTTCGTCTTTTCGGCCATTTGCTTGACCTGATGTACAATCTGCTTTCGGCGTTCTTCACTGAGCGGCGGTATATTCAACCGAACCATCTTCCCGTCAAGAATCGGGGACAGGCTAAGGTCGCTGCTCTTGATGGCTTTCTCGATATCTTTTAAACAGCCGATATCAAACGGCTTGATGACGATTGACGCCGGTTCCGGCGCTGAAATCGTCGCCAGGGATTTCAAAGGCGTCGGGGTGCCGTAATAATCGACCATCAAATGTTCAACTAACCCCGGCGCTGCCCGTCCGGTACGTACCGATTTCAGATCGTTCCGGAAAAATTCCACCGTTTTGTCCATGTTCTTTGAATGCTCATCGATAATTTTTCGTGTCGGCATTGTCCATTCTCCAAAGACTACTGTTCACAGGCCATTAATCGCTGATCACGGTCCCAACGTGTTCGCCGCGTAAAACCCGCGTCACATTACCTTCTTTGAAAATATTCAAAACTACGATGGGAATATGGTTCTCACGGCATAAGCTCACCGCCGCCGGGTCCATCACTTTCAGATTTTTGCTGAGTACTTCCTGATAGTTGATATGATCGATCAATTTGGCATCCGGATTTTTCATCGGGTCATCCGTATAAACACCATCGACCTTCGTCGCTTTAATCATCAGTTCGGCGCCGATTTCGGATGCTCTCAGGGCCGCACAAGTATCCGTCGAAAAGAACGGATTGCCCGTTCCCCCGGCAAGGATCGTAACCCGGCCTTTTTCCAGATGCCGGATACACCGCCGACGGATAAACGGTTCGCAAATCGCCGATACCTCAATTGCGCTGAGAACTCGCGTCGGCTGACCGACCTTTTCAAGCGTTTCCTGCAGGGCACAGGCATTCATCACAGTAGCCAGCATCCCCATATAATCCGCTGTCGTTCGCGGAATATGGCTCTTCTGGGAAAAAGCCGCACCGCGTAAAAAATTGCCGCCTCCGACAACAATCGCCACCTGCGGCCCCGTTTTACACAACCGCGCGATCCGTTCAGCAATAGACTCGATCGCATCTCCCTCAATGCCGAATCCGCCCGGTTTGCAAAAACTCTCACCCGACAGTTTCAATAAAACCCGTTTATACTTTGTTTGCGTCATACCCCTGCAACTCTTTCATTAGAACAGCTCTCTGCTGCCGGCAGAATCTGTCATTTTTGTCTTTATTTTTCCACCCTTATTACGAAAAAAAAGGCACCGGAAACTTGCGTCGCCGATGCCTTTGATTATACCAAAGTCTTAGCCGATTTCAACTCTGACAAAGCGTTTTATTTTCGCTTGTCCGCCTGCCGACTTGGCCGCCTGCGTCAGTGCCTGGCCTACCGTTACACTATCATCTTTAACAAACGGCTGCTCAACAAGGCAGTTATCTTTAAAAAACTTGCCGATCTTGCCGTCCACGATCTTCTCCAGAATGTTGGCGGGTTTATCTTTGACTTGTTCAGCGGCAATCGCCCGTTCCTTTTCAACAATTGCCGGATCGATCGAACTCTTATCCAGCCCCAGAGGATTAATAGCCGTGATGTGCATTGCAATTTCATCGGCGGTTTGCTTTACAGCCTTGGCTACAGCATCGCTGCTGGCTTCCACTTCAAGTAATGCTCCGACCTTGCCGTTGAAGTGTACATAGCTGCCGAATAAACCTGTCCCACTCAGAGTGTAGCGAATAAAATCACCCACTTCTACTTTTTCGCCCGTCTTGCTGACCGTATCGGTCAGTACATCAGAAAATTTGCGGCCGTTGATCATCGTATCAAGCAAAACCTGAATGCCTGAATTACCGGAAGCCTTAAACGCACAGTCCGCCAGCAACTGTGATGCCGCAATAAAATCATCACTCTTGGCAACAAAATCCGTCTCGCTGCAAAGCGACACAATCACGGCCGTCTTGCCGTCATCGCTGATCTTCGATACGACACGACCTTCACTGGTCGCACGTTCCGCTCGTTTGGCCAAAGTTGCCAAACCCTTTTTGCGAAGCAGCTCCATCGCCTTATCCAAATCGCCGCCCGTTTCACCAAGGGCCTTTTTGCAGTCCATCATACCCTGGCCGCTCATTTTGCGAAGTTTCGCCACTGCCGCTGCTGAAATTTCCGCCATTGTCTCTACTCCCGTTTATATTTGTTTTTGTTTCGGTTCTGTCTGTTTGTAAATAAAGTCTCTTTGCCGGATTTCATCCGCCGTCAATGATTCGACCGCCGAGACACCCTGCAAAGAGACTTCAGAAAATCACGCAAATAAAAATGCGAAGTTACTGGGCAGCACTTTCAGTGGGGGCAGCCGCAGAAGCATCTGCTTCATCGCCGGCCTCGCCTTCAATCGTCTGCCCTTCTGCCGTGGCCAACACGCGACGCCGCGAGCGAGTCCGCACAGGACGACCGCTGGCCGCCAGTGAATCATCGACTTTGACCGTCGTCTTTGCTTCGGCAACCGCCGATGCCAGTTCATCCAGCAATATCTCAACCGCCTTGATGGAATCGTCATTGGCCGGAATAGCCACATCAACACTATCCGGATCGGAATCCGTATCCATAATCGCAACCGTCATGATCCCCAGCTTGCGGGCCTCGCGCAATGCGATATATTCCTTCTTTGCATCCACTACAACCACCACACCGGGAAGCCGGTTCATCCGACGAACACCGTCCAGGTTGGTGCGTACCTTGTTTAATTCGCGTTTCAGACGGGCGCCTTGTTTTTTACTCTCCGCTTCAAGACGGCCGCTGCTTTCCATCGCCTCAAGTTCTTCAAGGCGCTGAAGCCGGGTACGGATCGTCCGAAAATTCGTCAGTGTTCCGCCCAGCCATCGCTCTGAAACAAAATGCATACCGCACTTCACTGCGGCCTGTTGTACCGCTTTCTGAGCCTGACGCTTGGTGCCCACAAATACCACGTCTTTCCCCGAGGAAACCACATTAGCAAGGAGTTTCTTGGAAATCAGCAACCCCTTTAAGGTTTCCTTCACATTGATAATGTGGATCATGCCGCGCTTGCCGAAAATATAAGGAGCCATCTTCGGATTCCAACGACTGACCGCATGTCCAAAATGTACGCCCGCGCCGATCAGTTCGCGAGCCAGTTCCTTATTCACAGAAACTTACCTCCAATTAAATAGACACTCGTTTAATGTAAACACTTTCTCTATACCGACCTACACAGTCGGAAGGTACATAGGATACACAGCTCGACCTTTTATGTCAAGCTAAACACTCCCAAAAAATACATAAATAGTAGTTGATTGTTATTAATACAGATATTCTATGTATAATATACAAGAATACGGAATGACAATTCTAAAATTGCTCTTTTTAATAGGTATACTTCTATTTCTGATTATTTTTAGATTTATTTTATCTTAATATGTATGTATTAGTGTATAAATGTACTTTTTTAGCTTGAAATATATACATTATAGGACCTGTTTTTCCATTACCACTTTATACGAATACCCTTTTCTCGGGCATCGGCGGCCCATTTCTTAAGCTGGTCGAGTGCCAGTTCCAGTTCCTTGCTGCTGTCCAGCAGATTCTCATAAAGCCGCCCATCATTGATGAGTTTACCGGCACTGCCCTGACCGCTGCTGATTTTGGATAATATCATTCGAAATTCCTTCAATGTACTGTCAAGACTCATTGCTACAGTCTCAATATTTTCAGCCCCAACCTCAGAAAGCTGCTGAAACGACTTGAGCGTAGTCTTTAAAGTACCCGAGACCTCATCAAGACGTTCGGTACCCAAATCGGTAAACTGCTTTATTGACGCCAGTGTCTCTGTTGCCTGGGCCGTTGCCGTCGTGATATTCTCTAACGTCTTCTTGATGTTAATTTTATTTTCCGGATCCCCGAGAATGGTATTGGCATTATGAGACAATTCCGAAATCGAATCAACCAGATCCTCAAGCTTTTTCTGAACTTGCGGGGGAAAGAACTCACTGGCGGTGCTTACCACACCCTCCGTTACAATCTCATCTTTTAAATAGCCGGTCACTGGTTTTTGGGAATCGACCTTCAATTCGATATAACTGCTCCCCAACCCCCTTTTGACGATTTGAAATTCAGCATGATCAGGAATATCATTAAATTTTTTATCAATACCAATTGAAATACCGACTAAATGAAAACTGCGTCCCGGTTCTTCTTTTAATCGCGGCGGAGCTACCTCGATAACCCGACCGATTTGATATCCGCAATAGTTTACCGGCGTGTCTTTCTGTATGCCCGGAGCATCGGGAAAATTAACAAGCACGGTATAAGAACGTAATTGACTTGCAAACAACGGAAGGTTATTGAACTTAATAAGCATCCAGACAAAGGCGGCAAATGCCAGCACAACAAAACCGCCGACAACCATATTGCGGCGGCGCTGTTGAGTTTGAAAATCAGTCATTTTTTTATCTCCTTGGGGTTACTTACCCTGCTGCATAAACAGTTCACGAATGGCGCGAAGGGTATATCCGCTCTCATTGAGCTTTTTAATCAGGCGAACACGCTCAATAGCCTTCTCATTGAACAAACGTCGCCCCCCTGCCGTCGTTTTTGTTGCTTCCAGGAGGCCGAGCATCAGGTAATATTGAACGCTCTGACGCGATACGCCGGCCTGCATAGCAGCCTTGCCGATCGGCAGCAGTTTTTTTTCCGGATCACTCAATAATTATCTTACTCAAAAGAAACACGTTAGAGATTAAAACGCGAAGTTTCAGTTAACATCTTAATCAGGTATAGAAACTGAATCTCAAATGTCTTGTAATCAGGACATACCTGCCGGCATTCCTTTTTTATCGGCTTGCCGACCGTTATAATTAAGAGATAGTCCCGTCCCGAAGGCAATTTATGCTGGTGCAGACGAAAGGCTTGCCGGGCAAGCCGCTTAAGGCAGTTACGGTAAACCGCCGTACCGCATTTGCGACCGACCGAAATACCAAAACGAGGAAAACCCAGCGTGTTGGGAGCGGCATAAAGCCGCATTATCCCACTACGCACAAAACACTTATGCGCCAATAAGGCCTTGAAATCCTGCTCACGGACAACCCGTTGATATTTTTTGAAAAATAGACGCATTAACGACAATCGTTCCTTTCATACTCCCGTTTTCAGCATTGATATCGGCGTTTTCAGGGGAACATCTGAAAGTTTTTGGCCATCTTTTATTTGGATATCAACAAAATCGACTGTATATTGAGTATCGGTATTCAGGATAACCCGTCAATTCATTCCTGACTGCGTAGCGGCGCCGGGAAAAATTGAGACAACTTCTTTACGGAGTAAAAAATGGCAACATGGGCGAGTACGGGAATCAGCGGCTTGGATACGGTCTTATGTCATCTGCTTAAAGGCGACAATGTCGTCTGGCAGGTCGACAGCGTGGAAGATTATCGGGCGTTTGTCCGTCCGTATGTCTCAAGAGCGCTTCAGGAGGGCCGACGAGTCATTTATATCCGGTTCGCCGAGCACCCCCCCGTAATCGATAATACCGAGCATATCAGGGTCTGCACTTTAGATCCAACACAAGGCTTTGAAACCTTCTCGACCGAGATACACAATATCATTTCCGAAGAAGGATTGGGAGCCTATTACGTTTTCGATTGTCTCTCTGACCTTCTCTCGGCTTGGGCAACCGATTTGATGATCGGTAATTTCTTTATGGTAACCTGTCCGTATCTGTATGAACTTGACACCGTTGCTTACTTCGGCATACTGCGAAACCACCATGCTTTCCACACCATTGCCCGTATTCGCGAAACTACCCAGGTGCTGTTGGATGTCTACCGCTTCGAAGGCCGTGTTTACGTCCATCCCCTGAAAGTCTGGAATCGCTATTCGCCGACAATGTTCCTGCCGCATTTCCAAAAAGCAGATGAGTACCTCCCTCTGACCAGCAGCATCGAAGCCAGTAAACTCTTGTGGCATATCTCCCAAAAAGGTATCCACGGTGCCGCCCGCAGACTGGATTATTGGGATCGCCTCTTCCTGGATGCCGAAGAATTATTGGCAATGCCCTCAGATTCAAAAATGGTGCGGGAAATGGTCGAGCGCCTCTGCCGCATTATGGTCGCAAGAGAAAAACGTATCTGTGAACTTGCCGCCCGTACATTAACATTGGAAGACTTGATCAACATCAAAAGCCGTTTGATCGGCAGCGGATTTATCGGCGGTAAAGCGGCTGGCATGCTCATCGCCCGACGGATACTCCTCAACGACCCCACAGGTAATTGGCAACAGCGGCTGGAACCTCATGATTCATTCTACATCGGCTCGGATGTCTTCTACACCTATATTGTTGAAAACGGCTGGTGGAAGCTGTTTATGCGTCAAAAAACCAAAGAGGGTTATTTTGAAGCAGCCGCCGAATTAAAAGAGCGAATGCTTAAGGGCCGCTTTTCCGAGCCGATTCGCCAGCGCTTTCAGGAGATTGTCGAATATTTCGGCCAGTCACCCATGATCGTCCGTTCCAGCAGTTTGCTGGAAGATTCCTTCGGCAACGCATTCGCAGGCAAATATGAAAGCCTCTTCCTGGTCAACCAGTGCAGCCCCGATGAACGTCAGGCACACTTTGAAGAAACCGTACGACGTATCTTTGGCAGCACGATGGGTGAAGACGCACTCCTTTACCGTCGCCAGCGCGGACTGGACGAACAGGATGAACAAATGGCACTGCTGATTCAGCGGGTATCAGGAGCCTATCAAAAACATTATTTTTTTCCGACACTGGCAGGGGTCGGCGTCTCTTACAATACCTTTGTCTGGCGGCCGCATCTGGACCCCAAAGCAGGTATGCTGCGGCTGGTTTTCGGGCTGGGAACGCGTGCAGTCAATCGCGTTGAAGATGACTATCCGCAAACCATCGCATTGGATGATCCGTTGATTCGCCCGCATTCGGGCCGCAAGGACGCCAAGCGGTTTTCGCAGCACAAAGTCGATGTACTCGATGCCCAGCAGAATACCTTAGCCTCGATCGATCTGCACGACCTGTTGCAGCAGGCCCCGCAGGCACGGCTGGACCTGATCGTCTCTCGGGATTACGAAGCAGAAGATCAAATGCGTCTAATGGGACGCAACCCCGGCTCATATTGGCTGGTCGATTTCAAGGCGTTGCTTTCTAATAGCCCCTTTGTAGAGATAATGCAGTCAATGCTCAAAACCCTGGAAACATACTATGCCTACCCGGTGGACGTGGAATTTACAGCCAACTTTACTATGGACGGTCAATTGAATATCAATCTCGTTCAATGTCGGCCGCTCCAGACCAAAGGCCTGCGGGCCAATGTCCAGACGCCATCTTCGATTGATCACGACAAAATACTCCTGTCGATGACAGGGGGAACTATGGGCGGCAACATCTTCCAGCCCCTTGAGTGCATCATCTACGTAGATCCGGCCGGATATGTTGCTCTGCCGCAGCCTCAAAAATACGAATTGGCACGCTGCATCGGCAAGCTCAACCGGCTCGTTGCAGACCGTGACAACTGCCCAACGCTCCTGATGGGACCGGGGCGATGGGGAACAAGCACTCCCAGTCTCGGCGTTCCGGTATCTTTTTCAGAGATTAATCGAGTCACAGCGCTGGCCGAAGTTGCCTACGACGACGATAATCTCTCGCCGGATTTGTCATTTGGCTCGCATTTCTTCCAGGACTTGGTCGAAAGCGATATTTTCTATCTGGCGGTATTTCCCCAGGCTGAAAATACCGTATTCAAGCGGGATTGTTTTTTTGAGCAGCCCAGCAGTTTAAGTCAATTGATCCCTGAAGCCGCCGCATTCGAGCGGGTTATTCGCGTCTGGATGCCCGATGAACCGATTCAGATCGCCAGCGATCTGATGCAGCAGAAAACACTGATCTATCGCAAATAAATACAACGCATAGTGCAGTTTTTTCAAACCTTTGCTTTTCGTCGGAGCATTATGGAACCGGCTAATACAAACAGCAAAGATGCCGGCTCAGGAAACGGCATAAGGATCAGATCATTACTGCCGGCATGATTAAAGTAGTTATTGATACTGTCACCATTGACAAGAAGGCCTGTCAATATTCCGGATTTGCTATAGCTGCGAACCGATCCATAAGAAACCGGCTGGCCGTCGATTTTAAAATCTGAGCCGTAAATATAAACATCACCGTCAAAACCATAGGCAGAACTGGAATCTAATAAAATTGACTTGCCGATAGTTCCGCCCGTAATCGTCACAGGTCTTGAGCTAAGCGCAGCGATATTGCCTCCGATGCTCCCCCCGGACATCGTAAAGGAGGCGCCATCATATTCAATCCGGACATCCCCGCTGATCGAACCGCCGTCCACAAGGTAGACTTTGGTCTGAGTACCGGAAATCGTTACGGAATCATTAATGGAAAAATTGATCGTATAGGTGAGATTGCTGTCAAAATAATACATTCCCTTGGAAGACCCCGCCAACAAAACCAACGCACCAATCACCCCAAAACCCATCTTTATTGCCTTTCCCATGATTCTTCTCCTTTCGGGCTATGCACCCCGCATTAGAACTGAAGCCCTAAATCCATCCGCTCCGACTACTCCGGGAATCGGAGCATCGAAATACCTACAACTTCCATCTTGTATCGCCAATGAAAACATAGTAGCGTTTTTAGAGACCGGATTCAACCTTTTTTTCATAGTCCAAAAGAAAAGCCCGCCAAAACATCAGCCACGACGGGCTTTTAAAATAGTTAAAAAGTTCCCATTAGATTTGCAGATGGGCAAGCCCATAAGGGGCACGTTCAGGACGCGAAAGCATCGTATTGGCTTGATCATCATTGATAAACCGTTCTTTCACCGGATCCCATTGGAGCTTTCTCGGCAGCTTCATTGATATGTGAGCCAGCAGGCAAGCCGTACAGGAACGATGTGCGATCTCAGCCGGTGAAATAGGCTGCTGACGTGAATAGATACACTCCAGCCAGTTTAAATGCTGGTCTTTGATTTTGTGCAGATAGATATAATTGGGGCCGGGTTTGCCCTGAAGAATCTTCGGATCACTGACCTGCAGGGCCTGGTTGTTCGGATTATCCGACACGGGATCCGAAGCCGTCACACGCGTGTTTCCCCGTGACACAAAAATCCATCCTTGATCCCCTTCAAACCGTATTCCATTGGGAAACTTGCTGCTGATATGCATCGTTACGCCATTGGCGTATTTCGTATGTACATCAAAATGACCGTGAACATTCCACAAACCGGACTTCGGAAACTCCGCGGTCCCCTCCAGTTCCGTCGGCCCGGTGTACTCCGCATCCATCCCCCAGTGCGCAATATCCACATGATGAACTCCCCAGCCCGTAATCATCCCCGCCCCGAACTGCTCACACCGCAGCCAACCGGGACGCGAGTAGTCGTTCTGCGGATGCACGCGCTTCTCGGTATAATACACCATCGGTGTCGAACCGAGCCACATCTCGTAATTCAGATTGTCCGGCACCGGCATCTCGGGTTCCTCACCGCACCCGGGATCGATATCAAGACCGACTTTTACATGCTTAAGAGCGCCGATACGCCCGTTGCGAACCAGCTCGCAAACCCATTGGAACTGCGGCCAGGGATTATCCGACCTCTGCTGTGTACCAAGTTGAAAAATCCGTCCTGTCCGATGTATCGTATCGCTCATTACCCGTCCTTCGGCGATTGTCAGCGATGTCGGTTTTTGCAGATAGATATCCTTACCGCAAAGCGCCGCCTCTACCGCTGGCCGTGCATGCCAGTGATCAGGCGTTGAGATGATCACTGCGTCGATGCTTTTGTCCTGCAGCATTTCCCGATAGTCCTGATAAACTTTGACATCCACATATCCCGGTTTATTTTTCTGTTTTGTGTAATAATCTTCAATCCACTTTTTCCCTTGATTGGCACGTTTGATATCGACATCAGCCACCGCTACCACGCGACACATATCATGCCGGATCGTATCCGGCAAATCGTGCGACTGAGCGATCCGCCCGAAACCGATCTGTGCGATATTGATCTTATCATTGGGCGCTGTCTTGGCCAAAGCCGACGATGAAATAATCGTCGGCATCCCGAACAGCCCGGTAGTTGCCGCAATAGTACCTTTTAAAAAATCTCTCCGTTTCATAAAGACTCCTTATCGTTACACAGTTGACAATATACGCTCAGTATTTTTATACGAACCAAACAGCCGCAGACAGATCGTCTGTTCTATGCTATCTATACCGATACGGCCAGCCGCGGGCTATATACTCAATATCCTCGGTTTGACCGGCCGGCGGATATTCAATATTATAGGTGGTCGTCCCCAAACTGCTCAACTTGGTCACGCGCTCTCGGGTGTAATCATCCCGCCACTTGCGGACCTCGGAATGACCATCGACAAATCCCAGTGTACTGCTGTCGCCGTGATTGATCGCCATCGGCCCCCACCAGCCCCACGTACCATTGCCGGTCCATTCGGGAGAACCCAGCGAAAACCAGCCCGACATATTCCAGTTGCGTTCCTCGGCGCTTTCGACAAATACATATCGCATCGACGGTGACGTGATATCACTGTATTTACGAACTTGCTTATTATACATCGAATTGGTGGGATTGATAAATCCATAAAGACACGACGGAACCACATAAGAAACAAATACGGTCGTCAGATCATAACGGCTCTTGCGAAGCTTGTCTCCAGGACAGTGGTACGTGTTCGGCGATTTAATATACTCGTATAAGACCCCCCACTCTGCTCCGCGTATTTCATCTTCATCGGTTACGATCGGACTCGCCGCGTCAATAGTGCGGTCTCCCGATGTCGTATTGTAGGGCTGTCCGATCCAGCCCACACGTGTCCCGCCCGGCTCAGTCCCCTGCATCTGGGCGCTCATAATACCTCCATCACTGTCTTCTTTGTACATATACCAGCCGAGGGATAGATTTTTGGTATTTGTCAGACACACGGCAGACGATGCCTTCATCTTGGCCATTCGCAACGCCGGCACAATAATCGAAAGCAGCAGTGCAATGATTGCAATCACAACCAGCAGTTCAATCAGCGTGAATGCCTTTTTCATAATTATTCTCCGAAATAGTGTTCCAAACAGCAAACCCAAAACAACATATTTTCTACGCTACTTCTTGTCATCTGCAGATGCTGCTTTCTTTTCAGAACTTGACTTATTCATCGCCCAGCGAAGCCCGCCTTCAAGGTGCCTGACAAAATTCGCATCCTTGTAATACTCGATTTTATGACCCAGCGCCGTATACCACTGGTATCCTCCGTCAAATTCCTGATACCAGGCCATTGGAAAATAATCGCCGAAAGTCCGACCGGGATACTTGTCTTTCTGGTCATCCTTGAGCGTACGAAGATCGCCGGCCAACACGACCCTGACAAGGGGATTAAGCTCATTCATATAATAAAACTCATCCTCCCATTTCCAGACATCCGGCAGATGCGCCGTGGAAGGATGCTTTTTATCGATGACGGCAATATCAAATTTCTGTAGCGGAGGATGCCGTACAAACTTGCCGCCCAGATTTGCCCAAAACCACGGCCAGTTGCGTTCCGACCCGCATGCCGAGTGAATTCCCACAAATGCCCCGCCCTCGCGAATATACGCCTGAAAAACGTTACGCTGCTCATCATTGTCAAACGTCTCGTTATTGGTATTCGAAAAGACCAGCACATCGAATGTTTTGATTTTTTCCGTCGTGAACACCCCGGCATCATCCGTCACTTCATATGTCCAGCCGTTCCCCTCACAAATGCCTTTGAGACATTCAACACTGGCGGCAATATTGTCATGAATATAGCCCTGGCCGTTTTTCGTATAGATCAATATATGGCCTTTGGCCGGGCTGTCCGCCTGCAGTGCCATCGACGCCAGAATCGCCAGCACTCCTATAAGACGCCATGCATTTGGGGAATGGGCGGCTGTACATAATTTTTCCATAAGACCTCCGCTGTTTCAGGGGTTATTGTTCCGTCATAAACGATCATTCGATAGCGCAGTACATATTCGGTATTCGGCTTTAAAACCCAGGCATTGTGCCGGATCGGGCAGAATTCGAAAAACATCGCACCGTTCGGCCCGGCGTCTTCCGGCCAGACCCGCATCGGCTCAGGATGTTCGCGATTGGCGATATGGCTCAAGAACAGAACGCCTGCCGTACTGCCGTTTTTGTTTCCCGAACCGCGGACATCACACCATCGCGCCCGTGTTCCATCAGCAGCATTGCGGGGCTTGCCCTCTGAGGTCAGCACGGACAGGTTCCCTTTATTCCAGTCATCCGTCGCACGAAAACCCAATCCGCCCCCGTACCGGTACGCCGATAGTTCAATATCGCTTTTCAGAGCATTGTTCAGCATCGTCGTCATATCCACCACCCAGACAGTACGGCCGTCCAGCGTTATCGCCGATGTCCGAACATCCCACACCTCATTGATAGCGATCTTCTCAGTCTTGTCCTCGCGGACAAACATCACATGCTCCTGCCGTACTTTAAATCCGCTATACACCGGTCCGGCCACAGTGGACAGCAGTCCCCCGAACCGCACTGTTCCTTCGCCCTTGGCCAGATTCCAGAAATCCACCTCGCGGCCTTCAATTTTCGTTACGGTCCAGGGATTCCAGATGCCGTAATGATGATAGTGATCACGCGGCTGAATGCGCGTCAGCACAAGTCCGTCAGGCGAATACAGCGGATGAATAAATCCGCTCCGACGGAAGATTGGATCGACGCCCTCCGGCACCGGATGCATAGCATGATAATAACTCAGTATCGGCAGGTCTTTATACCCCAGCGTTATGCTTGTATGATCTGCCGACGCCGTCAGCGGCCCGGCGGACTGTTCCGTCGTTTCCATTGCCAATTCCAGTTTGATGGTTTGCCCCTGTGGAATCGTCCGGTCGGGAATAAACCATAGTCTGTCGGTTCTGCCCGTCTCCGTCTGGCAGGCCAGCCGTATTTTTTTATCACCGTCAATTCGATACAGATGTGCAGTATGCGGCTGTGGAAGTGATATGCGAGCCAGTTCCATCGACAAAGGAACCGGCAGGATCGCCGCATCTTCCGCCGTCAATGTAAACGCAAGAGGAAATGCATACGCCGGGATGCAGATCGCCGTAAAAAGCATCCCGGCAGCAAACGCCGTCCGTCTGACTTGTATGGAATGTACCATTGTGTTTTACCCCTGTACAGCCTCAAGAAATGCTCGTATGTTTTCGGTCGATACACCGTCAGGCATCCCGCCGCCGCAAGACAGCAGAATACGCCCGTTGCCTCCACCCGGCCCAAGAGCCTCACGCACGCATCGACGCACATCATCCGGTGTACCGAGAGCCATCACATCGCGCGGCGGGATATTCCCCAAAAGAACTACTTGATTATTCGTCCATGTCTTCATTTCTTCAAGTGAGTGCAAAAAGCTGAAATTAAAAAGATTCACACCCAGCGATGATAAATGACCCGCACACCCTCGCCCGTCTGCATCATTGTGAAAGAACTTCACAGATACATCGAGACAATTAAAAATTCGCCGCAGATACGGTGCAGCGAATTCCCGGAAATCCGGCTCACCGCAAAAGCCGACAATATCATCAAGAATAAACACACCGTCAATGGAGTCAATCGTTTTCTTTTGCAGTTCCAGCCATCGCACAATATACTCAGTGATAATATTCAGGAGAGTATGTATCTTGTCCGTGTCTGTCCGCAGCGACATCAGAAATTCCGTTGTCCCCATCAGGAATGAAGCAATATTCAGGGGCCCCCGTGCAACGGCAAAACGGATTTTATGCCCCAATGCCTCTATGCGTGTTCGATTCAGGCACAGCCGATTCAGTACAAACGGCGCCAATCCGTCCGTCTCCGGGTGCGGAACAGTCAGCCGGTCAATATCGTCAGGCCGAAAGATAACCTTGTCAGCAAACGGCAGCTCATTGCGATGAAATGTACATTTAGCTCCGAAAGCACTCGGTTCGGTACACATCCCGAACTCAGCCCAGAAACCCGGTAAAAAAATGATATCGGAAAAAGTTTGAACGGCCTTCTTATTCGCCTCAAACCAGCATCCATCACTGCTGAAATAATCCAGTGTCGAAATCCCCGCCCATCCCGGCAGCCACGGACTGTCAATGATAAATCCTGCAGGACGCGGCAAAACCGGCCTGCCGTCTATCAAATCCAGAATGATCTGCCACTGCTCATCTCTCATATATCCGGCTATCCTGCATAAAGACTATAAATCCCGCTTGACCATTCCCTAATAATTACACTATAATAGTTTCATTATGAAGATTATATGGCTGTTTGTCGCCTTTTATTGCACAATAATGACCTATGTATCGATATGTCCGCAAAAAAGATGATTTCCCCCAGAGCAGCGTACTGAGCTTACGCCTTAATGGCGACATATATCGACCTCTTATAATACACACGGCAATCGGACAAGACCGTCCGATCGGAGATATACAAACATTCGGTGAACATCGGCACCCCCAATACCACATCGTCCTCTATACGGCCGGACGGGGAGCCTGCCTGCTGGATGAACAGGTTCACTCGGCCCAGCCGGGAACGGTCGTAATCGTCTCTCCCGGCCGGTCACACGATTTTATCACTCGTTTCGGAAATGCCGTCTACTCTGAAATCACGTTCACATTGGAAAATGAACGGCATCAGGCAATGGATATACCCTTTGAAAATCTGCTCAGCCAATTAACCGGCACGCAAATCCAATTGAATAATCCCATTCGTCTATCGGAAGCCGAAACACACCTGCTCAACGCCTTACTCACCGAAATAACCGATCTGGCGGGGGTGGAGCACCAACTTTCGGAATTCTATCTTCAGTATGCCCTGCTCAAACTTTTCCATTTCATTCTTCAGGCGTGCGTTCAGCCTTACGCCTCTGCGGCCATCGCCGATGAACGCCTGGTTCGCGTACGACAATATATTGAACAGAACTATAACAAAACATTAAACATCGAAGAACTGGCAACAGTGGCAGGATTGTCAAAGGGATACCTGTTTCGGGCATTCGGGAAGACATTCGGGACTGCACCGCTGGCCTATCAAAAACAGCTCCGTCTGGAAGCCGCCCGAACATTGCTTCGCTCCTCAGCGCTGCGCTGTTCGGAAATCGCCTCTCGTTGCGGCTACGAAAATATCCATTTCTTTCATCGCATCTTCAAACAAACCTTCGGTGTAACCCCCGGCCAATACCGCAAAGACCTGAAGGGATAGCAGGCAGTTCAAAATTATAAACCGCCGCCGAGCTTGCCGTAAATCTGTCCATACCCTTTAAGGATAAAATAGACCATCACAAGCATCACGATGAAATAAACAATTCGCGGCACCCAGGCAGCAGTGGATTGAAAACCCCGTTCGGCATTTTCCCCGTAAATACGCCCCAGCCGTAAAGCAGACTCATCCAGATCGCCCGTTTCTTCGCCGACTTCCCAAACCGCAATAAAATCCGCAGGAAGCCGGCGCCGGCTGAACCCGGTGCTCATTGCATCGCCGCGTTTCACAGCATCCGCTCCGCCCTGAACCGCTCGTCGTATCACTGCATTCTTGGCCGCGTCAACCGCCAGTTCGGATGCACGGAAAATCGGCAACCCCGCTTTTAACGTAATCCCGAATATCTTGCAATACCGGCTCAGTGCCATATCACGCACGGCGGCTCCGAGCACGGGAATCCGAAGAACAAACGCATCCAGAACCCCCCGCAGCAGACCTCGCTGAGGCGTCAAATACAGGATCCCCAGAATGATTAAGCCGGGAATATAAAACAACGCCAGGATAGAGATAATGTTACGAATGTAAGCTCCGACATCCCATCCCCCGAGGGCAAAACCGGGCACCGGCGCCAACAGGGCCAAAGCATTGATCATAATGAATGGAAGCACCAGGCCCGAACGGATAGTCCGGTTCAGCCGCTGACGAAAACTGTACCATTCCCCAAGCATTTGAAATACTTCGGCAATTTGTCCGCTGTCCTCTCCAACACGAATAAGTGCCACATCCAGCGGATCAAAATAATGTTGACGTGCCTCTACCGCCTCTGCAAGGCTCGTCGCACGGGCAACCTCCTCTTCGATTTGACGGAACACCTTCCCGATACGTCCGCGTTTCTGCACCGTTTTCAGCGCACGGCCGATAGGAACACCCGCGTCGATCAGCGTTGAAAGATTGTCATACAAATTGATGCGTAGATCGGCCAACGTTCTCCTTTCACCGCGTCGCCGCAAAAAAGCCTGTTACATCTCAAGCGCCCCGGCACAATACGACAATTCCTGAACCGTCACCATGATTCCCGTACACTCAAACAAGCTGCCGGTTATGCTCTCAATACGACGGATAACCTCATTGCTTAATTGACGCTCAACTGATGCGGCAATCACCTTGCCGGTCTTCGGCTTTCCATTGTCGGCAAATTCCGCATACAATGGGATACGCGTCAGATAGCTTCGTGCATTAGCCGCCTCACAAATCGTCAGCGAAATACTTTCAAGACTGGAGATTGCATCAAGAATGTTTTTAAAAACCTTCTCATCCTGAACAAAGATATGTACAAGGTTGCGTTTGGCAGGCTCAATTGCCTGAATTTCCTGGCTGGCGGCCTCCACGAAAATCTCGGCCAGATGTTTCTTGCTCCGGGCCGCGATCATTCGCGTCACCGCATCCGGATCCTGCAGCGTCTGCGACAACACCGACAACAGGCGGATATGGGTATCGCTCTGGTCATGAGGAGCAATGATAAACACAAGCAAACGCACCTTTTTGCCGTCTTCTGCCTCAAAATCCACTCCTCCGGGAACAGTCATCAGCCCCACGACAAAATCGTGTATGCCTCTCATCCGGCAATGGGGAATAGCGATCCCGTTACCCAGTGCAGTCGCCCCCAGCGTTTCGCGGTCCTGAAGTGCTTCCAGAATGTCCTCTTCGGAAACATTGCGGCAAATGGAACTCTTTCGGGCCAGTCCCGCGATCTCACACAACGCCAATGCCTTATCATCTGCCGATGAACCGGCTCGCACACATTCCGCCCGCAGCAACTCCGATAATTTCATTACCAAACTCCAAAGGACAATTGGAATATACTCTCACTGCCGTCATCGACAGATTTTTTATGCTGTTCTTAAAACTTCATACCGAAAACAAAGAATGAACTCAGATGCTGTTGGGTTCGCCCGGCCCGCCCGCAGAGGTCGTCGGGGAGGACACGAATCCGCGTTCTTTGGCCGCCAGCATTTCCTGCTTAAGGGGATCGATCAGCTTGGCCATCTCATCGCCGTGGGTACGGACCAGTCCCTCGATCTCAAGCAGATTTTGTTCCACCGCCGCTGCCTGCTGTTCCGGAGTCGTCAACCGTTTCCATTCCCCGAAGCGCTGCCGGATCGCCTCAAAGTGCAGTTCCACATTGACCGGAAGCGATGGAACATAGGCCAATCCCTGCTCCAGCAGACGTGCCACCTCGGACAGCGTAAAGAGTGAACCGAATTCCTGACCCTGAGTTTTCAGCTCTTCCAGACGGGCCTGTGCCTGGTTAGCCAGATCGTACTGAGCCAGGGCATCCGCCAGCTTCATCTTATTAAAAACGGCAAGCACCTGGCTTTTTAAAACACTGCACGCAGCCTCTTTGCCGTATTCAGATATCCTCCGGGCACGCTCAAAAGCGTTTCCGTAGGCCTTATCCGCCTGATCATACAAATTCATCATCTTCTCAAGTTGCTCGGGGTCAATATCCGCACTCAGCGGAAGACGCTCCGCCAGCCCTCGCACAAGCGATTCATCCGAAGAAGCGACAATCCCCGTCAACCGCATCGCCACTTCACGCAAAAATGCAACCTGCTCGGCATAAGCCATTGCTGCATAAGTATAGCTGTCAGCCTGTCGAATGGCCGCCGGCAGCCCTGCATCACCGGACACAACCTGCTCATACTGTCCGGCCGCCTGCTCAAGGACATCGCAAACCTCCTGGGCGCCCTGACGATAGGCATCCAGCCCCGCTTTGATTGCATCGGCATATCCATTGATCCGCTTCTGCTGTTCCGAAAGCAGTTGGTCGATCTCGGTCTTTTGGCTCTTAAGGAGTTTACGGCTCTCAGCCGTTTCAAGTGCTTCTATCTGTAATTGTGTCTTCTGAAGGTTATCCTGGAGCAAGTCAACCCGGGTCTGAACCAGAGCTATCTGTCCGTCCAGCACATCGATATTGTTTTCTGCCGATTGAATCTGAACATAATCATCTTTACGTTCCAGAAGAAGTGCATACGCCTGCTGCTGTAATCCGAGTTTCTCATCACCTTTGGCAAGATCGGCCCTTTTCAGGATATCCTCAGAACGGGCCTTGTAGTCATCCACCACCGCCTGAAATTTGGCCTTCTCTTTCTCAATTCCTTCTTTTTGGCTCACCAGTTGCTTTATCTCTGCCCCCGCCTCTGCCAACCGCCCCTGAAGTCCGGGTTGTCCGGCAGCGCCCGCGATCAACGCCCCCAGTTCAACGATCTCGCTGTCCTGCAGGGCCAGCATCTTGTCAATGCGTTCCTTCTCAAGCAGTCGCTGCTGCGAAAGCAGTAACTCAGAAGCAATCGCATCAATGGCCTTGCGAACTGGAGCGGCCTTGAGTGCCAGGTCGGCCTGAAGTGACAACCCCCGGTTCAATGTCAGATGTCCGTTGACCAGAAGCGCCGAATCCTTGGCCAAACCTGCAGGTTGGAAATTTTTTATGGCCTGCTCCACCATCTGCTGTGCCTGAGCAACATCAATTTCCTTCAATGCCGCCTGGTGAAGAGCCTTGTCAATCTGCTCATGCACCGCCTTGGAGGCCTTGTCTTTGGGATTGTCTCGACAGCCCGCCAATACCAATGACAACACTGCCAAAATGAACGATAAACGTCTAAGTTTGCATGACTTCGATTCTACCTGTCGCACCGGCACACTCCGTATTTACAACAAAAAAGATGAGTTCTTAACGGAAATGTATCGTACCGGCCACCAACTATGGCTGTCAAGAACTTTCTGCCCCCCAAATACCCCCAATGCTCCATCCGCCTCGCTCAACAGGCGGCTACACTTAAATTCGTCATATATAGCTCCGCAAACTCCATATTATCACGGATTGCTTTTCGCCGGCCAAGCTCCCGGATCGCCGCCTCCCGCAATGACTCCTGCCCCAGCACAGCCATCAGCAAAAGCCCCTCAATACTGTCATCACGCAAACAAAATTCCTGTTCCTGCTGAACATTTTCCATAATCGTCCTCTCTGTATGAAGTAGTCTTTCTTATTCTTACTACCCATACTATACCCCGCAATTATTAGAGAAATGTTTGAATACCGTTAGAATCCCCCTTGTGACAAATTCTTTAAGAATGGCAATGTCAGACATTGTTTGGGTCGTAAATGGGACTGGGTCAAGCGGTAGTCCTCTTACAGCGTGGGGTTAACGGTTTGGCTAATTACTTTATAGAAACAAAATGTCAGTATTTTCTATACAACCCATGAGAATTTCCTCTAAATGTAAAGAAATTCGATTTTCATTTTCCTATCCCCGATTTTTAATTATCAATTTCTTTCATGAGAGTGGTCGTGGTCTGTTCGCTTTCTTTCGTGGTCTGCCCGCTTTCTTTTGCTTGAAAATTGTTTGCATCCAATATAGCATACAATTTTTTTATAAACTCAGGATCCACCGGTCCTTCGACAGTGACTTTCTCCTTATCCTTTTCTGTCGTTGTCTTATTAAATAATAAACTTCTAAACTTTATGGTAATTGTATTGCCGGCGGTATTGGTCTGACCCCCTGCCTTTTCATAACCGGCATTTCCGCCAATCCCGGATACTATGGGTGCAGCTAATCCAATTGTGAATTTGCCATTGTCTGTTTTTGCATATGCTATATTTAAGACGATCTCTGCATCCGATGCCACCAGTCCTGTATTCTGGCCTTTGAGTTCTTTCTTCATTTTTACAAATCCACGTGCAAGCGAACGCATCGCCACATCGATTTCGACTGGACTTAATTCTCCCTTTTTTGTAGATTCACAGCATCCTGATAGAATGACCATGATACATAGACTTGTAATTAGTGTACGTTTTGACATAATCGCCTCCTGAATTAAGGTTCCGTATTTATATTTCTCCAACATAAACATAACACCATAGATAGATACAGAAATCGCTGCAAACGTTTTTGTTCAGACTCATTATCTTGCCCGATTTCATATTTGCCTCGGCTCCACTGAAACAGCATAACAGCCAAACAGTAACTTGTTTGCGGGTGCTTGCCCGGCAAACGGAGCACTCGGTCTCTTGTAATAAAAGGCATCAAAAGCTGACAAATGTAACCCTGTGTGGTGTCCTTCAACAGGGATCGCAATATCTTCAGGAATAACGCGAAGTTTGATCTGTGAAAGTATCAGATTAAAAACAACTCGAAATGACGCCAAGATTACATGTCCGAAAAACTCGATAACCTTGTTAAACGGAAATGGAAGATCGGCATCAAGCTCGGGCATTCGTTCGATTTTTGCCACAAAAAGAATCCCGTCCCCATCGTCTTCGAGTCGAATGCTTATCTCGGGACGTCCTTTCAACGCCAGACCGATTCTCTCACATGCCCAATGCCAACTGCAATCCCAAAATTTCCTTACGCACCCTTCTAAGGCACCCCCGACATCAACTGCTACACTGCCGGACAACTTAAAGCCGCTGCCCGTATCGGTAATGTTAGTATCAGCATTGGCAATACGTGACCACCAGCATGCACGTCCGCGTACTGCTCCAGCAAATTCCTTCCAGTCAGTACAGTCATTCGTCGGAGCAGGTAAGGAAGCATTCGCCACCGTATCGAAGAAGTATTCATTGATGCCGATAGCCATTCCCTCGGATACTTTACTGCCAAACCGGGAGATATCAATTTCCCGTTTTGGACTTTTCTGGATTACATTTGCTTTTTCTAATTTTTTTATGAAATTCATAGCCCGAGGAAGTTTCTTTTTGATATCCGCATCCGGCAGAATATTTCCTTTAGCATCAAAGAACGCTTTCATCCCTCCTGATTCTTCAATGTCTTCATTCAGGATTACACTAAAATAACTAAGGTTCTTGCTGCAGAACAAGGAAGCCTCAGCTCGTAGAGCAATCGCATCCAAAGTCGCCCCAATCGTCAATATATTTTCTTCCATATTGAGGTAGGAAACAGTAATGTCTTTATCCTTGATTGTCAGGGTTGGAATGAGTATTTCACGAATAAAATTAGGCGCCGCTTCAGTCACTGCAATGTTTAAAAGAATAACGGCCAAGTCTCTGAATTTTTCATTTACTTCGGAACGCAAAGCAACATCTGCGCTTCCAAGTGCAGCTGATATGTTTTCTGAAAAACTAGTATCGGCCTTGTCAAAACAAATCTTGGTAGGGTGAATCTTAAGAAACGAGCCTTCTCTCTTTGAGATGACCTCGAGGAAACCTTCGGCGACTGCCTCAAGTGATCCGATATTGAGCTCCCAATTTCCGGTTCCGTTTAGCTTCTCCCATTCGATTTTAAAAGAAAGTTTTGGACAGTTAATGCGAATGTTGGGGATTGGATCATTCTCTCGAGGAATACGATGAACAACCGCTCTATGCTCTAACGCAGTCCAATGTCCTGCCGTCATCGGGGTAAATAATGGAGGACGAGTAAACGGAGGAAGGTCTATCTTTATTGGCGCTTCGATTTTAACCGTAAGCACAAAAGTTCGTGGTGTCCCGTTAGCGTTAAAGGTTCGCGTAATTGGTAAAGTATAGTGTGCGTTATCGTACTTGAAGTGCGACTTGAGAAACTCATTCAGAGTATCCTCCTTTATCGATGCAATCATATCAATAGCCTGAGTTCCTTGTCTTGACAGCAATCTGTCCCAATGGGTTTTATAGGTAGCTGACATACTCATACTCCCTTCTTGATTAGCTTCCGATGCTGATTCAATATATGAAAATCCCCATCGAAGAAGTATTTTTCTCGTTTTAATGCCCGTTAATAAATTGACATATGGGTGTGCAATTAAATAGATATTACATAATCGCCTCCTGAATTAATCCTGTTCCTATGTGTTTACACACCAATCCAGAATTCAACAAAGCTGCTCGATGAAGAAATCTAAATGAGCATATCATGAGATGGTTGTTATTATCAAAAGGATGCACCGACTTAACTAACACAGTAGCACTTATCCCGACCAACTGTCAAGACACAATACGAAGGTTCGGTAAAAATCAGGATGTTTTCATCGTCTCACAAAACAGTGCAACATCAACATAAAACCGTAGATACAAAAATAGCCGCGAGCGACTGTTTAGGTATTTTTTCTTGGATTTTTGAAGTGGTTTTTGAAAGCAAAAAAACAGATTCTCCCCGTCTTTCAAACGTACGCCATCCCCGCTTGCCTCTCCCCTCTTACAGCAGCCCCAGCACCGCCTCCGAAAACGCCGACAAATCCGCGACACATACACAATCCGCCAGCACATCCAACCCCGTCGGATCACGATTGACAATAATCAGCTTCGCCCCGCATCGCCGCGCCAGCGCCGCCATCCCCGCCGCCGGCTGCACCTGAAGCGACGACCCCAGCACCGCAAACACCCCCGCCTGCTCCGCCGAAAGCTGTGCCGCCGTCAGCGCTTCCAGCGGAATCATATCCCCGAAAAACACAATGCCCGGCCGAACCATCCCCCCGCACGAACAATACGGCACCCCCCGCCCGCGAATCTGCTCATCCACCCACGCCCGCTCATAGCTCTCCCGGCACCGCGTACAATAAAACCCCGTCACATTCCCGTGAAACTCCACCACATTTTCCGACCCCGCCTTCTGATGCAGCCCGTCAATATTCTGCGTAATCAGAATATCCACAAACCCCCGTTTCTCCAGCTCCGCCAGCATCCGATGCGTCACATTCGGCTCCCGGTCTGCCAGCGGATGAATATGCTCAATCGCGATCCGATAATACTCCTCCGGCCGGCTCATCAGAAATTCCAGCTCAAATGTCTCCTGCGAAATTTTCGAATACAACCCGTTGGCACTGCGAAAGTCCGGAATCCCCGATGCCGTTGAAACACCCGCCCCCGTCAAAACCACCGTATAGTCCGACGCCTTCACCGCCTCCACAAACAGCTTTGCATCATCCTGAAGTCTCATCTCGTCATGTCATACAATCGGCAATCAAAAATTAGAAATTGAAATCATCCTGCGAATCAAATCGCTCCCCTTCCTCAACAGTTAACTGTTCACCGTCTCATTCCCCTGTACATGCTTTCCGGAATATCCGTCCCGATCGTTTCCATAATTCTATCGACGCTGCCGTCAACAAACAAAACATTCACACTGCCGTTGGGAGCGGTGCTGATCTGAGTCAGCCGCGCCGCAAGATTCGACGGTTGGTCCCACGATGGATTCTTTTTGCCGTGCCGGAATATTCCTCCATAGTAGGCCTGTCGATCCCCCGTACGATAGTGCACCAGATTATACGACCCTCCCGCCGGAATATAAAACATATCCCCCTGCTCGTTGTTGCTCGAATCACCCTCCGCCTTGGGCTCCATATGGTCATGCGTCACAATAAAACGGCTCGGCGATTTCAACGTACTGATTTTCCGATGGTTCCGGTTAGGATCGGTAGTGGCCGCCTCCGGATCACGGAAAAAGTAGCTGTTCAGTCCATACCCCGAAACGCGCGTCAAATCCGTCCGGGTGGTCTTATAGTTGGCATGGTCAGCGTACATCACATCCGCCACAGTCTTCAACACAAACGACGGACAACTGAACACCTTTTCATCCGAAGCATAAGCCCGGTACCCCAGCCCCCAATACGCATCCGCCCACCAGCTCGTATTGGCAGGCGTAATCAGGTTGCCCGCAGCGTCATACCACAGATGCCCGTTCGATTCCCGATTGTTAAACGCCCTCGAATCAAACTCATTCAGATACAGCAGAATCGCCACCCCAAGCCCCTTGACGTGCGTACGGCACACAATGTCTTTAGCCTTATCCTTGGCCTTCTTGAGTCCCGGAATAAGAATGGATAAAAGAAGAGCGATGATGGCGATCACAACGAGCAGTTCGATTAAGGTAAATCCCTTTTTTCTCATAGCTTTCGCCTCGTTCCATATCTGAAAGAGTATTCAAACAACCCAAAAGACATCGCACAACTCAAAATCACCCCGAAAATCGGCCTATTGCCCCCGATTCCCCATCTTTTATAACTGTACTGTATTCAACACCTTCCGGTCAAGCAAAAACCCCCCGTAAAGCAAAACCCGGACAGAATCATTCAAACGTGTCATACCCTTCCCCCCCTCTCAAATCTCCGGCTGGATTTGCCCCGCAAATTATCTTATGGATATTTCACACGAGATTAGAGTATAATAGGAGCTTGATTAATTCTTATTTTTGAACAAGGATCACCATGCTGACAGACAACATTCTGAGCTTGATTGGCAACACGCCGTTGATACAACTCAAAGGCGAATCAATCTTCGCCAAGGCTGAATTCCTCAACCCCGGCGGCAGCATCAAAGACCGCGTCGCCATGGCGATGCTCGAAGGAGCCGAACGCGACGGCAAGCTCAAACCCGACTCTATCATCGCCGAACCCACCTCCGGCAACACCGGCATAGGTGTCGCCCTGGTAGGCCGTCTCAAAGGCTACAAAGTCATCATCATGATGCCCGAAAATATGAGCGTCGAGCGCAAAAAGCTGATTCGGGCGCTGGGTGCCGAGCTGGTTGAAACCCCCGCCGCCGAAAGTATCGAAGGGGCGGTCAAACGCGTCAAGCAGTTGGCCGCCTCAAATCCAAAAGTCTTTGTACCCCAGCAATTTGAAAATCCGGACAATCCCCGATGTCATTACCAGCAGACGGCCGTCGAAATCTGGCGGCAGACCGGCGGCAAAGTCGATGCCTTCATCGCTGGCGTCGGAAGCGGTGGAACATTGCAGGGTGTAGGCAAATTCCTGCGCGAACATAAACCCGACGTCAAAATCGTCGCCGTGGAACCCAAAAACGTCTCCGCCCTGCTCGGCCATGAACCCGGACTGCACCAAATACAGGGCATCGGCGATGGTTTTATCCCGGCCGTGCTGGATGTCTCGCTGGTTGATGAAGTGATTGAAGTGACGGATGAAGATGCGATTGGAACAACCCGCTCATTGGGAATGGATCATGGTCTGCTGGTCGGCATTTCATCGGGAGCCAATGTCTGGGCCGCACGCCAACTGGCCAAAACCCTCAAAGGAAATATCATCACAGTCCTGCCCGACCGCGCCGAACGCTACTTCAGCACCGCCCTGCTATAATACCGCCACAAACAAAACCGCCGGCTGCGCACACAACCGGGTAAATCCCCCCCCTTCGGAGTCCGGCTTTCAGCGTGTCGAGCTGGTGCTCTAGCCAACTGAGCTAACCGCCCTAAAGAACCTAAGTCTTTAGTGGGCAAACATATACACTATCTCAAACCATTTGTCAAGGGTAAAATTCATACGAAAAATAGCCCCAGCGGTTCTCCAGCGTCAAAGACAAAAGGACTGGGGGTGGATTGGGGGTAGGTTTTTTGTTAGAATCTTGATTCCTTAACTCTGT
>CAZYQN010000024.1:0-36864 GCA_964649955.1 uncultured Pirellulales bacterium
AGTGCCCGAACCGGCAACAATGGTTCTGCTGGGGTTGGGTGGTTTGGTACTTCGTCGTAAACGCAGCTAATAGCGTTTTACGGCCGGAAAAATAAGTCATAAAACGGGTGGGCTGTAAAGAGTATATGCAGCCCGCCCGCTATGGCTCTCACAACAGATGGTATGGGGTGGTGTACGAGTTGAATAGAATTCCAAAAGCTGGGGTTTTGGGGTCAACTGGGTGGATGAATTTGCCGTATTAAGAAAGGGTGTTCTTGTATAAACGTTGTCCATCAGGATAACATCTATTGATTTTGCTGGGAACAGACGATGACGATGAAGAAGTCATATCAAGCGGGATTTATAATTTTAATGCTGATAACGGCTGCAGCTTTAGGGGGGCTTTTTGATCCACCGCTAAGCAATACCAGTTTTGAGGATAATCCATTAGCGGCGGGGGCGGTGACGTATACTTTCAACGATTGGCATGACATCAGCGGTTGGGTGGAATATTCTACAGGCCCCAGCGGTAATGGGCTTCCCTTTACTCCCTATGGCAATATATGGGCCGGCTTTATCGGAAATCCCCCCGGCGCAAATGTAGGATTGATTTATCAACAAATTGGTACATGGTCGGAAAATATGGGTTGTGGAGTCACCTTTCTTTTCGGCAAACGTTCCGGAAAAGCTTCTTTTCCAATGCGTATCGCTCTCTGGGCGGGCGGGACCGCCGCCAGTGCCGCCGATGGTGTATCACTGACGGCAATCGGGGCGACAATGATTGACAGTGTTACTATCACGCCGGACTTTGGCGGACAGGATGTGGCAACCCTTGAGACCTATGTGTTATTGAATACGAGGACCGGACGTTCGGAATCGGAGGCGCTATGGCTGGAGTTTAAAAGTCTGGGAACGATTGACAGCCAGTTGTTCATTGATAATGTTCAGATACGCGCAGCGGTCCTTGCCCACAGTCCTGTGCCGGCGCGTGCCTCAACAGGCGTTTATCCGTCGGTACAGTTGAACTGGCAAGAACCTGAAGTTCCCAATGCGACATTTGATTTATACTTCGGAACGAATCCGGATATCACTTCAAACACGAAATATACCAATGTTCATCCGCCGTTTGAGACGGGAACATTGGACTATATAACACCTTATTACTGGCGCGTTGATACAGTGGTTGGCGCAGATATTTTCCAAGGGGATGAATGGAATTTTACCACCGGGGGAAAAACCGCAAATCCTGCCCCGGCTGATGGAGCGGCCAATGTCTCTTTGTCAGACAAGAACCTGACCTGGTCCGGCGATAGCTGGGCAACTTCGTATAAGGTTTATGCGGGAACGCGTTTTCCGCTCCCTTACTTGGGAGAAGTTGCCTTGCCGATATATCCGGGGTATCCTACCCCCAATGCCGAGACCACCTACTATTGGCGTGTCGATGAATATGTCGATGGACAGCTTGCGGTAGAGGGGGATATCTGGCAGTTTACCACGCGACAGCGGATGACGGCCTGCCCCGACGGAGATATCAGCGGAGATTGCGAAGTCGGATTGGCGGATATCTTGTTGATAGCGCTGCAGTGGCTGGATCCTTTTGGCTGTCAAGGGTACACCAATGACTGTGCTGATCTGGTCGGTCAGGATGGTGTCAATATGGAAGATATGTCGGTAGTTGCCGTAAACTGGCTCCAACGGGGCGATTCGACCATCGTTATCAATGAGATTCATTATAATCCGGACCTCAAGACTGAGCTTGTGGAGTTCATCGAATTGTATAACACCGGTCCGTATGATGTGGATATCTCGGGCTGGCATTTCTGTGACGGTGTTGACTATACTTTTCCACAGGGTACCGTTTTCCCTCCCGACTCTTACTTGGTCATTGCCGAAGACCCCGGTCTGGCATACGATCCCGTGACGATATCTCAGAAATATGGAACCGACCCTTCTGTTGTAATGGGGCCTTTTGCAGGAGGGCTAAATAACGAAGGCGAACGCATTCAGCTTTGCGATGCCAAAGGCAATACGATTGACAGTGTAGATTACCAGTTGGGATTTCCCTGGCCGACGGTGGGAGATGCGGTGCCGGATGTTGTGCCGGGCGGTACAGGACATTCGATTCAGCTCATTCATCCGACGTTTGACAACAATCTGGCCGGGAGTTGGCGCAGTGCCTATCCTACCCCGGGCGATCTGAATGCAGCAGTGTTCGCCGAGAATATTCCCCCCCATATCCGTCAAGTCAAGCACTTACCTGAACAACCCAGGAGTGGGCAAATTGTCACCATTACGGCCAAAGTAACCGATCCGGATGGCGTTGCTTCAGTTTTGCTTCTTTATCAACTTGTTGATCCGGGCAATTATATTCCCATCACTTTGCCGAATCTGAATACCAGTACACCGACTCTGCCGAATTCAGCTTATGAAAGCGCAGCCAACTGGACAACTGTAGCGATGCATGATGACGGTCTTGATGGAGATGAATCTGCTGGGGATGGTATATACAGCGTACAGCTTCCCGCAGCAATCCAAACACACCGTCGTCTTGTTCGTTATCGAATTAAAGTTACTGATTCGACGGGTTTGAATCTTCGTGTACCATATGCGGATGATCCGCAGCCGAATTTTGCGTATTTTATTTACGACGGTGTCCCTGCTTGGAGCGGGGCTATTAATCCCGGTGGTTTAGCACCTCTCAATACGGTTCAAAACTTCAATGAAGCTGTAATGCGGTCTCTGCCGGTCTATCATTTGATCGCTCGGGAAACCGATGTACTGACCTGTCAGTATAATCATTCATGGGATGACACACAATATCATTTCGGCGGGACACTTGTCTATGACGGCAAGGTGTATGACAATATTCACTACCGTATCCGTGGTCAGGCCTCAACTTTCAACTGGGGTAAGAATAAGTGGAAGTTTGATTTCAACCGGGGGCATTACTTCCAGGCTCGGAACGATTATGGTAACAAGTACACAAAAAAATGGGATAAAATGAATGTCGGTATGGGAGGTTGCCCCTGGTGGCAGTATCCGCATCCGGGTTCGTGGGATCAAGGGGCCGGAGGTCTGTTCCTCAATGAGACGCTGGCATATCGCCTCTACAATATGGCCGGCGTGCCTGCAAGCAATACCAATTATTTCCAATTCCGTATTATTGATGCAGCAGCGGAAAGTGGAGCCGCGCAGTACATCGGGGATTACTGGGGCTTATATCTCGCTATTGAAAATCCGGATGGCGCCTTTCTGGACGAACATAGCCTGCCGGATGGAAATCTTTACCGAATGGATAGCGGCTACGACAAGAAAAATCAGGGTTCTACACAGACTAAAACATCGTCGGATATTGCCTCATTTATTAGTGATAGTACTGGTTATAATAAACCCAATCCCTATCAACCTCTGAACTGGTGGAAAACATATACAGACTTGTCAACTTACTACAGTTCTAAAGCGGCAGGAATTGCGATCAACGATTCCGACCGGCGTCCCGAGGCCAATTGTATTTATTACAGCAATCCCGAAACCGGTAAGTGGATGATGCTGCCCTGGGATTTGGATTTAAGTTTTGAGTGGGGCACACATTATACAGATTGGGAACATTGGAAGTACGTACTTAGCTATTCCGAAGCCAATATCGAATACCAAAATCGCTGCCGGGAGCTTCTGGATCTTCTGTTTAATCCTGAACAGGCTGGCCAGGTCGTCGATGAAATCGCTGCATTGATCAGTGATTCAAATTCTGCCAAATCGTTTATTGAGGCCGAACGGGCGATGTGGGATTATCACCCTCGTATCAACAAGAAGGGCCAGTGGTATGAAAACAACGAGTTTCTGACCAGTACTTATGGGGGTACAAAAGATTGGCCCGGAATGGTGAAATATTACAAGACAGTCCTTTCGCCGACCGGGTACAATAATGGCTATACCTATGCTGTCAAAGCTCTGACTGCCGAAGCGGTGGACGCGGCAATTCCTGCCAAACCGGTCGTTTCCTATATTGGTTCGACCGGCTATCCGACTAATAACCTGAAATTTCAAACCTCATCCTTCAGCGATCCGCAGGGAGCAGGGACCTTTGCAGCGATGAAGTGGCGTATTGCCGAGGTTGCTCCGTTTACAAAGCAGCCTTTGCCCGATATTTCTGTAGGTGGGGGCACTGATCCCATACCGGTGACTCTGTTGGATCAGGAAGCGATATGGAAATACTTTAAGGGACAAACTGAACCGTCCGATCCTGTCGAAGCCTGGCGGCTGACAGGCTTCAATGATAATGATTGGGATTCCGGCCGGACCAGCATCGGATTTGCGGATAATGATGATAATACCGTATTGTCCGATATGCAAAACCGATATTATACCTTATATTTACGAAACACCTTTTCGGTATCGGATGTCAGCCGTTTACAGAACCTTACACTTCATGTTTATGTCGATGATGGCTGTATTATCTGGATTAATGGTGTTGAAGTTGCACGGCCGCATTGTCCGGCGGGATTCATTGCCTATAATCAGGCGATAGCGATTAACCATGAAGCAGACAGTTATGAAGAGGTAGTGTTATCCGCACCTTACGATTATCTGGTCAACGGGACAAATGTCATTGCGGTTCAGGCGATTCAGTCCAGTACAACCAGTTCAGATTTCTCAATCGATGTCCGTGTGACCGGCGAGTTGGCTGCCCAACCCGGGCCTGAGCCATTGATCGAAGATTCTTATGCATATCGAGTCAAAAAAGGAAAATATGAAATCGATGCAGTTTGGGAAAGTAATGAATTAACGACCTTTAACAACACCGTTTCCATTCCCGGCAGTGTGGTCAAGCCGGACAGAACCTATCGTGTCCGCTGCCGTATGAAAGACAACACCGGTCGCTGGAGCCACTGGTCCGGCGCCGTGGAATTCGTCGCAGGTCAGCCGTTGGCCGGTGGAGTACTGGATTCTCTCCGTGTTACCGAATTGATGTATAATCCGGCTCCGGATGCGACAGGAACCTATGACAGCCAGGACTACGAGTTTATCGAGCTGAAGAATATCGGTGTCAATCCCGTTTCGTTGAGTACTGTAAGTATCAGCGATGGTATTACATTTGATTTCGCCTCTGCACCGACATCTTTGCAGACCTTGGGTGCCGGACAATATGTGCTGGTCGTACAGAATAAGGCTGCATTCGAGTCACGTTACGGAACATCTCTATCCAATCGAATAGCCGGCCAGTACAGTGGTAAGCTGTCCAACTCCGGTGAAACTCTTCAGCTAAGTGATTTCTGGAACGGTACAATTGTGTCATTTACCTATAACGATGGACATGGCTGGCCCATGGCCGCTGACGGTGGGGGACACTCGCTGATCGTCTGTGAAATTGCTCTTGAAGATCAGCCGCTTGGAACACTGGATTACGGTGGAAACTGGCGTGCCAGTACCTATAGACATGGTTCACCCGGCCAGGAGGATACTGTTCCTGTGGTCGACATTGTTCTTAATGAAGTGATTGCTCATACCGATTACAGCGATCCTGCCCATCCGGAATATGACTCGAATGACTATATCGAGTTGTTCAATATGTCCGCCTCGGACATAACGCTGGGAGGCCATTGGTACTTGTCTGACAACATCGACCAGCTTAAGAAATGGTCCTTGCCCGCTTCGGTTCTCGTCTCCGGCGGTCGAATGGGGTATGATGAAGTGACAGGATTCCATAATCCAATTACACAGGGCTTTGGTCTGGACAAAGCCGGTGAACAGGTGATTCTGTCCTACTTACCCGGTACACCCCAAGATCGCATCGTTGATTGTATTCGCTTTAAAGGGCAGGAAAACGGGATTTCACTTGGACGATATCCGGATGGCGGCGCCTACTGGTTTGCGATGACACCTTCGCGCTATTCCGCCAATCTGATGCCGATCGGGGATATTGTGATTTCTGAGGTGATGTATCATCCGCTGGATGGAACTTCGCATGATGAATATATCGAGATTCTCAATCCTGCCGGCGTATCTGTCAACCTCTATAATGCCGATGGTGCCTGGCGTCTGGACAATGCAGTAACATTTGTATTTCCATTGGGGCTTTCTCTTTCGGCAGGCGGACGGCTGGTGGTAGTGCCGTTTGATCCGGCGGCTGACACAGTACGATTGGAGGCGTTTAAGGCGGCCTATGGTGTTACGGACCTGACTCCGGGGCTGAACATCTTTGGGCCTTACAGCGGGGCGCTTTCCAATGGAGGAGAACGGCTCGCTCTTGAACGGCCGCAGGCTCCTGATTCAGTAGGACAGGAGATTTCGTGGGTGCGGGTTGATGAGGTCTATTACAGTGACTATGCGCCGTGGCCCGGCCAGGCGGATGGGCTGGGGATGTCGCTGGAACGGATTTCATCGGAAACCGGAGCAAGCGGAAACGACCCGGCCAATTGGAAGGCTGCAACACCTTCACCGGGAAAGTAATTTCGATCACAAACATACAAGAATAAGTGCCGTTTTCATTCTTATGCCGGTGAGTGGAATAAGGGAGGGGGAGTGTCCAGCCACTGGCCGCTCAACCGTACCGAGGATTCTGGCTCTTAGGCAGCCTCGGCATAAGAATGTCTTTTTTGGATAATCAGCCGGGTTGTCTGGTATCAATTCTTTCAGCTGTGGTATTTTAAGAGCGTAGACCCATGTGTATTATGGATAACAATTGCACACTTCCAAATAAAGATGTCGCATGTCTATTTAGTGACGCAAGACTTGGATATAAATTTACTTGCATCCTTGATATATTTTTTGGTACAATTACCGATGTCGTTAGGAGAAATGTGTGTATTCTGGGCGTATAAATTAATTTAGTAACTCAATCAGCTTCTTTAAAATATAAATATTTTTTTAAGCTGTATGATTTGGTTGCATTTCTGGTTTTTTTTTCGACGTTATTCATCATCGGTAGCACGGTTTTGGCACATTCGATAAAAAATATTAAGCCATCGTTTATTCAATACATATAGGGCATAGGACTGGTAAAAAAGTGGAAAGAAGAAAGGATAATTTGATCATGAAGACGAAAATAAAAAAGCAAAATGGATTTACATTAATTGAATTATTGGTCGTCATTGCGATTATTGCGTTGCTTCTTACCATATCATTGCCAGCGCTAAAAAGAGCGAGAGAAAAGGCAAAATCCATGCAATGCAAAGCAAATATCAAGAATCAGCTTGTAGCGATGAAAGTATATCTGGGTGATAATAACGAAGAGTATCCGTTATCCTATGAATATATTGTGAACAGCTATCCGGGTGGAGGAGTTCCTCCGCTGGAGCCGCTTGCTTGTCAATGGCACAATCGAAAGGTGGACCCTGCTATCAATCCGGCATATGCGGGAGCCTTGTGGCCCTACCTTAATACAATGAAGTCAAGTCTCTGCCCGACATTTGGAAATTTTGCCAAGTTTTCCGGCCATACAGCATGCTCTGGTGTTCCGTTTGACCCTGTGTATTCATACAGTCAGAACCATTTTCTCGGATATGAAACGTATGGGGTCAAAAAAGAATCCCAGATATTTAATCCCGCTGGTGTACTGGTTTTTGTAGAAGAGACCATCTGGAAGATCAACGAGCCGGCCCCCAATATCCCGCTTGCCGCTACGTATATTCTTAATGATACGTGTTTTATGCCCAGGCATCCCTTGGATTCCATTTTTCCGGGCGATACCATTGCCACCTACCACGAAACTTCGGTAGCAGCACCTAACAAAGGCATGGGGAATACCGTGTTTGTAGATGGTCATGTCGAACTGTCTGACCCATGGGATACAGAAATAATCGGTGGCATGGAGTTTCGCAGAAGTTATCTGTTGTCTTTTCCTAAAAAAGGAGCCAGAAACGCAACTAAGCCGTATTGAAACTCGCTTCTTGACATTATCCGAGAAAAGTGCTACAATGCATTAAGATTATCATTAATAACGATGCATCTGTTTTTCGGCAACAACTATTTTTGGAGGGCGTTGTGAGAAAACTGGAGTTATTTTTGGTGAAATCGAGGACGGAGGGGATTCAGCACGTCCATTTTTTCCCCTTTTCTCTTTAACAGTGATTCATCCTTTTTCTGCGCGCCTTTAACAATTAGATTTGTGGCTGTACAAGTGATGTACAGCTAAGGAATATTAATTGTAATTTTTTTAGGAGGAACACAGATGAGAACGGGTAAATTTTTGGCTCTTGCGGCGATAATTATTTGCATCGCAGGTCAAGCAACGGTACAGGCAGTATTTATTGTGGAGTGCCATTCGACCGGCTGGGATTCTGACCACTTCAGCATGCCGAACGGGACGCCCAGATGGTCAGTTAAAAGCAATGCACTCGGGTGCAAAGCAGATAACAGCGCCTTCGGCGGGACCGTGGCTCCGCA
Source organism: uncultured Pirellulales bacterium (assembly GCA_964649955.1). Taxonomy (GTDB): domain Bacteria; phylum Planctomycetota; class Phycisphaerae; order Sedimentisphaerales; family Anaerohalosphaeraceae; genus T3Sed10-213. The sequence goes on from CAZYQN010000024.1 coordinate 8,365, forward strand.
CGCCTACGTTTTTTCTTACACCCCCGGTGTCGATGCGGACAATTACTCATTTGCAGCCGGAACAGTACTCGGCAAGGATATGAATAGCGTGGCTCCCTATACGACTGTTACAGCATCCGGCCTGACGGGCGGTTTTGCTCCGGGAGTGTACAATGTTTACGTTACCTGGCCGCATACAGCTGGTATCAGCGGTGGGACTCAAACATTTACAATGACTTCTGAAGACGGCGATGTCATCAAGAGCTATCCTCAGTCTCTTTTCAATGAGGATACTGCTGCCCCCGGCGCAGATAAATGGGGATTGATTGGGCAGGTCTCGCTTATGCCGGGCAAAACCTATACGGTCACAATGACGCCTGCGTCGAGTTCTTATGTATCCATGCGTGCCCAGGGTGTCATGTGGGAATTTGTGCAAGAGGCTCCCTCAGTAGCCACCATTGAAGAAACCGACGGGGCAACCTCGGTCAGCGAGAACGGCGATACCGATACCTACACCATTGTCCTCAACGAACAGCCGACTCTGAATACAGCCGTCGTTGCCACGGCAGCCGAACCCAACCAGATCACCCTCAATGGACAACTGAACACAACCCGACTGGAATTTAGCCCCGCCAACTGGAATATTCCCCAAAAGGTAACAGTGATCGCCGTGGATGACGATGTGGTAGAAGGCGACCAATCCATAATCATCCTGCACATGACGGACTGTAGCGATCCCAATTTCAATGCCTACGCGGGCGCGGTAAGTGTTCTTGTCCTGGATAACGAAGTGCCGCATGTGGAGATTGTTGAAAGCGACGACAGCACCATTGTCGAGGAACAAGGCCCCACGTCAGACACCTACACGGTTAGACTGACATCCGTCCCGCCGACGGATAATGTGACCATCGCGATTACTACAGATGGTCAGACCACAGTTGCCCCGGCCAGCCTCATTTTCACTCCGGCAACCTGGAATACCCCGCAATACATTACTGTCACTGCGGTGGATGATGACGTTTTCGAAGGAGAACATACCTCGACGATTACGCATACGGTTACCAGTCTCGATGGCGGATATGACGGCCTGAAAGCCGGGAATGTGATAGCAAGAGTGATGGATAATGAATGCGGAGCCTGGGGTTTTCACCTGATGGACTTCGATCATAACTGTATCGTGGACATAGCAGATTTGGCCGAGTTTGCGGCATCGTGGCTTGATTGCACGCAGCCTTACTATGAGAATTGTATCGATTTACGGTAAATCGATTTGTGTTTTGAAATCCTTAATTTTTGGGAGGACGGGAAATGAAAGGTCGAATGTTTAAAATCGGTATTTTGTTGGTGCTTGCCGCAGTGACGGCCAGCGTTCAGGCGGCGTTTATTGTGGAGGCCTACTCAGAGGGTTTGGCCTCTGCCAACTTCACCTATCCGGGCGGGTCGCCCAGTTGGTCAACCAATTTACATGATGAGGCAATAGGGTGCATCGGAAACAAGAGTGCCTTTGGGGGGAATGCCGCCACAGACACTTACATTTTTTCTTACACCCCCGGTACTGATGCGGACAATTTCTCACCTGCAGCCGGGACAAACTTAGGTAACAATGGTGCATCCGGCCTCGCCGGCGGGGGATCAGGATTGTACAATGTGTACCTTACTTGGCCGGACACAACGAATGTCAGCGGTGGGACCACAACTGTTGTGTTCACCTCCGACAGCAGCGTTGACCCCGTGTACATTACTCAGGATGTATGGAATGCGGGTGCAGCTGCTCCTGGCGCCAACAAGTGGATGCTGCTGGGGCAGGTCTCGCTTTCCGCAGGTAAGACCTACACGGTTACAATGACTCCGACTTCGAGTACCTATGTTTCCATGCGTGCTCAGGGTGTGATGTGGGAAGCGGTGGTTCCGGAACCGGCAACGATGCTGCTTCTGGGCGTGGGCGGTTTGCTGCTTCGGCGTCGTCGGTAGTCCTTGGCATTGATTTGCAGTCCTATAACGGATTAATTCTTAACCGGATACAAATGGATGTGTCGGGATAAGGGGATGTATTTCCTTATCCCGACTCTTTGTATAGGTTAATTGATGTTTTCGAAAGGGTGATTCATGGGGAAAAACACCCCGGCAAAGTTGTTTTTTTTTGCAGTGACCGTTCTATTTGGGGTATCGGCTATATCTTATCCGGCAAACTGTTCGGTGGCGGATTTAAGCGGAGATTGCCGGGTTGATCTTGCGGATCTGGAAATCTTCGTGGATCAATGGTTGCAGGGATATTGTATCAGTAGCTGTACTCAGGCGTATTGGCGTATGGAAGATATATTTGATTCCACGACGCCGGATATCAGCGGCAATCATCATACCCTGAGTCTTCTAAACGGCGTACAGGTTCAGAAACAGGGGCCTGCTGGATCATGTTTGGTTCTGGATGGTGTCGATGATTATGCCCGATCGGCTTTTATTATCAATCCGGCCGATGGGCCGATGAGTGTGTTTGCATGGATAGCGGGTGGAGATAACCGACAGGTGATCTGTGGTCAGGCAGACGGTATGGGCATTGGTAGAGAATGGCTCCAGATCGATATAACAGGAGGATATCTGATTTCAAGGCTTACAGACGGCTCTTCAGTGCTTAAGTCAACCGTCACGGTTACTGACGGCCTATGGCACCATGTCGGTGTGGTGTGGGACGGTGTTCGGCGTCATTTGTATGTTGATGGACAGGAGGTTGCTTCAGATGCCAATCCGCTCCCGGGTAACCTGCAGACCTGCGATGGACAAGTCTATGTCGGAACAAGCAAGTACTTTGAGGGCTATTATTGGCGCGGCATGATTGATGAAGTATGCATCATCAAGAGAGCCTTAACCAATGATGAAGTGGCTATGCTTTTTCAATTGCCTTCTATGCAGCCGCTGTCGGCAGATTTTAACGCTATTAATGGGGTTGATTTTGACGATCTGGTGATTCTGTCTCGTGAATGGCTTGTGGGGCCTCCCGGAGAATATCGTTGTATTTGGGTAGATTCATGGGGAACGGGTATTCTCAATGCCTCGCAGTGTAATGACCTTATCCAGACGTGCCGCAACAACAATATTAACACAGTTATTGTCGAGGTTCGTAAAGTCGGCGATGCTTATTATAGCTCGGCAATCGAACCGCGTGCGACCAATATATCCGGTGGCCCGTCATTTGATCCGCTGGGCTATCTGATTGATATCGCCCACGATACCTCTGGAGGTAAAAAATACATTGAGGTCCATGCCTGGTTTGTTGCGCATCGGATTGCCACCAGTACAAATTTGAGTCCTCAGCATGTATTAAGCCGGCATCCCGAGTATGTTATGCTCAACTCAGAAGGGAAGGAATCGGCAGAGGGATCAACGAAAAAATTTCTGGATCCGGGACATCCCGGGGCAGTAGAACATAACATAGCCGTCATTCTTGACTGCCTGAGTAAGTACAAGATTGACGGGATTAATCTTGACTACATACGTTATCCCGAAGATGCGGGATCATGGGGGTATAATCCGGTCAGTATCAGCAGGTTCAATGCCTTTTACGGAAAAACAGGCAATCCTTCACCTTCCGATCCGGACTGGGCAGACTGGCGGCGTGAATGCGTGACACAAGAGGTGAAAAAAATCTATATCAAATCGATGATGATGGATCCGGATGTGGTGCTGACTGTTGACACGGTCGGTTGGGGGTGGAAATGGGATGATTTTGAACATTCGAGCGCTTATGCACAGGTGTTTCAGGATTGGGTAGGCTGGCTGCAGGTGGGTATCTTAGATTATAACGCGTTGATGGGATACGTTTCCAATGACTGGCCTCGATACGAAGGCTGGTGTAACCTTTCACTTGAAAACGATGATAAACGCGGCAGTATTTTGGCCACAGGTGCCTATATGCAGGATACTGTTCAGGAGGCTCTGGATCAATTGCTGTGGGCACGGAATGCCGGCGCAGCAGGATTGAATATTTATGACTGGTATAGTGAGGTCAGCGGCAACGACTATGGCCAGACACGGTCGGACTTCTACCGTGAGCTTAAGGCGCAGGTGTTTCCGGAGTGGGTTGAACCGCCGGCTCCCAAATGGAAAACAAAACCTTTAACCGGTATTTTCCAGGGTAACCTGACGGATTTTGGAATCGCAGTTGATCATGGGACAGTCGAGATTGAGGGGCGGCCTTGGACCCGTGTCTATACTGATGGGATGGGCTGGTATGCGATACTGGATGTTTTGCCGGGAGATTATCTATTGCGGTTTTCTGGCTCCGCTGGGCAGGATGTTGTGTTTATCCAAGCCGCGATGCCGTCTGCGGGACAAATCATAACGTTGGATGCGGATTTGGGATATTGATTGTGCAAGAAGCATATCCAATTGACACATTGTAGCTTTTTGGGAAAAAAGCGAAGGCTGACAAACATAATCGTTTTTTAGATTTATGTTTCACTGAACTACTTCTTCATCAAAACTACCTCAAAATAGTTCCAATTGTTACCTCTTTTTTTATATGGAGTTATGAAAAAAATGATTGACCATGAGATTTGCTGCGTATTTTTAATTCAAAAAAATTAGAGTTTCCACCCTATATATATATAACTTATAAATAGTTATAAACAAGGTTATCTATGACAAGAGAATGGCAAGACAAAATCTATTTAGAAAATGATCGAGGAAGGAAATTCATGACGTTGTATAGTGGGATTCAACGTCGTTTATACGGATACATTTTATCAGGTATACCGAATCCTTCTGACGCAGATGATATCGTTCAGGAAACGGCTTCTATCATGTGGTCAGAATTCGATAAATACCAACCGGGAACAAATTTTGCCGCATGGGCATTATGTATTGCCCGATATCAAATTTTGACCTACCGAAAACAAATAACAAAGAAAAAAAGAGTGTTCAGCATACAAGCAATTGAGGCTATTCAGGAGGTCGCAGAGGCGACTAACAATCTGGAACAAGAGCGACAGAAAGCACTTCAGCTTTGCTTGGATAAGCTCGGAGAAAAAGAGCGAAAGATTCTGTGTTTAAGGTATGAAATCGGAGCCACACTGCGAACTGTTTCAGAACGGCTAAACATAAACAATAATACATTGTACAATCTGTTGGGCCGAATCCATGTTACACTGTTAAATTGTGTTCGCAAGAACATGGCGTAAAGGATTTAGGCCTTATGAATGCTGAGCAAGTTAACGAACTCTACAGATTATTAAATCAATTACGTGAAGGTGTCATTACTGATGCGGATTTTGAACGTTTGGACTCTTGGATATCCAATGATGAGTGGGCTTGTCATTTATATGTGGATTATGTAAAACTATGGGCTGACCTTCAGGGTTTTCAAGTTGCGACTATACCCGATTATAGTTCAGTGTCCACTGATACTTGGTCAGCAGAGGAAATAAGCTTCGCTGATTCTCGATTTTGGAGAATACTCGCGGAACATGAAGAGGCGGCAGAGGAAATTGAGCTTCCTGAGGAGCTGCCACAGCATGAATTAATTCAGAAAGTTATCTATCCTTCCCGCGAAAAGCAAAAAATCAGTAAATTCCAAATATTTACTCTTATTACAAGTGCAGCGGCGATCCTGGTGATTCTTCTGTATGTCAATTATTATCCTGTCCATAAGGAAGTGGCGACGCTGACCCAATCAGCCCACGCCCGATGGGCAGATATTGACAGGCCTATGGAAATCGGAACACGACTGTATGAACAGGAATCGCTATTTCTCAAGCAAGGAGTGGCCAAGATTGTGTTTGACAATGATGCGGAAGTTGTGCTTGAAGCCCCCGTCTTGATCAAACTGCAAAACAATGGTAAGGTAGGCCTGGATATGGGACGAGTATATGCCTATGTTCCCCAACAGGCCATCGGATTTACCGTGAATACTCCCCACGCCAGTTTCATTGACCTCGGCACGGAATTCGGAGTTGATGTGGATAATTCCGATAAGATACAAACCAGGGTTTATCAAGGAAAAGTCGCGGTACAGGTTGGTTCGGATTCGAACGTCCAGGAAGCCGTAATTGGGGCTGGCCAGGTCGGACTGGTGGATATGAATAGAGTATTATCCATTACGGAGTTTTCCATGCAGCAGACGGAATTTATCCGAAGCGTGGAGCAATATCAATCGGGACAGTCTCTTCTGAATCGTAATCTTATTGTCAATGGCGATTTTGAAAAAGACGTCGTGACTCGTGATCCGCAACGCAGTGAATCACAAAATCTGAGTGAAAATAACGTGATGATATCCGGCTGGAACGATAGGGGGCCCGCAACCCTCAATACGTATATTGCTTTAGGACAGGTACCGGTCCCCCCGGATAAAGGTGAGAATTTCTTTATCGGGTATCAAGCTTGTTCAATCGACCAGGAAATCAGTCTTGCAGATTTATCCTATATCATAAACAGAGGAAAGATCAGCTATGAATTGTCCGGGTGGATTGGCGGATGGGAAGCTCACGAAGACCATCTTGAAATAACAGCTTCATTTTTGGATAACTCGGACAAATTCATCGGCTCTGCTAAAATTGGCCCTGTGACCGCGGAAGAACGAAACTTCCAAAGCTGTTTTATGGAGCGGTCCGTAAAGGGAATTTTGCCGCCGGGAGTCCGAAAAATTGTGATCAGTCTTCGGTCAATACATGGGAGTGGAGACACTACTGATGCTTATGCCGATAACTTGAGATTTGTCCTGAGCAGCAATGATTAGCCATGCCGCGGAGGCAGGTACTTCGAAGCGGCTTCAATGTATGAAATTGTGTCAGTTTTTTAGGCGTGTTTTGGTATTGAAATATACTGGTGATAAAAATCTAAAATTAACTTTTTTTATGGAGGTATTGGTATGATGAAACGTGGTGTTTTATTACTGCTTCTGGCTGTAGTCGCAGTGGCTCAGGCCGATTTGGCGGGATTGTGGGAATTCAACAATTCGGCAGATCTGACAGCGGCAACTAACGGACCTGATCTGGCGTTAACCGGAACTCATACGGCTGCGGCAGGCGTTAGTGCGACTGACGGCGCCGCTCAGATCGGTATCGGAAGCTACTATACAGTGACCCATGGAATAGCCGGTAATGGCGGAGGTGCTTTCGTCAATGAATGGACACTGGTGTACGACATCAAGTGCCCGCTGACCAAGAAGTATAGTGCACTGCTTCAGACGACCATAGCGAACAATGATGATGGTGATTTGTTCGTGAAGAAAAGTACAGACTATTCAAAGGCATCGGTCGGAGTAGGTGATACAGGGTACGCGCTGGACGCGATTTCCGCGAATACGTGGTATCGCTTGGTTGTCCGTGTTGACAATGACAATTTTTATGAATTATGGCTTAACGGAGTGCGTATTATTCGTTCAGAAACGATTTGGGCGATTGACGGCCGGTTTGCATTGAAATCTCAGTTTCATTTGTTTGCGGACAATGACGGGGAAGAGGATACGATTGATGTGTCTCTGATTGCTCTCTATGATACGGCGCTTTCAGAACAGGAGATTCAGAATCTGGGACCTGCCGGCACTCCTCTCACTTTCCATGCCCTTAATGTTTACCCGGCTCCTTATGGTGTCAGCGTACCCACGACAGGATTACTGGAATGGAAAGCCTCCCGCGATCCGAATAATGTGACAGAAGCGAATCCCGCCACGCATTCCTTTGTGGTGTATTGTGATCCCAATCTTGTGCGGCTGCAGGCAGCGACATATGAAAACCATACGGATGTACTCTACTACAGCGATCAACTGCTGACGGGAGACATTGCCGGTGATCCGGTGCAGAGCTTTGATCCGGTTCCGGATCTGCTCACTGACACTACATACTACTGGCGCGTGGATACCCGGTTGAACGGCGCTGAACCGAACGATGTGGATGAAGGTTTCATCTGGTCGTTCAGTACCAGTATCCCGGTTCCGGAAAATGTAGTGGCTCATCATGATGTTGTTAAACCGGGCGAAACAGAGGGTGTCATTACTGTGACCTTTGATTCGTCAAACCAAGAACTGTACTATCAGTGGTATTTGGATTACGATGTGAATGCATCAGGCGACGAAGTGGCGCTCTCCGACGGTTCGGCCTACTCCGGCGTGAATACAGATACTCTGATCGTGATCAGTCCCGACGCCGGCGATGAAGGCTTCTATGTCTGCGATGTGACAAATAGCGGCGGCACGACCCGGTCCACTCCCGCGCGTTTGGTCCTTGGACGACTGGTGAACCACTATGCGTTTGAAGGAGACCTGACCGATTCGGCGAGCGGTTACAATGCCAACCTGATTACCGGCGCTGCAGAGCCGAACTGGCCTGCGGGACATATCGGTTCTTACGCCGTAGAACTGTATGATCGCCAGGCCGCAATTGTTGATTTAGAACAGTTTCCTTCGAGTCCCTATCCTGTGACGGGCGAATTCACCATCACGGCCTGGGTTTATGCAGAGTCACATGCGGGGTGGGGCAGCATTTTGAAACACTGGAATGGTGCCGTTAACGGTGGCATGTTCCATTTCGGTCTGGACAGCAGCGGGACAAAACTGGACCTGCAGATTGAACAGGCAGGCGGGGCCGGTGCGAGAATTACAGACCAAAGCACTTTCCCAACAGGACAGTGGCAGTTTGTGGCTGCGGTGGCAGATGGTTCCTCTATTCGCTTGTACCGAATGGGTGCAGACGAAGCCACCAACCGCAATTTTGAAATTGCTGCAGCGGCATATAACGGGACGCTTAATTGTGGAACGACCCGGTGGATGGCCATTGGCTGCAAACCGGCGTCCGAGGGTTCAGGAGCCGATCCGGGAGCTGATACAGGAGTTGCCGGTTTCTGGAAAGGGATGCTCGACGATATACAGGTCTACAACTATGGTCTGAGCGTAGAAGCGGTGGCTAATATTTTCGGGGCGAGTGTTTGCCTGTACAGTAACAATCCCGCTGATTCTAACTATCTCAACCGAAGCTTAGATTTGAATTCGGACTGCAAAATTGACCTGCAGGATTTCACGGTTTTGGCCTCAGATTGGCTTACGACCGGAATCTATACTCCAGCTCAATAACACGTGAAGAACAACCTCCTGTCCCTGTGATCAGGGACAGGAGGGATGTTTAATGTGTGCTAACGTATCCTTTTCTGAATCCTTTGATGAAAATGGGAGTGATTCATCGGAAAAGTGTTTCGGCGTCCATAAATTGGAAACAAGACTACAGGAGCTATCCCGTACACAAGGATCGGGATGGCTCCTGTAGTCTTCACAGACACACCACCAGTGTGTACCGGGGCGGAATTCTTCAGGCATTGAAAGCGGTTTAAGAAAGACGTTTCAGTAGGGACATCGGACAATCCGTTACAATTGTGAGAAATTGGGAGTATCTATGAATCGGAATGTAGCAACATTGTTCATTGTCATTATGTTATTCATTCTGTCGGGAGCAACGCAGGCGGCAACGCTTGCAGGACAGTGGGATTTTAATAATCCCGCCAATCTGACAGCCGCTACAATCGGAAGCAATTTAACAGTAGTCGGCAGCCATACGGCAGTAGCAGGCGTTAACGCCGGTGATGGTGCTGCCCGGATTGGCAGCAACAGCTACTATAGGGTTACGAATGGAATCGGGGCCAACGGCGGCGGCACCTATACCAATGAATGGACGCTGGTATACGATATCAAGTGTCCGTTGACCTCTGGCTACAGTTCGCTGCTTCAGACAAATCCATCCAATCCTGGTGGCAATGACGGCGATCTGTTTACGACATCGAGCGGAACAATCGGTGTAGCTGAAACAGGGTATTCGCCGACATTGACGGTTAATGCGAATACGTGGTTTCGTTTGGTTGTTCGTGTTGACAATAGCTCTTTTTATCAATTATGGATTGATGGGGTGCGTGTTCTGAATGGAACCGTACGGCCAATTGACGGCCGGTTTTCGCTTGAAAGTATTTTTCTTTTGTTCGCGGACGACAATGGAGAAGAAGAGGCTGTTGATGTGTCTCGAATCGCATTCTATAACGGGGCGCTAAGCGAAAGTGAAATACAGGCACTTGGCGGCGTCCTGCCGCCGCCGGTCCTCATGGGGCAGTGGGATTTTAATGACCCCGCCAATCTGACGGCTGCGACGGTAGGAACAGATCTGATATTAAGCGGTTTTCATACGGCAGCGGCAGGCTTTAATGATTATGATGGAGCCGCGAGGATTGGAATCGGAAGTTTTTATTCTTGCCGCCACGGCATTGCTGCCAACGGAGAAGGTTTTAAAGTCAATGAATGGTCGGCGGTCATTGATTTGAAGTATCCATCCTCCAGTATGGGAGACTGGATATGTCTTTATCAAACCAATCCATCCAATTCTGATGATGGGGAGTGCTTCATTCATCCGGACGGTAGTCTCGGTTTAGCGCTGACAGGTTATTCGGGCAGCGATGAGGGGACGCTTGGTTTTTATACATATCCGGACACATGGTATCGTGTGGTGATTGTGGTGGACAATGGCACCGAATATTCAATCTATGCCAACGGTACAAAAGTCCTCGCCGGAAACGTTCAACCGATTGACGGCCGTTTCTCCCTGGAAGACACTCTGCTCTTGTTTGCTGACAATGACGGTGAAGATTGCCCGATTGATGTATCTATGGTAGCGTTGTTTGACCGGGCATTGACAGCCTCGCAGGTGGCGGCATTAAAAGGTCCCGGCGGACAGGACTTGCCGCAGGCAACCTTGATTCTGACTCGGCCCTATTTGCAGAATGTGAAAACAAACGGTATCACGGTGATGTGGGAAGTCAATCAGCAGGTTCCCTGCACATTGGAGTACGGTCTTGATTCGAATTACGGGGCGTTAGCTGCCATTACCTCTGAAAACAGCGGGGGCGGGACCGTTATTTATAAAGCCGTGTTGACGGATTTGTTACCGGATGAGATGTATCATTATCAAGTAATGATAGACGGGGTATCTTTGGAGGACAAGACCTTTGAAACAGCACCTTCAAGCAGGATTAATTTTTCATTTGCGGTCTGGTCAGACAGTCAGGGAACCAACCACGGCGCCTATTCAGGAGATCCTTATGAGCCGACAAAGGCAATGATGGCACATATGGCTGCTTCCGGTGTGAAATTCGCGGTTACATCGGGAGACTTGGCCGAGAGCGGGGATTCCTACACAGATACAAAATATTATTATCTTGATCGGGTTGCCAAATATCTTGGACAAACAGTTCCCTGGTTCAATGCCTGGGGGAATCATGATTCGGGACAATCATCAGAAATCCGAAAGTTTGCGGATATGCCCAGTAAAGATCGAGGCGCCCCTTATACTGCCGGATACGGAAGCTTTTCATTTGACTATGCAGGGTGTCACTTTGTCTGTATTGATGATCTTACCCGCAGTGATTTTGCGTGGGTTCAAAGCGATCTTCAGCAGGCGGTGGCAAACAATGCCCGGCAGATATTTCTCATTGTTCACCGCCCGCCCTATTCTGAACGTTGGATTAACGGTGACGCCGAACTTCGAACGAATCTTGTTCCGCTAATGGAGAAATATGGAGTCGATCTCTGTTTCAGTGGACATACGCATGAATATCAGCGAGGCTGGCGGAATAATGTGTATTACTGTATGACCGGCGGTGGCAGTTGGCTTGATTTAACTGAGCCGCTGGTCTATGATTGGCCGCACATGACAGTGGGGGGGTATCACAACTTGGGCAACGGGATATCCGGAGGTCTGGTTAATGAATATGTTCGGGTGGATGTTACTGAGAATGGCTGGACGGCCACGATGGTTCCGTTTTATTATGACGGGACTCCGCGGACGGATATTGCAGAGGGTTTTGGAAGTCCGGTTTTCAACAGTGATTTGATTACTGCTGAAAATGCAGCAGAAGATGCTTTTTATACCGGGTCTATAGCATCCGAAGCAATTGATCCGGATGGCTTGCCGCTGACTTTTTCCAAAGTATCCGGACCGTCCTGGCTGCAAGTGGCAGACGATGGGACCTTAACAGGGATGCCTCTGAATGTCGATACCGGACTAAACAGTTTTGTGATAAAGTGCTGGAATACTCACAATGACTATGCTCAGGCGACATTGAATATCTGGGTGAATAATCTTTATGACGGCCGGGAAGGATTGGCGGATTATGTTGAATTCGCACGTCGCTGGGGAGATGTCGAATGCAAAGATGACTCATCTTGTGGAGGTGCTGATTTGGATGGCGATGAAGACGTGGACATTGATGATTTAAATATATTTGCATCGAGATGGTTAGTAGGATTTTAGGGAGCTTCCGTAAAAACAGTGCTTTAGGGTATAGAATGCTCCCCGAATTTAGTGCCGCAGGGTAATCAAGACATTTTGAGAGAAAGTGGAATCAAACAAGTTGTCTCGTCTGGACGGTTGCATCGATCTGCCGAATGTGAATGTGTCTGAATACCTCTGCCGCCAAGAAACCGACAGCTTTATCCGCTTGGCTATCAAAGGGAATGGACGTTTTAGATGTAATGATGTTGGCCGGACATTCCAAACTGACCACGACATGGCTCTTTATCTGGCGGCTTCGGATGATCTTTTTTTAACCCCTGCAAGGCAGGCCAAAAGTCAAACCATGGCAGCGATCTTGTCACACTTTCTCACACACCCTGTTTCGGTCCGGATGAATCCAAAAATAAAGCCTCGTAAGTCATTGACCTACAAGGCTTTATTTTTACGAGGACGAAGGGGCTCGAACCCTCAACCTTCGGATCGACAGTCCGATGCTCTAACCAATTGAGCTACGTCCCCAATCACAGAGAGGAAATTAAACAAAAATCACTCTGTTCTGTCAATAAAATTTTATTATCAATTTATAATTTTTGGAGATTTCAAATTTGTATCGGAGTCAATCGGTCGTCTATTATTTGTTTCCTAAAGCGACCTTTAAAACTTCATCAAACTGAGTCACGAAAACGAATTTCAACCCTGTTTTGGCCTCACGTGGAAGGTCAGCCAAATCTTTTTCATTCCGTTTTGGCAGCAGGACGGATTTGATCCCGGCCTGTTTAGCGGCCAAAACTTTTTCTTTCAATCCCCCGATTGGCAGGACCAGCCCCGTAAGCGTAATTTCTCCAGTCATTGCAATATCCGGGCGGGCGGGCCGACCCGTTAGCAGCGATACAAGCGATGTAAACATAGTAATTCCGGCACTGGGGCCGTCTTTCGGCACTGCCCCGGCAGGCACATGGACATGAAAATCATGCTTGGCAAAAACATCCGGATCAATGTTCAGTGATGCAGCGTTAGCCTTTACAATTGAAAATGCCGCTTGGGCGCTTTCTTTCATTACGTCACCGATTTGCCCGGTCAGCAGAAGTTGTCCCTTACCGGGCATCAATGCCGATTCGACAAACAGGATGTCTCCGCCGACCGGTGTATAAGCCAGTCCCGTTACCACCCCCGGTTTTGCTGTACGCAAAGCCAGTTCAGACTCATATTTCCGAGGGCCGAGCATGGAAGAGAGTTCTTTGATTCCAATGGCGGCTTTCCGCCGTTTCTTCTCGGCAATTTGTGTTGCCACATACCGGCAGATTGTTCCGATTGTCCGTTCCAGATTGCGAACGCCGGCTTCACTCGTATAGCTCTGAATAACCTCAACCATCGCTGCATCATTGATTGTAAGTTGCGTCTTCTTCAGCCCGTGTTCCTTCAACTGACGGCCGATTAAATATTTTTTGGCGATATGCAGTTTTTCTTTCTGAGTATAGCCCGGTAAACGAAGAACCTCCATTCGGTCCATCAGCGCCGGCGGTATCGGCTCGGTACAATTGGCCGTTCCGATGAACATCACATTCGATAGATCAAATGGCTGATCCAGGTAATGATCTGTAAAGCTGTTGTTCTGCTCCGGGTCAAGAACCTCCAGCAATGCCGACGATGGATCACCGCGAAAGTCCTGACCGATTTTATCCAATTCATCCAGCATAAACACCGGATTATTCGATTTGCATTTTCGCAGTTCCTGAATGATCCGTCCCGGCAGGGCGCCGATATAGGTTCGGCGATGTCCGCGAATATCCGCTTCATCACGGATTCCACCCAGCGAGATACGGACAAATTTACGGCCCATGGCACGGGCGATAGAACGTCCCAGGCTGGTCTTCCCGACACCCGGCGGGCCTACAAAGCACAGGATGGGACTTTTACCGGTTGGATTGAGTTTTCGAACCGCAAGGAACTCAAGGATTCGTTGCTTGATCTTTTCCAGCCCGTAATGGTCGCGGTTCAGGATTCGACGGGATTTTGCGATTTCTATCAAATCCTGTGTTCGCTTGGCCCATGGCAGTTCGCACATCCAATCCAGATACGTGCGTAGAACACTGTAATCCGGCGAGGCCAGTGGTATTTTTGTCAGGCGGTCAAGCTCACGCATCGCTTCGGCCTCGACGGCTTTGGGCATCTTTGCGGCCTTGATTTTTGTTTGCAGTTCCCTGACCTCTTCGGTCTTGCGGTCGTCCTGCCCTAATTCTGCCTGAATTGCTTTCAGTTCTTCCTGGAGAAAATACTCACGCTGACTTTTATCGATTGAATCGCGAACCTGCCCCTGGATCTTATGGCTTAACTCAAGCACTTCTAACTGATTGGCAAGTGCAACAGAGATAAGCGCAAGTCGTTTGTGAGCGTCAAGTTCTTCAAGCAATTGCTGTTTTTCGTTGATCGGAATATTCAGTGTAGCGGCAAGAAAATCAGCCAGTGCAGACGGATCCTGGATATTCTCCAGCAGCATCGATGCTTCTTCCGGAACATTCGGGCTAAGGGAGATTACACGGTTCGCCGTATTGAGAACACTCATCACAAGCGCTTGCAGTTTTTTAGAATGCCGCGTCTGAGTGTCCAGCAGTTCAACCCGGGCTTTCAGATACGGCTCGGTGGCAACATACTTCTTGACCCGGAACCGTGCGATACCATGCACAATAATATTGATTGAACCCTGCGGCATTTTAATGACCTTCAGGACGGACGCAGCCGTTCCTACGGCATATAGGTCATCGGCTCCGGGATTGTCAGTTTCAGGGTTTTTCTGGGCTATCAAACCAAAAAGAGTTTCCTGTGGGGTAATGTCCGCAATCAGCCTTTTGCTGCGTTCTCGCCCGATTGCCAGCGGCATGACCGTCCCGGGATAGGCGACTGCGCTGCGAATAGGAAGGATGCCGATTTCGCTGGGAAGCGTAAATTCGGTGTTTATTGTATTTTTTTTCTGAATCGGTCCGTTTGCCTCCGGATTCAGCTCGATCATTTCAAGTAATCGCATGGTTTCCTGTGAATTCATTCTTTCGGATTTTCGTCAGAATCACACCCGATTCCGCCTTGCGGCATCATACCGCAGGCAAAAGGTTCTGGAAAGAAGATTTATCTCGAAAAATGGACAGACAGTGTTATACTAAAAACGGAAAATAATCCGATTCAGACAGGAGTCAAATATGGTTCTCGATGTACTTGTTCCGATAGCCGACGGGATAGAAGAATTGGAAGCGGTGACGATTATTGACGTTCTCCGGCGGGCAGGTGTACAGGTGACGGTGGCGTCAGTCGGGACGCTTCAGGTCACCGCATCTCGCGGTGTAAAACTTCTGGCCGATGTTCAAATTGACCGCTGCAGAGATAAAGAGTTTGCTTGTATTGCTCTGCCCGGCGGAATGCCGGGTGCCGAACATCTTCGTGATAATGCTGTCCTTACTGAGCTTCTCAAAGAGCATCATCGGCGCGGAAAACTCTGTGCAGCGATCTGTGCATCACCGGTGGTTGTATTACTGCATCATGGATTACTGCCGAAAAAAGCGACGTGCCATCCGGCTTTTGTCAATCAGCTCCCGGATGCAAATGTAGCTCACAAAGGTGTGGTTGTGGATGAAAACTGCGTCACCAGTCGAGGCCCCGGCACCGCGTTGGAATTTGCTCTCGAACTTGTGCGTCAGCTTTTAGGGGATAAAATAGCTGCACAGATTGCCGAACCGATGTTGGCGGCAGGGTTTTGACTCTTTCAAAGCTGCATATCGCCGGACAACTACTCGGCAAGAATGACATAGTATCGATCGCTGTCAATCTTACGGAAGCGGCCCGTATTCAAATTGCCGTCGTCAATTGACGAATCGATAGCTTGCATATAGACATCGTCACGGACATTTCCCTGCCCGACGAGAAAATGTACACCGAGTGCGGATTGAACGCCGTAAGAATTCTGCTCGACGTCCCATAGGCCTCCTATAGGAGTATTGCGAGTCCATTTGTTGGATTCGATATAGGACTCCCAGCCGGCAGGAACGGATCCTGAAGCGGCATCCGCAAGAAGTTCTCCGGTTTTATTACGATAATATTCTGCCGCAGATACGAAGCTGCGAACATCGGCAAGGAATGCATTTTTTTCGGCATCTCCGGAAAAACCGGAATAGCTGGGCACGACTATGGCCGCAAGAATTCCCAGGATTACAACGACAAGGAGTACCTCGATAAGTGTAAATCCCGCTTTATCGGACTTAGTTTTCATGGGTTTTTCCCCCCGGTTTAACAGTCTTACTAAAATATAATATATCTTTGAAGCAGGAGGGGGCCGGCAGAAAAAACAAATAAAAAAGGCCTGCCGAAGCAGGCCCTTATGTATTAGGCACAACCTCCGCCGATGCCGTGCAGCAAGCCTTTGAAAGTAACCCCTTAAGTCTAAGTGGGTTGCCGTTGCGACCGTCCAAACGTCCTGTCAGGCAGGCATGTTTGACCCGGTATCGACCTGGCCTCCCATGGGGAACTCATCGGTTCTTCAAATAACAGCTTCTGTCACGTACACCGCAGGGGTCAACCCACAGTGTTAACTATAGCAGATTATCGGCAAAAAAGCAAGTTCAAACCAGTCAATCTCGAAGGGCTTCCCCAAGTTCCCAAAACACAAGAAGTTACCGAATATTTTCCCGAAAAGGCATCACGCCGTGCGTATTTCGGCCTTCAGTTGCTGTGCTAATTCACGTAATACCGCCTCTTGGAAAGAGTCAACGGTTTCGTGACGCAGGGTTCCCTGTTCGTCACGAAAACGCAGCGAAAGTGTAATGCTTTTTTTGCCTTCGGGAATCGGTTTTCCGCGATACAGCCCGCTGAAAGAAATCCCTTCCAGCTCTTGCGGGGAAGCGTGTCGCACCACAGATTCGATATCTTCCCACCGGACCATTTCATCGACGATCAATGACAAGTCCCGAACAACTGCAGGAAAACGCGGTATTGGCCGGGCAATCGGAATACCGCCGGAGATAGACAGGAGTGTATCTACATCCAGTTCTGCAGCGCAAATAGTCTGGCGCTCGAGGTTATAGACGCAGGCAGTCTCAGCGGCCAATACACCTGCTGTGCCAAGTTCCTTCTCGCCTAAAAACAGCGATGCTCCGCAGGAGGCCCACTTCAGGTCTGCCGGTTTAACGGTGAGTGCAGTGTTTAAGCACAGACGCCCGACCAGCCCATCAACAACACCTCGCAATTGTCGGAAATCTCCTTCCATTACGATACCCAGACGCAGCCGTTCTTGCGGCAAGTCGCCGGCTTTCTCAGAGGGAATGAAAGTGTCAGCCATTTCGAACAGCCGGCAGTTTGTATTGCCGACGTTGGCATTCGACTGCATCACCGAAACCAACGGCCCGATCAAATTCTGTCGCAGTAAATTGGTATGCTTTTGACCGACGTCTTGAACTGAAAGGTGCGATTCAGCAGGATTGTCGCTGAACAATTCGGCGGTCTTTTTATCAACAAATGAAATCGTGATCGTTTCAAAAAAGCCGCAGCCTGTCAACCATGTGCTGATTTTTTCTATAGTCTTTTCTCTCAGGCCCGGCCGAACCACTGCGATATGTATTTTATCCTCAACGGGAATTTTATCGTAACCATGGCAGCGGGCAACTTCTTCGATCAGGTCTGCTTCGCGATAGATATCATGTCGCCATGTGGGCACTTCACAGACGATTAGATCTTCGGTTTTGGACTCCGGTAGAAAACCCAGCGAATTAAAGATACGCATGATCGTATCTTTGGGAACATCGATGCCCAATAAATGCTTGACACGGGATACTCTCATACCGACGGTTTCCGGCTCTGTTTTTCCGGGATAAGCGTCTGCAGCACCGCGTACGATGTGTCCTCCGGCGACCTGTACGATCAGATGAGCGCACCGTCGTGATGCCCAGTCTATATTGTCCATATCGACCTGTCGTTCGAAACGGTAAGCTGCTTCGGAATGAAGTCCCAGGCGGCGCCCCGTACTGCGGATACTGACCGGAGCAAAGTGGGCTTCCTCCAATAGAATAGTCGTAGTCTTCTCGGTGACTTCGGTTTCCAAGCCGCCCATGACTCCGGCAATAGCGACCGGATGGTGTGCATCGGCGATTACCAGCATAGAATCATTGAGTTCGCATGCAGTCCCGTCAATGCTGACGATCCGTTCCCCGTTCTGGGCCTTGCGAACGATAATGGACTTGCCCCCAAGCGTATCGTAATCGAAAGCGTGCGGCGGTTGGCCGTGTTCCATCATTGCGTAGTTGGTGGCATCGACCACATTATTGACGCTGCGTAATCCGATTGCCTCCAGGCGCCGGCGCATCCACTTCGGCGAGGGGCCGATAGTAACTCCCTGGATGACTCTTGCTGTGTATCGTCCGCACAGCAGTGGCTCGTTGATGCGAACATCGATGAACGAACTGATATCCGGGTCGTTTTCGGTGATCTCCGCGGAGGGGATCGTTATCGATTGACCCAGGGCCGCAGCGATCTCCCGGGCAATTCCAATATGCCCCAGACAATCGCCCCGGTTACTGGTCAATTCCACATCCAGAACGGTATCCCCGTCAACCTTTTCAATGCTTTCAATCGGGAATCCGCGATTGCTCAGAATATCGCCGATCTGTTCAGCGGAAATATCGAAGGATACATAATCCCGAAGCCATTCCAATGAAATTTTCATAACTGTACCCGTGATTGGGGTTAACACGTTTTATTTCAACATATAAAAGAAATAGCTACCTTATCCGAATGCTGAGAAATTGTCAAGAAATAGCAATTTTGATATATAGACAATAAATCTCTGATTATGAATAAACAAAAACAAGATAAAAATAGTCATCTATAAAAACAATTTTCGGTTTTTCCTTGAAACTCCTTGCTTTTTTATCGGTCCATCGATACGATAAGAAATATAAATAGGAATGAGAGGAAAGAGGGGGAATCTGTCTCTTTTCTCTCTGCCTAAATATAAAAGAGTGTACCGTCTTCCGCGTTAAGCAGAGAAGCGTACACAGGATAAGGGTGACAGATGAAGAGCAGGGGTGATGCCAAAGGGCAGCAGGGCAATGAACCGTTAAGCAGAAACGCGGGCGGGGAAACTGTTTTATCTTCATATTCACTCTCACGAATTCTCGGTTAAAGTGTCAAGAATCGCTCTTTTACAACTGAAGGTATCGATTTTAGTATCAATCCGGTGTGTTTTATGCGAAGTGCTAAGTGCATTACACAGGTTGGCTCTGCTTAAACAGGAACTCTATACCCACACATGGTACTCTATAGAATGGGATAAAAATTCTTTCCTCCTCCTCCAATTGGGTCCGAGATCACGCAATGGGTTTCGGACCCCGATTTTGAAGGAGCATCAATAAATAACAAACGCTGGATCAAATGAAATACCCCCCAAAGGCCTGATCAATGCAGCGACCCTGCATCGTGGATCGGGCCTTTTTTGCTTTCATTAAGGAGATGATGAGTTTTTCCCTTTGATAAAGAGGGCGGCTTTTTCCTGTGCTTCTTTAATCTGATCAGGGGTAAGCTGGCCGTCAAGTTTGCTTTTAAGTGATTCATTTTTTTTTCCGCCATGTTCAGCAATCAGCATCCACATATACGCCTGAACCGGATTCGGAGCGACACCTGTTCCTTGGTCGTAAAATTCTGCAAGATCTTTTTGAGCATCTGTGTATCCCTCTTGAGCGGATTGGATGAGCCATTCTGCAGCTTTTTTATAATCCTTTTCCACGCCCCGGCCATGATAATAAAGCCAGCACAAAGAGGCCTTGGAGCAGTTTAATCCTTTCTCTGCAGCCTTCAGATATAACCGATGTGCCTCTGCGTAATCCTGTTCAACGCCTCGTCCTTGTTCATACGCCAGCCCCAAAGCACTTGTCGCATTAACACTCCCTTGTTCATATGCCTTTGTGTACCATTTAAAACTTTCATCGTTATCAACGGCATCAACACCCTCACCATGACAATACATCCAGCCCAAAAACTCCTGAGCATTCATATTTCCTTGATGAGCGGCTAAACTAAACCATTTGAATGCCTCTTGATAATTTTGTGATACTCCTTCGCCGCTGTAATACATCCACCCCAGGGAGTTTTGCGCATCGGCATAATTTTGTTCAGCAGCCTTTTTCTTCCAATGAAGAGCTTTAGCAGTATCACGGGAAACGCCCCATCCTTTTAAATACATCGTCGCCACGATATTCTGAGACTTCATTGATCCGCCTTCTGCGGCTTTTATTAACCAGTAAAAGGCTTTCGAATAATCTTGGGTTACACCGGTACCCTTGTAATAGTATGAGCCGACATTGTGGCAAGCTAACAAATGCCCCTGTTCGGCAGCCTTGAGAAACCATTTAAGAGCTTCTTTACTATTTTGCGCAACTCCTTTTCCTGAATGGTACAAAACACCAATGTTATAACATCCTTCCGGATAACCCATTTCTCCGGATAACCTAAAATACGTGGCTGCTTTTAAATAATCCTGATCTACATAATGACCTTTATCATACATAAGCCCCAGATAGTTGAGTGCATACTTGTTATTCTGCGCCGCAGCTTTGCTGAACCATTTATAAGCTTCGGCATAATTAGGATCTGTCAGGTTATTATAGTACATTTCACCCAACTTTAATTGTCCGTCATCATTTCCCAGTTCTGCTGATTTTTGATACCAATATAATGCTTTCAGTCTGTCTTCGGGAACACCTCGGCCCGTTTTATACAGGTTTCCGAGATTGTTTTGGGCCATAGAATTTCCCAATTCAGCGGCACGAGTGTATAGTGCTGCGCCCTTTTGAGGATTGACTGGAACACCTGTACCTCGCATATATAACACGCCGAGATTGTTAAGGGCGGAAGGGTATTCCTGCTCTGCAGCCTTTTGATACCACGCTGCGGCTTTTTCATAATCTTGTTCCAGCCCGAAGTTTATATCGTATAAAACTCCCAACTTATATTGACCGCGGGGATCATTCTGTTCTGCCAATCGTCCAAACCAGTGAAAGGCTTTTTGGGGATTGCTTGCCACACCCCGTCCGAATTGATACATTACTCCGAGTTGATATTGAGCATCCTTATAACCTGCCTCCGCTGCCTGAGTATAATAGAGAATTGCGATACGTATATCTTTGACGACTCCCGCTCCTTTATGGTACAGGACACCTAAATAATACAAAGCACCTGGATGCCCTTGTTCAGCTGCAGCAGATAATTTTAAAAAGGCCTCTTTGGGATCAATAGGTGTTTTCCCGCCGATAAGATAATTAAGCCCTTTGGTAAACAGTTCATTGGGATCTGATTGTTCTGTCATATCGGTGTGATCTTCTAAGAGATGGAAAGATGAAGCAGAAAGGCGGCTGGATTCAAAATCCGGATTTTTATTATACAGTATCCCGGAAAAAATTAAAAATGGCAAAAAAGGCAAAAAATTCATAGTAATTCTCCTTAAAAACCATCCTTATAATTTATAACTCCTCTAAAATCAACTCTTTAGTCTCTCAAATGAAAACCAAGAAAGGCATTGATTTTTGGGGGTGCGGATGCTACGCTGTTTGCTTGAAATGGATTCTTTTAACCCAAGAGGGATAAAATGCAAAACAAGAAAAACATAGCAATAGCAGCGATAGTTATCGGTATGGTGACCATTTTAGCCGGCTGTGTCGAGCGAAAATTGACAATTATTACAGAGCCGGCCGGGGCAGTGGTTTGGCTCAATGATGAAGAAATAGGCGCTGCACCGGTGACGGTCAATTTCAACTGGTATGGGGATTACCGAGTACAGATTATCAAAGAAGGATATGAAACGCTCAATACAAACCGTCTTCTGGAACGGCCATTACACGATCAGCCGGGTCTGGATTTCTTCGCTCAGGTACTTTGGCCGGGCCGCATTGTGGATGAACACACTTGGGAGTTCGCCCTCGAGCCGTATCAGCAGCCCACCGCTGCACAGCTTATCGAACAGGCTGAAGCGATGCGGATGCGTGCCGAAAATGAACTGGGCAAGGTCGCTCTGGAAGTTCTGAAGGACGAAGCAACAAAGTAAAACTATCATCAGGAGAAAACAATGCTAAAAACGCTTACCTATAAAATACTTGAAAGACACCTTGTCGAAGGTCAGCTTAAAGCCGGCCAGCCCATCGGTATTCGTATCGATCAAACGCTGACTCAGGATGCTACCGGAACCACTGCATTTCTGCTCTTTGAGTCAATGGGGGTCGGACGGGTGCGGACGGATATGTCAGTCAGCTATGTCGATCACAATATGTCACAATTCGGGCCGGAAAATCACAACGATCACCTGTATCTTCAGACCGTTGCCGCCCGCTGCGGAGTCTATCATTCCCGTCCCGGTAATGGGATATGCCATCAGGTGCACTTGGAACGCTTTGGTAAACCCGGAGCAACGCTTCTGGGCAGCGATTCACACACACCCACTGGAGGCGGGCTGGGGATGGTGGCCATCGGTGCCGGAGGATTGGATGTTGCCGCTGCGATGGGCGGCGGTGCTTTTTATCTGACCTGCCCAAAGGTCATTGGCGTGGAACTGACCGGAAAGCTCAATGACTGGGTTGCCGCCAAAGATGTTATCCTCAAACTGCTTGGCATTTTGACCACAAAAGGAAATGTGGATTGTGTTGTTGAATATTTCGGCTCCGGTGTTAAAACGCTTACGGTTCCCCAGCGGGCGACCATCACCAATATGGGAGCGGAGTTGGGTGTTACGACCAGTATTTTCCCCAGTGACGAAATGACAGAAGCATTCCTTCTGGCACAGGGACGCGAGATGTTCTATCAGCCGCTTAAAGCGGATGCCGAAGCCAACTATGACCGCATTATTAAAATCAACTTGTCTGAACTGGAGCCGATGGCGGCTTGCCCCTCTTCGCCGGACAATATACAACCTGTCTCAGAGATTGAAGGACGTCGTATTGGCCAGGTGGTCATTGGAAGCTGCACCAATTCAAGCTATATGGATATTGCCTTGGTCGCAGAGGTTCTCAAAGACCGTGTGGTAGATCCCGGCGTCGAGTGTGCTGTGGCTCCGGGGAGTCGTCAGGTCTTGCAGATGATGGCCCGGAATGGAATGTTGGCTCAATTGATCGCCGCTGGCGTTCGTATTCTTGAATCCGGCTGCGGACCGTGTATCGGTCAGGGTTTTTCTCCCGCCGATGGTGTCGTAACGTTGCGAACCTTCAACCGCAACTTTGCCGGACGTACCGGCACCAAGGGCGATCAGTGTTATCTGGTCAGTCCGGAAACCGCGGTAGCCTCCGCCATTATGGGAGAAATCACTGATCCTCGCAATCTTAAGCATTTAATTGGGCTGCGTTACCCGAAAATTAAATTACCCCAAGAATATCTCGTTGATGAAAAAATGCTGGATAAGCCGCTTTCGCCGGAAGAATCGAGTAAGGTAACGATTATTCGCGGTCCGACGATTGTGGTACCGGAATCCCCCAGGCTGCTTCCGTCGGACCTGCACGGCAAAGTGCTTCTCAAGTGCGGCGATAAAATCACGACCGATCATATTATGCCGGCCGGGGCTTTTCTCAAGTACCGTTCCAATGTCCCGTTATATTCGAAATATGTATTCAATTGCTTCAATGAAGAAGGCCAGCCGACATTTGCCGAACGGGCGCTCGAACTGAAGACTCAGGACATAGGGGGGATTGTTGTGGCCGGTGAAAGCTACGGCCAGGGCTCCAGCCGTGAACACGCTGCTCTGTGCCCGATGTATCTGGGAGTACGTGCCGTACTGGCAAAGAGTATAGAGCGGATTCATAAGGCGAATCTGATTAACTTTGCGATTGTGCCGATTGAATTTGCAAATGAAGACGACTATGAGCGCATCAATGCCGGCGACCAACTCCGGATGTCGGGATTACTGGAGGCCGTCAAACTCCTCGATGAGGTTAAAATTATCAATACAACGGGTGGTTTTGAGTGTATAGGCCGACTGACGTTATCGTCCCGCGACCGGGATATCCTGCTGGCCGGCGGCCTGCTGAATTTAGCGAAAAAGGCCGGTCGGTAAAATGACGTATACCGTTACGGTTTTCGGCACAAGTAAAGCCGAGGAAGGCGATGCGGTGTTTAATTTGGCCTTCACGGTGGGGCAGCAATTGGCTCAGGCGGGCTTCACGCTGGCCAACGGAGGCTATGGCGGTACAATGCTGGCTGCCGCCCGGGGTGCTGCTCAGGCAGGGGGCCGTGTCATGGGTGTAACATGCACTGCTTTCAAACGCGGCAGGGCCAACCCTTACGTGACCGAAGAACGGCGAACCGAAACACTCAGTGAACGGCTGGCGGTATTGATCGCCGCCGGTGATGCGTATGTTGTCTTGCCCGGCGGTACAGGAACGCTGCTGGAACTGGCGGATATATGGGAGCACAGGAATAAAGGATTTGCCGGCGCAGACAAGCCGATTATACTGGTCGGCGAGTTTTGGAAACCGCTGGTTGAAATGATGGCGTCGGCGGATTCCCGCTGTCGTGCCTGTGTGGAAATGGTCAATAATGCCGACGGGGTTGTCGGCCTTTTGAAAGAGCGGTTAAAATGAATCGGATACAATTAGTGATAATAACGATGGCCGCTGTCGCAGTAACGGCTTGTGCGGCGCCGTCTCGAAGCCGGCCGGTGGAAGAAGGGTATCTTGTTGCCGGGGTGGAAGGACAGATCACAAAAGATCCCAACGAAAATCAATGGCGGTTTTTCTCGGCCGTTCAAATTACCGACGGCAGGGGGCTGCTCCCCCCCGAAAAAGGTATTACTTTGTTGCCGTGTTCGGTACTGGAACAGGTGATGCGACTGGCAGGCGATGAGCCGTCAATTCAGGTGCGTCTATGGGCGGTCATCACGGAGTATCGCGCGGAAAACTTTCTGTATAGTCTGTACTTTTTGCCGATGAAATCACAACCCGAAGAAGTCCCGCCTAAACCGGCAGAGCCAAAACAGCCGGCCGGCGATCAGACAAAACCAAAGGAATCCGTCCTGCCTACCGAAATCCTTCAGATGATACAAAAGGCCCCCATCCCCGATCTGAAACGGCTTGATGAGGCGGTTGTCACCACCAGCGATCGCAATCTGATCCATCGTACCGGCTTAATGGAAAGTATGAATGGCGATGTAGTCTATAAGCCGGATGCGTTTGGTCAGAATGTTGGACGGGGAACCTATCATCTGCTCCCCTGTCGAATGCTGGAGCACATTGAGCGAAGTCGAAAAACTCCCGGACGACAGCGGTATGTCGTTTCCGGCGTGGTGACGGCTTGTGAAGGGAAAGACTACCTCCTGCTGCGGCGGGCAGTCCGGACCTTTACACACGGTAATTTTACACCATAAACTCCGGAGAGTATGGAAGTGATCGCTGATTTCAAAGACCTGTTGATGAGTGCATCGGATCCGTCAAGTTCAGCCGGAATGCAGCGGTTGCGCCGTGAGCATTCAATGAGCGAATTTCTCAAAGCCAGGTCCGAACTGGCCCAAAATGTTCGTCAGATCGTTGCCGATGTTGCACAGCGGGGCGATGCCGCCGTAGCCGAATACACCGAACGCTTCGATAAGGTTGCACTCCGGCCCTCCGAGTTTCGTATCCCCGAAGATACGCTCCAAAAGGCGCACGCGCAGCTTGATGCGGAGTTACTGACAACCTTGCGAAAAGCCATTGCTAACATCCGCGCCTATCAATCCGAGATTTTCATCGGCACAAAAAATAAATGTCCCGGCATTCGTTACACACCGCTCAAACGGGTCGGCCTGTGCATTCCCGGCGCCAGTGCGCCGCTGCCCAGCACTGTAATGATGACGGCGGTTCCCGCTCAGGTTGCCGGGGTCAAAGAGATCGTTGTCATCTCCCCGCCGCGATGGCAGGGAGGGATCCACCCCGTCATTCTCGGCCTCTGCTATGAATTGGGTATCACCGAAGTCTATCGCCTCGGGGGCGCTCAGGCCGTTGCTGCGTTGGCATGGGGGACCCAAACCATCCGCAAAGTCGATAAGATCGTCGGCCCAGGCCACGATGTCGTCCAGCTTGCCAAAAAAGAAGTCTTCGGCTTGGTCGATATGGATTCCTTTGCCGGCCCCAGCGATGTCCTGATTGTCGCCAATGATCAGGCCAATCCCGCTTGGGTTGCTGCCGATATGCTCAGTCAGGCCGAACACGACCCCGGTGCCGGCATTGTCGTTACCGACTCTGAACCCTTTGCTCGTGCCGTACTGGCGGAGCTTCAAAAACAAACCCCGAATCTGGCTCGTGCCGAGGCCACGGCACGCTGTCTTAAGGCTTACAGCGGCATCGTCGTATGTGAATCGATGGAGGCGGTGATCGAGTGGGCCAATGAATTTGCCGCCGAACATTTGCAGGTCCAGTGTGGCCCCGACAGCCGAAAAATTGCCGAGCGTCTGACCAATGCCGGCGCACTCTTCATCGGACCGTTTACGCCCGTCGCAGTGGGGGACTACTGGGCAGGCCCAAGCCATACGCTTCCGACGCGTCAAACCAGCAAATTCTTCAGCGCCGTCACCAGCAATGATTTTGTCAAATCGACAAGCATCATGGAGTATTCACAAGATCAGCTTGCCGCCGCTGCCGATGATATTATTCGATTGGCGACCACCGAAGGCCTCGACGCTCACGCCAAAAGCGTTCAGTATCGCCTTTTATAGACGTTTATGAACAGGCCCTTTCTGGAGTAGTTTAAGACAGCAAAAAAAACCGTAAATACACAGACCCAACGCGAGAGCCGGAAGAGCTGATAATAGCAACAGAAAAAAATTATAATTTCTGCTGAATAGTGCTTCCGAGGGATGGGTTGGATTTACATAACAGGTTCTTCTATTAGAAATGCGTGAAGGGGGTCGGGAGCCGCATAAAGAGGTTTGTGTTGAAACATACTGTTTACCCTCAAATACATAACTGTACTGGATGTCCAGTCTATATTGGACATAGTTGCCTGTCTTGGTTTGAGATACGCCTGCTTCGCTGACTCGATAGGTTTCAACGGTACATTCGACCTGCGGCCAGTTGCGGCTTTGAATGATTTTATAAATCGGGTGTACCAAAACCATCCAGAGAACGAACAAACTGAGTACGGCTCCTGCTGGTAATAAAATCAGTCCTGATATAGCTTTTTGCTTTTTGGTCATAGTAAGTCTGATTCAAATAAAGCCCCGCCTCAACCTTGTTCGCAGGCCCGTTCTTATTCATCTTGCGTTCTGCTGAATTATACAATCCCGATTGTAGCTATCAATAACATTCACAAAACTTCTTGTTTGCTAAATACAAAACATCTGGTATAATCAAGGCTGTGGAATTTTGAAAACTCCGCCTGTAAAAAAAAGAGGGAGATAAAAAAGATGCCCCAAAAGAAATCTCTAAACCGGTATAGAAATATATACAGTGTATTTATCTCTATTAAAGCAGGGCGACAAGCGAGACAATTTTCTTCAAACAAACCCAATTTCATAGAAGGCTAATGCTATAAACCATTTTATAATAAGTGGTTATATCCGTTTAAAGGAATTCCGCAAAGCCCGAACAAAGCCAATCTATCCCGTTTTTGTACCGCTGATTGATTATACGGCAGGAGCTACGGTCAGCAGCTTCCATGCACCCAATGCGCAAACGCCGATAAACAGTCCTCGAACAAGGTGCCGGTGAAGAAGATGCATCAGATGCCCGCCCCAGAAGCCGCCCAACAGTGCGGTCGGGATGACAAACGCGGCAATTTTAAGAGATTCAGAAATTGCAATGCTATGTTGCGGCAGGGTTGCGGTTTTGTAAATCGCCCCGATCCAGGCTATCCCAACAATAATAGATGCGGAGTTGCTCATCGCACGTTTTAGCGGCAGATGCAGAAAAAATTGCTGCATCGGCGTGGCAACCGATCCGGCCCCGATTCCCAAAAGCCCCGCCGCCAGTCCGGTAGTAACTCCGATAAAAGCGGAGATCCATTTTCGAAAAGGAGTCTGATAGAATGATGGATTGTCATCATTGACCTTTGGCATCGGTGGGCGGAACATTCGCCACGTGTTATAAACCGCGACGTAGGCCAGAAACGCCCCGAACAAGCGGGCCAGCAGATAGCTGTTGCGTCCGGCAAAAAAGGAAACATTGCTCAGTGCCACACCGGCAAATACCCCCGCAGCGGCTGCTGGGATCATCCGCCACAGTACCGCCGGAACCAGCGCATTGGCCTTGCGATGCGCCAGAAGCGATGCAATGGCAACGCAGAAATT
>CAZYQN010000024.1:36964-53164 GCA_964649955.1 uncultured Pirellulales bacterium
CCAGCGCATTGGCCTTGCGATGCGCCAGAAGCGATGCAATGGCAACGCAGAAATTGCAGATCATTGCAGAGGATTGATAAAGATGTTGATTTTCGCCGTAGAAAAACACCATCGCAGGAATCATCACTAAAGAACCGCCGATCCCAAGCATCCCCCCGAATAATCCCATAACCAAACCAATGCCAAGTAAAATGACGGCGTCCACTATACCGCTCTCCGTCCGAACAGCTCTTCGAACTTGACCGCAATATCTTCATTCTCGCACAGTGTCTGTCCGATTAGCACACCCCCGACGCCGATCGCAATCAGTTTTTCCACATCGGCCCGTGTCCGGATCCCGCTTTCGGCGATCAATTCATGGCGATGCTCCACCAGCTCTGCCAGTCGCCCCGTCGTATTAATATCCACCTTCATCGTCCGCAGGTCCCGGTTATTGATCCCCAGCACACTGTAATGCTGTTGCGGAAATCCCACCAGACTCCTCACCTGCAAGAGCGAATCAGCATCGTGCACCTCGATCAGCGTTGTCAGCGTCAATTCATTGGCCAGAATCAGCAAATCCATCAGTTCCGCCGGCGTCAATGCCTCGGCAATCAGCAGAATCGCATCCGCCCCGGCCGCTCGCGCCTCATAAACCTGGTACGGATCGACAAAAAAATCCTTCCGAAGGACCGGCACCTTCACCGCCTCTTTCACCGCCGTCAGGTACTCCAGCTTACCCTGAAAATATTTCTCGTCCGTCAGTACACTGATGGCATCTGCCCCGCAGGCCTCATATATCTTAGCGATAGCCGCCGCATCGAAATCTGCGCGTATGACGCCCGCCGAAGGCGAAGCCTTCTTCACCTCGGCGATGACGTTCAGACCCCGCGGATTCTTTTTTGTTACGGCCTGATAGAAATTGCGGCATTTGGGCAGACTTCGGGCTTTTTCCTGCCAGGTCTCCAAAGCTATACGGCCCTTGCGGAGGGCAACTTCCTCCCGCGTATGGGCCACAATCGTATCAAGAATAGTTCCCATGACGATTCTTAGCGATTCGAAAGCTGCACAAAAGCCATCCGCAATTGATCCAGCGTACTCTTGAGCATGGCAGCTTCTTCGCCGTCAAGATTACCCTTGCATTTTTCTTCGAGCATCCCCAGCAGATTGATATGATAACTGGCCATACCCCAGTCCGGCTCGATCTCGGCGTTTTTGGTTTCCTCGGTGCGAATTAACCCCAGTGCATAAAATGCCTGTGTGGCCAGCATACTGACCAATCCCGTAAAATCCGCTTCCGGAAGTTCCCGCTGCTGATGGGCATCGTCTTTGGCGGGAGATTCGGCGGTTTCTGCAAGTTTCTCTTTTTCCTTCTGAGCCTGCGTTTTCCAGTCATCGTCGATAATCAGTTTTTTCTCTTCCGCCATTGTACTGTCCTTTCTATAAAAAAGGGCTTGATGGTTTGCCTTATCTTTGATTTTTACTTTTGAAGCTTCGGTCCATATCGCGTTTCTGCTGCTTGTCTTGCAGTTTCTGCCGCTTGTCATACATCCGTTTGCCGTGGGCCAGCCCCAACTCCACCTTGGCCAGTCCGCGTTCATTAAAATACACGCTCAAGGGAATCAGCGTAAATCCCCTTTGCTCCAGTTTAATGCGGATTTTCTTGATCTGGGCGCGATGCAGCAACAGTTTTCGTTTCCGCAGCGGATCGTGATTGACATATCCCCCTTGTGCGTACTGGGCGATTTTACATCCCATCAGCCAGCATTCTTCGTCCAGTATCCGCGCAAATGACCCCTCAAGCTCGCACTGTTTGTCGCGCAGACTCTTGACCTCGGTGCCGACCAGCAGCATCCCCGCCTCGATCTTCTCAACGATCTCGTATTCGTGCCAAGCCTTCTTGTTTTTGACAATCGACCCGGTTGCAATCTGTTTTTTATGTTCCGCCATAGCCCGCTATCATACCACAACCCTTAATATTTGCAAGACACAACCCAAATTGGCCGGGATTGCTTTTAAAGTCCTGTCGGCTATAATAACGCAATGCTAAAAATTGAATTATTAGCTCCGGCCAAAGACATTGCCGCTGCCGAGGCCGCCATTCTGTGCGGTACGGATGCGGTATATATCGGCGCTCCGCGATTTGGTGCCCGTCAGGCAGCCGGGAATACCCTTGACGATATTCGACAGGTTACCGAAAAGGCACATCCTTACTGTGTGAAGGTCTATGTCGCTCTCAATACCCTCCTGTTTGATAATGAACTCTCCCTGGCCCAGGCAATTATCCGTGATTTATATGCCATTGGCGTTGACGGCCTCATTATCCAGGATGTCGGCCTGCTGGAGTTGGATTTGCCGCCGATTCCCCTCATCGCCAGCACACAAATGCACAACAGCACCCCCGAAAAGGTTAAATTTCTCGAGGAGGTCGGCTTTTCTCGAGTCATCCTTGCCCGCGAGCTGACCCTTGAGCAAATACGCGACATTCGCCGCCGTACCTCGGTTGAGTTGGAATGTTTCGTTCACGGAGCCTTATGCGTCAGCCAAAGCGGCCGCTGTGCGATGAGCTATGCCCTCGGCAGCCGGAGCGGCAACCGCGGCCAGTGTGCCCAACCCTGCCGCCGACTTTATACCCTCAAAGACACAGAAGGAAAAGTCCTCTGCAAAGACCGTTATTTGCTGTCTCTGAAAGATTTGAATTTATCCGATCATCTGCCTGAATTACTCGATGCAGGCATTACCTCGTTCAAAATAGAAGGGCGGCTTAAAGAGGCCCCCTATGTTGCCAATACGGTCGGTTTCTATCGCCAAAAACTGGACAAAATCCTTGCCGAACGAAAATTGCACAAAACCTCCTCCGGTACGATAACGTTGAGTTTTGAACCAAACCTCGAAAAAACATTCACCCGCGGTTTTACCGAATACGGCCTGATTAACAAAAACGACGCGGCAGGCTCAATCGATACCCCCAAGTCCATTGGTCAGTGTGTCGGAACAGTCCTTCAGGTTGATGGCCGTTCTTTCATCCTTGACAGCGATATCGAGCTTCATAACGCCGATGGTATCTGCTTCTTTGATGCCCGCCGAAACCTTTGCGGAACCGTTATTAACCGCATTGAAGACCGCCGTATCTTCCCTCAAAACATCGAAGGCATCCGTAAGGGTACATCGGTTTTTCGCAATTATGACCACCAATTCCTAAAATCGCTTCAAAATCGCCCGGCTGAACGCAAAATCGCCCTGCAAATGACTCTTTCCGAAATCACCGAAGGCGTCGAACTGTCCGGAACCGATGAAGATGGCAAAAGTGCATCGTTTATGATGCCTTTCGAGAAAAAACTGGCCGAAAAACCCGAACAGACCGTTAAGACAATACAGTCACAACTGCAAAAACTGGGCAATACTCTCTTTTTCTGTACAGAAGTAAAAATTCAGACACAGAGGATGTATTTCTATCCGGTTTCCGTGCTGAACGCCTTAAAACGTGGCCTGATTGAACGATTGACCGAAATGCGTCGGCATAATCACCCGCGGCCAAAGGGGGGTGTTATACGAAACGATGTACCCTATCCGGAAAAAATTTTAACCTGGCACGACAACACATTAAACCAAAAAGCGTCTGATTTCTATAAACGCCACGGCGTTGAAAAAATTGAACCGGCCGCCGAATCCGGTCTGGACCTGCACGGCCAAACGGTTATGACAACAAAATACTGTCTTCGCCGTCAATTGGGCCTCTGTGAACTCAATGCCGCACCGCTCGTACTTGAAGACGAAGACGGCCACTGCTTTCGTGTTCACTTCCTCTGTGGTCAGTGCGGCATGAATATTGAGTGGATAAAATAAAAAGTGATGTAAATAATGTTAAACCGGTATAAAATGTAATCATATCTGCAGTAAGCGGACACGATTCAGAGATGTTTATTGGGAGTTAATAATGCTTAGATTTTTTGTCCGGGGCAATCCGCTCACCGATGCCGCCAAAGGCCTGGCCAAAGGCAGCTTCTTGCTGGGCTTGCTTCTTATTGGCTTCGGTATGCTGGTGTATCTATTAAAGGATATATTTGCGTTTATCGCTATCGTGTTTTTTTTTATGGCGGGGTTTTCTGCCATCGGCTATGCTGTTCGGCTCTTCATACTCCAGTACAAAATGAAAAAATCTGATAGCACTTACCGTCAAAACGTCGAAATCCATTATGAAGACCGGCCTTTTTGAGTCTGTAAACTCAGGTAATCCGGATTTCTGTGTTTCTTCTTAGAAAAATTTCATGTTCGCTGCATTATTACTGATACTGGGATTGGTTGCCGTCATACTAGGGGCCAACTGGCTGATAGAGGGCGCCACGGCGTTAGCCCATCGCTTCAAGGTTTCGGACTTGGCCATTGGTCTTACCGTTGTCGCCTTTGGCACGAGCTTGCCCGAACTGGTCGTCAGTGCTTTTGCTGCCGCCCAAAACACGCCCGCTATCGCCCTTGGCAATGTTACCGGCTCCAATATCGCCAATATCCTGCTCATCCTTGGCCTGTCTGCGCTGTTTTGTCCGCTTCAGGTTGGCAGAGGCACAACATGGAAAGAAATCCCGCTGGCCTTTCTGGCGGCTGTGCTGCTGTGGATTTTCTGTTCGGATAGAGTGTTGGATGGTGCTGGCCCCATCATTATTTCCCGTACAGAATCATTAGCCTTTTTGGGTTTTTTCGTGATTTTTCTCTACTACACCTTCGGCATTGCCCGGGAACTCCCTGTCACTGTTGACCCCGCCGCACCAAAAGCTGTAACCGGCAAAACGATGTTCCGATGGATTATCGGAGGCTTGAGTTTGCTTATCTTCGGGGGCAAAGCTGTTGTCGAAGGAGCGGTTCGGCTGGCCGTCGCAATCGGGCTAAGCGAAAGCTTCATCGCCGCCACTCTTGTTGCCGTCGGCACAAGCCTGCCCGAATTGGCCACGTCGCTGGTTGCCGCCTGGAAGAAAAAGCCTGATATCGCCGTTGGCAACGTCGTCGGCTCTAACATCTTCAACATATTCTTCATCCTCGGCATTTCCGGCCTTATTCGCCCGCTGGCTGTTCCTGCCGAACTGTTCTCTTCCCTATGGATGGGTGTCCTGGCCGCAGCCATCCTCTTTGTCTGTATGTTTACCGGCACACGTCAAAAGATTGACCGATGGGAAGGCGCCGCAATGCTGGCCCTCTATATCCTGTTCCTGATTACTGCTGTCTGACGACTTTAAGAGAGATACCCATCTTCTCCGGCTTTCGGGATTGACAGACCGGCTGGAGGTATTTAAAATAAAGGATGTTCAGGATTATGGATAAAATGACACTATTTCGTGGAAGGCTTTATGGATCCAT
Source organism: uncultured Pirellulales bacterium (assembly GCA_964649955.1). Classification (GTDB taxonomy): domain Bacteria; phylum Planctomycetota; class Phycisphaerae; order Sedimentisphaerales; family Anaerohalosphaeraceae; genus T3Sed10-213. The sequence continues at coordinate 42,293 of CAZYQN010000024.1, forward strand.
CAATTTTCAAGGCGTATGATATTCGCGGGCTTTACGGCGACCAGATCGATGAGGAGGCCGCATGGAAGATCGGTCATGCCGCAGCCCAGTTCCTCCGTTCTCTCTTGCGGGGGTATGATCGGGGAATGGCCAATGCTCAAAGCCTCTGCGTCGGACACGATATGCGGAAACACAGTCCCTCCCTGGCTCAAGCTCTTATTCAGGGGATGAACGCTGCCGGAGCCAATGTTATCGATATTGGTATGATCGACACCCCGCAGATGTATTTTGCCATTAATCATTTGGGAACCTGCGGCGGGGTACAGGTTACCGCCAGCCACAATCCGGCTCAGTACAACGGCTTTAAAATTTCCGGCCAGCAGGCCAAACCCATTGGTGCTGATACCGGCCTTAAGGATATCAAGCATATCGCACTGGCCTTGCTCCACACCAAAGCGAGAATTGATGGTGCTGTTGAGCATTGCGACCTGACTGAGGAATACAAAAAACACGTCCTCAAATTTCTCGAACCTGCCCGAAAGCCCCTCAAGATTGTTGTGGATGCCAGCAACGGCATGGCCGGGAAAATGGTGCCGGCCCTGTTCGGCGACCTCAAGAATATCGAGCTTACCGGCCTCAATCTCAAACACGATGGTACCTTTAACCACGACCCTAATCCTTTGATTGATGCCAATCTCCGCGAGTTAAAGCAGACCGTTCGCGAAAAGAATGCCGATTTTGGTTTTTGCTTCGATGGTGATGCCGATCGCCTGATGATGGTCGATGAGAAGGGCGGTACTGTCCCCTGTGATCTGATGTGTGCTATGATGGTTCCATATTTCCTAAAAAAATATCCCGGCTCCGCGGTCGTTTATGACCTCCGAAGCAGCCATGTTCTGCCCGAAGAAATTCTTAAACACGGCGGGACCCCTCGTCGTGAACGGGTCGGCCATGCCTTTATGAAAAAAACCCTTCGCGACTGCCACGCCATCTTCGGGGGCGAGTTGAGCGGCCATTTCTATTATCGTGATAATTATTACGCCGACTCGGGTATGATCACACTCGTTCATATGCTCAATATCCTTGGTGCCGCCGATAAACCGGTCAGCGAACTGGTTGCTCCGCTTAGGCGGTTTAGTTCCAGTGGTGAAGTCAACTTCCACGTCGAGAACAAAGATGCCGCGATGAAAGAGCTGGCACGCCGCTACAGCCAGGGCCAGGTCGATGACCTTGACGGTATCACGGTTCAGTTCAAAGAGTGGTGGTTTAATATCCGACCCAGCAATACTGAGCCGCTGCTTCGGCTCAACGTTGAGGCTAAATCGCCCGAACTGCTCAAGGAAAAATTCGGGGAGATTAAAAACTTTCTCGGCGAACCGGCCGATCATTAATCCGGTCAAACAACGGGGCAGGCATAAGCCTGCCTCTTTTTTTTACTGCGTCTTTGAGATAAAGAGGTGATAATGTTGAATCGTCGTCATTTCTTGCGAGCAGGCGGATTCTGGACAGCATCGTTATTGGCAGGCTGCCTTCAGCCGTCGCGGCGAACCGCTCCTCAAACCCCTCCCAATATCCTTTTTATTATGTCCGATGACCACGCCGCTCATGCCATGAGTTGCTACGGCAGTCGTATCAATCAAACACCAAACCTGGATCGATTGGCCAAAGAAGGAATGCGTTTTGAAAATTGTTTTTGCACCAATTCGATTTGTTCCCCCAGTCGTGCCGTTATCCTGACGGGCAAATACAGTCACATCAATGGGAAAGTTGACAACAGGGGCAGCTTCGACGGCAGTCAGCAGACCTATCCAAAGCTCCTTCATCAGGCTGGTTACGAAACCGCACTGATTGGCAAATGGCACCTGCAAAGCCGGCCGACCGGATTTGACTATTGGCAGATACTTCCCGGACAGGGTAATTACTACAATCCCGATTTTATTCAGATGGATGGCTCCCAAAAGCATTACGAGGGCTATTGCACCGATTTAATCACCGATTTTTCGATAGACTGGCTGGAACATCGTTCCGACAAAAGCAAGCCGTTCCTTCTGATTGCTCAGCACAAAGCCCCGCATCGTGACTGGTCGCCGCATCCTCGCCATTTCGGCAGATACAAACACGGAACAATCCCCGAGCCGGCGACGTTATTTGCAGATCATTCCAAACGTTCAGCGGCCTCTGCGCAAAGTGAAATGTCGATCCGCGATCATTTCCACTGGGCGCACGATATGAAATTCAAGGGGAACAATCTCTTTCCCGACCATTTTGTTTCGGGATATTCTCATGGTGAATACCAGCGAATGACCCCGGAGCAGAAGAGGCAATGGGATGTGTATTATGAGCCTGAAAATCAGGCATTCATTGAACAAATGAACGCCGGAAAACTGACAGACGATGACATCGTTCGATGGAAATATCAGCGTTATATGCATGATTATCTCGGCGCAGTTGCCGCGGTTGACGATGGCGTCGGACGCTTGCTGGACTATCTCGATGAGAAAGGACTGGCAGAGAATACCATTGTAGTTTATACCTCCGATCAGGGATTTTATTTGGGCGATCACGGTTGGTTCGACAAACGATTTATGTATGAAACCTCGCTCCGAATGCCGCTGCTGGTGCGCTGGCCGGCCAGGATCAAGGCCGGCTCCGTCGCAGATGCTATGGCGTTGAACCTGGATTTTGCCGCCACGTTTCTGGATGCTTGCGGCTTGACTGTTCCGCCTGATATTCAGGGAGAAAGCCTTCTTCCAATTTTTGAAGGGTACCGACCGAAGAACTGGCGCACTGCCATATACTACCATTATTACGAATATCCCGCAGAACACGCCGTCAAGCGCCACTATGGCATCCGTACCGAACGGTACAAGCTTATTCATTTCTACTATGACATCGATGTATGGGAATTGTACGATTTCAAGAATGATCCAAACGAACTCAATAATCTTTATGACGACGTGCGCTATGCTGGACTTGTTAAGCATCTTAAAGATCGTCTGGAGCAATTACGGACGCGATATGGTGACAGTGACGAGTTGACCCGCAGTTTTTTGCCCGCGGCGGCATCCCGGTGATTCGATTGGGCAGAATAAATTGAATTGCCCGAAACGTTAAAAAAGTTCTTCCCGTTCATCCAGAAACGGATTATGCCGTTTTTCCGTACTAATTTTGGTCTCCGGCCCGTGTCCCGGATACACTCGCGTTTGCTCCGGCAGGATCAGCAGCTTGTGTTTGATTCGATCGATCAACTGGGTGTGATTTCCGCCGGGAAAATCCGTTCGTCCCACCGATCCTGCAAACAGTGTATCGCCGGAAAAGAGAATGCCTTCGTCGGAGTTGTACAGGCAAATACCTCCCGGCGAATGACCTGGCGTATGAATAATTTCAAATCGTACACCCGCGGCCTCAAAATACCGCTGAGTCGTAAATACGATTTCTGCCGGGCGGGTCTGTACCATTGTCCCGGCCAGCATTGAAAGATTTTTGGCCGGACTGGTCAGCATGTCTGCATCCCCCTTTGCGATAGCTGTCTTCACGTTCGGCCAGTATTGGCGAACCGTCTCGACACCCCCGATGTGATCGACATGTCCATGCGTGATTGCGATAGCTTCCGGGGTGAGGCTATTGTGTTTAAGGAAATGGATCAATGGCTCTGCCGTCATTCCCGGATCGATCAGAAGACAGACCTTTGAGGTTTCATCTGCCCGAACACAGTAACAGTTGGCTTGAAAATCACCTAAGACGATTGTATCAATTTTCATCAGAATCTCCGGCAATGGATTTTAAAACGGAGTCTACTTTACCAGAAAAGAAGGATATCGAAAAGAGTATTTTAAGAAAGGATGGTCGAATGCTTTACCGTTTGAGCCTCTCATCAATCTGGCGGCGGCATGAAAAAAGCCGCTGATGCAGATCGAACAAGTATTTTCTCATTACAGGATTCGGTGTGTCGTCATTAGAAACCGATTCCACCTTGTGAATTGCCCGGTTTAACTCTGCCCTCTCGATTCGCATCTGGATCGGTTCAAGCCGCCACTCATCAAGCAGGGTTTCCAGCTTCTCCAGATACAAATCAAGTTGTTCCGCTTCAAACCAAGTCATCGCCGGCTCCTGTCAAAGTCCGCTTTACTTTGTTAGATACGGCTTAATTAAAGGACTTGTTCACCCTTTTTATAGGGATGGAACTATAAATCCAATGGTCCATCTCCGATCAGGGGGCGCATCCGGTCGATCTGGAAATAGACAAGGAATTTATCAGAATCGTCTTCTGCCGGATAGATGCAGGGTTGTTTTTTCCGCAAAGCCTCAACAAGAGTCCGATTCTTTTCTTCACGAATCATAGTTAAATAAAGACGAACCCCCTTGTGTTTCTTGCCGTCTTCAATGAACATATAGGCCGCTTGAAGGTTGGAACGTAGATTCTGGTGGCTTAAACGCTCTTTCATTACAAAAATGACGGTGTTTTCGTCCACAACATGCGGCTTGGAATAAATCGCCATGTCTACCTCATGGCCCGGGTTACAGGTTGCAAGAATCCCTGTACCCGTCGTTTGCTCAAAATAATCGGCAAGATTCATAAGAGTAAGCCTCCGCTTTTTTCTTTCCTGCTATTTTATTCTAATATTTGGGAGTTGTCAAGATTTACTGAAAAGTCTATACTGTATAAAGTGAAATATGAATGTTCCTTTACGGTTCGGCTAAACAGGAAAAAGGTTTACGGAACGGATGCCTTGCCCTAATGGATATAAAAAAATCGGGAAATCGGGCCGATGTAAAGGTGCTCCCCCGGAAAATCCGGTCAATCTGACACGAGGACTCGCCAATGACTGATAGTAATCTTCACAAATATGATATATCAATACTGCGTCCGGCCGTTTTACATGATCAAATTGTCTTGCGGGGACGGCAAATGTCCCCTGCGGCCCGGGCAAAGATTAAAAAAGCACTTCGGACATTTCACTCCCTTGAGATTATGGCCGTCAATACCTACCGCTTTCAAATTACCACCTCCGACGATCCGCTCAATCGAGAATTGATTGCCGCAATGTGTAACGAAATAACACACGTGCAGGATTTTACCGTCAAGCTGTATGAGTATGGATTAACTCCGTGTCTTGCACGATGGGCGTGGTGGTTGGTAGGCTTTGTGATTGGATTTGGCTCACGGCTGCTCGGGAAAAAAGCAATACTCAAAACCGGCATCTTTGTTGAAACAAAAGCGGTTCATCATTACGCCGAATTGCTGGCCGCTGCCGACTGGGACGACGATACCCGCCGTATTATAGAAAAAGATCAGGCTGATGAAGACGGACATATTCAAAATTGGACGCGGTATTTAAGCGAATTATCCTGAATGCGGTTTACCTCAGGGGATAAGTATGGAATTTAGATATTTGCAGGACATACTGATATTTGCACTGGCCAAAGAAGAATCATCCGTACGATTTTACAGGGCACTGGCAGCGCGAGTCAAAAACCCTGATACCATGACAATTTTTCAGGCATTGACCCATCAGGAAGAAAAACATATTGATGCGGTCAAACTGGAGATGTTCAAGCAGGGCTATACAGTATCTGAAACATCGCTGAAAGGGATACCTGATGACGAAGTAAGTCTGGAGCTGGACGCACAGGCCGAGCAGATGAGCTATCTGGATGCTTTACGTATGGCGGTTCGAAAGGAACGGGCCGCATTTAAACTGTTTGCCGAGCTGATGGCAATGGCACGGCAGCCGGATGCTCGGAATATGCTTCTGGAGTTGGCAGAGGAAGAGATGCGTCACGTGCTTCAGCTTGAACATGAAATTCAAAGCTTTACCCAGCCGCACAAAGGATGACGATGGAGCAGTTTTATACGATTCGACAGGTGATTCGTTTTGCAATTACTCTCGAACAGGCGTCTCAGCATTTCTATCGCCATCTGGCACAGCAGGCCGAGGCAGTGGCGGTTAAAGCATATTTACAGCAAATGGCTGAGCAAGAAGCCCTTCACGAGAGTGCCCTGAAAAAAGCCATCGATGCCTCTGCCGATGAGACAATGCCTGAAACGGTTTCGAAAAGCGAAGTGGCTGCGTACATTCAGGCCGTGAAGCTGCCGGATACGCTGGATTATAAAAGTGCCGTGCGTCTGGCCCGTGATAAGGAGAACGCCTCACGAATGCTCTATTCTATCCTGGCCGGAGTTGTAGAAAACCCGACTCTTGAAAACCTTTTCCTTTATCTGGAACAGCAGGAACAAGAGCATCAAGAGTACTTTGAAAAGGAGCTTATACGGATCAGCATTGGGCAAAATTAGCAGTTTTTTCTGATACACTCATAATGTTTATATTTTCAGCACTAAAAACTGCAAAATTTAATCCTTGACAGCCTCTTGAGCCGATAGTTAACTTGGAGAACAAGCGTAAACTGGGAAGAGAGCATAAGGAAACTTTTTTCAAGAGACAGAAAATGGAGAAAATAAAGAACCTATTTACGACCGGCGAAGCTGCAGAAATCTGCAATATCAGTCAGCAAACTATTATTCGATGTTTTGACTCCGGAAAACTGGATGGATTTCGCGTTCCCGGCTCACGTTTCCGGCGTATTCCGCGTGACAGCCTGCTTCGTTTTATGAAAGAAAACGGTATCCCTCTGGACAATCTGACCGAGGACCGTCCCGGCAAGATTAAAATTCTCATTGTGGATGACGACCAGGAAATCGTCGAACTGATGGTGGATGTACTCAATCGTGACGGCCGTTTTGAGGTTCGCACGGCCACAAGCGGTTATGATGCCGGGCTTGTTACCCAGCAGTTTATGCCCGATGTAATTATTCTGGACTATATGTTGCCCGATGTCAACGGTAATATCGTTTGCCAGACGATCAAACGAAATCCGGACTTTTCAAAAATTCGTATTATCATCGTCAGCGGTGTCGTAAATCAGGAAGAAATAGAAGCCTTGCTCCACGCTGGAGCCGCCGATTTTATGAAAAAACCTTTTGACATTGCCAGACTGGTGGATCGCATCGTTGATGTCGCGATGGCAGAGCCGGCCGAAATGGCCTGACCGGTACAGAAGGATTCCTCAGATGACTAAACCGACCAATCAACAGGCCGCCGCACGGCAAATTGAGCGTATTCTTCGTCAATCCGGCGGACTGTCAACGTTGCCGGAAATTGCCGCAGAACTGTTAACCCTGTTGGCCGACGCCGCCTGTGATACACAAAGACTGGCGGGCATCATTCAGACCGATTCCGTGCTCAGTGCCAGAATTCTTTCGCTGGCTGCCGAACAGGCGGTTGCATTTACCGACGACCGTCCCAACATTCAGGAAGCCGTTGCCCGTTTACCGCGTGAAATGCTTCGCGAGTCTATTCTTTCCGTAAAGGTATTTCCCTCTTTGAACTGGTCAGGCGATACTGACAGTCGGCGTTTGTTGCCCCGTCGCCAATTGGCCCTGCATAGCCTGGCGGTTGCTTGTTGTGCCGAAGAATTAGCCCGCTTCGTACTGCCCCCCGAACAACGGCCTGCTGCTTATCTGGCCGGATTGCTCCACGATATTGGCAAGCCCGTCCTTGATGAGATTATGCCCAAAAGCTTTGAGAGGCTCATTCAGCAGGCCCGGGACACCGGCGTGGAACTCTGTGCCATTGAGTTTGAAAATCTTGGCCTCGATCATGCGTCATTGGGCAAACGCCTGGCTGAAAAATGGCAGCTTCCGGAAACCATCGTTTCCTGTATCTGGCTGCATCATACCGATGCTCGAACGCTCGCCGCGGCTCGTCCCGAACCCATGTTGCCTGCGGTGGTGGCCTTGGCGGACCGCCTGGCACGAAAAGCCGCTATTGGACAAAGCGGTTCCTACTGCGAGCCTGACGATATTCAGGAATGGGTTGAGTTTCTTCGTCTTACCCCCGATCAGCTCCGTCAGGTGCAGGACGATTTGCCTCTCAGTGTCAGCCGCCAGTGTGAACTAATTCAATGGGCCTCAGAAGAAGGCTCCGGTGCTTATGTCGCCGCCGTGCAGAATACTGCCGCCGGACTGGCTCGCGACAATCGGCTCCTTACGGAACGCTCCCGTCAATGCGAAGCTCTCTCCGGCCAGAACGAATTGATTGAAAGTCTTCTTGACCGGATTTCCGAACACAGCTCACCTGTTGAGATAGCCGAACACTTTACTGGTTTCTGGCAAAAACACTACGCTTGCGGAACTGCAGCCGTCTGTGTCATCGGTGATGCATCGGATAATCCTGACACGCAGGTGGAAATCGCAGTTATCTCGCGCGACGGCCGCTCAAGTATTACTGCATTGCGTCCTCCCGCAGAATCTTCGATAATCCCTGATGAGCTGAAAAAGGGCTTCTGTATCGTCCCCGTCACCGGGTCGGCCCGATGGCTGCTGGAACCGATTACCGCAGAGCTGAATCCGACGCTGATGCGTATGGCGCCGCTGGCGATGCAGGATAAGGTCGTCGGGATATTGCTGTTTGAAGCAATGCAGCCGGCAGAACTTCAGAGCCGATCTGATTATGCGATAGCCTGCCGCATTGCCGCCTTTGCAATGATTATGGCCAAAAGCGTTGAAAAGCACGAGCACTTGTCCGAACAGTTTGTCCATACGCTGGGCACATTGCGCCGTACACGCACCGAGCTTGCAAAGACCCATTCGATGCAGGGATTGGCTGAAATGGCGGCAGGAGCGGCACACGAACTCAACAATCCCCTCGCCGTCATTTCCGGAAGGGCGCAACTGCTGATGACGACCGAGCAGGATGATACAAAAAAGCAGATGCTCCGCCAGATTCAGCAGCGCACCGAGGAAATTTCCCAAATTATTACCGATCTGATGAGCTTTGCAAAACCTGCGCTGCCGGAAAAGCGGAATGTTACACTTGAACAGCTATTCACCAAAGCGTTTGAAAAAACCTGCCGTCAGAATCAGCTTGAATCTCTCGAAACTGAAATGACGATTGATCCCGGCGAATCCGTCTATGTGGACGTGCATCAAATCACAGAAGCCTTGGCTTGCCTTTTCAGCAATGCAATCCAGTCTTACCCCGGCCAGAACGGCCCGATTTGGATTACTTCGCAAACACAGGACTCCGGCAACGCGGTACTGCTGACCATTCGCGACAAAGGATGCGGTATGGCACCGGATATAGTGCAAAAAGCCTTCCAGCCGTTCTTCTCACATCGTCCGGCAGGGCGGCGGCGGGGCATGGGACTGGCCCACGCTCAGCGGCTCCTCCAGCTCAACAATGCCTCGATTCGTCTTGAAAGTGCGCCCGGCCAGGGCACGACCGTACTGGTTCAGTTGCCCAAAGTCTGACTTTGAAAGGATACCTGCAATGATGATTAAACATATGCTTGACGTTACTGCCCAGCCGGTCGTGATGGATGGGGCAAAAGATGTAACGGTTCGTGTACTGGTTGGCCCGCAGGACAACGCCCCGACCTTTGCCATGCGTTTGTTTGAGCTGGCTCCCGGCGGCCACACCCCGTTTCACGCCCACAATTTCGAACACGAAGTCATTATCCTCGAGGGTGATGTTGCCGTGATGACGGCCAACGGCCTAAAACCTCTCCGGACCGGCGATGTATTGCTCGTGCCCGCCAATGACCAGCATCAATTCAAAAACCGCTCCGACAAAACCCCCGCCCGCTTCATCTGCCTGGTGCCGATTGCGTATCAGAAATAGAATTAATATTCGCCGATGGATTATTTAGCATGTCTTTGGGGATTTCTCTTACAAGAGGTGAATTTTTAGTTATGCTATTTAAATTGTACGACCCATCGGATTGTTTGACCCAAAAATATAAGCCACGGTCACTGCTGTCGATCCACAAATATTTTGTATCACTATCCCAATACAATCTCCATTTTTGGTATATTCCAATTGCCACGTCGGATTTATTCGAGTCGATGAGGACAGTGCCGTCTTGACTGTAAACTTGATATTTTAATAATCCCTTTGGATTTTCTGAAACATCAATAGTGTATTTTTCTGACTCCGTCGTATATCGACCATATTTTGTGATAAAACCACCTTTAAAAGAACTGACATTTACCTTTCTGGCTCTACACGACACCAGAAACAATGTTAAATACACCGCTCCCAACAACAGCAAATATTTAATGGCTCCTTCAGTTTTGCAAGTGTCTCGTGTGCAAAATCTTTTTATTAAAATTAAGCTTCCGATAAAAATTATCAAGAAAATAGAAGTGAAATACATTACTGAAGCAGTCTTTCCAGTTATGTGTTCAACGTCTTTGAAGAGACAGTTTATGTGTGCAGATGGATGGAAGCATTGTGAACAGTATTCTAAACAGAAAAAGGTGGACATTGATAAAAAGTTTACAATTAAACAGCCCAATATAATCAATTTTGATAAGCGATGGATATGCACGGATATGATCCGATATAACATAGCTGACGGAATCAATAAAATCATATTGGGTATCACAACATAAGATGCAACCTGAAAAAATAAAACCATATCCATATATTTATTCCTTCTTTTTTCAACGATAACAGATCGCCTCTGCAATCTTAAGCCCATCCACCGCTGCCGAGATAATCCCTCCGGCGTATCCTGCCCCTTCACCGGCAGGGTACAGGCCTCTAACCGAAACACTCTGCAATTGCTCATCCCGCACAATCCGCAGCGGCGACGAACTCCGCGATTCTACCGCCGTCATCACCGCATCGCGCATTGCAAATCCGTGCAGCTTCTTATCCATCTCCACAATCGCCTCGCGCAGCGTCCGCACCGCAAACGCCGGCAGGCACTCCGCCAGATCGCACGGCGTCACCCCAGGCCGGTAACTGGCCGCTACCGCTCCCCACGATGCCGACGCCTTGCCCGCCAGAAAGTCCCCTACGCACTGCGCCGGTGCAAAATAATGTCCAC
>CAZYQN010000025.1:0-23165 GCA_964649955.1 uncultured Pirellulales bacterium
CCCCGGCTGGCATGGCAGACGATCTACCCCGGCGATATCGCAGGTCTCTATGGTGTGAACATCGCTGATCTGACAGAAGTAATAGACAACTGGCTCAGGCAGGATTGTCCCACAGAATGCGAGCAAGCGGATATTGATAACAGCGGCACCGTAGATTTAGCCGACCTGTCCATTCTCGCCAGCGATTGGATGAAATAAGGAAATCCCGTATTTCCCAGATAAATCCGTGCAATAAGGTAAGACTTTGATAGTATAGGTGTATGAACAAGCGTATATTTACGGAGTGATGAGGATAGCCGGGTATGGAATGGGCTTTTCTTGACACTTTGGTAGAATTTTTTGTACAATAGTAAGTTTATTAAGGAATTAATCGTGTTTTTTAATAGCGTAAATGGAAAATGTCAGAATAAAATTTATTGAGGAGAGGATTATGAGAATTTTAAGTTGTTTTTTGTGTCTAATGATAATTTCAGGTTTGTGCTATTCAACTACATTTACACTTTCGGATGAAGCACTAATGCTGTTGGATACACATGGATATAATGAAGGTTCTATAGTTCAGGCTCAGAATATAGAAGGCCCGGGAGTAATTTTTGATATATGGTATCCCGGGCAAGGAGACTCTCTTTATTGGCAATCTAGTATTGATGCAGGAAGTGGGGCTTTAACAGGCATTGATATATCAGAATTTGATTATTTTGCTCTTGATTTCACACTGCTTTCGGTCAATGGCAAGACAGATTACAGCAATGGTGGCGGCCCAGTAATTGCCGGTGCTTACATTATTGCGGCTTATCAACCGCAAACTTTGGAATTTGATGACGAAATTCATGTCGTCTCCAAGACACCAACATCGGTTAAATACAATTCGATTTTATATAAATTCAATACAACTGACAGAATTGGTTTTGTTCTAAATATTCCGACTTGGTGGTACGATGATACACATCCAAGCCCCTGGAATCAAGATGGGAATACTATTTCAGTATTAATTCAAGCAGCCGAAGGGGCTGTAGTCATCCCCGAACCTGCAACACTCTCCATCCTTGCCCTTGGAACAATTTTGATGGGGAGAACAAGAAAAACCAGAGCATAAATAGTATCGAGTAACATGAATCCCATAGACAGGCTGTAGTTCCTACGCACTACAGCCTGTTTCCCTACCCCCTCGGTCTCCTTCTGATCCTCCTATGATTCCCATTGGCAAGAAGCTTTTAATGTTATTAATAATCTGAATACTTATTCAAACTTGAACACTGGTTTGCCTAACAAGCACCAGTCATAATCAGAATTCATTTAAATATTTTCGGTTCTCGATGCATTCGTATGGCGGAACGCTTATGTATCAGTTTTTCTTGTTTGCAATTTACAAAACATTTCGGTATAATACACCCCCGTATGGAGAATCCATTCTCCGCAGGGCTATTTGAAAACAAAATACTTCCGCTCTTCTTGGATCATTGAGTTTTTGCTTTTCCGTGTCTTTCTGTGTTTTTCCGTGGTTAACGCCGGAATTCTCAGTATCTTGCGTTCAGTAGCGATGCATTTGCGCTCAGTTGCATACCAGTTGCGCCAAGTTGTGTCATGTTGCGCTCAGTTGCGCTCGGTTGCGCGCAGTTGCGAACGGGTTTTACAGACCAAAAACCCTTTTTGGGCCCCGAAACACAGACAAATTGACGTAATAAAACACTTGTTATTTTCAGCGGAGTTTTTATAATTTTCCTAAAACAGGAATTTTACCTCTTTTTTCTAAACAGGAGTAGTGACAAGATATGGCAAAGAAAGCTGAAAAAGTAGTGCTGGCGTACAGTGGGGGCTTGGATACAAGCGTTATCCTCCCGTGGCTCAAGGAAACCTATGGATATGAGGTTGTTGCGTTTGCCGCCGAATTAGGGCAGGGCGATGAACTTAAGGGGATACAGAAAAAAGCCCTCGCCACCGGTGCTGTCAAGTGTGTCGTCAAAGACCTGCGAAAAGAGTTCGTCGGAGACTACCTTTGGCCGATGCTCAAAAGTGGAGCCGTGTACGAAAATGGCTACCTGTTGGGAACCAGCATTGCCCGTCCGCTCATTGCCAAACATCAGGTCGATGTTGCCCATGCCACAGGCGCCACCGCCGTTGCTCATGGCGCTACCGGCAAAGGCAACGACCAGGTCCGCTTCGAGCTGACCTTCATGGCCCTTGATCCATCATTGAAGATCGTTGCCCCCTGGAAGGATCCCAACTTCACCCTGACCAGTCGTGAAGCGGCCATTGACTATGCCCACAAGCATAACGTCCCCATCGAGCAGACCAAAAAGAAAATCTATTCACGGGACCGAAACCTCTGGCATATCAGCCACGAGGGTGCCGATCTTGAAAATCCCTGGAACGAACCCAAGGACGAATTATTCGTCCTCTCACGGCCGATCTCAAAGACCCCCAACCGTGCCGAATATGTCGAAATCGGCTTTGAGCAGGGTATCCCTGTCAAACTTAACGGCAAGGCTATCAACGGCGTTAAACTCATCGAGACGCTTAACGTCATCGGAGGCAAACACGGCGTCGGTCAAGTCGATCTTGTTGAAAACCGTCTCGTCGGCATGAAATCCCGCGGTGTCTATGAAACGCCCGGGGGTACGATTCTGACCACGGCGCACCGTGCTCTTGAGATGCTCACACTCGACCGCGAAACACTGCATTATAAGCAGCAGGTTGCGTTAAAGTACGCCGAACTGGTCTATTACGGCCAATGGTTCTGCAAGCTCCGCCAGTCTCTGGACGCATTTGTCAATGTGACTCAGGAAACTGTCAGCGGAAGCGTCCGGCTTAAGCTCTTCAAAGGTCAGGCGACATTGGCCGGCGTCAAGAGTCCAAAGAGTCTCTACAACCCGCATCTGGCCAGCTTTACAATGGGCGCCGAATACAATTCTACCGATGCGACGGGCTTTATCCGCCTGTTTGGTCTGCCGATGAAGGTCTTCGGGGCAGTCCAGCGTCAAAGCAGTGAATCGCCCAAAAAAGGCAAGAAGTAGGCCGCTATGACGGACGGAACCGCAGCAGTAGAATGGATTTGGCTGGGCTTTATTACCGCCCTCGGGGCGTGTGTGGGCAGTTTTCTGAACGTAGTGATTTACCGCCTCCCGCGTGAAAAATCACTGGTCCATCCGGGCTCGGCCTGCCCGTCATGTAATACGTTTATCCGTTTTTACGACAACATTCCGTTGTTGTCGTGGCTGTTGCTCCGCGGTCGGTGTCGTAACTGTAAAGCACCGATTTCGATACGTTACTTTATCGTTGAGTTGATAACCGCTGTTCTTTTTGCCGGCATCTATCTGTGGTTCTTTCACTGCCAGGGCCGGCAAACCGGCCTCGAAGGTTCTGGCGCGATGCAGCGGTTTTTTGCAGGCGGGTGGCTGTTCTATCTGGCGATTATTACGCTGATGGCTGCGTTTTTGGCCGCCTCTGCAATTGATTTGGAACTGTGGATTATCCCGATTCAACTGTGTTGGTTTGTGACTATTGTAGGATTGGCCGCCTCCATCGCCTCCGGCTGGATAATCGACGTTTCAGCGGTTACGACATTCCAGCTTTTCCCCTCAGCTACCCCGAAAACCGCTGCCTTGGCTGCCGGAGCGGCCGTGGGCACACTGATTTCTCTGTTGGCCCTCCGGCTCCGCCTGATTCCGCAAAGCTATGAACTGGATCAGGCATACGAAGCAGAGAAAGCCAAGAATCCCGATGCCCCCGAACCCCAGTACAACGACCGCAGAGAAATTCTAAAAGAAATTATTTTCCTCCTGCCGATTATGCTCGGAGCTGTGATTGCGTTCAAACTAACCCAGTGGCCTATATTGTCAGGAAAATGGATACAGATAGCAGGGTATCCAGCCGCCAAGTGCGGCTTTGGAGCCTTGGCCGGATACTTCGCAGGGTGCGCAACCGTCTGGGCAACCCGAATTTTAGGAACACTTGCCTTCGGCAGAGAAGCAATGGGACTGGGCGATGTTCACCTGATGGGGGCTGCTGGAACTGTCATCGGTCCCTTCTGGGTGGTTCTGACGTTCTTCATTGCACCTTTTTTTGGCATTCTTTGGGCGCTTTACCAGGCGATTTTTCAAAAAATACGTCAAATTCCGTATGGTCCCTTCTTGTCAGCGGCAGTGTTTGTCGTTATTATCTTTCACGATGTGATTAAAAAAATGATTTCAAATTTTTATGGGTTTTAGCCTGAATTGAAAATGAAAGGGAGGTCGTTATGAGTACAGCGGTACGCAACGTAGTAGTGATTTTGAGCATTGCAGTGGTGTCTTCAATGATGACCGGCTGCACAAACTGGAAGCAGCGGTATTCCGAGCTGGATGTCGAAAACCAGAATCTCAAAGGATTGTATGAGAACTGTGTGGCTTCCCTGGATTCATCCGCATCCGAAAAGGCACAGCTTAGCCAGCAGCTCAGTCAGAGTCAGCGTCAACTGGAAGATATGAAAAAACAGATGACCGAAAAGAAAGCCTCCGCCACGGAAGTCACAGGCTTTAGCGGGGATGTATCTGTGGATGAAAAGGCCGGCACCATTACGGTTACGCTGCCGGATACAATTCTTTTTGCCTCCGGCCAGGCCGTACTGAAAAGCTCTACGAACCGTGAGCTTGACCAGATTTACAGTGTTCTTCGCGAACGTTATAGCGGTCGAAAGGTTGACGTGGTTGGCCATACCGATGGTGACCCCATCAACAAGACCAAGAACAAATGGCAGGACAACTGGGATCTGTCTGCCGGTCGTTCATTGACAGTGTTGCGTTATCTGGTCAGCCGCGGCATGTCGCCGGGCAACATTCGCGCGGTCGCCTGTGGTGAAAGCCGCCCCGTAGCCTCCAACAGCACAGCGGCCGGAAAAGCCAAGAATCGCCGGGTTGAAATCGTGGTTCACATGCGGTAGTTCAATTCAGACGTATCGTTTTTTGACTTTTATAGCCGGTGGCATACAATGTGCCATCGGCTTTTATATTGACAGTCACCGCCCCATCATCCGGAGTGTAATACGCCTTGATTCCGCTTTCTTTCTTCGGTACAAACGCATTCTGAACACGGCCGGCTGCGCAGGACGCAATTACGATTTTCGGTTTAAATGCTGTAACAAATCCTGCATCCAGATTTGTCATTGAACCGTGATGCGGCAGGACGATGACATCTGCGGTCATTGTAGGATACTGCTGGCGGATTTTATTTTGCGCATACAGTTCGATATCGCCGCACAGCAAAATCCTGCGTCCTGCGTATTCAATCAGCAGTACTTGTGACTTGTCATTGTCGCTTGACGTCTGGCTGTTTGCGGTTTCCGCATCCGGCCAAAGCATTGTAATACCGACACCGTTTGGCATAGCCGCAAATGTGTCAATGGACTCAAGAGATAAACCTGTTTTCTGAAGACATTGCACAAAGTACGATGCCGAGGAAGACGTTTTTGCCTTTTGGAACACCCCGGCATTGGCGTATATCCTCAAAGTCTTCATCCCTGAAATTATTTCCGGTACTCCGTTTAAATGATCCATATCTCCGTGGGTCAGCATCACTGCATCCAGTGCAGCAATTCCGCAATACCTCAAATACGGCAGTACTGTACGGCCGCCCGGATTCTTTTGGGAGATAGATCCCGCATCAATCAGCCAATGGCTTTTGTCCGGAAATGACAGGCAGATCGCTTGTCCGTGCCCAACGGAAAGACAAGTCATTGTCAATGTATTCTGCTGAGTGTAAATGTGTTTCCATCCCCCGGCTATTGCCAAGATTACCAAAAACAGCAATATTCTGCGTGTTATTTGTTGCCGAGCATAACGTATCAACAATACAATCGCATACCCGCCGGCGATAATCCATGCTGGAACTTGTCCGACAAGAATTTCCGACAGAGGAACATGAGCTAATTTCATCACAATTGCCGAAAAACATCGACAGCCTGCGTCCATCAATACGCCAAAACATAACGATATTGTTGGAAACAGCGGTGCAAAGGCGATCTTCAGATACCCTGCATAGAGAATCATCAGAACAAATGGCATTGTCAACACTGTCCAAAGAGATGACATAGGAGTAATGCTGTGAAAATGATACAGCAAAAACCCTGCTCCTCCCAGCCATGCCGAAAATCCGACTGACAGCAGTTTGACAATGCTGCCTATCTCTTTTAAAACAAATTGGACGGCGGCCTTATCGATAAAACGTGAAGGAAGCAGTTCAACCGCTTTAAAAACCGTCCAGGACATAAGCCGCAGCTGGATCGGGTCATACAGTACAATAATTCCAAGAACAGTACTGAAAGAAAGCTGCCAGCTTGCCGAAAATAAATCGGCCGGATGGATCATCAGAAGCACCAGGGCCGACAGTGCCAGTGTATTTAGCGAACGGCTGCGGCGATTCAGTATAACTGCCGAGAAGAAAAAGCACCCCAGAAAAATTGCCCGCAAGGTTGGTGCACGCGGCGGAACGATCATACCATAAGCCAGCAGCAAAAGAAGGCAGAGGATTGCCTGTGTCGGTTTTTGAATTCCCCAAAAACCGCTCAGCCACCACAGCGATCCCGCCAGTATTCCTACATGCATCCCCGACAGACTGATAAAATGTGCCAACCCCGTTCGCTGAAATGCCGCATATGTTTTGACATCCAGATCGCTGCGCTGACCCAGCAGCAGCGCCGTTGTCAATGCGGCGCTGTCGGAAGGGAAGTCTGTGTCTTCAAACAGTGCACTGCCTGCATACGTTTTCAGACGCTGCCGCAAAGCCGTCATCACACTATGCTGCCTTCGCGCCAGCACTTCCACTCCTTCAGCGGCGGGAACCGATGCGCCGAGCAGTACGCCTCGCTGATACATATAAACCCGCATATCAAACTGCCCGGGGTTAGCGGCTCTGTCAAATGGACTTAGCCAGCAGTACAGCCGCACATAATCACCTTCCCGCAGATGTCGGGTTGTTTCTGCTACCTGAACGCGTACTAACCCGGTTGCTTTTTGTGGCCCGTCCGGTGATTCGATGGAACGGACAGAAAGATAAAAACTGCTTTGCGGCGGTGTCGGGAAATAGTCTGCAAATGCCCATCCGCTGCGGTCTTCGTGATAAACAGGCGAGACAATAATTCCCTGCAAGGTTGCCAGCCGTCGCGCCTGCCCGGCAAGACGGCTGATGTGGTCTGCCTGTGGGATTGCAAAGGAGCCATAACGAAGCATGCCGGCGGCTAAAAAAATCATTACAGATGCCGTAAAAGCTAAAATGACTGCGCGGAAAGAGGGAGATGATACACAGAAAGAAGCAATCAACACCACCAATGACAATACAGATATCGCCAAAGCTGTCCACACCGGGGGGGACAACCACCCCTGAAGACAAATCCCGGCCATAAACGCAAGCGTCAAAACCAAAAGCGGCGATGACGCAAAGAGGCGTTCCCATCGGGATGATAGAGATTTCTCATTTTGCAGAAACCTATCGATATTATGACGGATCAGGCGATCCTGGTCAAAACTCCTTCTTTCCAACCCTTAACTCCTTGGTTCACCGTTTCGGTTCGATCTTTTCCTTTCCACCCATATATGGCCGCAGCACCTGCGGGATTGTTACAGTCCCGTCGGCATTCTGGTACAGCTCAAGCAGCGGGATCAGAACGCGCGGGGAAGCGATAACTGTATTATTCAATGTATGACAGAAGACATTTTTTCCACCATCGGTTTTATACCGAAGATTCATCCGGCGCGCCTGAAATTCATAGAATCGGCTGGCCGAATGTGTCTCACCAAAGCTCTTGCGTGAAGGCATCCATGTTTCGATATCATATTTCTGTACCTGGCCGCGGCCCAAATCGCCCGAACAGACGTTGACCACCCGATAGGGCAGGTTAAACGCCTGAAGGATGGCTTCTGAGTTGGCCAGAATTTCCAGATGATATTGTTTGCTTTTTTCTTCGTCGTTTTCGCCGATGATGACCTGCTCAACCTTGTCAAACTGGTGGATACGGTACAGGCCGTAGGTGTCTTTTCCCGCGGCTCCGGCCTCACGCCGAAAACAAGTGCTCAGCCCGACGAATTTCAGCGGAAGCTGCTGTTCGGACAGAATCTCCCCCATATGATAGGCTGTGACCGGCACTTCCGCTGTTCCGGCAAGATTCAGGGCATCGCGTTCCATTTGGTACGTTTGTTCTTCTGAGCCTGGGAAATACCCTGTTCCCCGCATTGCCTCGTCGCGCATCAGCAACGGCACCATCATCGGCTTGTATCCTTTGGCGACCATATAATCCAGCGCAAAACGCAATACTGCCCAGTGCAGCAGGGCACCATCGCCCTTGAGGAAATAGTTGCGTGTTCCGGCCAGCTTGACGCCGCGTTCCATATCGATAATATCCAGCGCCAATCCCAACTGCATATGATCCTTAGGCTCAAAATCAAACTCGCGGATCGTGCCCCATTTTCGCAGTTCGACATTCTCAGTGTCGTCAAGTCCGAAAGGAACTTCCGGAGCCGGGGGCTGCGGTACCTGGTTCATCAGGTTTTCAAACTCCGGCTGGAGCTGTTTGATTTGCTCATTCAGTGTTGTTTCCTGTTCCTTCAGGCGGCTCAGTGCATCCAAAGCCTGCTTGCGAGAGTCCGGCGAAAGCTTGGGAATTTCCTTGCCCAGCCGATTCTTTTCGGTCGCAATCTCCTGTAATTTCTTCTTATCATCCAGCAGCGTGGCATCAACTTCCAGCAACCGGTCAATATCCACATCAAACCGCTTGGCTTTAGTGCCGTCTTTAAACACCTGCGGCATCTCACGAATCAATTTAATATCAATCATCCCTGTTTGTCCTCAGTGTACCGCTTGATAATAACCACATTATTTTGACCGCCGAAACCGAAGGATTCATTTAAGGCGATGTCCACTTTCGCTTTTCGCGGTGCGTTGGGCACATAGTCCAAATCCAGCGCCGGATCGGGATCGTTAAGATTCATTGTCGGCGGCAGCGTCTGGGTCTGAATGGCCAGGATGCACGTAATCAATTCGGCGCACCCTGTCGCCCCGATCAGATGTCCCATTTGACTCTTGGGACTGCTGCACGGCACTTTATAGGCATGCTCCCCAAAGACGGTCTTGATGGCCAGCGTCTCGATGGAGTCATTCTCCGAGGTGCTGGTGCCGTGTGTGCTGATATAGTCAATGTCGTGAATGGTAAGCCCGGCATCGCTGATCGCCGCTCGCAGTGCCTGACAGGCCCCGCGGGCTTCTTCATGCATATCCGTGACGCGGAAGGCGTCATTACTGCTGCCGAAACCGATCACTTCAGCCAGGATAGTCGCCCCGCGTTTTTTTGCCGATTCGAGTGTCTCAAGGATGACGATGGCCCCGCCTTCACCGATGACAAATCCGTCCCGCGTCGCCGAGAAGGGACGCGATGCCGTCGTCGGACTGTCGTTCCGCCGCGAAAGGGCAGTCAAACGGTTAAATCCTGTTACCCCCAGCGGATGAATCATCGAATGAGCACCGCCGGCAATCATAATGTCCGCTTTGCCGTGCCGAACGAGCATGGTTGCCTCCCCGACGGCCTGAGTGCTGGCGGCGCAGGCCGTCAGGCAGCTTCGGGTAATGCCCCGGGCGCCGGTTAACAATGCCAGATGCGACACAGGCATATTCGGTTCCTGTTCCAATTCATTGGCTCCGCTCAGCGAAGAAAGAGCGGTCTTTGTCCATTGCGGCCAATTTACCTGATTGGACGTATTGTCCCATGCCTGGACTAGGGCTGAAAAGAACGGATCGAAATTGACCGGTCCTTCACCGGCTCCCAGATAAATCCCCATCTTTCGACGATCTATTCCATCCTTTGGGATTTCAGTTTCGACATCGATCTTTGCCTGTCGGCACGCCTGTACACATGCCCCCAGTGCAAACTTTGTCCCGCGATTGCCGTGCTTGTGAAGATCGGTGTTCTTTACAAAACGTCCCAGATCGAAATCTTTTACTTCCGCGTCAAACTGCGTCGGAAAGGTCGATGCGTCAAAGAGTGTGGTGTATGCTGCGCCGGATTTGCCGGTCATCAGGCCGTCCCACATTTCCGCTGTGCTATGGCCTAACGGGCAGACGACACCCATACCTGTAATGACAACGCGATGTTTCATTTACGCCTCATACTTTTTGAGAATCACGGCCGCGGTTTGTCCGCCGAACGAATATCCGCAGCACAACACATTTCTTATCGGTTTTTCAACAAGCGTCCGGGTGACTTTCAATGTGCATCCATCGGCGGGCTGTTTGAAGTTAAGGCTTGGGCCGATTTTGCCTTCCTGGACAGCTTTAACGCCCGCGGCAATGTCCAATACACCCGCCGCCGCTCCGGTATGGCTGGTCATTCCTTTGATGGCCCAGACGTCGATGTTTGCGACTGCTGCCCCGAACACACGCTCCAATGCCGCAGCCTCGGCCCGATCATCCTGCGAAATGCCTGATCCGGTCGGGATAATCAGATCGATCTCATTGGGTCCAAGTCCGGCTTCGGCAAGGGCGTTCTCAATGGTAACGGCCAGCCCCGTGCCGTCTGGCTCAAGATGTTCAATTTGCGGATTGAGACTGTTGCCGGAGGCCGAGCCGGCAAACTCCGCCAGTATCGGAGCATTCCGTCGTTGCGCCAGCTCCAATTCTTCAAACAGGATTGCTCCGCCTGCTTCGCCGAATACCGACCCGGATGCATCTGCATCAAACGGACGGCAAGCGGTCTGCGGCGTATCGTTGTGCCGGGTTGTCGAACGTTGAAGCAGACATTGCCGCAGCATCACGATTGGATTGACCTTGGCTTCTGCGCCGCCGCCGATAGCCGCATCCGCATCATTGCGAAGGATCATCTCGACAGCTTCACCGACGGCTATATGGGAACTGACTTCCCCGCAGGTAATGGTGTTGCTCGGCGCCTGAATATCATGAATGATACCGATGTGGCAGGGAAGCATATTGGGCAGATACTTCAGCAGCCATAAGGGTGTAAGATTCTGCATTCCCTCGCTGCCCCATTTACGCAGATCAAATTTTCCATCCGTAACGGCCTTTGCAGTACAGCCGGCCAGCTCATTCAAGTCGCAACTGATAAGTCCTGCGCCATAGCTGATGGCGATCCGTGTCGGTTCGAATGTCGGCGTTGCGATTTCGTTTGCTTTGGTGACGGCATTGGCGTTTTTGAATGCCTCGTCTGCGGCGATGACCGATAGTTCAATGTCCCGGCTCATCAGCTTGGTGGCCTTGCGATAGGATTTCGGCACATAGTCCCGCAGTGCATAGTCGGGTACTTCGCCCGCCAGCCGGCACGGAAATTCACTTGCATCAAAGGCTTTGATCGTGCCAATGCCGCAACGGCCTTCCAGCAATCCCTGCCAGAATTCGTTTACAGTCAGCCCCAGCGGTGAAACGATTCCTAAACCGGTAATTACAACACGCCGTTTGCTCATCGTGACAACTCCGCATCAGGGTGAGTTTCAACAAATCCGGTCAGCAGCGAGTTGAACATATCCGTGAATACAAAATTCTCTTCAGGGAATTTCTTGCCCGCCAGATTTTTGTCGACGTGACTGAACATCAAGCTAATTTGGGCGATCAATGTATCGCCGCGACGAATCTCGCCGACCGTGCTGGCCGCTTCCGGCGCGATCGATTCAATTTCCGCATGAAGCGTTATGGTATCGCCGGGTCGGACAAAGTGATAAAAAGCGGCTTTTTTGATCTTGGCCAGTACGACTTTCTCGGAAAACCTGCGTGCCTCACCGACCAGAATTCCGGCGGTTTGCGCCATTGCTTCAATCATCAGACATTCCGGCATCACAGGAAAACCCGGGAAATGGTCGTGCAGATGTTCCTCGGCCAGTGATACATTTTTCAGCGACACAGCGCGCCGGCCGCTCTCGAATTCCAAAAACTTGTCAATCCAAATCCACCGCATTTTTCGTCCCGATGTAAACGGACATCGGCAGGTCTGCCTGAGCAACCCTGCCGATGTGGGGTTTTATTTAATTTGCACAGCAAACAGCGTCTTAGCCGTTCACTTTACCTTCAACAAAGTTCACAATCGCCTGAACCGTGAACAGATCGGCAATTTTGTTGACATCCGGATTGGCCTCGAACGCACCCAGATCGGTATGCGGCATCTTGGCCCGCAGCTCGGCCAGACCTTTGGCCGTGACTTTTCCGCCGCTGACGTATTCGGGATTGTTCAGTACCGCCTCTGCCGGGAACAGTTCTTCACGCGGCACCTTGATGTCAAACGCCTTCTCAAGACGGAATACGATATCCAGGAAATCGATGCTTTCGGCTCCCAGATCGCCCATCAGGGTTGCTTCCGGCGTTACCTCATCGTCATCCAGCCCCAGGGCATCAACCAATACTTCCTGGACCTGTTCAAAAATCTCTTCGCGGCTCATAGCCATAATGTGTTGCCTCCGTTACAGTCTGTTCTAAATCCGTATGTTCTTGTCTATTGTGTTAGTCATTTGAATACAGCAACGCCCATCGTTTTTTCATGGCCTCAATAACCTGGCCGTCTACGTGGGCCATTTTCGGGTTCTCATCGGCCAGATTAAAATGCCGCAGCGTAAACTGGGCGGCGACGATCTCTTCGTCACCGCACACGCCTTCGCCTGAAAAACTGCTGGCATTTTCTTCGATAGTCTTGGCCGTCACCGTATAACGGATCTGCATTCCCGGTGCCGCAAAGCTCTTATACCGCACATTACGCGCGCTTTCAAGCAGCACCATACTCTGAGTAAAGTTGTTTTTGTTACGCACCAGCCACGATGCCGATTCAATCAGGCCTTCCAACAGCAAAACACCCGGAAGGACCGGAAATATCGGGAAATGATCTGCCAGATATTCTTCAGCCAACGAAACACTTTTGACCGCGGCCAGAGATTGACCGGCCTGCAAATCTACTATTTTATCAATAAGTACAAATTTCATTCGTGGAATTTTAGCCAGAAATGCACATTTTTCCAGTATTTTTTTGACGCTTTTTTAACTTTCCTGATGCTAACAAGTTAAAACGGGTCATGATAAGCCATTATTATAAACAAAATTAGTTGGAAATGAGGGGGCTAAGTAGTAATTCCTGCCGTTTATTAGAAGAGGGGTGTTATACGCCCCTTGCAATTTCCGAAATCTGACTCTATGATGCCCCAATGACCGCAATTATTACTCAGCCGGATACGATTGAGAAGCTTACGATTTTGAGTACTGATGCACAGTATGACTTGGCCTGCGCGTGCGGTTCGGTCAAGGATGAGCACCGGCGGCGAAGCGCAGACGGTAAGTGGATCTATCCGGTAACCCTGCCGGACGGCGGACGGGCCAGCATCTTTAAAATCCTGTTGTCCAATGTCTGCCGCAACGACTGCAAGTACTGCCCGCTCCGTCACGATCAGGACATCCGCCGCTGCACCCTCCAGGCCGAGGAGACCGTCCGGCTATTCTGGGACTATTACACACAGGGTAAGGTCTTTGGCATCTTCGTCAGTTCCGGCGTCGTCGACACCCCCGATGCCACCATGGAACGCATCAACACCATCGCCCGTATCCTGCGCGCCCGCTACCGATTCCGCGGCTACATCCACCTGAAAGTCATTCCCGGCGCAAGCCCTGCCGCCATCGAAGAAGCGGTACGGCTGGCCTCGGCGGTCTCGCTCAATATTGAAACGCCCGGAGCCGAGTTTCTGGCCAAAGTATCACAGCAGAAAGACTACATGCGGGACATCATCGAGCCGATCAAGCAGATCAGCCGACTCGTTCAGGAACCGGGCAGCTATCGTCGTCATGTGCATCAGACCACGCAGTTCGTCGTGGGGGCCGCCGGCGAAACCGACCGCCAGATCGTCAAGTACATGGAAGGCCTGTACCACCGGCTCCGGATGCATCGCATCTATTTCAGTGCCTATCAAAGCGGCTTGGGAGTGCCCGGCCTTCCCGGCGAGCAGGGCGACAGTCCCGCCGACCGCCTCACCCGCGAACATCGGCTCTATCAGGTCGATTTTCTCATGCGCAAATACGGCTTCCACGACGGCGAGATTTTGTTTGACGAACAGAACCGCCTGCCGCTCGATAAAGACCCCAAAGAGGCCTGGGCATTACGGCATCCGGAATGCTTCCCCGTCGATGTCAACAAGGCGGACCGCGAAACCTTGTTGCGTGTACCGGGATTGGGACCGCTGACGGTCAAGACAATCCTCAAACGCCGCCAACAGGCCCGCATTACCGCCATCGAAGACATCGGCAAACCCGGCAAGCTCCGCAAAAAAGCAAGCGGCTACCTTGTTTTTTGAAATAGGAGAAATCCCGGTAATTTCGGTTGTGATTTGAGATTTATTGACATAGAATTGTCTTTTGAAATGAATACAGATGTAAAGAAAATTTTGACGCAGCACCTTGAGCTGGACTCGTTTTTTACGGGCGATTTTTCTGTTCGTGCTCCCCGTGTTGCTGCGGCTGTCCCGCCTTCCTTGTTTCCGGATAATACTGTTATGAAGAAAGCTTCCAAGTCTGCATCGCCCGAAAGAACTGAAATCGATACGTTTGAGACACTTGAACAGGTCGCCGCAGCGGTTAATGTATGTCAAAAATGTGTTCTCGGTCAAACCCGCACCCACGCCGTACCGGGACAGGGAAATCCAAAATCTCGCCTGGTGTTTATCGGTGAAGGCCCCGGAGCCGACGAAGACGCTCAGGGACTGGCTTTTGTCGGCAGGGCGGGCAAACTGCTGACGGATATCATCACCGCGATGGGGCTGACGCGCGATGAAGTCTTCATCGGCAATATCGTCAAATGCCGTCCGCCGGAAAATCGCGACCCGCGACCTGAAGAAATTATAAACTGCTGGCCGTATCTGAAACGTCAGCTCGAACTCATCGCCCCCGAGGTAATTGTTGCACTTGGGGCACATGCGGCCAGAACGCTGCTCAAAACCGAACGTCCTATCGGCCAGTTGCGCGGCCAGTTTCAACACTATGAATTTTCGGAGTTGCTCCCGCCGGCCAAACTCATGCCGACGTACCACCCGGCCTACCTGCTGCGCAATTACTCAACCGATAACCGCCGCAGGGTGTGGGAGGATATGCAGAAGGTGATGCAGGAACTGGGACTGGCTGTGCCGAAGAAGTCCAAGTCATTACAGTAAGGACGCGGATCAACGGCCGGATATCTGAATCTGAACGGTGCGTGTGCGCGGGCCGTCGAACTCGCAGAAAAACACCGCCTGCCACGTTCCCAGTGTAAGACTGCCGTTCTGGATCATCACCTGCTCACTGGCTCCGACCAATGAGGACTTGACGTGTGCGTCGCTGTTGCCTTCACAATGACGATAGCCGTTCCGCTGTTGTGGAATGAGTTCCTCCAGCGTCAGCAGGATGTCATGCGGCACATCCGGATCGGCGTTTTCGTTGATCGTGATAGCGGCCGTGGTGTGCGGGCAAAAGATCATGGCTGTGCCGTTGCTGATGTTGCTTTCCGCGACGGCCTCGGCAATCTGAGCGGTGATGTCGATCATCTGGCTGCGTCGGCTGGTGCGGACGGAAATCGTTTTATGAGTAATATTCATCAGTGACTCCTTGTCTTACATTTGCTCGACGACTTTAATGCCGAGCAGTTCGCTCAGGCCGTGGCGAATCGTTCGGGCGGTCAGGTCGCACAACAGCAGCCGTCCGGGGCGGTTTTCCGGCTCTGCCGTCAGCACCGGGCAGGCCGAATAAAACCGGCTGAACGCCTGTGCCAGATCGTACAGATGTGCCGTCAGATAATTGGGCCGGCATTCCGCGGTCGCCGCGGCAATCGCCTGGTCGTAGCGAACCAGCAGCTTGGCCAGGTCTTTTTCCGCCGGCTCGGTCAGCGGCAGGGCGGCGATGCCGTCCAGCTCTTTTTCGATATCGACGTCCTTGCCCGCGGCCTTGCGTTCAATGGATTTGATGCGGGCGTAGGCATACTGCATATACGGGGCGGTATTGCCTTCCATCGCCAGCATCTTGTCAAAGCTGAACACAAAGTCGCTGTTGCGGTTATTGGCATAATCGGCGTACTTGACCGCACCAATGCCCACAGCCCTGGCAATGTCCTTTTTCTGCTCGGCGGGCAGTTCAGGATTCTTCGTCTCGACCACCGCGGCGGCTCGTTCAACGGCCTCATCCAGCAGGTCTTTGAGTTTGACGGTTCCGCCGCTGCGGGTTTTGAAGGGCTTGCCGTCCTCGCCCAGCATCGTCCCGAAGGTGACGTGCTCCAGTGTAATGCCGTCGCTGATCCAGCCGGCCATTTTTACGACGGCAAACAGCATCTGGAAATGCTGCGCCTGCCGAGCGTCCGTCACATAGATAATTGTGTCGGCATGGAGTTCTTGAATGCGAAACCGCAGGGCGGCCAAGTCTGTCGTCGCATATAAAAATGCCCCGTCGCTCTTTTGAATAATAAACGGCAGCGGCTGCCCGTCTTTATTCGTGAATCCTTCCGGAAACACACACATCGCGCCATCCGACTCAACGGCCAGTCCTTTGGTCTTTAATTGTTCAACGACATCGGCCAGCTTATCGGCATAAAAACTCTCTCCGCGTTCATCATCGGCAGTGAGAGTGATATTCAGCAATTCATAAATAGGCAGATAGTGCTTTTGCGATTCCTCAACAATATGGCGCCAGACACGAAGCGTTTCAGAATGGTGATTGTGAAGCCGCACCACTTCCTGCCGCGCGATCTGACTGAAGTTTTCATCGTTATCGGATTTTCGCTTGGCGTCTTGATAGAACGATTCTAAGTCGGCAATATGTGCGGCGGCGGGATTTTCAAGGATGTGCGGATATTGTTCTTTGAGGAAGGCGATCAACATTCCAAACTGCGTGCCCCAATCGCCGATGTGATTTTGACGGATAACGGCATTGCCTGCAAAATCGTACAGGCGGGCGATGCAGTCGCCGATGATGGTGCTGCGCAGGTGGCCGACATGCATCTGCTTGGCGATATTCGGGCCGGAATAATCAACAACGACGGTTTTTGGGGTGTCGGTTTTATCAATGCCCAGCCGTTCGGTGTCGCGGTACATCGCCAGCAGCCGCTCGGCCAGAAACGTCTCCTTGAGCCGCAGATTGATAAAGCCCGGCCCGGCGATTTCCGGCGTCTCGCACATCTCGTTAATGTCCAACTCGGCAACGACCCGCTCGGCCAGTTGGCGCGGATTCATTTTGGCCGCTTTGGCTGCGGCCATGATCCCGTTGGCCTGATAGTCGCCGTACTTTGCATCCGCCGCCGCCCGCACCAATGCCGGGAAATCGCTACCGCAGACTTTTTTCAATGCCGCTGATACACGTTCTTCCAGAATGTCCGTCAGTTTCTTCATTGGATATTTTTACAATTAAAAGTCAATTTTCTTTGCGTCGCCCCAGAGCATTTCGAGATTATAATAGTCGCGGTATTTGGCGTCGAAAATATGAATGACCACTGAGACAAAATCCAGCAGGATCCATTGCCCCTTTTCGTAGCCGGCGGTTCCAAAACACTGGAGATTGAATTTCTTTTTGGCCAGCATCGAAATTTCATCAGCGACGGTACGGCTCTGCCGGTCGCTGGTGCCGGTAGCAATCAGAAAATAATCGGTCGCGGGACTAAGCCCTTCCAGGTCCAGCAAAACAACTTCTGTACAGTGCAGATCGCGTGCGATACGAGCGGCCTCAATGGCAAATTGTTTATCTTCCGGAAGGGGAGGCGTTACCGTTTTTACGGCCTTCTTGACCGTCTTCTTCACGGCTTTTTTAGTAACCTTTTTAACGGTTTTCTTTGCCGTCTTTTTGACTGTTTTCTTTATCGTCTTTTTTTGCATAACTATCAATTTCCGATGTTTGAGCCTTACAGGTAGAAAAAAACAGGGGCGTCCCCGCAGGAACGCCCCTCAATCATACGCGAATTCAAGTGTTCCGTCAATAACACGGATCAATTGCCGATGCCGCCAAGCCAACTGCTGACTACCGGAGCAAATTTGACAATCACACCGCTGAACACTACGCTGACCATGGTCATCAGCTTGATGAGAATGTTCAGGCTCGGACCGGAAGTGTCTTTGAACGGATCGCCGACGGTGTCACCGACGACTGCTGCGCCATGGACGGGGTTTTTGCTGCCGTCCGGAAGCTTCTTGCCGCCGTGAGCGCCTTTTTCGATATATTTCTTGGCGTTGTCCCAGGCGCCGCCAGCGTTGTTCAGCGTAATGGCCAGCACAAATCCGGCTGTAAGGCCGCCCGCTAACAGGCCCATAACGCCGGCTACGTCCAGCAGCAGACCGGTGATGACCGGCACGATAATAGCCATAGCCGAGGGGATAATCATTTCACGCTGTGCCCCGGCTGTGGAAATAGCTACGCAGCTTGCATAATCCGGCTTTCCTTTGCCTTCCATAATCCCCGGAATTTCACGGAACTGACGACGCACTTCGTTAACCATTGCACCGGCGGCACGACCGACAGCTTTCATTGTCATCGCACAGAACACAAACGCCATCATCGCACCGATAAACAGGCCGCAGATGAGTTTGGGGTTCATTATCGTCAGGTCATAGGCCTCGACAAACTGGCCGATCGTTGCCACTTTAGCCTGGGCTGAGGTGAATCCCATATATACGCCGCCTGCACTTTCGTCGGCCAGACGTCCTATCCAGATGCGGATTTCTTCGATATAAGCGGCCAAAAGGGCCATCGCGGTCAAGGCTGCCGAACCGATGGCAAAGCCCTTGCCTGTGGCGGCAGTGGTATTGCCCAGGGCATCCAGAGCGTCGGTTCGTTTGCGGACTTCAGCACCGAGGCCGGCCATTTCCGCATTACCGCCGGCGTTATCGGCGATGGGGCCGTAAGCGTCGGTGGCCAGTGTAATACCCAATGTTGAGAGCATGCCGACTGCGGCAAAGCCGATGCCGTACAATCCCATCGGCATATCCGAAAAACCGCCCGCAAAAGTATAGGCACAAATGATACCGATGACGATGGTGACCACCGACCAACCGGTGGAGAACATACCTACCGCCAGGCCGTCGATAATCGTTGTTGCCGGTCCCATCTTGGCCTGATCGGCAATTCCTTGAGTGGGCTTGTATTCATCCGAAGTATAGTGTTCGGTGATCTGGCCGATGATTACGCCTGCAGCAAGACCCGAGATAACGGACCAGAAGATGCCCCAGGTAATCATTCCCATATAAGCCATAATGGCCAGTGCGATAACGATGAGTATGGAGCTGCCGAGTGTGCCTTTCAGAAGGGCAGTCAGCAGATTTTTCTGTGTGGCGCCCTCTTTGCATTTGACCATAAAGATGCCGGCGATGGACAGCAGGATACCGATACCGGCAACGATCATCGGAGCCAGTACCGCCATGGTCGGGTCAATTCCTCTTTTTTCCATTGCAGCCATCGGCAGGGCGGCGCCCAGTGCCGCGGTTGCCAGGATTGAACCGCAATAGCTTTCGTACAGGTCAGCACCCATACCGGCGACGTCGCCGACATTGTCGCCGACGTTGTCGGCAATCGTGGCCGGATTGCGCGGGTCATCTTCCGGAATACCGGCTTCGACTTTCCCGACCAGGTCGGCTCCGACGTCCGCAGCCTTCGTGTAAATGCCGCCGCCAACACGGGCAAACAACGCCTGCGTTGAAGCACCCATTCCAAAGGTAATCATGGTCGTGGTGATTTCCACCAGCTTATGGCTGCTGTCAATACCGGCGTGAACCAGTACAAAGTTACCGAGTTTGAAACCCTGTGTCAGTCCATCCGGCCCCATTGCAAAAAAGATCTTGTCCAGAATGATGTACCACAGGGCAATATCCAGAAGGCCGAAGCCTACAACGACAAGACCCATTACAGCGCCGGAACGGAAAGCGACTTGCAAACCGCGATTAAGGCCTTCGCTGGCTCCTTGAGCGGTACGGGAGGAGGCATTGGTTGCTGTTTTCATCCCGAGGAAGCCGCACAGACCGCTGAAAATACCGCCGGTCAGAAAGGCTACCGGTACGAAGGGGTTCTGAACACCCTTGTATGACAGAAACGCAAAGATCGCCACCAGAATGACAAAGACCACGAAGACGACTTTGTACTGCCGGTAGAGATAGGCATAAGCGCCTTCGCGGACATAGTTGGCGATTTCGATCATTTTATCATTGCCGGCCGGAGCCCCCATGACCTTCTTATAAAAGAAGATAGCCATAATCAACGCTACGGCTGCACAGCCCAGTGCCAGATAAGGTGCTGCCGGAGCGTATTTGGCCGATGCGGATACCGTCGTGCCGACCTCTGCCATGGCGGTTGCCGAAAGTGCCAGTACCGGCAATCCCAACAAAACCGATTTTCCTAATCCTTTCACTGTGTTCCGTCCTTTCTTGTTAATAATTTAAATGTAGAGTGATTGTGTTTTTCGTGCCTAAAAATTTCAAACAGTTTAGCGGCTTACAGTTTGTTTTCAAGTCTTTTCCAACGGATTTTTAGTTTCTTCGGGCTGTGAGTCGCTCCGAAGGGGTGAAAACTCAGATTATTTTAAAAAAAGAGGGACTATGTGTGATAATCGGCGTTGATGGTTATATACTCTCTGCCCAGATCGCATCCAAAGCAGAAGTCACTGTATTTTCCGACATTCAGCTCAACTGTGATGGTGTGTTCTTTTTGTGCGATGACGGCGGATACTTTTTTAGCGTCGAATTCGACAGGTTTGCCGTTGCGAAAGACATAAGTGTTGCCGATTTTGCAACACAGGCGGTTGGGATTGAGTTTGACACCGCAAGAGCCGACAGCGCAGATGATACGCCCCCAGTTAGGGTCGGCGCCGTGAACGGCGCATTTGACCAGGTCATAGTCGGCTACCGCACGGGCCGCTTTGAGGGCGTCGGCGGGGGTGGCAGCGCCTTTAATCTGCACTGTGAACATCCGTGTAGCCCCTTCGGCGTCCAGTGCCATCTGATGGGCCAGGTCCGTACATACCGCAGTCAGCGTCTGCACAAAACGGCGGTATCCTGTTTCCTTTTGGGTTTTGATGGATTTATTCTCCGCTTGTCCGGAAGCGAGGATCAGTGCGGTGTCGTTGGTGCTCTGGTGGCCATCAACGGTCAGACGGTTCAGGGAGTTGCCGATGGCGGCCTTGAGAGCCTTGCCGAGCAGGGGCTTTGTAATGGCCGCATCGGTCGTCAGAACGCAGATGGTGGTCGCCATATTCGGGCCGATCATCCCGGCGCCTTTGGCAGTGCCGGCCAGCGTGACCGTTTTTCCGCCGATCTGGACGGTGCGGTGCGCCTGCTTGGGACGGTTGTCGGTGGTCATAATAGCCTTGGCAAAGTTCAATCCGGCCGCGGGGCTGTCGCTGAGCAGTTTGCCGGCTTGCTCAATGCCCGCCGTGATCTTGGTAATCGGAAGCGGGTGACCGATGATGCCGGTCGAGGCCAGCAGAACACTTTTGGCATCGACTTTCAGTTCCTTGCCGACCTTGGCACACATCACCTTGGCCGCGGCCAGACCTTTTGCTCCGGTGCAGGTATTGGCGTTACCGCTGTTAATGACTGCCGCATAGACCGGATGACTGGCGACGTGCTGTTTGCAGACGAGGACGGCTGCTGACTGAATGGCATTGGTCGTAAACATTGCCGCCGCACGCGCCCCATTTGGACAATACACAAGGGCCAGATCCGGCTTGCCGGATTTTTTTACGCCGCAATGCAGCCCGGTTGCCAAAAATCCTTTTGGTGCAGTAATCGTTTCATTGGTCATATTCTGTAACTCCGAAGAATGGTATGCAAAATATTTATATATGGATTGTATTGTTTGAACGCGGATCGTCAAGCTTTTCCGGTCCGTTTGAGAGTTTACCTTCGACAACCAGTTTGCGGAAGGGGGCGGAGGGGTCGTAGAACTTCTCGAACAGGTCGACCATGTTGAGCATCAGGCCGTCTTTGTGGTCGGGCAGTTGCTGTGCGATGCGTCCGTCCGGCTGGATAAAACACGAGGGATATGGGCAGAACCACCCGCAGGAGTTGGTCATGCTGGCCCACATGCCGTTGTTGGCGGCGTTGGCCTGCATCGTCTGCCGCATAATCTCGGTGTGGACACTGGGGCCTTGCTGGCGGGCGTTATAAAATGACTGAAAAATACAATTGACGCCTTGCGTGTAGAGTTGGCGGTATAACTCCGGAAACCGCAGATCAAAGCAGATCAGCAGCGCGCATTTAACGCCATTGATATCGAACACGACAAAATGATTGCCCGGCGTATAATGCAGCAGATCCATTTCAGTGCCGAATCGCTTGTCATAGCGATCTTTGAGCGTACCGTCCGCCCCGATCAGATAGAGGCTGTTGTGCGGCTTGTGCGGCGGCGTTAACAGGTGCGAGCTGCCCAGTGCGATCCACAGCCTCAGTTCCCCGGCCAAAGCGATAATCTCCAGCGTCCTGTCTTTCAATTTAGCCCAGTCGTACCCGGCAAAGCTTTCAAAATCCACGCCCGCATAGCCGCTGAGGGCGCACTCGGAAAAATGCGCAATATCGGCCCCTTGCCCGGCGGCCTGCTGCATCTGTCGGGTGATGTGGTCGGCATTGGCGTCGATATTTCCGGTGACACCAAACTGACAGGTCGCAATCCGTAGTACGCCTTTAGACATATCCTTCGCTCCTTGTTGTTATTTTACGATTTTTGCGTAAAGGCAGGAATCGTAAAACACCTCGCCTACCTTCAGATGTTTTTTCATTAAGCCTTCTTTTTTGTATCCTGATTTAACGGCGACTTTACAGCTGCCGATGTTCTTTTTGGCGGCCACGATTTCAATCCGCCTGATCTGCGGGAGGTTTTTTTCGATAAAATCCTCCATCAGCGCGACGGTGCGGGTGGCAATGCCTTTGTTCCAGTACCGGCGGTCGACAAAATAACCGATTTCGCAGATATGGGACAATTGGGGGTGCATTTTAATCCCCGAGGCTCCGACATGGGTTCCGTTGGCCATAATCACGAAGTTGTATTGTGTTTTCTGCTTTAGCAGGATTTTTATTTTCCGGAGAAACGTTTTTTCCTCCTCCAGTGTTTTGGGCTTGGCGGGGAAGTAAGTAAACTCCGGATGCGAGAGAATTTCCAGAAACCGGGCGGCATCCGAAATGAGCGGTTTGCGCAGCTGGATTTTCATGCCTCCGGTCCTTCCATTATTCAAGTCCCAT
>CAZYQN010000025.1:23265-51872 GCA_964649955.1 uncultured Pirellulales bacterium
CGGTTTGCGCAGCTGGATTTTCATGCCTCCGGTCCTTCCATTATTCAAGTCCCATGGATTCCGGGAGGCTAAAGAGCAAATTCATATTCTGGATAGCCTGTCCGGAGGCCCCTTTAATCAGGTTGTCAATCACCGAAAAGACTACGATTTTACCTTTTGCTGCCGTCGCAAAAATCTGGCAATAGTTGCTCTTGGCGACATGTTTGACCACCGGCGGCTTAGACAAGACCTGTACGAACCGTTCGCCTTTGTAGAAGTTCAGAAAGACATCTTTGACCTGGACGGCGGTCATCTCTTTGATCGGGTCGCAATACACACTGGACAGGATACCCCGGTCGAATGGCCCAACGTGCGGCTGGAACAACAGTTCCACCGGCTGGCCGGCGACTGTGGAGGCGACCTGTTCCATTTCGGGCATGTGTCGATGCACGCCAACGCCGTAGGGATAGATATTTTCATTCATATATGGGAAATGAAAATTCGCCGAAGGATTCTTGCCTCCGCCGGATACGCCTGTTACTGAACTGACAACAATGCCCGTGGTCTTAATGAGTTTGTTTTTCAACAGAGGGGCCAGAGCCAGTGTTGCGCCGGTCGGATAACACCCGGGATTGGCGATCAGCCGGGCCTTTTTGATTTCATCGCGAAACAGCTCGGGAAGGCCATAGACGGCATGGGCCAGATTTTCCCTGTCGGTATGCGGTTCATAATATTTTTCGTAGACTGATACATCCTTGATGCGGTAATCGGCGCTGAAATCAATCACCTTGACTCCGGCGTTAAGCAGTTTTGGCACAAAAGCCATCGAGACTTTATGCGGCAGACAGCAGAGCGCAACATCTGCAACTCGTGCCAGTTTGTCCAGATCCAACGGCTCAACCGGCATATCAAGACGCCCCCGCAATTGCCCGAACAAGTCCGCGACGTGTCCGCATTCTTCCGGCAGCGCGGTCAAGTATGTAATTTTTGCACTGGGATGCCGCAGTAATATTTCAATCGACTCAACACCCGTATAACCACTGGCACCAATAATTGCCACTCGTACCATAATCAACTCCTTGAAAACGGTTTAATAAGAACCTGATTGTAAATGAGGTATAAAAAAAGCCATCGGGAAGCGACTTCCCGACGGCCATTGTAACCAAAATGGAGGAGCGTGTAAATTAACGTTTTGAGAACTGGAAGCTCCTGCGGGCGCCTGCCTTGCCGGGTTTTTTGCGTTCGACCATACGGCTGTCGCGGGTCAGGTAACCGCCTTCGCGAAGCTCCGGCAGGAAACCGGGGTCGTAACTCTTCAATGCACGGGCGATTCCCTGCATTACGGCACCGGCTTGGCCGGTTGTACCGCCGCCCTTGACGGTGACGAAGATGTCAAAGCCCTTGCCGCCGCCGATTGCAGTCAGCGGGGCTTTCACGGCATTGCGGTCTTTTTCAAGTTTGAAGTATTCCTCGACATTCTTGTCATTGATCTTCAGCTCACCGGAACCGGGCCGAATACGGATGCGGGCGACACTGCTCTTGCGTCGTCCGGTGCCCCAAATAAAACCGCCCCGGTCTGGGGTTGCTTTTTTGGCGGCAGGAGCGGCTGCGGTAACAGAGGTTCTGTTCAGAATATCCGGATTAATCAAAAGGTTTTCTTTATTTTCTGCCATAACTATTCCAGTCGTGTTAGGTCTTCAGTGTTCAGGTTACACTTCCATTTTCTCAGGCTGCTGTGCGGCGTGCGGATGTTCCGGGCCGACATACACCTTTAGTTTACGGAACATATTATTACCCAGAGTGCTCTTGGGAAGCATACGTTTGACAGCCAGCTTGACCACCTTCTCCGGTGACTTTTCCATCATCTTTGAGTAGGTCATAGTTTTTTGCCCACCCGGGTATTGGCTATAGGTCTGATAGGTTTTCTTTTCGGCTTTGTCGCCGGTGACGCGAATTTTGTCGGCATTGATGATGACAACAAAATCGCCCGTATCAACGTGCGAGGTATAGGTAGGTTTGTCCTTGCCCATCAATGTCATCGCGACCTTGACCGCAAGCCGTCCCAAAACCTGGCCTTCGCCATCTACGACGCGCCACTTACGATCTACTTCATTGGTTTTTGCTAAAAAACTTTTCATAATGGTATAAGACTCCGAAGTTTCTTTTGTAAAAGGAGAAATTATAGTCCATTACCTGTGTGTGTCAACGGATATTTTTGCGAAATTACGTAAAAACGACACTTTTAACACATTTAGGCCCCCGGTATCCCTTTGGAGAGAGTATTCAAAGACAGTTTTGGTCTTGTATATGCCTTGAGAGCGATCTCTCCTAACACAAGTTTTTCATTTTTAGCCATAATTTCCATACGTTAAAAGGTGAGTTTCCTTTGTGTTTTAGATTTCGGAGTAAAGAAAAAGATATTCAAGAGTATATACATGGTGTATGCGGTTACAAAAAAGCCGCCTCACACTGAGACGGCATTTTTGCCACGCGAGATTATGGTTTATGAGCAACCCATTGAGTTTCCGCAGTTAAAGCAGCGATAGCACGTGCCGTTGCGGACGGTAATTGATCCGCACACGTCACAGGCGGGGGCATCGTCCTGAAAATGTTCAAACTGGTCGTTAAACTGGCTCATTACAGCCGCTTCGGTTCCGTCGGGATTGGTCAGAGCCGCACTGACAAGCCGCACAGCGCGATCCGATGTCTGTTCGACAAACCGATCATGTGCCAGTTTTGTCTGGGAAACCAGCTCCTTATCCTGTGCCGGTTTGACGATTCGGCTGTCCCGTTCCGTGACGGGTGTTTTTTCCGGCTTTTTCTGGATGGCTTTGGCCTCATCGATTTTTTTAGCCAAGTCCTGTGTTTTTTCTACAAGCTGACGGGCAGTAGCCGCTGTTTTGTTTTCGACCGGGGGTGTCGAGCGATTCGGCGTGTTTTTCTCGGCATAACCGGGGATGAATTGGCAACCCATCCAGCAGAAGATATAGTCGATAAGGCTCTTGGCAAACGGGATGTTCTTGTTGGAAGTCATTCCGGCCGGTTCGAAACGGGCGTGGCGGAACTTATCGACCAAAGTGATCAGCGGCACGCCATATTGCAGCGCCATCGAAACGCATGTTCCGACAACGTCCATTAATCCCCCGACGGTGCTGCCCTCCTTGGCCATAGTGATAAACAGCTCACCAGGCTGTCCGTCCTCATATAGCCCCACCGTCAGATAACCTTCATGTCCGGCAACAGAGAATTTATGGGTAATACTGTTCCGCGTTTCAGCCAGGCGCCGCCGAAAGGGGCGGGGTGCGGCTGTGATTTCAGCGGGTTTTTGTTTTTTCTTGTCGCCGGCTTTTGTGTCTGTATTGACCGGCTGGAGCCGCTTAGAGCCGTCACGATAAATCGCGACCGCTTTAAGTCCCAGTTTCCAGCCTTCCATATAGGCCGTAGCAATTTCCTCGGCTGTGCTTTCCTTGGGCATATTAATAGTTTTGCTGATAGCACCGGACAGGAACGGTTGAACAGCCGCCATCATTTTTAGGTGGGCCATGTAATGAATGTGCCGTGTGCCATTTTTGGGCTTAAAGGCACAGTCGAATACAGCCAGGTGCTCAGTCCGCAGCTTAGCTGCGGTTTCAATGGTGTCGTCTTGGTCGATGGTTTCGCAGATACTGCGAATTTCATCGGGCGTATAACCCAGCCGCTCCAAAGCCATCGGTACGGTGCGGTTGACCAGTTTCAGCATCCCGCCTCCGGCCAGCACTTTGTACTTGACCAGGGCGATATCCGGCTCAACGCCGGTGGTGTCGCAATCCATCATAAATCCGATTGTACCGGTTGGTGCCAATACAGTGGTCTGGGCATTGCGGAAACCGTACTGTGACCCGGCGTCAAAGGCCTGATCCCACGCATTTTTGGCTGCGCTGATCAAATAGTCCGGACAGTACATTTCCGGAATGCTGTAGGCATGCTCACGATGCAGTGCGATTACATTGAGCATAGATTGTTTATTCTTGTCATATTCGACAAATGTACCTTTGACAGCGGCCAGTTCAGCGCTGACAGTATAAGCATGTCCGGTCATAATGGCGGTTATTGCGCCTGCCCAGGCTCGTGACTGATCGGAATCATAGGGCAGAGCCAGGCTCATCGCCAGGCAGCCGAGATTGGCATACCCCAATCCTAACGGGCGGAAACGATGACTGTTCTCTGCGATACGTGCTTCAGGGTAGCTGCCGGTATCAACCAGAATTTCCTGTGCGATGATAAACAGGCGAATCGCCCGTTTGAAACTTTCAACATCAAAGCTGCCGTCCTCCGTGCGGAACTTCATCAGGTTTAAAGACGCCAGGTTGCATGCCGAATTGTCGATGAACATATACTCGCTGCATGGATTGGATGCGTTGATCGGCCCGGACCCTGGGCAAGTATGCCATTTGTTGATTGTAGAATGATATTGCAGGCCGGGATCGCCGCAAACACGTGTACCTTCGGCAATAAGTTCCATCAGTTTGCGTGCAGAATGGCTCTCAATGGGTTTATGGGTCGTAACGGCAATGGTATTCCATGGGCCGTCTTTTTCGACCGCCTCCATAAAGTCATCGGTGACGCGGACCGACAGGTTGCTGTTTTGGAACATAACGCTGTTGTAGGCCTCGTCAGGGGAATATTCCTGGTCGATCAGCGCCCACGCTTTCTTTTCTTCTTCCGTTTTGCAGGTGATGAAGTCTTTGATGTCCGGGTGGTCAATGCGCAGCGATTGCATCTTGGCGGCGCGGCGTGTCTTGCCGCCGGATTTGATAACGGCTGCCACTTGGTCATAGACGCGCATAAAACTCAGCGGAC
This sequence comes from uncultured Pirellulales bacterium, assembly GCA_964649955.1. GTDB lineage: Bacteria > Planctomycetota > Phycisphaerae > Sedimentisphaerales > Anaerohalosphaeraceae > T3Sed10-213. Next base: position 28,084 of record CAZYQN010000025.1, read on the forward strand.
CGGAGGGCTTGCCGCCGCCGGACAGCTTTTCACGGCTGCTGCGAAGGGTGGACATATCCGTTCCTGTACCGGAGCCGTGCTTAAAGAGCATCGCTTCACTGCGGGCCAGGCGCATAATATCTTCCATGGTGTCATCTACGGACTGGATAAAACAAGCGGAAGCCTGTGGGTACTCATAGCTGCTGGTACAGGGCACCGCCTTTTGCAGTTTTTCATCCCAGTGGAAATTATGCTCACTGCCCTTGATGCCGTAAACGTCGTACAGACCGACATTAAACCATACCGGCGAGTTGAATGACCCATACTGATTGACACACAGCCAAGTCAGTTCATTATAAAAATTCTCGGCGTCATTATCTGTTTCAAAATACCCGTCGCGATGGCCCCGGTCGGCAATGGCCCGACAGACCCGGTGCACAAGCTGCTTGACAGAGTTTTCACGCTGGCCGGAATGGACATCTCCATAAAAATATTTACTGACCACAACTTTGGTCGCCAATTGGCTCCAGAAAACCGGCACTTCGCAGTCATTCTGTTCAAAAATTGCTTTTCCGGTTTCATCGCTGATCTTGGCCTGGCGTGTTTCCCATTCGATTTCATCAAATGGATGAACGCCGGGTGTGGAGAAGCGAGCCTCAACCTTGACCCCCTTTTTGGGGGTATTCTGTGTGCTTTTCCAAGGTTGAAGCCCTGAATGCACCACAGGATCATTTGTGTTAGAAATCCTTTCGTCAGACATTCGAATCCTCCGTGTATACCACTATATATTGATTGTGTCCCGTGTTGAAATAACAACATATTGCCAATAACTTCTACGATATATTACAGTTCCGGGATTGTCGAACAAGAAAAAAATAACGGAAAAAATGCCGTTTTTTTGTTACTGCTTGTAAGTATTAGACCTATGAACAAAAATAATTTGTCTAAACAAATAAAGGGGATAAATGAATAGAATTATACAGAATTAGTGTATTAGAAACGCCAATCCTGCCGAATCTTTGTTAGTGCTTTGTTTTAAAGAGGTTAGTGGTTTATTAAAGGAACTGTCAGAGAAGATTTGACCAGAGTCATTCAAAAAACGCTATTTATTTTCTTGTTGTCTTGCAGTAGAGGATTAAGATGAAGTATACAACTGAAAATAAGCTGAAAACAGTGACTACTTTATTAAGCTGCGCGGAGGTAATTCTATGAAGAATCGGCTTTCAAATTATCGAATCTCACTCTTTTTCGGTATTACTTTTGGAGTTCTGTTTGGCCCTATTTACGGGATAGCTGCTGAATCACGATCATTGTCGTCTTTTGATCCTCAGGTTAATCGACTTTTGGAGAAGATGACGCTGGAAGAGAAGATCGGCCAGATGATTCAGGCCGAAAGCAGCGGGCTGAAAAGTCCCGAAGATATTGAACGTTATTTTTTAGGTTCAGTTCTCAGCGGCGGAAACGATGATCCAAAGGCCGGCAATAGTCTTCAAGCCTGGACCGATCTCTATGACAGCCTGCAAAAGCGGGCAATGTCTACGCCTCTTGGAATTCCTTTGCTCTACGGAATTGACGCTGTTCACGGCCATAACAATGTCCTTGGGGCGGTTGTGTTTCCGCATAATATCGGATTGGGCTGTACGCGGAATGCGGACCTGGTCGAATCCATCGCTCGCGTAACTGCCAAAGAAGTCCGGGCGACAGGAATACAATGGACGTTTGCTCCGTGTGTAACAGTACCACAGGATGAACGATGGGGCCGTACCTACGAAGGTTTTTCGGAAGATCCGCAGGTTGTTTCCTTATTGGGAACGGCTGCGGTTCGCGGGCTTCAGGGAACCGATTTGGGTGATCCGCTGTCGGTTTTGGCTTGTGTAAAACACTATGTCGGCGATGGCGGTACGACACTGGGGACCTCGGAACACAACAAAGGATTGGATCAGGGGGACACCCAAGTCGATGAAGCAACGCTGCGCCGGATACATTTGGCTCCTTATATTCCTGCGATCAAAGCGGGAGCAGGTTCGATTATGCCGTCCTACAGCAGTTGGAACGGCGTTAAATGCTCGGCTAATAAATACCTGTTGACAACCGTTCTCAAAGAGGAGTTGGGGTTTGAAGGCTTCTTGATTTCGGATTACAACGCAATCAAACAAATTGACCCGGATTTTAAGAAGGCTATCGGTATTTCCGTCAATGCCGGTATGGATATGGCAATGGAACCTACAAACTATCGCGATTTTTTCAAATATCTTAAAGAATTGGTCATTGAGGGTATCGTTCCGATGTCGCGGATCGATGATGCCGTGACTCGAATCCTGCGGGTCAAGTTTGCGATGGGGCTGATGGATAATCGGTGGTCACCGCTGGCCGATCGCAGACTTCACGTCGAGTTTGGTTCGGCAGGCCATCGTGCTGTAGCGCGTCAAGCCGTACGCGAATCGCTGGTACTGCTCAAGAATGAACCGAAGACGCTTCCGATTTCAAAGACAATAAAACGTATCCATGTAGCAGGCAAAAGCGCAGACAATATCGGCGACCAATGCGGCGGCTGGACGATTACCTGGCAGGGGCAAAGCGGTGAAGTAACAACCGGCGGTACGACTGTTTTGTCTGCGATTCGGGCTGCAGTATCCCGTCAGACACAGGTGACATTTACTGCAGACGGTTCCGATACGGCAGGGGCGGATGTATGTGTGGTGGTCGTAGGCGAAAAACCTTATGCTGAAATGATGGGCGACACTCACGAACTGTCATTGTCAGAGGAAGCTATTAAGACAATTGCCCGTGTCAAAGAGGCCGGCACTCCAATCGTAGTCGTTCTGTTTTCGGGTCGTCCTTTGATTATCAATGAAGCGCTGGACAAAGCAGACGCTTTCATCGCGGCATGGCTGCCGGGAACAGAAGGGCAGGGCATTGCGGATGTTCTCTTTGGAGACTGTAATCCATCCGGAAAGCTTTCCTTTACCTGGCCGCAGTCGATGGCCCAGATTCCGATTAATGCAGGCGACAAAGACTATGATCCTTTGTTTGCTTTCGGATTCGGGCTGAATTATTAATATAGGTCTAATTATGCCGGAAAATGTGTAACGGCGATGGTTGATGCAAGGGCAGTATTGTCTTTTGATAATGGCAAAACGGAAAGAGAAAGGAATCTGCGATGAACATAAGATATCCTGTGTGTCTCTTAAGCATATTAGCTGTATTCTTTTTTTCAGAGTTGGCGTTATCAGATCGTGTTGTCAGCTCATTTAATTCCGATTGGCGATTTACTAAAGGTCAGCAGCCGGACTCAGCCGTACAGCTTGACTTTGATGATTCAGCCTGGACGGCAGTGCGTCTGCCGCATGACTGGGCTATAGCAGGGCCGTTCAATCCGGAAGAACATGGCTATGCCGGAAAGTTACCGTGGAAGGGAACAGGATGGTATCGCAAGACATTTACGTTGAATGCCGCCGATGCCGGCAAGCGTGTCTATCTGGATTTTGACGGAGTGATGGCATTTCCGAATGTTTATATTAACGGTCAGTTGGCCGGTCAGTGGGATTACGGGTATATGTCTTTTCGTGTGGATGCCACGCCCTATGTCCGTTTGGGACAGAAAAACATTATCGCTGTTTCCGTGGATACCGGCAATCAGGGTACACGGTGGTATCCCGGGGCGGGTATCTATCGTAAAGTAACGCTGACTTTATGTGACCCGATTCATATAAGCCACTGGGGTACCTTTGTAACAACCCCTGAAGTCGGCGACAACGCAGCGATCGTTTGCGTCCAATCTTCCCTTGAAAATCATTATGAAAATTCCCGGGACGTTTCAGTGACGTTTGAGGTGACAGCTCCGGACGGACAACAAGTCGTACAGCGTACACAAACAGTAACGATAGCCGCCGCTGGTTCTGCCACAGTGGAACAGGAATTGGAAATTACCAATCCCAAGAGATGGGACATTATCAATCCTGCGATTTATACACTCTCGACAACCATCATAAATAAGGAAGAAACGCTTGATACGGAAAAAACAACGTTTGGAATAAGAACTTTTGAGTTTACTGCCGATGACGGATTCTATCTTAATGGACGTCGGGTTCAGCTCTATGGTGTCAATCTCCATCACGATCATGGAGCGCTTGGAGCGGCATTTTATACCCGGGCGATGGAACGTCAGCTCGAGATCATGCAGGAGATGGGGGTCAATGCCATTCGAACCAGTCACAATCCCCCGGCGCCTGAACTTCTGGAATTATGCGACCGGATGGGATTGGTGGTCTGGGATGAATGTTTCGACAAATGGGACGATAAAGCCGGCCGTGTCAAAGGCCAGCCTCCATTGGAAGAGTATGGCGAAAAACAGATTCGCAACTTCATTATGCGCGACCGCAACCATCCTTCCATAGTCGTTTGGTCGATTGGGAACGAAATCAGCAATCAACCCGGAGATCGCGAGGGAAAATCGCCCGAACGGGTTAAGTTTATGCGCGAGTTCGTACTGAAATACGATGCAACCCGCCCGGTGGGGATGGCCTGTCATATTCCGCAAACGGCCCTGATGCCCATTCTTGATGCGCTGGATTTGGCCGGATGGAATTATGCACGGCGGTATGAAAATTACCGCAATCGATATCCCGATAAACCTATCATCTATTCGGAATCCGCTTCAGCCCTCAGCACACGGGGATTTTACGAATTGCCCCTGCCGATAACAAAAACGGATTATTCGACACAGCTTCAGGTCGATTCCTATGACCTCAATGCTGCGCCCTGGTCGGATATTGCAGAAAGCGAATTTAAGCTGATGTCCGAAGACCGTTTTGTCGCCGGTGAATTCGTCTGGACGGGTTTTGACTATTTAGGCGAGCCTACCCCGTTTGACCGGCAGGCCCGAAGTTCTTATTTTGGCATCGTTGATTTGTGCGGAATCCCTAAAGATCGCTATTATCTGTATCGCAGTCATTGGCGGCCGAATGAAACAACGACCCATATTCTGCCGCATTGGAACTGGCCTGATCATATCGGCCAAAAGGTTCCTGTCTTTGTCTATACCAACGGTGATTCGGCGGAACTGTTTCTCAATGGAAAATCACTGGGCCGGCGCAGTAAAGGGCAGCGTCCGGAGAGGCCTGAGAATTTTGCATCCGGGGCTGTCGCAACGGCCAGTTCCCAACAGCCGGAAAATCAGGTTGGCAATTCAATAGATGGAAACAGCCGAACACGCTGGTGTGCTGATTCAGAAAAAAAATCTCAATGGCTGAAAATCGATTTAGGCCGGTTGTGTCCGGTGCGTTGTATTTCGCTCGATTTTGAAAAAGAGGCTAAAAATTACGGTTACAAAATCAGTGCCTCATCCGATGATCAGACGTGGAAGGAAATTGCTGCAAAAAATATTAGTGCAGAACAATGGGTCAGGACGCGAGACGCTTTCCATTCAACGGATGTTCAGGCCCGTTATGTAAAAATTGAGTTTACAGAATTGTCCGGAGGAACGTGGGCAAGTGTCCGTCAAATAGGTATCTACCCGACCCCGGTTGAATCCGACTATTATGCTGTAACGTATGATTATCGTTTGCGCTGGAATGATGTGGTCTATGAACCCGGCCGGTTACAGGCGGTGGCATACAAGGACGGCAAAAAAATCGGCGAAGCGGAAATGCAGACTGCCGGTCCGGCCGCTCAGATTCGACTGACTCCGGATCGTCGTGAATTAACGGACAGCGGAGAGGACTTATCCTATGTACTGGTTGAAGCCCTGGATGAAAAAGGCATCTTATCTCCATTGGCGGATAACAAAATCAATTTCAAAATCACAGGTCCGGCCGAAATTGCAGGTGTAGATAATGGAAATCCCTTGTCTTATGAGCCATTTCAGGCCGACTATCGCAAGCTGTTTTACGGTAAAGCAATGCTGATAATCCGTTCCATACAGGGAAAAACTGGGACGGTTCACATTACAGCATCGAGCGAGGGGTTACGTGATGGCAAAACCGAGTTGATTGTTCAGTAGGTCTAAGTAGAGAATTAGCTTAAAGTTTTTATAAAAAAAGAGAAGGACAATATAGGTATAAAACAAACCATAGAATACACGCAAATAGAGGGAACGTCTTTGTTTTTTATTGAATGAGCAATTTTTTTCATCTACTTCTCATTTCTAAATTCATTAATTGATATACTGGAAAAGAAAGAACGATGTTTATTTGCGGATGGATGACATTTGTCTGAAAACAAGAGCATGAGTGTCGAGTTTTTGCGGCTTTTCGTCGAGCATCAAAAGTCGATTTATGCCTACATCTTGGCCTTGGTTCATCGCTCGGCGGATGCCGAAGACATTATGCAGAATGTTGTGACGCTGATGTGGGAGCGGTTTGATGAGTTTGAAGCGGGGACGAATTTCGGCGCTTGGGGAGTTAAGATCGCCCGTTTGAAAGTGCTTGAATACCACCGCAATCGGAAACGCGATTACACGTTTTTCTCGGATGATTTATTTGATTATCTCAGCCATACAGCCGAAGAAAAAATTGATGGTATAGACGATCGTATCCGGGCGCTTCAACATTGCCTGTTAAAACTTGGCGAAAAAGATCGCCGTCTGATTCAAATTCGTTATGAAAAGGGACTTAGTATTAAACAGATTGCCGGATTATTGCAGCGACCCCTGCCGGGGTTATATAAAGTCATGGGCCGCATCCATCGTGCGTTGGTACGCTGTGTCCAAATGACACTTCATGCTTGGGAGATGGAAGTGTGAATCAGTATCGCATAAAACCCGATCTGGATGAACTGATCCTTCGCAAACTGGACGGAACGATCAGTCCTTCGGAGTATGAACAGTTGACTCAACTGCTCCAGTCTGATCGTCAGGCCGCGGAATATTATATTGATTTTACACTGCTTTATGCGGCCTTGGCGGAACCGGGAAAAATTGATTTTGTTTCCGCTTCAGAAGTTGTCTCGGAAGATTCCTACAATTCCCTCTTTGCTCTGCTGGCGGAGGAAGAAAAACGGGCCCAGGCATTGCCGGTATCGTCTATCGAAACAGGACCGGTACTGATTGAAGGTGTTCGCGAACGAAAGAAAAAACTCAAAGTAGATCGACCGATTTCACGTTTTAACCTCTGGTTTGCCATTGTATCCATGGCCGCGATGCTGCTGCTGGTGCTCTATGTCATCCGTTATCCGCGTATGATACCGGTTAATGTGGCAACGCTGGCCGACTCGATTGATGCCCGATGGGCTGCCGCTGAAACATGTCCGGTAGGAACCCGTTTTAAAAACAATGAAAATTTGCATACATTGGAATCCGGGCTGGCAACGATACATTTCGATTACGGCGCCGAAATCATTCTGGAGGGGCCGGCGGAGTTTACCTTTATTTCTGCCGAGAAATTGGCCCTTCATTATGGCCGCTTGTTTGCCAGAGTACCTTCGCGTGCGGTTGGTTTTACGGTGGATATGCCCGGAGGCAGTGTCATTGATTTGGGAACCGAATTTGGCGTAACCGCGCGGTATGACGGAACCGGTGATGTGAATCTCTTTTCAGGCAGTGCATCACTGCTGGCCGGGGTGCAGGGAACGAGGCATGGCAGTCGTATGTTGGAACCGGGTCAGGCCAAGCGTGTTATCGGCGCTTCCGGCGAAGTGTTGGATATAGAGATAAACCCCCACAAATATGTGCGCCGGATAGATTCCGCTACTGGAATTGTATGGAAGGGCCAGCCGCTGGATCTGGCGGATATGCTTGGCGGCGGGAACGGCCTGGGAACAGGGCAGATGGAGGTCGGCATCAATCCTGTCAGCGGCATGCGGGGTACATATAGGTCGGAAGACCGTGAGTCAGACGGCCGTTATATTCTTATGAGCAAGGATCGCTATGTCGATGGCGTTTTTGTACCGAATGGAGAACGGATGCAGGTCGTCAGCTCACAGGGAGATATTTTCTGGCAGTGCCCCCGGACGAATAATCTTTTCTATACAGAGATCATTGTCGGATCAGGAAAGCTTCTCGGTGACTTCACCGGCGAGAGTGCCAGACCGCTGGGACGTCTCGGTGATCAGCTTTATGGCACACCGGAATGTCCGGCCATTTTTGCCCATGCAAACCTTGGGATCACTTATGATTTGGAAGCTATCCGTAAAGATTTTCCCGAGTTTAAAACCTGTCGTTTTACTGCCGAGGCGGGTCTGACTTCCGCAGCGCCTCGTGAAGGCCACGCGGATATCTGGATTTTGGTGGATGGACAGCAGCGGTATCTTCAAAAGGGGATTACGGAAAAAGGAAAAGCGTACCCGATCGACATTGAATTGAAATCGAATGATCGCTTTCTGACGTTGATGACAACCGATGGAGGAGATTTCGATTTTCAAAACGGTTCTTTGCGTGGAACCGATTCCGATTGGTGTGTGTTTGTGCGTCCGATCTTAACGGCGATACCGGAAGAAAAGAATAAAGAACAATAAGGTGTATCAAGAAAGGAAGGTGATGAGAAATAGCATAGAAAAAAATGAAACCCAAAAGAAAGTGTATTGTAGTATCAGTTCGCCTTTATGAGGAGTAAAACTGCAGCATCATAAAAAAGGTTTCATCAAGTAAAAAAGTTTGCAGAGACAGCTACGCACGGCAGCACAAAGTGAGGCGGACAAGTGTCACAGAAAGTCGTGCCGAAATGAAAAAGAATTCATTTCAAGGCAAAAAAGGAAACTCTTGGGGGAAAAACTTTTTTTGTGTAGGAGGTTGTTATGTTAAGAGTGGCAGCAGTAATGAGTTTGGCTCTGATGTTGACAATTGGCAGTACCTGCTGGGCGGTTGGTTATGTCACGCAGGAAATATGGGAGTCGGTGGACACGGTAACCTTGGATGATGCAATTCTAACCGCACAGGGAGGTACTGCACCGACAACAGTCACAATGTTTCCAGTATTCGAATACCCCGGCAGTATTGATGTGCCTTACGTTGAACGGATGTCGGGATGGGTGGTAGCTCCTGTAACAGGCGACTATCGCTTTTATATTTCCGGCGATGATGATACCGGGCTGTGGATCGTCGATGATGCCAACGATCTATCGATTGTGGACACCACAACGACACCCCCGATCTGCAAAGTGACCGGCTGGACGGGTTCACTGAGAGACTATGGTCAGGATGTAGACGGAAATGAACGCCGCTCGGCTTTGATTCCGCTGGAAGCGGGAGTGGCTTACAAGCTGGTCACTATTCGTCGAGAAGGTTCAGGCGGTGATTACACCTCTGTAGCATGGAAGATCCCCGGCAGTGAAACGATTGCTCCGATTGCCAGTAAATTTGTCACCGCAGAATACAAAGCGGGCGGGCCTGTTCCGGCCGATACAGCGACCAACGTTATGTCAGGTCTCTTAAGCTGGCTTCCCCCCGTCAAATCCTCGGGTGCTGAAAATCTGACCTACGATATTTACCTGGGTACAGATGCTAATCTGCCGGCTCCGTATCTGAAAGCTTCAGACCTGTCGGCGACAGAGTATGATGCAGGAGCGGTAGATGGTTCCAACTTGCTCTTTGGAACGACATATTACTGGCGAGTGGATGTTACCGATCCCAATGAAGGCGGTACTCCGGTCAGTGCAACAGGTGATACGTGGTCCTTTACCACCAACGACGGCAAGCCGTATATTGTTACAGCGCCGGCCAACGTATTCGGTACGCTCAATGGCGATGCGTCGTTTACAGTTGTGGCCAACACATTGGCTCCGACACCGCTGAGTTATAAGTGGGCATTCAAAACCTTCTTCGGAGCAACATGGACCGATATTGACGGGGCAACAAATCCGACGTACAGCAAAATGGGTCTCCAGCCTGCCGACCGCGGCCTCTATCGTGTTACAATCTCTGATCTCTTCGGCAACAGCGTTACCGCGGAAGCCCGTCTCTATATGCGGATCGGATTGGTCAACCGCTATAGCTTTACCGACAATGCAGATGACTCCGTCAGCGGAGCACATGGAACGATCTATCAAACAACCGGTTATCCGGCAACGTTTATTGATGCCCCCGGTACGTCAGGAGATCCAACGAAGCGGCAGTTATACCTGACCAATGGACCCACGAGAACCGGTTCTAATGTGGTTCCACCGCTGCTGGCTTATGTGGACCTGCCCAATGGTTTGGTCAGTACGCTGGGCACGCAAGCGACCTTTATGGCATGGTTCACCTGGAGGGAAACGGATACGGGACAGAACTGGCAGCGTGTCTTTGATTTCGGCAACAGCACTGGCGGTGAAAATGCATCCAATCAAGGCAATAACTATATTATGCTGACACCTCGTTCTGATGGCCGAACGCCGCGATTTGGTTACAAGATCAGCGCTAGCGGTGAAGAACGGTATCTCAATGCCTCAGCCAGTCTCGGTGCCAATACAGAGGTTTGTTATGCCGTGACCTGGAATGAAGATACCGGACGTACTGAAATGTATCGAAACGGCAAATTGGTTTCGGGCGGCGATATTCATTTTAGCCTGGCCAATATGAATGACTTCAACAACTGGCTTGGTCGTGCACAGTGGCCGGACAACGGTTTTTGGGGCAATCTCAATGAATTCCGCGTCTATGACGTCGCGTTGCCGGGCAATGCTATTGCTCAGGCATATGCACTCGGTGCTGATGTCCTGCCGGACAATCCGTGCGTAAACCAGCCCGATGCTGATCTTAATGAAGACTGTGTCATTGACCTCTTGGATTTTGCATTGATTGCACAAGAGTGGCTCGAATGCGGTCTGACGACATGTCCGTAAGCCATGTTCAAAAGATCGACAAAAAGTCGTAAAAAAGTAACAATGGGAGCCGCCTGAAAAAGGGGCGGCTCCCAGATTATAAATGTTTTTTGTTGAAAAAAAGTGTGTAATATGGTAAAATCATTATCATATAGCGCACATTTTCTTGTATAAAATATACATTTTGGCCGTGAGTATGAGTGGAGAAAAATAAGCAAATACCTTTATTTTCAGGCCAAAATCCGGCAAACAGAACAGTAATTAAAACTAATCAGAGGTATAATGTTTTGTATTGTTAATAACGAGTACTTTCATACGGCCTATCCGGACCGGCCGTACGGAGTAAAAATATGGTGAAGAATGAGAAAAATAAGAAAGGAGGTAGCTTAAAAATTAATTGATTGACCATGGTGTCCAATGCGTGTTTTGAATGTAATTTGAATCAAACGTAGAGTGTTTTTTAAAAGAATAATGTTTTGTGGAGGATGTAAAGATGAAAAGCAGTATGATGAAAGCGTTGTGTGTGGTGATGATGTTGTCATTAAGCCTTCCGATATTTGCCGATACCTTGGCTTACTGGCGGTTTGAAGAAGGTCCCGCAGATGCTAAAGTGGCCCACCCGGAAGCGAATGGTGTATTTTACCCATCCGTAGCAGACAATTCCGGCAACGGCAATGCTATATCAGCCTGGACGGAAGAAGATTGGGGTGGGTCTGTTTATAAAACCTATGTCGCAGGCGGTACGGTCAATGGCCTGACCAATAATTACAGTGTAAAGAACACGGGAGGTTATCCCGGATATTTCACGCAGACAGGAACGGCCCTCCAGACGATTACCCCTTCGGCATTTACCATTGAAGCAACCTTCAAGCTCGAAAACGGCGGCTACAGGACGATCGTCGGTCGCGACTCACGTGGATCCGCAACGGTCAATGGCGATCTGGCGGCCCTCTATTTACAGGCAGTACCTGACAATGGCCTTGCGATTAAATTCTGCGATGTCTCCGGCTACTGGCATGAAGCAATTTCCGACACCGGTGCATTTCAAAGTTTTGATTTTGGAACCGACCCGGATGGTATTTATACATCATGGTACAGCATGGCGGCGATCAGCGATGGCTCGACCTTGTCCCTGTATCTGCGAAATGTTACAGCAGGGACAGATTGGGTAAAGATCGCTGACAAGGATATGACCCTCAGCGGCAGCCCCGATACACGTCTCACAGCCGGTACCGGCGATGGCGGCGACTGGGATGCAGGCAACTGGTCAGTCGGACGCGGTTTGTATGCCGGCAACCATGGCGACAGGGCGTGGGGTTTCCTTGACGAAGTCCGCATCTCTGATGCAGCGCTGGATCTCAGCGAGCTTCTCTATGTAGTTCCCGAACCGACAACTCTGATTCTTCTTGGATTGGGTGGTCTGGGACTTCTGAAGCGTCGTTCATAAAAAGAGTATACAGATATAGTGAGAACCAAAGGGGGGTGAGTGGATGCAATGTTCGCTCACCCTTCCTTTTTGAATGTTGCACCGCTTGAATCGACACCTGACAACACCAAAGTCACCAGATAATTATTGGAAATAATAATGGTTATCCTTGTCCGTCAGGACAGTAAATATAGTGTGATATATTTTACATTAGGACTTTTTGGAGTTGAAAGGAGAACACAGATGAACACGCAATTCTTTTGTAAAGTGTGCCTGCTTGTCTCACTTCTTGCGATCCTGAGCATCCCGGCACAGTCGGCCACGGTGGCCTACTGGCGGTTTGATGCAGCGGGCGTAGTCTCGGGAGACCCGGTTCCCCATCCTGTCAACGATGGCGTTTTTTATCCGGGTGTGCTGGATGTGTCGGGCAACGGTAACCATTTGTCCGCCTGGAGTCAGGGTGGTGGGGCGGGATTTGGGTATCGTTCGAGCGTCGCATTTGCGACAATGCCTCAAACCGGCCAAACCAACAGCTTCAGTGTCCAGAATACCGGCAGTTATCCGGCGATGTTTACGTCTTCTTCAGCCAGTAACCCGTCCGGCATTGACATCGAAGCGATGACCCCGGCCCAATGGACGATTGAGGCTTTCTTTAAACCGGAAGCAACGGCTTCACATCGTACAATTGTCGGTCGTGATGCGTCCGGGGTAGCTCCGGATGCCCGATTGGCGGCGGTGTACTTCAAGATCGAACCCAACGATACGGTTTCCATTGCTTATGCAGACGTTTCCGGGTATTGGCATGTTGCCAATTCTACCGTAACGGTTCAGGGCTTTTCATATGGCTCAGATCCGACGGGGGTAACAGGGCGATGGTACTATATGGCGGCCGTCAACAATGGCCAAACCCTTTCGCTGTACTTGGCCAATGTTACAGCCGGTACACCGCTTGAATTGGTTGCTCAGACGGATTTGACGGTCAGCGGCAGCCCTGACACAGCCTTGGCCAAAGGAACCGCCAGCGGCGGCGATTGGCATGCCGGCGGGTGGTCAGTGGGACGCGGTTTATGGGACAGCGGTCATGTAGACAGGGCGTGGGGATTTATTGACGAAGTCCGTATTTCCAACCATGCAGTGGATTCAGCACATTTTATCTATTCGCCTCGACTGAATGCCTGGAACCCGATGCCTGTCGATAATGCCCTTGCTGCAGGAACTCCTTCCGGGTCAAAGATCAACGTTGATCTTTCATGGAATACAGGGATGGATCCGGCGGATCTGGTGCAGGTTAATCCTGCCATTGGCAAACATTATTTATATATGAGTGCTGACCAGAGGACATCTTCTGATCCTAATCTTGTCTATGTTAAAGAAATTGCAGCATCCGGAGCGACTGGCCAGACGACGGTAACCGGCCTGGAATATGATGGCCAATACCTCTGGCGTATTGACGAAAGTACCAACGGTTCTTCTCCGTCTGATCCGAATACCATTAAAGGCCCGCTATGGGCATTCAGCACACTGCTGTCAGTGCCGGTCATTACAGTAGAACCGGTAGGGCAGTTGGTGGAGGCCGGACAGACCGTTGAACTGACCATTGTTGCAGAGAGTGTTTCACCGTTTACATACAAATGGTATAAATCAACAGACAATGCAAATAACACACCCGACGACGATAGCCAGGTCGGGACCGATTCTGCTGCATTGACGCTCTCGAATGTACAAGTCGCCGACGAAGCATATTATTATTGTGTCGTCACCAATGAAAGTATGGCCACAGACACCTCACTGACGGCCTTTGTGGAAATCAAACGTTTGAAAGCCTGGTATCGGTTTGAAAACACTATTGAAGATTCAGCCGAAGATAATGACGGCATCGCTCTCAAACAAGATCCGAACGTCCCGTTCAATTATACCGATAGTTTGATTGGAAAGGCGATTGTCTTGAACGGTATCGAAGAGGCCGTACAGATTCCTCGTTCGATTCAGGACAGTTTCACCATTCAGTTATGGGTCAAGACCGCCGCCATCGGCGGCACAGGCGGCTGGTGGAACGGTAAAGGTCTTGTTGACGGCGAAATGCCCGGCAGTGTCAATGATTTCGGCACGGTCGTACTGGGCAATAAGTTCGGCTTCGGGGTCGGTGTCCCGGATACCACGCTTTCCTCAACGACCAATATCAATGATAATGAATGGCACTATTGCGTTGCAACACGCGACCATCTGACCGGCCAAATGCAGGTCTTTGTCGATGGCTTGCAGGAAACCTCCGCCGCCGGCGGAACAGGACGCAAAGGGGCATCAACCTCTCTGCGGATCGGCTCCATCCAAACCGGCAGCAACTTCCTGGCCGGCCAGATCGATGATGTCAAACTCTATAACTATGTGGTCGATGCGATGACAATTGCAACCGACTATACAGGAGTCTCCGGGAAGTCTGTCTGCTTCGATCGGCCCGCCTATGATTACACGGGGGATTGTTTGGTAACGCTGGATGATTTTGCGATCTTTGCCCGTCATTGGCTGGAGTGTGCAATTGTTCCGGATTGCCTGCCGTAATAAGCGATTGTTAAGAAAGATTTCCGGGCCGGAAGGTATCCGGCCTGTGATAACTGAATAAATCCATGATTCGAAAGGAGAGTGTTATATGAGAAAGCAGTTGTTTATAGCAATTTGCTTGCTTTCGATTGCGGTACAGTGCACCACGGCGGCGACAATTGCCTACTGGCGATTTGATGAAGCCGGCAAAGTCTCAGGCGATCCGGTAACCAAGCCTTTTGGGGCATTGGACAGTTCCGGGAATGGCTATCATCTGGACCCGTGGACTGCGGGTGGATGGGCGGGCTTTGTATACCGCACGGATGTAGCAATGTCTGCCATTCCGCAGACTGGAGCGATTAACAATTTAAGTGTTAAAAATGACGGGGGCTATCCGGGGATGGCGACGGATTCTACCGCTGCCATAAGAACGATTACCCCCTCACAATTTACGATTGAGGCGTTTTTTAAACCTGAAGATGGCGATCACAGGACTATTGTGGGACGTGATTCGCAAGGAGCCGCATCGACGAATACCGCATTGTCAGCGCTGTACTTTAAGATTAATCCAAACGAGGGCGTAGAAATTTCGTTTGGAGACGTATCGGGCTATTGGCATGTTGCTGCATCGCAGGCCGGTCTTATTCAGGGCTTTATCTGGGGTAGTGATCCGGACGGCCTTTTGGGAAATTGGTACTATATGGCGGCAATCAGCGATGGAAAAACATTATCGTTGTATTTGGCGAATGTTACGACCGGGTCAGACCTTCAGTTGGTTGCCCAGACCGATCTGACCCAGAGCGGAAGCCCGAACACAGCACTTACAGCCGGCACCGGCGATGGGGGTGACTGGGATGCAGGCAACTGGTCAGTGGGACGAGGTTTGTATGACGGCGGCCATGTGGACCGTGCCTACGGTTTTATTGATGAGGTACGTATTTCAGACGTTGCACTGGATCTGGAGTATTTACTGTTCAACTCCCGTTTTAATGCGTGGCATCCGACGCCTGCCGAGGGTACACCCAATTACGGCGTATCCCCCGATGGTGTAAAAGTAAATGCCGATCTGAGCTGGAATGCCGGCATTGACCCGGATAATCCGGAACAGGCCAATCCCCTGATTAAGACGCATTACCTGTACAAAAGTGCCGACCAGAATAAATCCAATGATCCCAATCTATATTATGTAACGGCAATTCCCGCCGTCGGCAATACCGGCCAGACAACCTTGACCGGGCTAAACTACGACGGCCTCTATTTGTGGCGCGTAGATGAAGGTGTTGACAACGGAACAGGCGTTGCCTATCCCGCAGGCGATCCGAATAACATTGCCGGCAAAGTCTGGTCATTCGGGACGCTTCTGTCAGTGCCTGTCATTACCCAGCACCCCGCCAATGTCGTTACACCTGCCGGAACCACGGCCGAATTTACAGTTGGGGTCAACAGTATCTCACCGCCGCAGTATGAGTGGTTTAAGTCGGATGACAAAGCCAACAATACATTCGCCGATGATCAGTCAGTTAGTGACCTCAGTTTCGAAAATAAGCTGACGTTGACCGGCGTACAGGTTGCCGATGAAGGGTATTATTACTGCAAGGTCATCAATGAAGGCGGCTCCGTCAGCGCCCGCTACTCCAATATCGCAACTCTGACGATCGCACGGTTGATGGCACACTGGACCTTGGATCAGGCCGATTATGTCGGCGGTCAGTATCTGGATAAGAGCGGAAACGGCCGCCACGCCGATCCGAATGGAGCTCCGTCGTTTGTCCCCGGTCAGCTCGGGCAGGGCGTTGATATTCTTCGCGCTTCCGGCGAACAGCCTTATCCCGCAACAAATAGTTGGGCCAGTGCAGGCACATGGAATCCATCGGAGGTTTCGGGCCATCTCTCCGTTAGCTTCTGGATGAAGTGGGCCGGTCTGAACGGCACATGGCAGGGCTTTATCACCAAGCGTTCACGCAGTGCCTGGGACAATGCCAATGTTCTCTGGCAGATTTCTTCCGATAACGGCCTGCCGCATCTGTGGTTCCAAAGCCCCCGTTCGCTGATTTCGGTGAACAATGGACTGGTTGCAGGCCAGTGGCAGTATATCGTTGCTACGTTTGATGGCACAACCGCAAAGATTTATGTCAATGGTCAGCAGCGTGCCTCCGGAACCTTCCAATTCGGCGATGCTGTGGACGGTATGATCTGTCTGGGCGGCAACAGCTTTGAACTCGGCGGCCAGGAATTTATGAACGGTACGCTGGATGAGGTTAAGTTCTTCAACTACGCGCTGACCGAAATGCAGGTGGCTCAGATGTATGTGGCGGATGCTCCCGGAAAAACCGCCTGTATCCAGTCACTCAAGCCGAGTACTCAATATGACGTGAATAACGATTGTATCGTTGATATCGCCGATTTTGCGATATGGGCCGCAACATGGCTGGAATGCGGACTCGTTCCGGATTGCCTGCCGTAAGATGATTTTGAGATAGCGTTTTTTCATGTACCGGGTTAAGCGGTAAAAATAGAGCCTCGACAGTCTAAAAAAATGTCGGGGCTTTTTTTAAAGTTAGGATAAGCAAAAAATTAAAAAAATAACACGCAATATAAGATACATATAGTCCGAATTAGTGAATATATTGGCCGAAATTAAAAAATAAAAAAAATATAAAAAAAGCAGTCTAATAATCTTCTAAATCTGACATAATAGTATTGATATGGCATTCAGTGATGGTAGACACCGGTTTATGTGTGGAAGGTTAGATGAAAAAAAAGACTAATGGGGTGGCATTTATAAATCGTAATATCACTTTTTGTCCATAAATCTGCTGGGTTAAAACGTTCTCTGATGTATTTTAAAGGGCGTTGGCCTGCTCATCGTGTGACGTAAAAAGGTAAAGTTAATTCTCGTTTTGGCCGACAGTCATACAAGAATCTATATTTTTTTGAAAGGGGATTTAATGAAAAAGCAATCTATCAACAAGTTATGCGTGCTGGCATCGCTCGTTGCGATGGTAAGCATGAGCATCGTCGCACAGTCGGCGACAGTTGCCTACTGGCGGTTTGAAGCCGGACCGGCCGGGACAAATGTCATTCATACCGGAACTACAGGGGTTTACTATCCTGATATCGTGGACGTATCCGGCCATGGGAACCATCTGTCTGTCTGGCAAACAGGTAGTGCTGCCGGATTTAGCTATCGGAATCTTGTTAGCACTCCAACCATCCTGCAGACAGGGGCGGCCAATGCGATGAGTGTAAAAAATACCGGTGGCTATCCCGCGATGTGGTGTGCAACACCGGAAATGCGGACCATAGAGCCCAAAGCATTCACAATCGAAGCAACATTTAAAGCGCAACAGGATTCCGGTCACAGAACGATCGTGGGACGTGATTCGCGTGGTTCTGTTACCACCGGTAACGCGGACTTAGCCGCAGTGTACTTCCAGACAGTTCCTGATCGTGGACTGGCCATCAAATTCTGTGACGTTCAGGGATATTGGCATGAGGCGATTTCTGCCACTCAAGTATATACTGGATTTAACAACAGCTCTGATCCGGAAGGAACATCCGCCCCGTGGTATAGTATGGCTGCTGTCAGCGATGGCGACACGCTGTCGTTATATCTGAAAAATCTGACAGCCGGAACGGACTATGTGTTAATCGCTGGTCCGGTCGATATGACAACCAATGAGAGCAACACCGACAGATCGTTGACTAAAGGCACCGGTGACGGCAGCGACTGGGATGCGGGCGATTGGACGGTAGGTCGCGGCTTGTATGCGGGTGGGCATGGGGACCGTTTCCTTGGCTACATCGATGAAGTCCGGATTTCCGATACAGCATTGAAGGTGTCTCAGTTCCTGCATTCTCAGGCACCCGTTGTGGCTGTTTTCCCGAAACAGGACCATTTCCTTACTTCTGTCAATCCGATTTCGTACGAGTGGAGTGGACATGTCCAGACGGAAGGCTTCTTTGACAGTTATACATTTTATGTCGGAGCCGAGCTGACAGAAATGGAAGCCGCTGTCCCATCTACGTATCTGCATAAAAAAGTGATTACCGACATTAATACGACAACGGTTTCTGATTATGCCGGCACCTATGCTTTTGCGGAAGATTACTTCTGGCGTGTGGACGTAACGACCTATGAACCCAACTACGCCGATCCGAACGAAACAGTGATTGATATAAAGACGGTAACTCAGGGTTTGCCGATTCGTTTCTTCGGCCCCAAGGCCTGCCCGGACCTGACGATTTCCGGCAATGTTTCGAATCTTCCGGATCCGATTACCCACATTTATACCCCGATCAATGCGGTCTTTACAGTAACGATTGACAAAGGCCCGATTGATAATGCATCGATTAAATGGTACAAGGTCGTCGGCGTACAGGATAATTTGGTCAATCCTGACCCCAATGATCCGCTGGATGTCCAGATAACCGCAGCATCGGGAATTTACGAGATTCTGCCTCTGCCTGCGAATGTGGCTACAGCCACCCAGACAAGCCTGACTCTTCCGGCCGCTGAGCCGGCCCGCAATGGTGCTTACTATGCTCGCGTAAAATTGGTTGACCCGGCTGGTCTCGGACAGGGCTGCGAAGACAATTCCCCAACAGCAAATCTGTTTGTTCGTGACAATACCAATGCTGCAACGAATTACCTTGTTCACCGCTATGGATTTGATAGCGATGCAGCGGATTCTATCGGTTCAGCCCATGGAACCGTTGTGGACCTGAATACATCAAATCATCAATTCGTTGATGGCCAGCTGGTGTTGAGCAATAACAACTTGAATTCCAGACCAATAGAAACCGATGAGAATGGCGACAAGCTGCTTGAGCAGGAAGGTGCCTATGTCGATCTGCCCAATGGCCTGATTTCACCGCTGGGCAAGGCGGCCACCTTTATGGCATGGTTCACTTATACGCCGGTGAGCGGCGACAACTGGCCGCGCATCTTTGACTTCGGGACCTCGACCGGAGGCGAAGGCTTCTCGACGGGTGCTGACGGGGTCAAGTGGATCAATGGTGCACCGTATGTAGATACCGCTGCTGCGGACCTGCATGAATATATCATGCTCTCGCCGCAACAGGGTTCCGGACCTGCATGGCGCTATGAGTCACAGGTTCGTCCGCCTTCAAACAGCGTTTACGTGGACCCGGCCGACAACACCGCCATTAAGAATGTTGAAGTGTGCGTCGCGTGTGTGTTTGATTCGGCATCCGGAGTGTCGACGGTGTATGTCAACGGTGAACAGGTGCTTCAGTCTGCCAACACCGCGCACGACTTGTCTAACATCAATGACGTCAACAACTGGTTGGGTCGTTCGCAGTGGCCCGATGCGATGTTCACCGGCAAGTTCAACGAATTCCGTATCTATGATATTCCGCTGAGCAAATACTGGATCAAGGCCTACTATCAGCAGGGACCGGATAACTACACCGCAACCCCGAATCCGTGCATCCAGGACGAAGCGAATTCGATGGATTTCAACGAAGACTGTGTTGTTGACATCAAGGATTTTGCTGAATTTGCAAATGAATGGCTTGAATGTGACAGGCTCTACGGCTGTCTCTAAGAGGTTAGTTATAAGTTGATTCATCGTGCCGCGTGCACGATAACAAGTATGCCCCGATGGTTTTCTTAAGCCGTCGGGGCTTTTTTAATTTCCGGTCTAAAAAGAAGTGCGTTAAGAATTATCGCAGTCGTGGAACTGCTCTTTGCTCTTCACTCAGCGTCAAGCCTTCCAGCAGTTCCCCCGCAACGGGCCAGCCGTCCTCAGTCCAGCTCAGCGGCCGGATTTGGAGTACCGGCATTCCGCGACTGTCTGCATCATACGTATGGTATACCAGATAGTCTTTTCCGTTGTCCGACAAAATTGAATTATGCCCCGGCCCCTTCCATCGCTCTGAACTCTCAAGCAATAGTGTTCCGCCTCCCTTGAGCATTTCAATCCCGTCCTTATCCGCATACGGACCGACGACTTCTTTGGATCGTCCGACCATGATCTTATAGGTACTGTCCGCACGCCGGCAGCAATAGTCAAATGACACGAACAGATAATAATACCCCTTGCGATAAATAATATGCGGGGCCTCAATTGCGTTGGGCGACACGGGCCGTCGTGCAAGCGAGAGAACCTCCGGCTTATCCGACAGAGGTTTGCCTGTTTCCGGATTTAGCTCGATCATCTTGATCCCGTCCCAGAACGACCCGAAGCTCATCCACAGCCTGCCTTCTGTATCGGTAACGATTCCCGCATCAATCGCGTTATACGCCATCCCTTCCTGTGACTCGATGACTTTACCTTCATCCACCCATCGGTAATTGGGATCCGCCGGATTCAGCGTAACATTTGTCGCCAGCCCGATGATTGACCGCTGGCTCCCGAACGAAGACGCCGAATAATACAGACCATACCGCCCATTGAAATGGTGAATATCCGGAGCCCAAAAACCCCGGCAGTTCGGAATGTCTTTTTTCACCCAATCCATGACACCTGAAAAGACATTCTCAACAGGTTCCCATGCATACAAATCTTTCGACCGGAGCGTCTGAATGATCTTGCCCCGTCGGCCTGTCGAGTAAATGTAATAATAGTCTTTGTGCTTGATAATATGAGGATCATGAATGTCGATCCCCCCGAAAATCTCGCACGGCAGCAGCAGGGCGGCAGCAATAAAAAGCATAGTCCTCGGAAAAATAGTCGATGTCATTAAAAGTGATTTTCTGGATGTCATAATCGTATTCCTTAACAAAAAATACACTATACTCCCTTGGCTGCAATTGACGATTCTGATCCCCGGTTCCCTCAGTAATAAACGCCATTATAACGCTCTGCTCCTCAGCGGGGCAAACGTTTTTCCATACGCAGCCGTTCTTGCCTTTTAAAAAATATTTCTTTGTCAATCGCCTGTTTGCCGGATAAACTGCGGTTTTTTGTAAGAGTCCCCGAGATATGGACAAGAATGATACTCAACCTGTAGATTCAGACCCGGCCGGTGAACGCTCTGGCAGCCGGCGGATGGACTTGCGCCTTCGCACCCTCAACAGTACACTCTGGCGGCTTGCCTGGCCTTCCATCATCGAAAATCTGCTCTTTACGATGGTGTTCTTTGCCGACACCCTCATCACCGGCTGGCTCCGCGATGAAAAAATGCTTGCCGCTACCGCACTGGCCGGGCTTTTAATGCTCCTGATGAACACCCCCTTTATTGCACTCGGAGCCGCGGCCAATTCCATCGTCTCCCGATCTTGGGGCGAACGCGATTTCCGGACCGCACGCCGCTGTGCCGGGATTACCGTTGGGCTGGCGATCGGACTGGCCATACTTCTCTTTCTGACGGCCAATCCCTTTGCGTTGACGGTAGTCCGTCTTTTCGGTGCCGATGACGCCGTCGCTCCCATCAGCGGCCGCTATCTAAAGATTATTCTCCTATCGGGCTTTTGCGGGTTCCCGATGCTGGTCTCCAATGCCGTCATTCGCGGCACAGGCAACACGCGCACTCCGATGCTCATTGCCGGACTGATGAATGGTACCAATGTACTGTGCAGTGTAATCCTTGCATTCGGCTGGTTTGGCCTGCCTGCAATGGGCGTCTACGGCGTTGCTTGGGGCACTGTCATTGCCCGCAGCGTAGGTTTCGCTGGCTCAGCTGGCTTCCTGCTGTACTCCCGGGGCGTAGGCGTACCGCCGGCCTGTCTTATTGCACCCGACAGCAGGGTGCTGGCACGCCTCTGGCGGCTCACATGGCCGACACTGGCCGAGCGTCTCAGCAATGCCGTCGTCTATCTGGCCTTTATGCGGCTGGTTGCCGGACTGGGCACAGTGGTGTTAGCCGCCCATAACATCGCTCTTCAGGTCGAGTCCCTGGCCTTTATGCCTGCGTGGGCCATAGGCATAGCCACAACCACCATAGTCGGCCAGGCCATCGGTGCCCGACTGGAACATATCGCCGAAAGTGCCGTCCGCCGCACCATACTGATTTCCGGCCTATTAATGGGAGTCATTGGAGCAGGTTTTATCATCTTCGGCCCTGATATCGTCCGGATGTTCGGGGCAACCCCCGAAGTCATTGCTCAGGCCGCCGTCGCAATACGCATCTCTGCAGCCGAACTGTTCTTTATGGCCTGGACGTTTATTTTGATGGGGGCGATGCGGGGTGCCGGCGATGCGCGCTCTCCGCTCTTTGTCTGCTTGGCCAGCATCGTGATTTTCCGTCTGGGCGGTGTCTGGCTGCTTGCCTATGTCTTCGATCTTGGTCTGGCCGGCGTCTGGATTGCCACCGCCGCCGATTGGGCCATGCGGTCCGTCGGCTTGGCATTCTGCTTCAAAAAAGGCACCTGGAAAAAACTCCACGAACAGGAAAAGCAGCGATTCGGATAACCCCCCGATTATTCCGCCTGTTCCGCCAGAACCCTGAGCATTCGCTCAACCTCTTTCGGATTTTGAATACGCAAAAATCCCTGATTCTCAATATGCCGATCATTCTCCGAGTCGTACCACACCCGGCCGGCGAAGATTACATCCCCCGACCCGTCACGTTTTTCTTTCCGATAAACATTCACAAGCTGTTTCGGACCGTAACTGCGGATCGTGGTGGTCCATCCCCCGACGAATGTGATCGCACGCCGGTCGGTAATAACGTACACGGTTTTGAATGAATTCCTGTAAACCCAGATCGGGCTGGACAGCATCCCGATTCCGATGAGGATAAAAGGAAGCCCGAACAAGGGAAACAGACTGCCCAATCCCCACCCCGACTCATCTTGTGACACTCCCCACGCCGCTCCGGCCGTCCAGAACAGCGCAAACGCCGTCCACGGAATACCGAACAGAAACGCCCCCGTCGATCCGGCCGTAAAGAAGCGGGGGATCGGCATATCCATCCACTCGATCCGTTCTCCCGATTCAAGCTCCCGATCCACTTTTTCCTGCAAAGGCAAAGGTATCATGGCATTTGTTCGCATCATATTCTCCGTTGTTACAATATGGGGTTCAATCCTACAGGTCCAAACACTTATGAACGGATTACAGGTGACATTCTAACAACAAATACACCCGTGTCTATAAGACACCGCAATTAGAACGTGCTGAACTTCCGTGCCTTTCCTTTTCGA
>CAZYQN010000026.1:0-22290 GCA_964649955.1 uncultured Pirellulales bacterium
ATGGGCGTGAACAACCGCCATCAGCTTTCTATTGCCGGCAAAATAATGCAGCAGCGAATTCAGGAAAGGCTTATGGCCAATGGAGTTACGATTGTTGATCCTCCGAATACCTGGATTGATGCACGTGCCGAAATCGGACAGGATACGGTAATCGAGCCGTTTACTTATCTGCATGGCCAAGTCAAGATCGGCGACAACTGCCGTATCGGTGCCGGGTGTGTGACGACAGATCCCAATGGCAATGGAACCTCAGCGGTTATCATCGGCAATGGCGTCTGTGTCGGGCCGGGTTCGGTCCTGACGGCTCCGGCAACGATTGCTGACGAACAGAAAATTGCCCCGGGTTCAGTCATCGGGGATGCCGCGTCCTGCGGAAATAAGGAGAGTGTCAATGCTTAATCATCCTACCATTATTTTTACCGGCTCAGGAAATCCGGCACTGACCAAAGCGATATGCAGTTATTTGAATGTTAAACCCGGACACGCGACGATTGAGCGTTTTCCGGATGGCGAAAAACTGATCAAACTGGAATCGGAAGTTCGCGGGCGGGATTGTTTTGTGGTGCAGCCGACGTGTGCTCCTGTGGATGAAAATCTGGTGGAACTGCTGATCTATCTGGATTGTCTGCGCCGGGCAAGTGCCGACCGTATTACGGCGGTGGTGCCGTATTTCGGGTATGCCCGCCAAGACCGCAAAGATGCCGGCCGAGTGCCCATTACGGCCAAGCTGATCGCCAATGTTATTACCGCGGCCGGGGCGGATCGGGTGCTGTCGGTGGATATGCACGCCAAACAGCTCCAGGGATTTTTTGATATCCCGATCGATCATCTTTCGGCAGAGCCGGTGATCATTGAGTATCTCAAGCAGAAAAAAATTGAAGATTTAACGGTTGTGGCCCCGGATGTGGGAAATATTAAAACGGCATCGCGTTATGCCACAGCACTGAATGCAGAATTGGCGATCATTCACAAGCGGCGTCTTTCGGGCAAAGAGGTGTTGTTTGAAGAGATCATTGGAAATGTCAAAGATCGTAATATCGTAATGGTCGACGATATGATCTCGACGGCCGGAACAATCTGCGGTGCAGCGAATATGGTTAAGCAGCTCGGGGCACGGCGCATTGTAGCAGGCGCTACGCATGGTGTCTTCGCCGAGCCGGCAGTGGAGCGTCTCCAGGCGGCACCGATTGATGAAATCGTTGTTACGGATACCATTCCTGTTCATGAGGAATCCCGTCAGCTTAAGAGTTTGAAAGTGCTGAGCGTAGCAGAGCTGCTTGGGGAAGCGATCCGTCGCATCCATATGAATGAATCGGTCAGCTCGATGTTTGCGATGGGCTGAAAAGAATTGAATAGAATGTTGAATTGATATCGAAACGTATCGATCGCGGCGGTGCGGTCGAGAAAGACGTTGAAAGGAAGAATGAGGACTCTATGTCAACAGATGCAGTAAGTTTGAAAGCGGACGTTCGCGAAAAGTCAGGTTCCAACCAGTCGAACCGTCTTCGCAAAGAAGGCAAGCTGCCTGCGGTGGTCTATGGTCACAAGCAGGAACCGATGTCGATCTCACTCAGTGCCCACGAATTTATTATTGGGTTGCACCATGGTCAGCGGCTGTTCACTCTAGAAATGGCCGGCAAGAAGGACACCGTGCTGCTCAAGGATGTTCAGTATGATTACCTCGGCAAGGACGTGATCCATGCCGACCTGATCCGTGTGGATCTGAGCGAGCGGGTGACGGTCGAAGTTGCGCTGGATTTCCGCGGCGTTGCCAAGGGTACGACGATGGGCGGAATACTTGAAGAATCGATGACAAGTATTGAAATCGAATGCGGCGTAACGAGTATCCCGGATATCATTGCAGTCAATGTTCGTGAGTTGGGTTTGAATGATGCTATTCATGCCAGAGATATTGTACTGCCGTCAGGAACCACACTGATTACAGATCCGAATGCACTGGTGGCGATCTGCCACGAGAGCAAGGCTGCTGAAGCGGCTGTGGTTGCCGAACCTACCGAGGGCGCAGCAACCGAACCTGAAGTGATTACTGAACGCAAGAAAGAAGAAGCGGCTGAGTAATGATGCGGCGTCTGCCAAGGACGGCAATCTATGGCTGGAACCTTGTCAACTGCGTTGAATGACCTGCTCGGCGGGTCAGCTCTTTTAAAACCGATGGCACATGTCAGGCTTATCGCTGGATTGGGCAACCCGGGGCCCGAGTACGAACAGACTCGGCACAATGTCGGGTTCAGGGTGCTGGATGCACTGGCTGAGCGTCTGGGCGGAACGATTCGACGTCGTGCGTTTAATGCGCTGGTCGAAGATGTAATGCTGGGCGATATGAAACTGATCTTGTTGAAACCGCAGCAGTATATGAATCGCAGCGGACATGCGATTGCAACGGCGGCGGGATTTTATAAGCTCTCTGCGGCGGAAATATTGGTGGTGCTTGACGATATGGCATTGCCGACCGGCCAGCTTCGAATCCGGCCGAAAGGTTCGGCAGGCGGACATAACGGACTTAAAGATATCATTGCCCGCCTTGGAACGGATGCTTTCGCCCGGCTGCGGGTCGGTATCGGCGACAGCGGGTCGCGTGAAGCAGCAGATTATGTTTTGTCGCGGTTTGCCGCCGATGAGCGGCAGGCGGTCGATCAGGCAATCAGTCGATCGGTTGATGCGGTGCTGTATTGGGCGCAAAACGGAGTAGAGCCTGCAATGAATCGGTACAACAGCGGTCAAACAGGTACCGATGATAATAAAAATGAACGAAAAGTCGATGGCGGTCAAAAGCCGCAGAATGAAACAGACAAAAACCCTTAAAAGATAATGTTCTCAATCGGGAGGTACGAATTTGGAAACGGCAGTAAAACGACTGTATGAAGGCTTGTTTCTGGTGGACTCGGCAATAGCGACCGGGGACTGGCAGCTTGTCAATGACACGATCCATAAAATTCTGGCCAAGGCCGGCGCCGATGTGGTTTCATTCCGCAAGTGGGATGAACGGAAGCTGACTTATAATATCGGCCGGGTGTCGCGGGGAACGTATATCCTGGTGTATTTCAACTGTGATCCGCTGCGGATTCATGAGGTTGAACGGGATGTGCAACTCTCTGAATTGCTTATGCGTGTGATGATTTTGCGGACGGACGAGATGACTCAGGAAGAGATCGATAAGCCTACGCCGCTGATGGTCGCCCAAACGCAGGCCAAGACCGATGCAGAGGCTCCCGCCGACAATGAGGATGCGATTGACGCCGACATCGAAGACGATATCGAAGAGTAGCGCTAAGCGGCGGCATAAATCAGGTGTTTTCAGAGATGCAGCAAACTTTTTGTTGAAAACAGGAAGGTGAGCGATGGCCAGTTTGAATAAAGTATTACTGATGGGCAACCTGACGCGAGACCCGCAGTTGTCATACCTTCCCAGCCAGACAGCGGTTGTGGAATTCGGGATGGCAATGAGCCGAAAGTTCAAAAAGCAGGACGGCTCAATGGGCGAAGATACGTGTTTTGTGGATTGCCGGATGTTCGGCAAACGTGCCGAAACAATTAATAAATACTTTAAAAAAGGTGAGCCGATTTTTGTCGAAGGGCGGCTTCAGTTCGATCAGTGGCAATCGCAGGACGGCTCCAAAAAAAGTAAATTGCGCGTGTTTGTCGAGAATTTTGAGTTCATCGGCAAAGGCGGCGGTCAGAGCAGACAAAGCGGCTCAGGCACCGCAGAAAGCGGTGACTTCGGCGGCGGCGATATGGAGGTTCCATATGGCGCCGGCG
This sequence comes from uncultured Pirellulales bacterium, assembly GCA_964649955.1. GTDB lineage: Bacteria > Planctomycetota > Phycisphaerae > Sedimentisphaerales > Anaerohalosphaeraceae > T3Sed10-213. Next base: position 3,778 of record CAZYQN010000026.1, read on the forward strand.
ATGATGATATTCCGTTCTAAGGCGGACCATCGATTAGTGTTAATTGATGAGTGAAGAATTAAGCAAATAGAAACGATATTCACAGGACTGTTGTTATGAAAATGATGAAGAAGCCCAACACTACTTCACGACGGAAACGAACACTTACGACGATTCGTGAGCAGACTCAGTGCCGGTTTTGTCGGGACGGCAAGACCTATATCGACTACAAAGACCTCGATACACTGAGCAAACTGCTGACCAACCGTGGAAAAATCTTTTCGCGCAAGCGGAGCGGCAACTGTGCGTGTTGCCAGCGGAAGGTAAAGCGGGCAATCAAGCGAGCGCGGTTTATGGCGCTGCTTCCGTACACGAACTAAGTCGCAGGCCGTGTGTAATACGCCGAATTTTTGAAAGAGATTCAAGATACAGGAGAGTCGCAATGAAGTTATTGTTGTGCAATGATGTTGAAAAGCTGGGCTGGCTTGGCGATATTGTCGAGGTGAAAGAGGGTTATGCCCGTAATTACCTTCTGCCGCAGGGATTAGCGATTGTTCCGACGGCTGCGAACATTAAGTCGCTGGCGGACGAAAAAGCCCGCCGTGCCGAGGCCCGTCAGCTTGTGCGTCAGCAAAAGGAACGTCTTGTTACGTCCGTTCAGGGCGCCGAAGTGGTACTTTCGGCCAAGGCTAACGAGCAGGGGCATCTGTTCGGGTCTATTACCGAGCGTGATATCGCGGAGAATTTACGGCAACAAGGGTTTGAAGTTGCGGATGAAATGGTTAAAATGAACGGTCATATTAAAGAACTGGGTACCACCGAGGTTACGATTCGCGCGGCGAATGACCTGATGGCAACGGTTCGAGTGATGATTGTCTCACAGGAACAGACCGTTGACGCAACACAAGAAAACAGCTCGGAAGGATGAGACCCGCTCGCTGAATGATGCAGCACTGCAGGATGTTTTGGCCGGTCGCAAGATGCCGGTGTCTCCGGAGGCGGAGGCGGCGGTACTCGGGTCAATGATTCTGGATCGTGACTGTATCGGACCGTTGATCGAGGTTATGAACGCGGACTATTTTTCGCGGACCGAGCATCGACTGATCTATGAAGCGTTGCTGCGCCTGTATGAAGTCAACAGCAGCATTGATTTGGTATTGCTGCGTGATGAGCTGAAAAAGCAGGACAGCCTTGATGCCGTCGGAGGCGTAGAGTATCTCGTAAAGGTAGCCGAATCGGTTCCGTCGGCTGCCAACGCAGAGTATTACGCTGCGATTGTGCGTGAAAAGGCGATGTTGCGCGAACTGGCGCGGACCTGCGCGGAAGTCATGCAGGAAGCATGCGACGAGGCGGGAGAGGTTGGGGACAAACTTGATCGGGCTGAGCAGAAAATATTTGCCGTGACCGAAAAGAAAATTACCGGTGCGGTAATGCCGGTCAAAACCCTGATCACGGAAGTGTTTGAATCCATCGATGCCCGCAAGGGATCGCATGTGACCGGTATACCAACAGGATTCGAAGAAATAAATCAGATGCTCTGCGGCCTCCAGAGCGGGGAGATGGTTATTATCGCTGCGCGTCCGAGCATGGGAAAAACCAGCTTTGCAATCAATATGGCCGAGCATCAAGCGGCCGATGAGAATATTCCCGTTGTGATTTTTTCCCTTGAAATGGGCCGCCAACAGCTTGTGGAACGCATTTTATGCAGCCGATCCGGTGTGGATTCCCAGCTTGTACGCAAGGGCATGCTCAGCACCGAACAATTTGCGAAATTAACCGAGGCTGGCGGCGAGCTGTTTGAGAAGCCGTTGTTTATCGACGATACCCCCGGCCTGACCCCGATGATGATTCGCGCCAAATGCCGTCGGCTCAAGAGCCAATATGACATTCAGGCGGTGTATGTCGATTATATGCAGTTAATGAGCCTGGGTGGATATGTTGAGTCGCGTCAGCAGGAAATCAGCACTATTTCCAGACAGCTCAAAGCACTGGCGCGGGAGCTGGAGGTACCGGTGGTAGTGCTCAGTCAGCTTAATCGTGCCGCCGAAGGCCGCGAAGGTCACCGCCCGCGGATGAGCGATTTGCGTGAAAGCGGCAGTATAGAACAGGATGCCGACGTTATTATGCTGCTGCATCGCGAAGACTATTATCATCGCGGCGATACCGACTGGGAAGAGAATAATATTGCCGAAGTGATTGTGGCCAAGCAGCGTAACGGCCCAACGGGTACTGTGGAGCTGATTTTTGACGGTCGTTTGACGCGGTTCAAGCCGAAATTTCATGAACCAGCTCCGTTTTGATTGTCTTAATACAAAAAAGTCATGAGAACATTGGCCGATTCGAAGGTGCAAGAAAGTCTATGAAGCTAAAGGAGGCATCAATGCGAGGACGTTATGGATGGCTGTTGGCGATGTTGGGGCTGGCGGCCGGGATTTGCTCGGCACAAACAGAGGCTCCTGCTTCAATTGACGGGCTTGTGGTTGCCGAGATCAAAACAGCCGGCAACGTTACCCTGACCCGTGCGGATATTCTTTCTGTGGTCAGTCATCGGCCGGGACAGCGATTCAGTGCTTCAGAGGCAGCGGCGGATGCCCGACGTATTGCGGCATTGGAAGCGGCTGAAACGGCATATTACAATACCGAAATTACGGACGCCCGGATCATCCTGACTTATGTGGTGGTGGAAAAGAATCTCGTTCGAACCTTGTCCATCAAAGGCAACAAAGGTTTGAGCGACTCGCGTTTGAGCAAGGAATTGACGTTTACCAAAGGCGATTATTTGGATGCCTTCGCAGCGAGAGCAGGGCGAGATGCTATGGAGGCGTTGTATCGCAAAAAGGGATATGCCTGGGCAACAATAACCCTGGATGAACCGGCCATGATAACCGGACAGGTGATATATACGATTGTGGAAGGAGCCCGGCCTAAGATCAAACGAGTGCGGTTTACGGGAAATGAATCCTTCTCGGCTCGCGAGTTGAAAAAAACGCTCAAAACCAAACCTAAAAAGCTTCTGGTCTTTCAGGAATATTACAACCCGGAATTGATTGCCGGAGACGAAAAGAAGCTCATTGAAGTGTATCAGAAACACGCTTTTCTGGATGTTAAGGTGTCCAGTGAGGTGGTTTTCGGGAAGAATCAGAGTACTGCTGAGGTGATTTTCCATATCGAAGAAGGTCCTGTTTATCTGGTTGATTCCATCCGTTTTTCAGGGCATCAGTTCTTTGATGAGGCAACGCTGCGGCAGGAAATGCGTTTGAGGGAAGATTTTTATTATAGTCAGGACCGGGCTGAGTTTGATGTCAAAAAGATACAGGGACGGTACCTGGAACAGGGATTTGTTGAAGCAAAGGTTGAGTTGAAACGAACGTTTCTGCCGGGGGCGCGAGTGGCGGTGGAATTTGTGGTTACCGAAGGCGGACGCTATCGCATCGGTGAAGTAATGATAACAGGCAATACGACGATTCAAGATCATTCAATTCGACGTGTCCTTGACGAAGAAGGATTTGAACCAGGGGCATGGTATGATGCTAACGCGGCGCGGGGTACAGGCGAAGGCGAATTGGAGCGGATTATCAGGGAATCAGTAGTCACTGAATCGGCAGTCATTACTCCGGCCGGCGATGATCCGAATAGTCGTGATGCCGTCGTTAGCGTGACGGAAGGTCAGACCGGTTCGATTATGTTCGGTGCGGGCGTTGCCAGTGACAGCGGATTGATCGGTAATATCACATTGGACCAGCGCAATTTTGACATCACGGACTGGCCCGAGAATTTCTCCGAATTCATTACGGGCAAAGCATTCCGCGGAGCGGGTCAGCGATTGCGGATATCCCTGAATCCCGGTACGGTCTATAGCACGTATTCAATCAACTTTACGGAACCGTTCTTATATGATAAGCCGGTTGCTCTGAATCTTGGCGCATCGAGTTTCAAGCGGTATCGCGAGTCGTACGATGAGGGCCGTTTGACAGGATTATTCGGCCTGGAAAAGCGATATCAAGATGACTGGCGGCGAGGCATATCGTTCCGTGGTGAGGATGTGCGGATTACCGATCTCGACTCCGATGTCCCGAAGGAGATTTCAGATGTTGAGGGAGGTAATATGCTGTATGGAACAAGGTTTTATATCCGCCGGGACAAAACCGACAGCCGTTTTCTGCCGAGCAAAGGGTACAATTTCGATGCCGGATACGAACAGCTCTTCGGTGATTTCACCTTTGGTATTCTCAGCGGTACTCAGCGATGGTACAACACGCTGTATGAAGATTTGTCGGAAAATAAAACCGTTCTGGAAACAAAGATTCATGCCGGTACAGTCGTAGGAACGGCGCCGATGTTTGAAAAGTTTTATGCCGGGGGTATCGGATCGATCCGCGGATTCCGGTATCGCGGTATCAGCCCGCGCAAGGGACGCGATGAAGACCCGGTCGGAAGCGACTGGCTGATTATGGGCAGCGGCGAGATTGCGGTTCCGTTAGGCAGTCAGACGTTTTCGTGGCTGTTTTTCACGGATGCAGGCTTTATCGATTCAGGGCCTATGCGGTCATCGATCGGCACAGGTGTACAAATTCTGATCCCACAGTTTTTTGGACCTGTACCGATGCGGTTTGAGCTGGCCAGTCCCATAACGAAGGACGATAAGGATAAGACACAGGCGTTCAGTTTCTCGGTGGGTGCACTATTTTAAAAAAGAGAATGGTTAAGAATCAACTGTTAAGGTGCGGTATCGGGTTTTGACCCGGCCGGTTTAAATTCGAATATTTATAAAATTAATAGCGGAAAGGATTGCAATGAAGACACGAACGATCATAGTGATGGCATTGATTGCGGCAGCGACCGCGGTGGTTTTGCGGCAGACTACAGCACAGGCCGATGCGGCGGGCCCGGCGAAGGTGGCGGTGGTGGATGTCACCAAGGTGCTGGAGAGCAGTAAGAAGCATCAAACCTGGAAGGATAAGATGGAAAAAGAGCAGGAACAGATGAAAGCTGAATTCGCAAAAATGAAAAGCGACCTGGAATCACTTCAGCAAAATATCAAACTCCGCAAGGTCGGCAGCGATGATTATATCAATCTGAGCAGCCAGTTTGTGGAAAAGAAAGCCATCATGGAGGCCAAAAACGCTTTTTATGAAGAAAAAGTTACCAGTCAGATGCAGAATTGGACGGAAGATTTGTATAAGACCCTGATGATAGTGGTAGACCGCGTTGCTCAGCAGAAAGGTATCGATCTGGTGCTGGCTAAAGAACAGTTGGATCTGCCGGCGCCGAGCCTTCGTGATTTTATGTTAACCATCAAAACCAAGAAAGTTCTGTACAACGATAACAAACTGGATATTACCGCCGAAGTGTTGGCGGCGCTGGACAGCGAAAAGTAAACCGTCCTATTATGACCTTGCGTTTTGGTATGTAAATGGAAGCAGAATGCATAACACGGTAAATAAAACAATAACACTTTTGCAGCTTGCCGGGATGCTCAATGCCCGGGTTACAGGAACCAATGGCGAGCGGATCATTACCGGAGTCAATACAATCCGGGATGCCGGGCCAGGCGAGGTGTGTTTTATGGCATCACCTCGATATGCTGAACAGCTTAAACAGACCAAGGCGGCAGCGGTGCTGACCGGAGAAGAACTAACGGATTGCCCGACGGTGCAGCTTGTCGTTGAGAATGTTAACAAGGCCTTGATTACGGCTTTGACGTATTTTGCTCCGACATTGAAGAGCGTTTCAGGGATCGATCCGACGGCGACAGTGGACAGTACGGCGACAGTGGATGCTTCTGCGGCAATCGGTCCGTGCGCAAATATCGGACCCGGGGTAAAAATAGGCCCTCATACCGTCATCGGTCCGGGATGTGTGATCGGACAAGATACCACGATTGGATCGCATTGCAGGTTGGATGCGAATGTCGTTGTGTATCATCGGTGCCGGATTGGAAATCACTGCATCATTCTGGCTAATTCAACGATCGGGGCAACAGGTTTTGGTTACTCGTTTATTGATGGACGACATCAGCTTATCCCCCATAACGGCGGCGTTATCCTTGAGGACGGCGTAGAAATCGGGGCCAATAGCTGTGTGGATCGCGCTAAATTCGGCAATACCATCGTCGGTGCCGGGACAAAAATTGACAATCTTGTTCAAGTAGGGCACAATGTACGCATTGGAAAGGCGTGTTTGCTTGTCGGACAGGTTGCACTGGCTGGCAGTTGCGTGCTGGGCGACGGAGTAGTGCTTGCCGGAAATGCGGGTGTGGCCGACCATATTGTCGTCGGGGATGGTGTAATCGCCGGAACCCGGGCGACGCTGACCGAAGATGTCGCGCCGGGACAAAAAGTCCTCGGTTTTCCGGCACGACCTATGCGGGATGAGATGAAAAGTATGAGTGTGTATCACAAGTTGCCGGATATGGCGAAAGAACTGAAGGCGCTTGCGAAAAAGGTAGAAAACCTTGAAGCAGCAAAAGACCATAAAGACTGAAGCGAAACTGGCCGGAAAAGGGCTGTTTAGCGGAAAAGATGCAAAAGTCGTCTTTTATCCCGCCGAACCGAACACCGGACTGGTTTTCGTACGCAAAGACCTCGATGAACCAGTGCGAGTAGAGGTGCGTCCGGACAATATCGTTCAGCGGGACCGGCGGTCGGCCCTGCAAAATGGTCCGGCGGTGATTGAAACCCCGGAACATTGTCTGGCGGCTATTCATGCTCTGGATATTGATAATCTGATTATCGAAATCGAAGGTTCTGAACTGCCGGGTTTTGACGGCAGCAGCGATGAGTATTTCCGTACACTTCAAAAATGCGGCGTTGAGATGCAGGATGCGGTTCAGCGCCCGATTATTGTAACCGAATCCGTTTGTATTACCGAAGGGGATAAGAGCATTTACGCATTGCCCTATCACGGCAACGGTCTGAGTCTGACCTACGATATGGACTATACGCAACACACCGGGGTCGGACGCCAGATTTACTCCTGTGAGCTGAGCGAGGCATCTTATGCTCAGAATCTTTCACGTGCCCGCACTTTTGTGCTGGAAGCGGAAGCACGGCAGATGCAGGCGATGGGTATCGGGACGCATTTAAGTCCTAAAGATATTCTGGTTATCAGTTCGGATGGGCCGATTAAGAATTCTTATCGCTATCCGGATGAATGTGTCCGTCATAAAGTAGTGGATTTGATCGGCGATCTGCGTCTTGCGGGACGGCCGATTGTTGGTCGCATCGTAGCCTACAAAACCGGCCATTCGCTCAATCAGAAACTGGTATCTCGGCTGATTGAAACAGCCCAGCGGATTGAACAAAAAAAAGCGCTCTCCGGAAAACCGGTGCTGGACATCCGGCGTATCCAGAAAATTTTGCCGCATCGCTATCCTTTTTTACTGGTTGATAAGGTTATTGAGATTGAAGGGGACCGGCGCATACGAGGCATCAAAAATGTTACGTTTAATGAACAGTTTTTTCAGGGGCATTTTCCGTCTTCGCCGGTAATGCCGGGTGTGCTGATAGTCGAAGCGATGGCTCAGGTATCGGGCCTATTGTTCGCTCAAAAGCTGGAACATACGGGTAAGCTGGCCGTCCTGTTGACGATGGATGCCGTAAAGATTCGAAAATCTGTGATACCGGGTGACCAGTTGGTATTGATTGCTCAGGCCGACAAAGTGCGCAGCCGAGCTGCCAAATGCAACTGTGTGGCAATGGTCGGCGATGAAGTGGTTGCCGAAGCGCAGCTTAAATTTATGCTTGTGGACGACGAAATGTGACGTCGCCGCATGAATCCTGATTCTTTTATAGAAAGAGACCGGAGGTATCAACGAGTATGAGTTGTCAGATACATCCCACCGCGTTTGTCGCGTCAAGCGCTCAGTTGGGTTCCAATGTGGTCGTAGGACCGTTCAGTTTTATTGATGAAGGCGCCTGTATCGGAGATGGTACGGTACTGGATACCCATGTGGTGATTGGAAAAAACACCCGGATGGGAAAGAATAACCGCGTTTTTGCCGGTGCAGTCATAGGCCGTCCGCCGCAAATTCTCGGTCTGAATGACGATGCAAGGATTGGGCGGTTGGTGATCGGAGACGGCAACACTATCCGTGAGCATGTTACCATCCATCCCAGTATGTATCCGGACCAGGAAACAATCGTCGGCAGCAACAACCTGCTGATGATCAACGTTCATCTGGGTCATGACTGTGTACTGGGTGACAAGATTGTCATCAGCAACTGTACCCAGATCAGCGGACACTGCCACATCGAAACCGGGGCGTGGCTGAGCGGTATGGTGGCGGTTCACCAATTTGTCACCATCGGCAAATGGTGCTATGCGGCCGGTTATACGGGCATCAACCATGACGTGCCGCCGTTTGTCATCGTCAGCGGTCATTATCCGGTTGAGGTAAGAGCCATCAACAAACGCGGCCTGGCCCGAGCGGGACTGAATGAACAGCAGCAGAGCGGGATTTACGATGCGTTCAAATTTATTTGGCGCAGTGAAGGGCCGGTAATGGAGCGGGTCAAACTTCTGGCCGCACGTGACGGATTGGATGAAAACGTAAAGGCCATCTGTGATGCGATGCTTCGCAGCAATCAGCAGCGCTTCGGCCGAAACCTGGAACTTCAACGGCACTAAAGAGCAAACTAAAACATAATCTTAAGACTAAATATGGTATTATTCTTTCGTTTAACTTCTCAGAATCTACACAGTGAAAGGATTGCTTATGAAGGCTTTGGGCAAAGGCGGGAACCTTTATCTTTGTGTAATTGCAGTGTTGACAGTTTCAGCGGCAAATACCTTTGGCGGCGGTTTTGACGGTCTTGGTATGAGTATGGGCGATTTATCTCGTTTGTCCGATGCCCAAACGCGGTCCATAAGCCCGGAGAACTTCACCGGCGAGAAAGGCAAAGGCGGGGCAATACCGCCGGAGCAGGGATCTGCCGCTCACGCCGCACAAGATCTTGGCCTTGGCTGGAAGGTCAATCCTTATGTGCGCATCGAGCCTAACCAGACATTTGTGATGGCCGACATCAAAGGTCCCGGCGCCATACAGCATATCTGGATGACGCCTACGGGCAACAATCGCCTCAATATCATCCGTATGTACTGGGACGGCGAAGAGAATCCGTCTATCGAGTGTCCGGTGGGTGATTTTTTTGCAACAGGATGGGGCGAATATATGAAATTTTCGTCTCTGGCGGTTTGTGTCAATCCCGGCAGCGGCTTTAACTGCTATTGGACGATGCCTTTCCGCAAGAGCGCCAAAATCACGATGACCAATATCGGCCCTAAACGAATGACGCTGTATTATCAGATTGATTATACATTGACTTCTATTCCCAGGGACGCCGCATATTTGCATGCACAATTCCGGCGGACAAATCCTGTGCCGTTCAAAGAAGTCTATACGATTGTTGACGGCATCAAAGGACGCGGACATTATGTCGGCACTTATATGTGCTGGAAGAGCAGCCGCGATGGCTGGTGGGGCGAAGGCGAAATAAAGTTTTATATGGACGGCGACAAGGAATTCCCGACCATCTGCGGCACGGGCACCGAAGATTATTTCTGCGGCTCTTACAATTTTGAGCGTCCCAGTCCGATTCCCGGAGGCAAAAAGGAATACGTTGTCTTTGATACGCCGTATGCGGGTCTTAATCAGGTGATTATGCCGGAAGGCAAGCAACTTTCCGATGGTGAGCTGGCCGGCACAAAGTTTGGAATGTATCGCTGGCACATTACCGATCCAATCCGGTTCAAAAAGGATCTGAAGGTGACGATTCAGGCCCTTGGCTGGCAGGAAGGCGGAAAGTATCTGCCTCTTCAGGATGATATTTCTTCAGTTGCATTTTGGTATCAGGCTGAACCGCACGCTGTTTTTCCAAAATTACCTGATGCTGAAACGCTTAACAATAGATAAAATATAAGGAATACGATGAAAACACTGCGGACGGCGGTGGTTGGTGCCGGCAAAATGGGCAATATCCACGCCAAGGTCTATCGGAATCTGGAAGGCTCCGAATTGGTGGCAATAGCCGACCGGGATATGGAACGGGCCGAGGCATTGGCGGATCGCTATGAGTGTGCCGCTACGAACAAGCCTGAATCGCTGATTGGCAAGGTTGATGCCGTGACGATTTCGGCACCGACAGTGGCGCATCTGGAGCTGGCAGAGTTATTCATTACTCATGGCGTGCCGGTGCTGATTGAAAAACCGTTGGCGGCCTCTGCCGAACAGGGGCGTCGTATCGTTACTCTGGCCAAACAACACAACGTCGTCGTTGCCGTCGGTCATTCCGAACGGTGCAATCCGGTTGTGCAGGCTATGAAACGGCTCAATATCGAACCGATGTTTATCGAGGCCAACCGCGTCAGCCCCTATCCCTTCCGGTCGATGGATATCGGCGTAGTGCTGGATGTAATGATCCATGATATTGATATTATCTTGTCACTGGCTAATAGTCCGTTAGTCAAGGTTGAGGCGGTTGGAGTGAATGTAATTGCTGACCACGAAGATATCTGCAACACCCGGCTGACATTCGAAAACGGCTGTATTGCCAACATTACTGCATCACGTCTTGCTCTTAAAACCGAACGCAAGGTGCGAGTCTTTAGTCGTCAGGCGTATCTGAGCCTGGACTATTTCCGCAAAGAAGGCATCGTCATCAAAACTGACCCGAATGTCGATGTGGTCAAATGGATTCGCGAGCATCAGGAAAAACAGGACTTTGATTTTTCACAGGTCAACTGGCCCGAACTGCTGCATATCGAAAAACTTGAAATTACTGATGCAGAACCGCTTAAGGTGGAACAGCAATCCTTTTTAACGGCCGTGCGCGATGGAGGACGTCCGGAAGTCACCGCCGAAGACGGCCTGGCTGCTCTCGAGTGCGCCGAGCAAATCCTTGCTTGCGTCCGTCAGCACAAGTGGCGATAGCAACGAATCCAAGGTTTTTTTTCAGAAAGACGCGAAAGGATTAATTTCGCAATGCCTTGATTGGTGCGGGCATTCGGCCTTTGCGATGGATAAAGGCGGCAGAGGCTTTTTTACTGACGGGCATAATCGGGGCACTGCCCAAAAGGCCGCCGAAATGGATAATCTGTCCTGCTTTCTTGCCGGGTACAGGGATTACACGCACACTGGTGGTTTTGTTGTTGGCAATACCAATCGCTAACTCGTCGGCAATAATGGCGCTGATGACATCGGCGGGCGTTGATCCCGGGATTGCAAACATATCCATCCCGACTGAGCAGACGCTGGTCAGGGCTTCAAGCTTCTCCAGCGTCAAAGCACCTTCCTTAACGGCGCGAATCATCCCGGCATCTTCACTGACGGGGATGAACGTTCCGCTAAGTCCACCCACACGGCCGGACGCCATCGCACCGCCTTTTTTGACGGCGTCAATCAGCAGGGCCAGTGCCGCTGTAGAGCCGGGTCGTCCCATCCGCGATACGCCCATTGCCTCTATGATTTCGGCAACCGAATCGCCAGCGGCAGGAGTTGCGGCCAGCGAGATATCCACGATCCCGAATTCAACTCCCAAAAGGGCGGCCACCTCCCGGCCGATGAGTTCGCCGGCACGGGTTATCTTAAAGACGGTGCGTTTGATAACCTCAGATAATTCCGTCAAATCGCAATCGGGATTTTGTTCGACGACGGACTTGACCACGCCCGGCCCTGAAATGCCGATATTGAGCGAGTAATCCGGCTCGCCGATGCCGTGGTGAGCGCCGGCCATAAACGGATTATCCTCCGGCACATTGGCAAAGACAGCAACCTTTGCGCAGCCGATACCGGTCTTGCTCTTGACCGCCAATTCCTTCAGGATGTGCCCGAACCGTTCGACGGCGGTCATATTCAGCCCCGCCAGAGTCGTACCCATATTAAAGAAGCTGCATACTCGTTTAGTCTGCGACAAAGCCTGCGGCAGGGCGTTCATCAGGTTTTCGTCCGAGCCGGTCAATCCTTTTTGGACGTGTGCCCCGAAGCCTCCGATGAAGTCGATGTCGGCCTGTGTGGCGGCGCGGTCGAGTGTCTTGGCAACGCGAACTGCTGAGGCGACTGTCCGAGGCAGTGGTTCCAACAGCAGCGATACCGGTGTTACAGCGATGCGACGGTTGATGACGGGAATGCCGTATTTCTGCTCCATCGCATCGGCGGCAATATTGAGCTTTTTACCCATTGCTACGATTCGCTGTTCAATGCGGCCGCAGAAGTGGTCCATATCGCGGTCCATACAATCTTTCAGATTAATGCCGAGCGTGACTGTGCGGATGTCAAAATTCTGCCGCAGGGTCATATTGACGGTTTCAAAAATTTCCTCAACAGTTATGCTCATTGCAGGTCTCCGAATATGGACGATTTAGGGTTATTTGTAAGATATTTTATACCTTGATAAGGGATTTGAAAAGCGGCAAAGCAGGATTATTTTTTAATCGACAAGTGTTTTATAAAGCTCGATATGACGCTGGGTGATGGAATCCCATGTGAACTGTCCGACACGATGCAATGCTTTACGGGATAAATCGTTGCGGAGATCTTCGGACTCAATAAGCTGCATCAGTGTTTGACGAATGGCGATTGGCGCCCGGGGCGGAACCAACAGGCCCGCATCACCGATGACTTCAGGACAACCCCCGACATTGCAAGTGATTATGGCTAAACCCGCACTCATTGCTTCCAATAAAACAGTGGGGAAGTTTTCCGCTTCGGACGGCAGGATAAAAATGGAGCTGGTTTCATAAAGCTCCCTGAATGCCGTTGAATTACGGTCCAGCCAGCCGTGAAAAACAACAGGCGTTCTGGAGTCTTTGGCCAGGATCTTCAGGTCTTCCAGGTATGTGCCGTCACCGACGATATGTATCTGCCAATCCAGTGACAGGTCTTTGACGGCCTCAATAACATATTGAAAGCCTTTGCGCGGCAGGAGCCGGCTGCATAGCAGAATGGTGTTTTTTCGCCTGTGCGATGTAGTACTTGTTGCGGGCAGATAACCATTCGGAATTACGTTTATCTTCAACTCGGGACAATAACCAAGAATTAATGCTTTTAGGGTATTGCTGGGGCTTATCAGGGCATCGGCGCTGCGAACAAGTTTTTTCCAAAATGGCAGCAGCAGTTTATGCTCAAGGCCGAAGCGGTCGGGATTATAGCCCGGTACATCGCTGCCGTGACATGTCACAAGATAGGGAATACCCGTATGTCGGCGAATATGCCGGGCCAAAGGACTGGTCGGAATAATAAAGTGTGCATGAATAATATCATAATTGTTTTGCCGAGCCAGAGTTGTCGCTGTTCCTCGTCCGCCCAGCAGATAGGTGGCCATTTCGTGGGTGCGGCAGATATCAGGACGAGCACGATAAGACGGTGTTCGAAAGATACGTACGCCGTTGACAACTTCGTTGTGGGCCAGATCCCCATATCGCATTGTAACGACATCGACATAATGACCCGACTGCACCAAATGCTCGCAGAGCTGTGCTGTCACTGGGGCCGCCCCGCCACCGACAGGTGGGTATTCATAATTAAGCATCAGGATTTTCATTTATGATTGTCTATATTTCCGGCATTTGCCTTTTGTGCAATGACATAGAGATTTGTTTGCATACATAATGGTAATCGTTCAAACGGGATTTTTTGAACCAGCCATGCAAGGAGTGGCACCCGTCTGAGTTTTTTCAGAAAAAAGGGGGTTACCGGATTCATTTTGACGAATTGGACAGAAAATCGATGTTTTTCAAGCCGGTTTTTCAATTGCGATGGAGTATGAAGGGAAGGATGGTAACGTTTCCATTTCAAAGATCGGTAACGTATGGTTTCAAAGGTGGCATTTGAATATTTATTCGGAGTTTGAAACAGATAATATCCCCCGTTTTTGAGTATACCGGCGATTTGCTCCAGGTGTTTATCAGTGTCAAACAGATGTTCAAAGACATCAAAACTTAATACGGCATCGAAAGATTCTTTTTCATAGTTCAGTTCTTCGGCGGATTCTACACTCAGCGATATTTCCGGGAATTTACGACATCCATATTCAATAGCGGTAGGCGAAATATCACTCCCGATAGCCTGAAAACCTTTCTGGCAAAGCCAATGAACGACCGTTCCGATTCCACAGCCGAGCTCAAGGATACGATCTCCTTTTTTTAAACAGGATAGCTGTTCTAAAAATCGCAGGTTGACTTCGAGATTACCGAGTTGTTCTTTGCCGTTTATTAGGGCGGCTTGCCAGGCGACATCATTTTGATTAAGGATGTTCGGATTATTTGCCATAATAAAATTGTGCTTTAATCTTTTCGTTCATACAGCATATGATTGCCGAACTGCCTGACAAGACGATAATGCGACATCACAAAATCCCGGAAAGGTTTCATTGCAGAAAAACGCCGGGCCTCATCGTTATCAAATCGCTGCTCCAGCATTTTCGAGTAGGCATTTTCAAATGCCTCGATCATCCGCGGATCGGAATCGAGCAATTGCGGCTGAGCATTACCGAACATTTTTTCCGGTACGACGGGCCACAGTTCCAGCGGCGGCCGGTCAAAAGGAAAATGCTGTTTTCGGCTGTCGGCGATAAATTTCGGGGGATTCTTTGTAAGTCCTTCAACCAGTCGGTCGATTTGACGTGTCAGTTCATCCGGTGGCGTCACGTGCATATTCGCTTCATATGCTTGCGGCACAGGCGCCATACGCTGAGCACGAACATAGATGCCCGGAAACCAGCCCCAGACATAAAGTGTATCATTCGGTGAAGATTGTGCACAGACATAGTCACCGAGACTCTGCCAGGGAGCAGTCACATTGGTGTTTGCCGCAGCCAGACTTTGAGCAAAGCCGCGTCGTCGTTCCGGCTGACCGGTTTGATAGTTTTTGTACTCAGTGCCGGTATCAGGACTGTGTGTAAAACCTGCAAAGACAGGAAATGCCAGGGCAAACAGCACAATTGCGCAGACACCTGCCCCTACAACGGCAGGGATTTTATTGATACTGCGGAAGAACCATCCATTCCAGCACCATACCGCATACGCCGTTAACATTGCCCCGGACGCACACGGCGGCAGATAATATTGTTCATACGAGTGCGGGCTGACCCAGACCAAAGCCATATCCACCAGCCACCAAACGCTCAGAAAGCCGGCAATAATATGGTGTTTTGAAAGTGCTTTCTGTTTTTTGACACGGCGATAAATCTCGAGTACGACTGCCAGCAGCAATGTGACCAGAGCACTGTAAGTAACAAACCCGACTGCATTATAATAACGCATGACCTTTGGTGCTTGTTCGGAGTAGGAAACAGCCTTTCGGCTCAGGCCTACATAGCCGCCTTCCTCGAGTATGCCGGAGGCTGTTAATACCTTCACGGCCTGAATTTTGAGCATCACATATCCCTGCATAGGGAGACGAATAAACGGGATTGATTGCAGATAATCCGGGATATCCCGTGATGAATCTGCGCCCCGCCACATCCCGATTAATGTTATAGACAAAACCAGAACGACTGCCATTCCGATTGCGCCGCGTGTCCAAACCTTTTGATTGACAGTTCCCAGGGCGGAAAAGACTTTTCTCCATGCGATGTAATGGAAAAGTACAAATCCGACAAAAATGACGAATGAAAATAAAAGAATGCCTTCCAGCAGTACGACAGGAAATGTCCTGAAAAAACGACCGACTCCTTTTTGCCAGACGAAAAGGCTTGCCGGGAAACACAAACCCAATATTGCTCCGCCAATCCACAGGAGCAAAGTCAGAAAAACAGCCTTCCAATTTTTACGCTGAAAGATAAGTTTGACGATTAAAAAGACACCTATGGCGATAATAACGGCAATTCCGGTTGGTTTAAAGTAAAAGGGAATAATGGACGCTGCCCCGGCCAGTACAGCCCAGTGCTTTTTACCATTATATTCATGCAGAGCAAAGGCACATGCGGCAACAATGGCACAAGGGATCATGAACTGTTCTTTAACATTGCCGAATTTAGCGATGACGGGTGCTGACAGCAGTATGGCGGCAATGCAGGTTGAAACGGCAGCAGCGGCATTGCCGAATAAACGGTGCAGCGTGTAAAACATCATCGCAAGCCCGCCGAGCTGAAAAAACATCTGAATGAGTTTGGGACCTGTGTCGCTGAAGCCGAACAGCTTGACGCCGAAAAGATTGACCAGCAATGTGCCCGGCTGAGCCGAGGTTATTTCATCAACCCATAAACGGGCGCCACTGAGGAGATGCTGAGCAGAGTAAACAAACGCACCGCCATCAAATGGGTCGGGACTTTTTAATTCAATGTATTTACCCAGAATAAAAGGTATCCCTCCGACCAGCAGAGTAAGTCCTACAGCAATAATCAATCTGACTGGCAGAGGTTTTTTCTGCGGGTTGATCGCTGGTGATTGCGACGGCTTTTTATGGAGGTGATGGCGGGCCATAAGAGTTTTTAAGTCTCCTCTGTTCCGGCCGGTTCGACGACTTTGTCAATGACATAAATCGGACGATCCTGGGACTCGTGATAGGTGCGAACGAGTATCTCCGCCAAAAGGCCCATCAGCACAAACTGCACCGCCGTGGTCATCAGCATCAGCGAGATAATCAGCAGGGGGTTGCGGTTCATAGAATAGTTCTGGGCCAGTTTCATAATGATAACGGTCAATCCCGCGGCCACAGATGCGAAGAAACAGAAAACGCCGATGCCTCCAAAGATATAGATAGGC
Source organism: uncultured Pirellulales bacterium (assembly GCA_964649955.1). GTDB lineage: Bacteria > Planctomycetota > Phycisphaerae > Sedimentisphaerales > Anaerohalosphaeraceae > T3Sed10-213. The sequence continues at coordinate 20,458 of CAZYQN010000026.1, forward strand.
TTGGTGGAAAACGAAGCCAAAAATTTAATAGTCATCAGGTCCAGAACAACTTTGAAGGTCCGGTTCAAACCATATTTTGTTTTGCCGGCTGTACGGGGACGATGATTGACCACCATCTCAGCCACTTTTTCGCCGCCCCAGCGGGCCAGAGCCGGAATAAATCGATGCATCTCTCCGTACAGTCGAATCGGTTTAAGAGATTCGGCCCGATAAGCCTTGAGCGTGCAGCCGTAATCGTGCAGCCGAACGCCGGTAATTTTGCCGATGAGCCAATTTGCCATCCGGGACGGCAATGTGCGAGTAACCGGATTATCTTTACGTTCTTTTCGCCAACCGCTGACAATATCGTATCCCTCATTGAGCTTGTTGACTAGTTTTGGTATATCGGCCGGATCGTTCTGGCCGTCGGCGTCAAGCGGCACGATGACCTTGCCGCGTGCATAGCGAAATCCTGCACTCAGGGCAGCGGTCTGACCGAAATTCCGCCGAAAGCGGATCAATCGAACCCGCGAACAGGTCTTTTGGATATCACACAATATTGAAAAACTGGAATCGGAACTGCCGTCATCAACATAGAGTATCTCATAGTCCATCCCGTCGAGGGCCTCAGTGATCTGTTGCTGCAAGTCGGCCAGACTGCCCGCCTCATTAAACACCGGAACCACCAGTGACAAATGTGGCTGATGAGTTATGCTCATATAAACGGCTCCGAATAAAAATGCTGTCTCGATAATGAAATTCTACTGCATAGCGGTCTTTCTGTAAAGCTATATCCGGAATTGGTCGAAATACAGTTAAATACAGTTGTTAGTCCGCTGTTTTATGTTAAACTTATCATAAGTTATCGGCGTAAATAAACCTATGCTGTTTAAAAATTTCGATAATTTTGAGGAGATTCGTTATGAAAGCCGGGTCTAAAGTTTTTTGGGGTGTTGCTGTTTTGCTATTGGTTACCGGGTGTGCATCTGATAAAGCCGTTACCACAGAGGTACCTTCCCCTTCGGTAGTACAAACGGAGGCAACAGAAGTGCCAAAGACCGTGGAACCAACTCCGATAACTCCGGTTACCCCGGTCGCTCCTGTGTCCCAAATTGATTTAGAGAATCTGCCGCACTTAACCTTTGAAAAATCAGTTCACGATTATGGTTCGGTTGGACCAAGTTCGTCTAATCCGGCGGAATTTCCCTTTACCAATACTGGAAAAGGGGTTTTAAAGATTGAACGTTTTCATACCCCCTGCGGCTGTACGGTTCCGGAATTGGCTAAAAAAGAATATGCCCCTGGTGAGTCAGGGATTATCAGGGTGCGTTATACAGCCCCGGCCGGCGCTGCCACGGATGTCAAACCTATCTATGTCTATTCGAATGATCCCCAAAAACCCCAGTATGAATTAACGATCAAGGCACAAGTTGCCGTAAATGTTGAAATTACTCCTCAGGATGTATCTTTACTGCTGAATCAAGACAATGCCGGAATGCCTAAATTAACGGTCAAGAGCATTGATGGTAAAGAATTTGGCATTACCAGTGTTACCTCCACTAATGACGCTGTGAAAATTTCATTTGACCCTAAGAAAAAAGCCTCTGAGATTGTACTTGATCCGAAAGTGGACATGGAAAAACTTAAAACAACTACAACCGGTGTTATCCAGATCCGTACAGATCATCCTCAGTCCGGGCTTTTAATGGTTAGATTCAATGCCAAACCCATGTACGAAGTCTCGCGGCCAAGGATTATCCTCCAAAATATTCTGCCGGGCGAGGAAACCGTTCGGGATGTTTGGATTCGAAGCAACTATGAAAACAAGGTGGAAATAGAGTCTTTTGCTTCTAC
>CAZYQN010000026.1:22390-34990 GCA_964649955.1 uncultured Pirellulales bacterium
TTTGGATTCGAAGCAACTATGAAAACAAGGTGGAAATAGAGTCTTTTGCTTCTACAGAAGGCTATATGACCATTGAAAGTCAGAAGCAGGAGGGAAATCACCTCCTAATTATGGTTAAATTTACCGCTCCGACAGATGCTCAGGCGTCCAGTCGCCGATATATAACGGATGAGCTTAAAATCAAGCTGACTAATGGGCACGAAGTTTCAGTCCGGTGCAGCGGATGGTTTAAGCTGAAATAGGCTCTCGATGTCGACAATTGACAGATAATTGCTCAATGTTGGCGGAACAAAACAACAAGAGGCTTGTCTAAAGGATTGGACAAAGGCGAATTTAATTTTATTGTCAAGATTTTATATCTGGATGCTGTGGAGTATAAATGGTTAAAACGCTGCGAATAGCAAGCTATAGTCTGGCCGCGGGTGCAGTCTGTGGTGTAGTAGCACTCGCAGTGATAGGATTAAAGGGAAATCCGGAAATACAAGCATTTCTGGATCAGAAAGGTGTCATAGAAAAACTCAAAGGCCAAGCCCAAACGGCTCCCCAGAAAGATGACAATGCTTCTCCATTAGTTACGCAGGCCAAAGCCTTTGCATTACGGATTGATCCTCCTCCTCCCCCTCCTCCGCCCCCTCCGCCTGTCGGCACCAAGCCGGAGACGGTAAAAAATGATCGCAAACAACCTCTGACACCGCCACCGCCACCACCTCCTCCGCCGCCAACGGTGCGGTATGACCTGATTGCCACTGCGCGATACAGTGATCAGCCGGAGCGTTCATTGGCACTGCTCAAGCCGATTGTCGGACCGGCCAAATGGTATCGTCAAGGTGACAAATTGGGACATTTTGATATCTTTGAGATTCGGGACGGCAGCGTTGTTCTCTATCAGAATGGAAAGCTGAATACTGAGATATTTGTACCTTTGCCCAAAACGGGCGTAAAGTCTTTATTAAAGTCCGACGCTGTTGCTGCGGCTCATATAGGCGGGTCGACCGGTGTTACAGTCTCTGCCCAGACAAATGCTTCGGCTGATGCGGCCCCAACGGATACAGCCGCTTTGACGGCTGAAGCAGGCACACCTGGAGCACTTCGTGTTACCCGGACTCCTCCGACACGGACGGTGGACGCCTCTTCACGCATTCAGCGTGTTGTTGCCCCGGTACGTGAACAGACAGCAGCGGAAAAGAAAGAGTCAATCCAGCAAAGCATTTCGAACATTGAAGGAATTATCAGCAGAACCGATGAAACGGTCTCGGCAGAAGAACGACAGCAGGAACAGGAAGCCTGGATGCAATTGTTAAAGCTTTTGCAGGAAGAAAAGACAAATCTCGAACAAGAAACACCTGCCGCCGGGACAGAAAAAAAACCGGCCGCAGAACAGGGAAAAGATCCCGGCCAGCCGTCTGTGCCCGAAGATCCGAATAATCAGTAGCCGTTAACAAACCCAAAACGAAAATGATAAAAAATTGGTGTCAAACAATGGAGATATGTATGCGGTCAGGAGGTACAGCGACGAATCGTTCCGGAAGAATGCATAAAGCAGCTGGATGGCTGATGCTGTTCATGGTTGCAGCGGCCGGGCTGTTCGCTCAATCGGAAACGGACAAGGCAGTACTGCGGAGCAGAGTTTATAAACTTCGTAATATCGAAAGCCAAAAAGCCAAAGCGCTGCTCGAACGGCTTAAAATCGGTACGGAGTATAATACTCTGTCAAAAGATGTACTGATTGTAACCAGTAACCAGCCTCTTGATTTAGTTAAAGCAACCGGAGTGGTTACATTGGCCGATAAGTCTGAGCCGGTGGATATCCGTCCGTTGCTGGTGCCCACTGCCGAGATGCCTGCACCAAAACTAGAAGAACTTGCAGTGCGCCTAAAGACGCTGTCCCTTGGGACATTGGAAGATGCACCTCCGGCGGGAATCACAAACGCGGCGATCGTGGATACATTTGAAGGAACTTTCATTGCCATCGGCACCCCCACTGTACTGGATGCCGTCGAGAAGGCGGTCAGCGAATGGAAAGCGGAAAAAACATCCGCCGCGGCAAAGCCAGCAGAGCCGAGCGCGGCTGACTCTTCAAAACAAGAACCTGCATCGCCCGCCGAACCCAATACGGCCCGAAGCCCTTCATTGACGGAAATAGCCGGACAAATTTTTGGTGATACTGAAAAATCCCACGCTGCGGCTGAGCCGAATCTGCCTGAAACACCCGCCGTAACCGAATCCGAAGAGGAATTGACTGAAGAGCAGAAAGCCATTGCGGCCGTTCAGCGGCAGGTCGAAGAAATGGAAAAAGCGGCACAGGCTGAGGGAACTGAGGTTGACGATGAAGGATTGCGTGCAGTGTTGGAGGCACTGCTGAAGACAGGTCTGGAAGAACAGCAGAAATCTCAGTCTGAGCCGGTCATAACGCCGGCGAAACCCTCTGTGCCGGCTCAACAGGAGGAAAAAGAAACGCCGAAACCTGAACCGAAGAACGGCAAGACGGTAACCGCCCCTGCGCTGCCGAAAGAGAAAGCGGAAACAGAACTTGAACTGACGATTACGCTGCCCGAAGAAGTGGAAATCGAAGCCTTGCTGGAGTTAGTGGGCAAGCAGCTCGGCTTAAATTATATGTATGATCCCGCGTTGATTCGCGGCCAAAAGGTAATGCTCAAGATTCACGATGGGAAGATCAAGGTCGGTGATTTGTATGCCCTGCTGGAATCGGTGCTTCGATTCCGCGGGTTTGTGATGACGCGGAGAGTGAACCTGGTCACGATTGCAAAGCAGGATCAGGTTGGCAGTTTTGATCCGACACTGCGGCTTCCGGACGAGCCGATTCAGCCCGGAGATGTAGTAGTCAGCAGCATTTTTAAACTCAATCATGTCAATACGACGACGGTGCAGAATCTACTGACCCAGATGAAGCTGGGCACTGCTTTTACCCCGATACCGGAAGCCGGTACGCTGATCATAACGGACTATGCATTCCGTATGGACCGGATTCGCGAAGTGATTACGATGATTGATGTGGAAGGCACTCCGAAAGACTTCCGTTTCCGCCAGCTCAAGTATATGCAGGCTTCTGAGCTTGTACCCAAGGTTAAAGCCCTTTCGACTCAGATGCAGGGTGTTACGGTAACGGTGGGAGGCCAGACGGCCGCTGCGCCTCCGGCCGCGGCAGTGCGTACGCCGCAAATTGACCCTGCCACACGTCGGCCCATTACGACACAGCCGACTCAGCCCGCTCAAGCGGCACCGGCTGCCGGGGCGGCAGCCCAGGAAGTTGTTTATCTGGAAGCGGATGAACGGACCAACCGCGTGTTGATGATTGGCTATCCCAATGAGATTGAGATTGTTAATCAACTGATTGACAGCCTTGATGTGGCCAGCTATGACCTGCGGTTTGTCAAAGAGTATGTCATTCAGTATGTCGAAGCGACGGATGTGGTAACAGTACTAAACGAGCTTGGACTGGCAAGGGTTACGGTTGGGTCTTCGCGCCAAACCCAGACAACGGCCTCCCGCACGACGCCCCAGACAATGCGCCAGCCTGTTCAGCCGGGCCAGCCGCAGCCTGCTCAGCAGGTCGTCCCGCAGACACAAACGACAGCTTTGTCCGGCGGCACTGAACCCTATATTTCGCTGCGTGCCGCCACCAATTCATTGCTGGTAAATGCCACCGATGAGCAGCACAAGGCCATTGAACTGGTCATTTCTCATGTCGATGTCCTTCAAAAAGATCAGCGAACGATCCGTGAATATGAAATACAATTCGTCGATACACAAGCAATTCTGGATACCTTGGCGGATTTAGGAATCATTACACCCAAGACGACATCGAGCCAGACAGCAACCCGTTCGACGACGGGCACAAGTACAAGCCGCACGGCACAGCAACAGCAGCAGGCTGTCGGAATGCCGGCCGAAGGGATTGCTCCGATGGCGCTGCCGACGGCCGAGGGCACCGAGCGTGAAATCCTGGCTCAGGAACCACAGATTGCAGTACTCGCGGCGACCAACTCGCTGCTGGTACACGCCACACCGCGCCAGCATGCCGCGATTGCCCTTGTGATTGCCCACGCCGACCGAGATATTAGTCGGTTGTCTGCCCCGTATGTCGTCTATTCACTGGAAAACCAGGAATCAGAAGTATTGGCCGAGGTACTGAACAAGCTGATAAAAGAAACGGTGGAGGAAATAACAGGCGGTACGACCTCATCACCCGATGCAAAGATTCAGACGAAAACCACCGGCCCGGCCATGTTGCCCAGCGGTGAAGAACAGAGGATAAAAATCATTCCTGATAAAGATTCCCGCTCTATCATCGTCTATGCCAATAAACGCAATCAGCAGTGGATCGGCGATTTAATTCGCAAGCTGGATGAGTATCGTCCACAGGTATTGCTGGATGTAACACTGGTCAATATTACGCGCGATGATGAGTTCAAGTTTGATCTGGAATTGATCAGCAGGAAAGGCGGATTTACGCCCGGCGGCACATCTATGACCAAGCTGACGCCGATTGTAACGCCGTTTCCGGCCGGTACGGTACTGGAGGGAACATCCAACTACAGCGCAAGCTCGGCATTCTATTCAGATCAGCATATTCAGGCGATGTTGAACCTGCTGGACAAAAAGAATTACGGACGTGTGCTGGCTAAGCCCTCAATTCTGGTCAAGGATAACCAAGAAGGTATCATCAAGGCAGAAAACGTTATTTATGTTGCGGAACCCAAAGTGGACACGATTACTCCCGCAACCGGCGCTTCAAGTACAAGCACTAATGTTACATTCAAAGATTACACCGCCGGACTAACGCTTACGATAACACCGCACATTGCTGCAGAAAATCTGCTGCAATTAAAAATCACGCTGGATCGCAAAGATTTTGCCGCTGGTGAAGACAGAACCATAACCATTGAAGGCAATACATATACTTACCCCAAGAACACCACGAGCAGCAATATTGATACGATGTCAATTCTTCCCGATGGAGCGACAATTGTTCTTGGCGGTATTGAATCGCTCAATCAGGGTAAGACCGTTAATAAGGTACCGATTCTCGGCGATCTGCCGCTGATCGGGACTTTATTCCGCGGCATCAATGAGAAAGATGTGCAATCTCGGCTTTATGTATTTGTGAAAGCAAATATCATTCGTCCGGGAGACGAATTGACCGGAAAGTCCGACATTGAGCGTATTTCACAGAAGAAGCGGCAGGCTTTTGAAGAATTTGAAGCAAAGTTTCAGGGGCTTCAGGCGGTTCCCGGTCTAAAGCCTAATCCTATACAGCCTGAAAGGGTACTGGAAGATGACGAGTATATTGAAGAGTTAAAACGAAAACTGGATCAGGCAGATAAGCCCGTCACGGTCGAACTGCGATGATCATAGAATGGGCAATGTGTAATTCCTGTAAGTCCCAAAAACAACAGCCGAATGGCGCGAGTGTTTTATGAAAGAATTATTGATACAGGCAGCAGAGCGAAGCGGGGTGGTCAACGCCGGGATGCTTCGGGAGTTCTTTAATGAGCATACCGAAGACGATCGCCGCGTCGATCAGATTCTGCTGACGGCGCCGAACTTTACCGAGGATGTCGTCCTGCGGCTGTTTGCCGAGGCACTGGGGTTGTCCTACTTCGACGAGATCGATACCAAACAGGTGCCGCGCGAATTTATTGAGTCGGTTCCCGCGCCGTACGCACAGCATCATTACCTGATCGGCTACCGTCCGGAGTCCGACAATGGACGTTTGCTGGTTATTACTGCCAATCCCATGAATGTGACAGTGGTCGACAATGTCTCCAAGATGCTCGGAAAACCCGTCGAGGCGGCGTTGAGCAGCCGTGCTGCCATTACCGCGGCCATCGATATTGCGTATGAACAGAAAAATACCGTTATCGAGGAAGTCGCCGAAGAGCTGGATTCGCAAAATCTTGACCGGCTTGTCGATGAGGCTCAAAGCTCCGAAGATCTGCTCGACGTAGTCAACCGCCCGCCGGTGATCCGTCTGGTTAACGATATCCTTTTCCGGGCCTTGCAGATGCGGGCCAGTGATATTCACATCCATCCGTTTGAGACCAAGATACAGGTTCGCTATCGTATCGATGGCATTCTGTACGACACGTTAACCCTCAACCGGAACGTCTTGAGCCTGGTCATCTCCCGTGTGAAAGTAATGGCGGGGATGGACATCGCCGAACGGCGTATGCCGCAGGATGGCCGATGCAGTGTACGTATCGGACAGCGCGAGGTGGACTTGCGCGTCAGCACCGTCCCCACCAGCTACGGCGAGCGGGCGGTCCTGCGTTTGCTGGACAAAAGCAGCGGTATCCTCACGCTGGAGGAACTGGGCTTTTGGGAAGAAGACAAACAATTGTTCGACCGGATGATCAATCGCTCGCACGGCGTGATCTTCGTAACCGGCCCGACCGGAAGCGGCAAAAGCACGACTTTGTATGCGTGTCTGAACCGTATCGATTCAACCGTAAAAAATATCATGACTGTTGAAGACCCGATTGAATATCAGCTTGCCGGTATCAGCCAGATGCAGGTCTCGCCGAAAAAAGGGATGACTTTCGTAAATGCCTTGCGGCATATCCTGCGTCAGGATCCGGATGTTATCATGGTCGGTGAAGTGCGCGATAACGAAACGGCAGCCATGGCGATCCAGTCTTCGCTGACAGGGCACTTGGTGTTCAGTACTTTGCATACCAACGATGCCGCCGGTGCGATCAGCCGTCTGCTGGATTTTAAGATCGAGCCGTATCTGGTCAGTTCCTCGCTGGTGGGCGTATTGGCCCAGCGTCTGGTGCGACGCATCTGTCCCGATTGCCGGAAGGCTTATGAACCGCCTGTGCAGGAATTGCGGGATCTGGGCATTGATGAAAATGCCGCCGGCAAGCAAATGTTTTATGTCGGTGCCGGCTGTGCCAAATGTTTTGATACCGGCTATCGCGGAAGAACAGGAATCTATGAATTGATGACCATCAGCGAAGATATCCGCGATATGATTTATCAGCGACAAACCGCTGGGGCAATCAAGAAAAAAGCCCTTGAGTCAGGGATGCAGACCCTGCGAATGGATGGCGCACGGAAAATCGCCGCCGGTGTGACGACCATTGCTGAAGTCCTGCGAGTAACTCAGTCTGATAATGTTTGACATTGTCGATGGACAATTGACGAATGACGATTGATCAAGGACAAGTGCAGATCGAATGGATAGCAATGAATTGAAAAGACGAACCAAGGCATTTGCTCTGCGATGTATAAAAATGAGTTATGTCCTGCCGGATACGCCGCTGGGAAGGCACATCAGAGGACAGATTATTCGGTCCTCAACCTCGGTTCCGGCGAATTATCGAGCGGCTTGTCTGGCTCAGTCAAAGGCAGGGTTTGTTGCCAAGTTAAGCATTGTAACTGAAGAAGCAGATGAAACATTATTCTGGCTTGAAATCATTAGCGAAGAAAAACTGCTGCCTAAAAGTAAAGTTGGGGCATTGATACAGGAAGCCGATGAATTGACGGCAATTTTCGTTAGTACCCGAAAAACGGCAAGAAAAATCGTCCATCGTCCGTCGACAATCGTCAATAAAAATATATGCCAAGATTTGAATACACAGCGATAAATGCAGCACGAAAGACTGAAAAGGGGACGGTCACGGCCGAGAATGCCTACGCCGCCCGAAAGCAGCTTCGTGCACGCGGCATACATCCGACCCAGATTGAACAGGTGCGCATGGAAACCACCCGCCGGTCGCTGGGCAGCCTGTTTCATAAAAGCGCTCGCAAACAAGTGGCCGGTTTCACTCGGGAAATGTCGACGATGCTTAACGCCGGCATCAAGCTGACCGAGGCCCTGTCGGTATTGATCGGCCAGGTCTCTGATCCTCAGCTCCGGGCTGCGGTGACGGAAATCCGCGACCGGGTGGTAACGGGTGAATCGCTGGCTGAGTCGATGAGTGAATACGAGCAGTTTTTCGATGTGATTTATATCAGTATGATTCGTGTCGGTGAGGTGACGGGAACGCTTCCGGCCAGCCTGGCAACAATGGCGGCGTTCATCGACAAACGCCAGCGTTTGGAAGCAAAAATGACAACAGTGATGATGTACCCGGTTATCCTGATGTTCGTTTGTATCGTAGTGCTGCTGGTGATTATGATTGTTGTGATCCCGAAAATTACTGAGCAGCTTATTAAAACCGGCCAAGAACTGCCATGGCTTACAAAATTTATGATTGGCGTATCGAATGTCTTGACCAGCGGTTGGGTGGTGGTGATTATTGGCGGAATAGTCGGTATTATCCTGTTATACAAGCGATTGATGCGCACCCAGCGCGGAGCGTACCTGCGGGATAAACTCCTGTTAAACCTGCCGGGCTTCGGACCGCTGCTCAAGCAGCGCATCGTCTCACGCTTTACATCAACACTGGCGACGCTGCTTGGGTCGGGGTTGTCGATGGCCGAATCACTGCGGGTGGTCTCACAAGTAACAGGCAATGTGATTATGGCTGCCGCTGTCAAGCAGGCCCGTGAGCGGATTTTGTCGGGGGCAGACATCTCTACACCGCTGCGCGAAAGCGGCGTTATTGATCCGACACTTGCGCATATGGTTACCGTCGGGGAAAAAAGCGGCGAACTCGAGCAAATGCTTAAGATGATCAGCGAAACCCTGGAGGCATCGTCCGACTTGGTCATCGAGCGTCTCAGTGCCATTATCGAACCGATTATTATTGTCTTTATGGCCGGTATCATCGGCGTTATTGCCTACGCTACGCTGATGCCGTTATTCCAGTATTCAGTGACACAGTTTTAATTGAAAGGGCTTTGGCCCGTTTCGTTTTGGTTTGGAGTTGTACTTATATTCAAGTGAGAGGTTATTATGCGACAGACAAAGAAAAAAGCGTTCACATTGGTCGAACTGATGGCAGTGCTGCTGATTATTGCCCTGCTGGCAGGTGTGGCGGCCAGAAATTTCATGGGTACCACGGAAAAAGCCAAGGTAACGACAACCAAAGCAACACTCAAGATGCTGCACGGGGCGGTCAATATGTTCAAACTTGATACGGGCCGCTATCCGACGGAAGATATGGGACTGCTCGAACTGGTCGAACAGCCGACCGATGTAACCGGCTGGGCGCAGGGAGGCTATCTGGAGACGACTTCGGTTCCGCAGGACGCCTGGAAAAATGATTTTGTCTACCAGCTAAACCCCGAAAGCGGAAAACCGTTTGTGATCATCAGCTATGGTGCCGACGGTAAAGAAGGCGGCGAAGGCTATGACTACGATCTGTACAGCACCGACGTGGACTAACCGTTTCGCCGCTGCACGGGGCGGGCTGGTGCTGATCGAGATGATCGTGGTCGTGGCCGTCATTGCCCTGCTGACCGGCATCGGGATGATTGCCTTTGGTGCGATGTGGGGAAACTCACGTTTTAAAAGCCGGGCGGATGAATTGGTCAACACCTTTCAGATGGCCTATGATGCCGCCGTTCAGACCGACCGTCGCTATGCGGTGGTGCTGGATCGGCTGAGCAATACCTATGTCCTGCGACAGTTTGAGACGCTTGATTTTTCGGTTTTGCCGGACGAGGAAGCGATTATTACCACCGGTAGATTTGATGACGATTTTCAGTTTGATTATGTGTTGTATGATGACCTGCAGGACACGCGCGACAGCGGTGAAAGCTTTACCGAGGCCCGCTTTTATGCCGGCCATGCCGGCTGGCAGTACGGCGGCAAAGTGGTGCTTAGAGATAGAGACGGCAATCCCTGGTCAATCGTAATCCATCGGCTTGGAAAACCGGTGCAGTTGTTCGAAGGTGATGTGGATATTCTGCTGCCGCAGACAAAAGAAAATGTACCGTTCTGAATACAATTTGAAAGACCGTCGCCGGCCGGCGTTTACGCTGGTCGAGGTTGCCGTAACCATCGTCGTGATCGGCTTGATTGTCGGCTCGGCAATAACGATCCTGGAACGTATTGTCGGGGCGATGGCCGATATGCGGCTGCGCGCCAATGCCTTCGAGCTGGCGCGGCAGAATATGGAATCGCTGCTTGCATCTGCCAATGTCCAGGATAAGACTGAGTACGGCGTCAGCGAAATCCATCCTGAAATACAGTGGCAAACGGTCATTGAGCCGTTTTACGAGCCGGTTACCAACGCCATGTGGGTGCGGGCGGTGTGTTCGGCGGGATTTAACGACAGCAAAGGTCAGTATCAGAGTATCGAGTTGGAACATTGGCTGACGAATCTTTCGGCGGAGGTGGTCCGGCAGATCATCCAGCAGCAAAAAGCCGAAGAAGAATATCTCGATCTCCTCTCGGGCACCTCGTCTGGCCAGAAAGAGGCGGCTGTTCAGGAAACGACAATCGCCTATCTGGAAGAAGCGGGGCTGGATGTCGATGAGTACCAAAATTTTCTGGAACGCCAGCGCCGTAAAAAACTGGATTATATCGCCAAAAACGGTTTTGACGATGGCTATGAAGCATTTCTTGAAGACCTGCGGGAAGACGAAAATAAATTTCTCGACAAAATCGGCGTGGATTTTGATAAATATAATGTGTTTGCCCGCACGTATGTGCCTCGTTTTACCAATAGTGGAAGTAAACCGGGACAATCAGGAGATACCGACAGCGGCAATACTCCAAGCGGCTCAGAATCAGACCCTTCGAGCGGGTTGGATTCAGGAGGTGACAATGGGTCTAATACTTCTCCGCAGACCGATTCCTCACCGAGATATACGCGTGAAGATCTTAAGGCAATGGGTTTTTCGGATGCAATGATCGATATACTTTTAAAGATGTTGTACGGCTAATGACAAAACAACGCTCACAATCCGGTGTCAGGCGTGCGGCATTTACGCTGATTGAAACCCTGACAGTGCTGGCTTTGTCGGCCATCCTTCTGACGGCCGTTCTCCAGATATACCATCAGGTCCGCAGCAGCACAAGCCGGCTTACCGGCCATCTGAATGAAAACAGACTGGCCCGCGAAATTCTGCAGAAGATTGGTGAGGACATCGACCGCTTGGCCGCGCCGGGCTTTGATGCGACAATTCAATTTCGCAATAAGTACGACAACGGCTACAGTTCCGCCCAGCTTACGCTGGAGAACAAATACTACGGCAAGGGCACACCGCCCAAGGCCGAGGTTTACGACCGCATCGTCTGGCAGACAACCTATGACCCGTTTTTCCAGACGTTGATTCTCTATCGGATGCACGACGGCCTGAACGTCGAAGATAAAGTGATTGAGTCCGGCTCCGATGTCTCACCCAGTGCGGGCCTGTTTATCCCGGTTGCCGACGGATTGACGCATTTTGAACTTTCTTCTCTGCAGGGCGAAAACCTCGCGATGTCATGGACGTCCGAAACGCTGCCGACGGCGGTACGCATCGGTGTATCGTTTTCTCCGCTCGAAGAGTTGTCTGATGGCCGTATTGGCGTGCCGGAAGAAAAAATTATATACCGGACGGTAGCGGTGGATCGCACCCGGTTTATCCCGTACCAGTTCATCAAACGCAAGCTGGATACCTCGGCTCTCGAAGAAAGCGACCCGAACAGCACCGACCCCAATGATACGACCTTGACAGATACCACAAAAGAATCTGCTTCAGAGACAGGAAACGTTAGAAAATAAATGACAGTGCAAACGCCGACAAATCGATACTCAGCTCATCGCTCCGCAGGAGTAACGCTGGTGATTGCCGTGGTGGTATTGGTGGTACTGGCCTCACTGCTGGCGGCGATGTCAGTGCGTGTAACGATGGTCAAACGCCGTCAGGAGTATATGGTCGAGTACCAGCGGGCGCGATATGCCCTGGATTCGGCGATGAAATATGTAATGGCGGTTATGCCGAACAAGACCTTTACGCTGTCAAATCGCGAAGAAGTGCCGGACTTTTCAGACTTGTTTGCAATGGATGGCGTCTATTATCGTCAATTCCTTCAGGACTGGGCCTCCACCGCCACCGACGAACAACTCGAAAAAGTCATGAAAGAAGGAGCTTCAATGACTGAAGTGGAACTCAGTCCTGCTGACCTCATCAGTCAGTTTGCACGTATTTTCGGTGCAGGCTCCGACGATCCAAACCTATCTCAAGTCGAAGAGGTAATGCCGCTGGACTTTGATCCGAATTCCGCTGAGATATTCGAAATAGACCCCAATGATATTCAAGTGCCCGGCCCTTACGGTCCGCCGTGGCCTTATGTCATTGAACCGATTGAACTTCAAATCGGTTCAGCCAAAGTTACAATTACGATTGAAGATGAAAATGCCAAGATGCCGCTGGCGTGGGCGATTACCAATCGGCAGCAGGTTAACAAGCAGGCCGAAGCGGTTCTGGGCACCTTTTGCGACTGGATGGGAATGGACAAAGCGCAGCAGGAAGCCCTGATAACTCAGCTTGAAGAAGTCTATAAATATAAAGTTTTCGAACTGAATCCCAGCCCGATTTTGCTGCCGCAGACTCGTCCGGCAACGGCAACAAAATCGACGCAGGGCAGTAATTTCACGACGACCCGTCAGACCGCTGCACAGCGGCGTCAGGCTCAACAGCAAGCTCAACAGCAAGCTCAGCAGCAGGCACAAGCGGCACAAACAAAAGCCAAAGAAC
>CAZYQN010000026.1:35090-51439 GCA_964649955.1 uncultured Pirellulales bacterium
GCTCAACAGCAAGCTCAGCAGCAGGCACAAGCGGCACAAACAAAAGCCAAAGAACGTCCGGCCGTGGCCCATGCGACGGATTTTTCAAAGCTGTTTCACAGTGCACTGATTGATCGTGAAACGCTGGCACGTCCCATCGGACAAAAAGCATTGCCCGATGAGTCGCCTCTCAAATATCTGGCGTTGTGGGGTTCGCAGCGGATTAATGTCAATACAGCCCCCCGCCATGTGCTTGAAGCGGCATTTACATTCGGGGGGGACCCCGTCGAATTGGTTGAAAAGATTATTCAAAAACGGAAAACGGAGCCGATCAAAAAGATTGAAGACCTCAAAGATTCGTTTTATGGCGATAGTGAAATGATAACAAGAGCGCAGGATTACCTGACGACCACCAGCAACTTTTTTTCGATTAAGGTCGTCAGCCAAAGCGGAAATGCCCGTGCCACAGCGGTTGCAACGGTCATTAAAGAAGGAAAAAACGTCGAGCGGCTGGCAATATTGTACGGCCTGTAACAGGGCCTTGAGACTATTGTTGAGAACTGAATACAACGAACTATTTTAAAAATATTATGGAGTGATAAGCGTGGAACATACGGGCAGTGTGGGTTTGTATCTGGCGCGAGGCAGGGCGATGGCCGTCTGGCTCTCTGAAAAGGATCCGGGTACGATTGTTAAAGCAATGGATATTCAGCCGACGGAAGGGGAATCGGCTCAGACCATTGCGCTCGAGGCGGCCCGCAAAATCCGTTTGCAGGGCGGTAATATAGAGCAGGTATATGTTGCGATGGATTGCAGCTATTATACCCAGTACAGCCTGCATTCGGAATTCAGCGACGCCCGGCAGGTCGAAAGCACGATCAAGTTTGATGCTGAAGAAGCCGCCGCGACCGATGCGATGAATCTGGCGGTGACATTCACAATAACCGGACCGTTGCCAACCGGATCGGAAGTGATGGTCTTCAGTGCTGACCGCCAGACAGCAACCGATACTCTGCTGGATGTGCGGGAAGGCGGGCTGGATCCGGTGATAATGGAACCGGATGCGGTGAGCCTGGCCAGGATGCTGGAGCGGACTTTACACCTGTCAGAGCAGGCGGATACACTGTTTGTTTTGGCCGACCAGCCGAACTGTTACATTGTTCAGCCGGGCAAGCCGGGTTTCGCACCAAAGCTGCGGTCGTTTTTGCTGGGACCTGAGCAGAACCGAACGACTGCATTGACGCGAGAAGTCTTTATGGCATTGACCGGCTGGGACGACAACGATCCGCTTAGAAAAGTGGTTTTTGTTCATCCGCCGCAAGGTCTTGATACTAAGGTTCTGGCCGAGCGTACCGGGCTGGAAGTCAGGGTGGAGACAGTAGTGGACAAACTCCACTGTGAGTACTCAGATAAAAACGACCTGCCTGTCAGTGCGTTTTTAATTGCTGTCGGTGCGGCATTGGCCATGCAGGAGAGAGGTCAGTCAGCGGATTTTCGCCGTGATTTTATGCCGTATCAGGGGCGGCGCAAAGCAGTTGAATCAAGTCTGCGGATGGTAAGTATATCATTATCGCTCCTGTTTATAGCGGCAGGAATTTTCTTCCAGTCGCGCATTTACCGTATGAATAATTATCAGGAAAAACTGCAAACCAAATTGAACGAGGAATATCGCAGTGCAATGTATGGCGTCAATCCTCCGACGACGGAAGCCGTCAATTCCCGGCTCAAACGGACGCTGGCAAATGCCAAACGGGTGCAGGAAGGATTGGGACCCGGCGATGATAAGTCCGTTCCTGCCAAGTTGACCTTTTTGCTTGAGGCGATCAATAACTCACCCAAGACGGTGGATGTATCGGTTCAAAAAATTGCTGTGACTGACCGAACAATGCGGGTCAAGGGTGACACCAATAGCCGTAAGTCCACATTGGATATGTTCGAGGCGATCAAAAAGCATCCGAAATTGAAATTCGGCTCGGAACGGATGGAGATAGTTGGTGCCAGAGATGTTTTTGAATTTACATTGGAACCTGCTCAGGGAGGACAACAATGAAAGATTATTTGAAAAATCCTCGTTTTTATTATTTTGTCGTTCCTCTTCTTGCGGCCGTCTGGGCAATAGCCGCCGGTGCGGTTTTTTATCCCCGCGCAGTTGCTTCCTGGCAGGAAAAACAGGCAGAATACAAGACTGCCGAAGAGATATTAGCCCAGATCATAGCGATTGAACCGCAGCGGTTGGCGTTTAAGCAGGAAAAGGGGACATCCGGCGATTTTAACTTTACACAAGTGATCAATGACTTTACGACGTTATTTTCAATTCCCTCATCGAATTTTACGCTCAACACCCGCGGTGAGACAAAACGCGCGGGCAAACGTGCTCAATCAACAGTTCTTTCGATTAAGACCATCGATATCGAAAAACTCTCAAAGTTTCTCTCGGCCATGCTCATCCGCTGGCCGGATCTCCAATGTGAAATTTTCAATCTGGACAAGCTCCCCCAAGGCAAAAATAGCTGGAAAGTGGATATGACACTCACCTACTATTATTGATACACAAAACAGTTTAAAGCGGGAATCAACCCCGCTTTTTTTTGACATGGATACACCTTATTGTAAATATGCTATAGCTCTCATTGCGATATTCCCTTTTATTGTTAGTTTATCCGGATTAATCCGGATTGTAACAATATCAGAATGAGGATACAATTCTAAGTTGGTAGCGAGGGTGTTTGACAAAAATTATTGGAGAGCTGAAAACGAGATTCCAATCCAGGCAAACCCGCCTTATGAGGGGGGACGTCTATGACTGTCTCTTGTGTAAATTTTTTTTCTTGAATCAACAACCGACCTCTATTATTTGTCCCGCCAGAAAAATGAACGATGTTGTATCTTTATTCAGGAAGCTCGGTGAATATACAATTATATCTCAATTAAATTCGAGAGCGATTATGAGACGGTGTCAATATATGAGTCGAAAGGAGAGGGTATGAAAAGCATTAAACGCTGCATTGTATTATCGGTTTTGTTAATGACTGTCATATCGGCCTATGCAACGAGCTGGAATGGAACCGGAACCAACTGGTCAGACTCTTTCGGTTGGGATAGTGGAGAACCTACTGCGGATGTCAGTGCGGTCATTTGGAACGGAACGGTTACCGTTACAGAATCAGGTGAAATCTGTAAATCCCTTCAGCTGGCCGGGGGGGCATCAAACTTTCACGGCCACGTGATTATCACTTCCGGATCTCTGGAAGTTGTGAACACGATGCAGATTGGCCCTGTCGGCTACGGCACTGTGAATATGACCGACGGGCTATTGAAGGCCAAGACGATCGTTCTTTCTCAGGACCGTTATAATCCAAGCTATATTGATATCAGCGGAAATGCAGAGATACAATGTTATCATTTCGAAGTGGGCTGGCCCGGCGTTGGGTATGTAACCCAAAACGGCGGTACCATTACCACCAATGAACTGGCCCTGACGAACTACAACGATAACTCCAGAGGCGAAGGGTACTACACCCTTTCGGCCGGAACACTCAATGTCGGCGCCGTTCATGTCGGTATTATCAAAGGGAAATTCGAAGTTACCAACCCCGGCGTAACCGTCAACGTCACCGATGGTTTTGACATTTACCCCAATGGCATGTTAACCGTGCCGAATGGCACTGTTCTGCACCTCAAGGGCGCGAAATTCTCATGCAGAAAGACGGATAGTTCCCAAATACCCGATTTGGCTAATTTGACTCTTTCCTATGAATCAGGCGACGACGCAAGCGAATGTTCTCTTGAAGCAGCCGGCATGGACCGTGGCGCCAATGCCGGCGTCTTGGTTGACAACTTCGCAGTTGCCGCCGTTTCCATTGAACCGGGCATCAATGTCCGTCTCATCAATCTGGTAGACAACAATACCAGTGATCCCGTGGCGGATGCGGCCTGTGCCCAACAGCTTGTGCTTTGTGAAAATTCACAGCTTGTCTTGGGCAATCTCAACATGTATTGTCAGGACTGGACCAACACCTGCGGCACTGTTGATTGGCGAGGTACCGGACGGCTGTATGTTCTGAATGCAATGTACAATATGACTATGTCTGCCAATCCTTCGGAAATCGCCAATGACGGCGTTACAGAAAGCACAATTTCAACGACTCTTACCGACCGCGGTACACCGCTGTGCAATGCGTATGTCTGCTTCCGGACCGACAAAGGAACTCTAATCGCCGACAATACCGGCACTGTCGTCTGGACCAAAACTGACGCTGCCGGAAAAGCTACAGTCCGCCTTCGCTCCGGCACAGAGACCGGCACAGCCGCGGTAACTGCAAGCTACATGGATTATTCCAAACAGATTATGGTGGATTTTGTGGGTTTGGCTCTGACCGTCTCTGCCGATCCGCCCATGATCCCGGCAGACGCAGAGAGCTGTTCTGTTATTACTGCTAAATTGACCGATATACATATTCCTGTCAGTGGTCAGACAGTGCATTTTCATACGCCCGAAGGCGCCTTCGTCGGAGAAGACAATGTCCTTGTCAGTGACATTGATGTGATGACCGATGAACAGGGGCTGGCGACCGTTCTCCTGCAAAGCGATACAGAACCGAAGGCTTTTCTTGTTACCGCAATATATCTTGACCTTGAAGCACAGGTCGAAGTTCACTTTGTCGGATATGATTTGACCGTCGATGCCACACCCAACGAAGTTCTTTCGGATGGAATCGCCTGCTCCACGATTACAGCCCAACTGAAAAATCTGGGGCAACCTATCATCGGGGAGACAATCACCTTCTCCACAACACTGGGTCAGTTCGTCACACCAGGCAGCGGAACTCTCGTATCCTCTATCAGTCTTGTTACCAACGACTCGGGTTATGCAGGTGTAAATCTGGTGTCTGACACCATCGGCGATGCGACCGTCACGGCAACCTATGAGAATCTCACGGCCGGTACCGATGTTCATTTCGCCATGAGTCTGCTGTCGATTGAAGCGAATCCGAATAAGATTACGGCCGATGGCACGGAAATGAGTATCGTTACCGCAACGCTCCTTATCGATGGTCAGCCCGCCCAGGGTGAAACGATCTGGTTCCACACCACGGTCGGTATGTTCTATGATCCAATCATGGGGGATTTTACAGCAGACGCCTGGGACCTTACCGATTCCGATGGACACGCGGCCGTCGCTCTGGTTCCTGTGGACAATCGAGAAGAAAGCGGATTGGTTTCCGCTGAATACCTTCCCAACGATCTTCACGATACATGTATTGTGGAAATGCGGAATTATTCCCTCGAACTGACGGCCGAGAAAGGTCAGTATTGTTCTGTGCCCGGCATCCGTGATCCTCAGTATCCCGGCTCCATCGATCCAGTCGAATTGAGTTTTCCTCGTTCATACACCTATGCCAACGAGACCATCGAATTTGACTATCCCCTGGCAACCCTGTTCGGGCAGACTGTAATACCCGTTGAATTGGATCTTACAGGACCGGATGTTGAGGGGAAAACCATTCACTTGGTCTCGGAGATGAAAGACCTTCATCACAACCGCATTCGGATAGTGCCGGATTCCGTGACCACCGATCATTATGGTAGGGCATCCTTTAAGATTTATATTGAAGATATTTATCTCGACTTGCTGAGTCCCGGTTCTCTGGAAGTGGATCAGGGATCGTTTGCTGTCGATCTTAAAGTATCGATGGAAGATCGTCCGGAGGTGTCGGTTTCAGTGGATTTCCCGTTATTCAACAATTATATCGCAATTGTCAAGACCTTTGAGCGTAATGCCCTTGACGGATTTCTATGGGATTTAACGGATCCCTACAATCGAAAGTATTGGAGTATGGCCTGGCCGCTTATCGTCAGCGGGGTCTGGGCGGGAGATGTCAACAACACTCTCGATGCAATATGGACCATCGATGGCTTGATCACCGGCATTCCAAGTCCCTATGGGCCATTCACGTGCGGGTGTTATCAGCTCATGACGCTGGAAATCTGGGACCGAATGCGTTTAAACCAGTATGGGATGACCACCAGTTGGCTGATGAACGGATTCGATTATGGTCCCATCATGGTCCTTTGGGGCGGGCATCAGGCCGCAATGATCTGGCCGCAGAATCGAGCGTGGTATGACACGGATTGGTGTCGCGTTTTTGACGCATGGATTGCGCAGTATCCGGAGGGGGGGGAATATTCTCTTGGCGACTGGCTCAAGGGGATGGGCGTTGTGATTCCTGGTGTCGGATGGCTTTTCAATCTATTTCTCGAGCCCGGTTCATCCAACTACAATGCCAATAAAGATTATCCCCCCAACTCGCCGGGAACATATCCCAATACCATCAACAGCGGCAGCGATTGTGCCGGAGAACGAATCCCTTATGCCACGATTCTTTTGCATTGTCCGGTCAACGTGATGGTTTCCAACGCCGCGGGGCAGCAAGTCGGCGTAATTCCCGAAACGCCCGAGGGACAAAATCCCTACATCAACGAGATTGAGAATGCTGAGTTTTATCCACAGCGTCTGCCCGATGGTTCAATGGCCTATGCGCTTCGAATTCCCCGACAAAATATGAATATCGATGTGAGTGGTTATGCGGACGGTGAGTTTACGATGACCCTTCAGGACGGCAACGGCAAGGTGTTTGGGTACAGCGAGGCACCGATCCTGATCGATCAACATGTTCTCGCCGATCTTGAGCCGAATTCGCTGATGGCTCCGGCGATTGCATATCCTGACGGATCCCTGATTCTGCCGGATGATGTTATTGTGATCGAGTCGTGGCAATATGATAAAGGCCAGCATCAGTCGAGGGCTACTTTGAAGGTCACCAACCTAACAGCGGTAGCAGTGCATGGGCCGATGCGGCTGAGCATGGAATTGACCTTGCCGGACACGATCACACTTGTCAATCCGGATGGAACCGACGAAGGCAAGGCCTATTTGGATCTGACAGCACTTTTAGGAGACAGCAAGCTCGACCCCGGCCAGACTATCAGCCGGTCGATTGAGTTTTCAAATCCTAATCGGGAGAAATTTGATTTGTCCGTCAAGCTGACCGGCCGGACCGAAGAGGACAAGTCGGCGACAGCCCGTCGAACGTACAAACTAGTGGGGATTCCCCAGTGCAGCCGCGATGGTTTGCTGCCGTTTGATATGGCCGAGGGCAACGCTGCCGACTGGGAAACCTGGGTTGAAGATATGGAGCCGGAAGGAACGTTTGTCTTCGACGATACCTACACGCTGTCTGCGGGTAGTTCTTCGGTGATGTGTGTAACAAATGCCCCCTTTGATATGTATATCCGATACGGACAGACATTAACCGAACCGTGGGATTTGAGCTCAGCAGAAAAACTGTTTGTGAGTTTCTATACCCGTAATGAAAACACATTCCAGAATGGAAGCCCATGGATTCGCCTCAAAACAGACGACGATAACTACTTCCAATACCAGTACTACCTCGATAGCAACCCATATGATTTCCTGAACGATTGCCTGTGGCAGTGGAAAGCAGAATCAATTGCACTGGACGCTTCGGAAAGTGAGGAAAACGGCTGGCGGCGAACAACGGTTGGCAGTCCAGATTGGTCGCAGATTCGCTACTTAGAAATACACGCAGACACCTGGGATTCCGGTTTCCAACTCGGCGTTGATGGCGTGGGGTTCGATACGGATCGGGCGATTTATCGCGATTTTAATTCCGATTGTAATGTGGACACGTTGGATCTCGCAATGTTGGCCGAACACTGGCTGTGCACCGAATGTGCCCCGACGGCTTGTGAAGGGGTAGATATTGATCTGTCGAAAAAGGTGGACCTTGAAGATTTTGTGCTGTTTGCCGAATACTGGCTGGTGGATGATAATCTTTAACTTAAGATTTTGTTCTAATATCTGATCTCTCAATATCAGGTTTTGATGACACGTATCCAGCCGATACGAGCAGTTCATTAAAAATAATGGGTCTTCTTTAAAAAAGACTATTCAGGGCTTTTATATAAATATATACTTCTGCTCCCAATAAAAAAAGCTAAAATTGGGGATTTTACAAATAAATGTCTCCAGAATATAGAGATTTCTGTGCATTTAATGGTAGCATAGGATTATGATTCCTGTCTTGCGATTTTTGTAGGAATCAAAAGGCATCCTTGACGGTCTGCGGATATTTTGCGATACTATATAGTTCTATGACAAAGAAAGTAGCGATTTTAGGCTCTACCGGTTCCATTGGCCGAAACGCCCTTGAGGTCATCGCCTCACTGGCCCCGGCATATGAAGTTGTTGCGCTCTCGGCCAATAGCAGTATTGAACGGTTTTGCCAGCAGGTTACAACAGTCCGGCCGCGATACGCCGCGGTTACCGATCCTGTAGCAGCACAGCAATGTCGCCAGAGGCTAAGCGGGTTGGATTGCCAATTTTTATCCGGCCCGGAAAGCCTGGTGCAGATCGCATCCCTCGACGAAGTGGATATCGTGCTTTGTGCAGTTGTCGGTGCGGCAGGTCTGCCGGCAGCGTTGGCCGCGGCCAGAGCGGGAAAAACCCTGGCAATTGCCAACAAAGAGCCGTTGGTTATTGCCGGAGAACTTTTAACCGAAACCGCACAAAACAATGGTGCGGCCATATTACCCATCGATAGTGAACATTCCGCCGTTTTTCAGGCAATGCAGGCCGGTTCTCCCGCGGAAGTCAGCCGCGTGATACTGACCGCATCAGGCGGTCCTTTTAGAACCGCTACAATCGACCAGATGAACACAGCTACCGTACAGCAGGCGCTGAATCATCCTACGTGGAGTATGGGGCCGAAAATCACTGTGGATTCGGCATCGATGATGAACAAAGCCTTGGAAGTGATCGAAGCCGTCTGGCTCTTTGGGCTTTCGGTTGATCAGGTCGAGGTACTGATTCATCCGGAATCCGTGGTGCATTCGATGGTCGAATTCATCGATGGCTCGCTCATCGCCCAGCTTGGAACGCCGGATATGAAACTGCCGATTCAGTATGCCCTGACCTATCCTCGCCGTGTGCGGGGTATTGCCGACCGCCTTCAGCTGGATCGTATGGGTAAGTTAACATTTCAAACTCCGGATTTGAATAAATTTCGAGCCTTGGCATTGGGTTTTGAGGTTGCCCGAAGCCGGGGTTCCGTACCGGTGGTTTTCAATGCCGCCAATGAAGTGGCGGTCGAAGCATTCCTGGCCGGACATATTCCGTTTGGAGCGATTGTGGAACTGATCGAGTATTGCCTTGATATACACACAAGTCGGTCGCATTTGTCACTGGATGAATTATTGTCAATAGATACTTGGGCACGTAAAGAAGCGGCCCGTAGACTGGCCTCCTCGCCTAAGGCCGTAGTTCAGAAATAACGCCTTATTTAAAGGCTAAACCCTGTTTTGAGGATTTCAATGGCAGAAGAGAAAAAAGTAACTCCGACACAAAACGAACAAGCCCTGACAAAAGAATCTAATCCGTATGTCCAGTTGGCAATCTTTTTTGTAGTTGTGGTGATCTTGGCGGTGTTTGCAATCAAGAATCCCCAGAAAGCAAAATCGATAGCTTTAGTTGCGTTGGGATTCGGCGGAGTGGTGATGATCCATGAGCTGGGACATTTTCTGGTTGCCAAATTGGGCGGCATTAAAGTGGAAGCGTTTTCTATCGGATTCCCCCCGGTCTTCTTGGGTATCCGGAAGCTCAAGAAGGGCTTCCGTGTACGTTTTCTGCCGCGAATCGGCCAGCCCCAGAATCTTCAGGAAGGTGACAGCGAAACCGAATATCAAATTGGAATGGTGCCGCTGGGCGGTTTTGTCAAAATGCTTGGCCAGTCGGATTCCGGCCCGACCGAAAAGACCGATGACCCCCGTTCATTTATGAACCGGCCCATAAGCATTCGTATTGCAGTCGTGGCTGCTGGAGTTATCTTCAATGCTATCGGAGCCATCCTGTTATTTATGGGATTATTCATGCATGGCATTCCCCTCAAGCCCGCCGTGGTCGGAGATATCATGGCCAATTCTCCCGCTTACGAAGCGGGCCTGCGTCCCGGCGATAAAATTGTCGAAGTGGACGGTGAAAGGTTTGTGGATTACGAAGCAGTATTGCTGGCTCCGGCACTGTCGGGCAAAGGCCAGACGATCAATTTTAAAGTCCGTCGCGACGATGACCGCGAAGAGACCATCCGCGTTGTTGCTGAAAATCCCGCCGGCGATACCTCCGGCCTGCGCCAGGTCGGTATCATGGAAGCACATACGCTGACCATTGAGCCTAAGATTGCTGAAGACGCCGAGCTGGTGGAAGAAATTTATAAAAATACAGGGTTGCGTCCGGGCGATGAAATTAAAGCGATAAACGGACAAACAGTGAACAAGCCTTGGGATTTGAAACAGAAGATAGCCGAGGCCATGCTGCCGCAGGCATCGCTGACAGTGTCGCGTTCTTGGCCGCAGGGTAGCCCCCGAACACTGGAAAGCGTTACGTTTCCAATGTGGGTTGCCCCTACAGTGAAAAATTTTCGCGACGAATTTGACCTGACGCATATTTATGGAATGGTTCCGTGCCTGAAAGTCGGAGCGGTATCGGAACGTCCGCAGGTAATGAGTCTGACCCGACGGATAACATCGCGGATTAAAAATCTTTTTTCTTCTGACAAGGAACAAAAAAAGGAAATTATTTCGCAGAAGTTGATGGCTGGCGACATCATTATTCAGATTGGTCAGACGCCTTATCCGAATTTCAAGCAGCTCCGTGAAATCACCATGGAAAACAAAGATAAGGATCTGGCGATGGTCGTTCTCCGCCCGGATCAGTCAGGCCAACTCAGTAAAGTGGAAATGACGGTTCAGCCTTATGAAATCCCCGGCAGTAAACGGGTCACGATTGGTTTTTCCGCAGAGCTGGCGATGGAACAGCCTATCGTTGCTCAGATACTCGAAGGCGGTGTGCCCGGTTCGATCCTTCAGCTTCCGGCCGGAGCGGCAATTACTGCTGTGGACGGCGAACCTGTAACGACATTTTACGATGTAATCCGCCTGTTGCAAAAGAACCACGGTCAGCGTGTCAGTATCGATTATATTGACAATGGCCAGGCCGGCGGTACAGGGCTTGAAGTCCCCGAACGCGGAGGGCTTCACGCCGAATCCTACTTGTCTGTTGCTATTCCTTACGAAGAACTCAGAATTGCATATAAAGCCGAAGGCCCGATTCAGGCCATCTCAATGGGGCTTAAAAAAGTCAAGCAGTTTGTGGTTCGCACATGGATTACGCTCTATCGTCTGATCTTTGACGATCTGCCGTCATCTTCTCTGGTCGGACCGGTGGGTATTATCAAAGTCAGCTACACGCTGGCCGATGCCTCACTCGTTCTTTATCTCTATTTCCTCGGCCTGATCAGCTCCTGCCTGGCAGTGATGAACCTCCTGCCGCTGCCCGTCCTGGATGGCGGAGTCATCGTGATGCTTGTTATCGAAAAAATCAAAGGCAAGCCCATCAGCGAAAAAGTTCAGGCGGCCATCACATATGCAGGCCTGTCTCTGCTGCTGGCGCTGATGCTCTGGGTTACTTACAATGATATTATTCGTATCCTCTTTGGATAGTTTCTTGAGACTATCGGAGGCAATGTTGGCAGACAATGACAATCAGCGTGATCATTCCGGCCTGGAACGCACAACGGCATATTGCCCGCGCAATCCAAAGTGTATTGGCCCAGACTCAGCCCGCCGATGAAATCATTATTGTCGATGACGGCTCAACGGATAACACCGTCGAGACAGTGCGCACATTCGGTTCAAAGGTCCGTCTTATCACCCAGCCCAATGCCGGCGCCAGCGTAGCCCGCAACACGGGGGTCGCCGCCGCAAAAAGCGACTGGATTGCTTTCCTCGATGCCGATGACGAATGGCTGCCGGAAAAAATACACGCACAGATAGAGTTGTTTAGACAATTTTCGCATCTGAAATGGGGATATGCGAATTATTTAACAAATTATTCGGGCAAACAGTGGCATAAACGGTCGGCGTTGCCTGCCCCCAAGCAGCATTATATGGAAGACTACCTCGATGCATATTGTAAGGGTTTTCATGCCTGGACGGGGACCGTCATGATTCACCGTTCCGTCTTTGACACGGTCGGCCTCTTTGAACCCGGAATGAAACGCGCCCAGGACAACGACCTGTGGTTTCGTATCGCCTATCAATTCCCGCAGGTCGGCTACATCCCGCAGTCGCTGGCGGTCTATCATCTCGACACCCCCGACAGCTCCACCAAGATCAATGATTCCGTCGATTATATGATCAACCTGATCGACCGTCATCGCACGCTGTCGCAAAAATTCAACCGGGCCGGCGCCTTCCGCCCCTGCATCGCCCATATGCTTCAGGTCTGGATTCGTCAGCTTGAAAAGCAAAACCGCCGAGCCGACATCAATTCCCTCCTTGGCCGTTATCGCAGTGAACTGTCCCCTCAGTTTTGTCGCGAAATGCGTTTTCGAATGTCTCTTCCGCCGTTGACTTCGCGTGTGGCGGATATGTTCTTGAGCGTTAAAAATCACATCCGAAAAGCGAAACCTCAATGCCCCAAGACCTGAACATCCTGTATGTCACCACTGCCTTGCTTTCCCCGCCGTATGCCGGCTGTATGCAGCGAACATTCAACATCGCCCGCCAGTTGAAACGCTGCGGCCGGGTCACACTGCTGGCTGTATCGCGATGTTTTGATCCGGACTCTGTTGCCCTGTGCCGCGCCGAGTTCGAACGCTTCGAGCAGATCACCCTGAGATCCTATTCGGACTTTCCGGCCCCCTGGGGCGAAATCATCCGCAAAGTCCATATGCATTGGCCCTCGCAGTGCGGCATTCGTGCGGGCCGTTCCGACCAGGTCCGGTTTGAAACATGGGTCAATCAGCACGATCTGGTCTGGTTCCATACCCTCGGCGCACAGACTCCGTTCCTGCTGACCCCTCCCAAAAACGCCGTAATAGACCTCGACGATCTCAATCACTGCAAATACGAATTAAGCTCACACCATCAGCCCACCCTGCGATTCCGCCTCTCGGCCAAAGTCCAGGCACGCAAATGGAAAACGCTCGAACAAAAAGCCCTCGATAAATACACCGCCGTCATCGTTTGCAGCCATCAGGACAAACAGTTCCTTGGCAGCAGCGACAAAATTGGAATTGTCCCAAATGGTTTCAATCCGCCCTTGGTTGTTCCGCAATGGAAATCTCCGAATTCTTGCCGTTTGGGTTTTATTGGTTTATTAACTTATGGACCGAATCGCGACGGCCTAATTTGGTTCCGAGATAAAGTCTGGCCGCAGATTCGCAGTCAAAAACCCGAGATGAAATTACGGATCGTTGGCAGATTACCTCTCGAAAAAGATTATGTCGCAGCAGATGGATTTGAGTATCTGGGATATGTCGATGACCCAACCGAAGAAATGCAAAGCTGGTCAGCAATGATTGTCCCCATACCTTATGGCGGTGGCACGCGGATTAAAATTCTCGATGCATTCAGCAAAAAGTGCCCGATCGTTTCGACGACCATCGGTGCTCACGGCATTCAGGTGGTTCACAAAAAAAATATCTTACTGGCGGACGACCCCGGCGAATTTGCCCGACAGTGTCTTTCACTCTCAAATGCCCCCGAGAGGGGAAAACAGCTTGCGGAAGAAGGCTGGAAGCTGTTTACTGAAAAGTACACATGGGATGAGATCGGAAAATCGATAAGCGTGGTCGCTAAAGGATTTTAATATTGACTTTACGTTGGATACCGTATATAATCTATCTTGTAAAGTGAACATATTTTGTCGGCTATTTCAGAAAGGGGAATCACTATGAAGGTACCATCGTTCCATTTCAATCGGTTGTTTATTTTAGGTCTTATCGTCAATCTATCCTTGTTTTCTCTTGCCAAGTGGTCTGAACCTGTCTTGCTGGGTGAGCTGAACGATCTTACAGAGGTGCAGCCTGCAACGGAACCGGGGATATCCGCCGATGGATTGTCGCTGTTGTTTACCCGTCAGATTCCCTCAAAAGGTGGCTATTATGTTATCGAAGCCGCCAGAGAAACGACTGAAAGTGCTTTCCTCGATCAAACCGTACTGACGAACCTCGGCAAAAAACCCGGCGGCTATATCGCCAATCCGCGATTGTCTCAGGATGGTCTGCGTTTATATTATGTAGAAGCAAGAGTGTATCAGTCTAAATATCAGAATCTGATTTGCATGGCATCTCGGCAAACAGTACAGGACAACTGGTCTCTTTCACGGATTCACACAGAACTGCATTCAATAGAAAGAGACAGTTCTCCTTCATTGACGGCCGATGAATTGACAATTATGTGGATGGAATCGGATCCCGATGTAACAACCGAAACGGCAGTCTATATGGCAACTCGCTCATCAATAAGCAGCCCGTTTGGAAATATCAGAAAGGTAGAAGAACTGACTGAAATACAGGCTCTCGATCCATTTATGTCTTCAAATGGTCTATCCGTTTACTTTGTCCTCATGAACCCAGAGGGGTATTATCAGCTCTGGAAAGGAACGCGAGAGTCATTTGATATGCCTTTCAGCGATTTTGAGCCGTTGGAAGATATAAATCAATCTGATATGAATTTCCGCCATCCTTGCTGCTTGCCGGATGAAAGTGCAATATATTTCTTCTGTGGAGCGCCGTGGCTGAACCAGACCTATAAGGGAATCTGCGTTTCCTATTGGGTAAGCGATCCCTACCTTGTCGCTTTAATGAACTTGTATGAGGCCAAAGAGTTAAAAGAAAAAGCGAAAGAATCTATCGACAAGGCAATTGAAAGGGAAATGGAGGCCGCAAAAGCACTCGCATCAATTCAGAAAAACGATCTGCCGGAGGGTATCTCCCCCAAAGACATTCGGCTTGCACGGACAAATATACTGCATGCTCTTCAGCGGCAGATTATTGCTCGTATGAATCTGCGTGCTTCCCTTGAATTCATCAATAAGGCTCTCTTGCGTATCGATTTGCCGGAAACCGAAGTCGAGCAGGCGGCACAAACTGATGAAAAAAGCATTAAATCGGCAACTCCGATATCCAAAACGGTGGACAGCAAAACAGTAAAAAAATAACGATGTCCTGAAAGGTCATAACTTCTCAAACGCCGGTTACTAAACCGGCGTTTTTTATTTGTGAGCCAAAAAGTAATAATTTTTGCCGGTATGGTATTGCTCGCAAAACTCTGAATGTGTCAGTGTTTTTTTTCCGAGCAGCCAGTCAGAAAGCAGCGAAATCCGAAGTCCGCATTCATCACATAAAAGCCTGAACACATCTTCCGGTCCGACGCCGTAACAATCAGTGCCGCCTTTGCCGTGTTCAAAGACAATGTAAGGTTTGCAGCGTCGAATACATTCGACAGCGCCCTTCATCACCAGGTACTCCGCCCCTTCAACATCGATCTTTATAAAATCGATGTGCTCGATCGATTCTGCTCTTAGAATAGAATCCAGGCTATTGGTTTGAACTGTGATCTCTGTATCTTTTTCCTCGGGGCGGTCGTACTTTCGCTTTTTCAATCCGCTGAAAGAAGGGTTTGATATAACATAATTAAAGGTTGATACGCTTTCTCTGTCACTTAGAGCAAGTTGAAAAAGTTTGATGTTATTCGATGTAAATTTCTGCGTAAGTTGTTCATACAAGTCGGGTATCGGCTCAAAAGCGAAGAATTTTCCCTGAGGTGCCAACGTGGTCATTTGTTTAAGAACATTGCCGCGGTTACAGCCCGCATCGATACAAACAGAAGTGGGCGTTAGGATACGCTCCATAACAGCATCTGTCAGTTTATTATAATAGGAATTTTTATCAATATTGCCAACCTTGAAGAGAAAGGAATACCATCGCGTTTCGCCGATCAACGCAATGCAACATTGTGCAATGATTCTCTTGACAGCTTTCATTTATCCTGCCTGATAGTAAATATAAGCTTGTTTACTGATGAGTTATACCCGCTATTTTGACTTTTTTCAAGAGAAATAATGGCGTTTTAAAACGGTCATCAGCGTTTCTTGTTGTTGCTTTTTTATTTGTTTTTCGGGCTTCTTCGATATAATAATCCGGCATGAACGATGATACTCAAGACAAGCCGCTTGCCATTAGTGCTGTCATTCCGGCCTACAACAGCGCCGCCCACATCCGGCGGGCCATTGACAGCGTCCTGGCCCAGACCTATCCCCCCCGCGAGATTATCGTCGTCGATGACGGCTCCGCCGACAACACAATCCAAGTCGTCACCTCCTCCAGCCCCCGTGTACGCCTCATCCCGCAGGCCAACGCAGGAGCCTCCGCCGCCCGCAACGCCGGCATCAACGCCGCAACCGGCGACTGGATCGCCTTCCTCGATGCCGACGACGAATGGCTCCC
>CAZYQN010000027.1:0-48285 GCA_964649955.1 uncultured Pirellulales bacterium
GGGCTTTTCCCCGTCCTCCGCAAACGGTTCACCGAAAATGAACTGCGCCAGATGCAGGCCAAAGATATTTGACCTGGATTGAATATTATTGTGGATGAATCATTGACTTAAGTTCTAACAAGTCATAGGAGCATATCCTGCTGGCGCATTTCTTTATTGATGTTTATAGTCGGCAGGTTACAATTTTCACTAAAGCGGCTAAGTCGATTTAATTGTTATCGCTTGGCTAAAGCCCTGTTCCGGGGTGATATCAAATTGCATAATGGCCTTGATCAAGACGTTTTTGACGACCAGAGTTCGTAGTGAGAACGGATAGTCTCCCAACGAGATACGTAGCTTACAGAATCGAAAGGAAAAGCCATGAGCAATATCAATATGTGCGGCAGGGCAGGGTGCCCGATGACTCGGCGGCGTTTTCTGGGCAGTTGTGCGGCCTGTGCTGCAGCAGGTTGCCTGCTGACGCAGCCGGGGGCAGCCAATGCGGCCCCAGACAACCCCAAAATGCGAATCCGGATTATCTATGCACTTCACGGACCTCAGCAAACCGGCCCCGACTGGCCGAATCAGGGGTTTGATTTTCAGCCTGTTATGCAGAGGATTCAGGAGGAGTTGACAAAACGATGTTCCGGCTTTGAATTTGTTTCTTCTATGGCAAATGGCCCGGAGCCGTCCAAGGCGATTCTGGACCAGGACAAATCGCAGCAAATTGACGGCTATCTGGTCTATCAGATGAACTGCTGGAATCAGGTCGTCCAGACCATTGCCACTGCCGGCAAACCGGTCCTTTACGCCGATTTTCAGTACGGCGGCAGCGGCGGGTTTTTGGTCTATACGGCAGGCTTTCTCCGCCGTCAGGCCCCGCATGTCGGCTTTATTGCATCATCCCGAATCGAAGACCTGGCCGAAGCGGTCAATTGTTTTTCGCTGACCAAAGGACAGTCGGCAAACACCTTTGCTGCGGCCGTACGTCGTGTACGAGCCTCTCGAACGCCCGCCGCCAAAGACCTTACGTGCTTGCCGGACAGAGTGGATACATTGTCTTCTCAGGATTGTATAGAACAACTGAAAATTTCCAAAATCCTGGCATTTCGCGGGCAGGACGCAGGCGCAACAGAGCCGATTATGGGCATATCGATCGAGTTTGTTACATTTGCAGAACTCGATGAAGCCTGGAAGACGGCTGATAAAGACCACTCACAGGAAATAGCCAAACGCTGGCAAAAGAACGCTGCTGCGGTCATCGATGTTTCAGAACCGACACTTGTTACATCAGCGGCGATGTATCTGGCGATGAAGACCATTTTGAAAAAGCATAATGCCAATGCTATTACCATCAATTGCCTGGGGGGCTTCTATGGCGGACACCTTCACGCTTATCCGTGCCTGGGTTTCCATGAATTAAACAACGAAGGGCTGATCGGTGCCTGCGAATGTGATATTCGCTCAACCGCCTCAATGCTGATGCTGACGACCTTAACCCAAGGCCGGCCGGGCTATATCTCCGATCCGGTGATTGATACCTCCAAACGGCAGATCATTTATGCCCATTGTGTCGCCTCCAATAAAGTTTTCGGCCCGCAGGGACAGACCAATCCATTTACAATTATGACGCATTCGGAAGACCGGCAAGGGGCTTCAGTTCGGTCGATACTGCCGTTGGGATACATGACTACGACTGTGCAAATCGATGCGGCCCGAAAGGAAATTCTATTCCATCAGGGCAAGGCGGTCGCCAATGATCCGGATGACCGGGCCTGCCGTACAAAGCTGGCTGTTGAGCCGGCGGGCGATATCGAAAAGCTCTTCACCCAGTGGGATCACTGGGGCTGGCATCGCGTTACCTGCTACGGCGATCTGAAAACGCCTGTGTTTGCGATGGCCGATGCACTGGGCTGGAAGGTCGTCGAAGAGGCGTAAGCCAAGCGGATTCGAGTACCAATAGAATGCAGCCGCCTGAATACTGAAAGCAGGCGCTTATCAGATTTTTTATTATAAACAGGAGAAATGATGTTCTCGAACCGTTCAGGCAAAGCTCAAATTATTGTGCTGGTTTTGTTGAGGATGGCCGTCGG
The DNA here is from genome assembly GCA_964649955.1 of uncultured Pirellulales bacterium. Classification (GTDB taxonomy): domain Bacteria; phylum Planctomycetota; class Phycisphaerae; order Sedimentisphaerales; family Anaerohalosphaeraceae; genus T3Sed10-213. The sequence continues at coordinate 2,073 of CAZYQN010000027.1, forward strand.
CTGGCATTTTCTGTATGAGGGCGTTTCCAAATTGCTGATGCCTGAGTGGACCAGCGCCGATTATTTAGAGAACGCCACTTGGCTGTTTCGGGATGTCTTCCACCGGATAGCAAGCACCCCGGATGTCCTCTACATCGTCGATCAACTGAATATGTGGGGTTTAACACTGATCGGCCTTGCGCTGGTAGTCGGCTGTCTGACCCGACTGGCCGGGGTGTGCGGTATTTTATTGGCGGCTTTGTACTATATTGCCAATCCGCCGTTTATTGCCGCAGGATTCGGCGTGCCTGCCGAAGGGCACTATTTGATTGTCAATAAAAATCTTATCGAGATCATTGCCCTTGCCCTGATAGTGCTCTTTCCGGCAGGACGATACGGAGCGCTGGATACCTTCGTCTATGCCTTCTTTAAACGCAATAAATCTCTTAAAGCTTTTACCAAGGTACAACCTAACGATTCTGAAATCATCCCTGCCTCTTCTGCATCGCTGACGCGAAGAAAGATACTTGAAAGCCTTGTTTCGTTGCCTGTCTTGGGTGTGTTCGCCTATCTGGTCGGCAAAAAGCACACATGGAATAAAGTTCACGCTGTTACCGGCGCTACCATTCAAGCCAGTTACAAACAACTCAGAGACCTCAAAGGTCAATTGCCGATGGGCAAAGTAGGCAGCTTTCAGGTCAGCCGTATCATTATGGGGGGTAATTTAATCGGGGGATGGGCACATGCCCGCGACCTGATCTATGTGTCCTCGCTGTTTAAAGCCTACAACACAGAAAGAAAAGTGTTTCAAACCCTGATGCTTGCCGAAAAAGCGGGGATCAATACAATCAATATCTCTGACTCGCAGCTTCCCCTGATCAGCAAATACAAAAAGATATTCGGCAGCAAATTCCAAACGGTCTGTCAGGTCCACCCCACCCCTGATGACATCTATGGGGCAGCCAATCGGGTGATGGATCAGGGCGGCGATATGATTCAGATTCAGGGCAACTGCTGCGATTGGCGGGTCCGCGAAGGACGCATCGATGTTCTCCAAAAGTGCATCGACCACATTCGCGCACAAGGTTTCCCGGCCGGCCTTGGCGCCCATTCTATCCAAGCCATGATCGAGTGCGATAAGGCGGGTCTGGAGCCTGACTTCTATATGAAAACTATTCACCATGACAATTACTGGTCGGCCCACCCCAAAGAAAACCGAAAACCCTTCTCGGTTGACGGCCCCCAATCTCCCGATCACAACGAATTTCACGACAATATTTTCTGCCTGTTCCCCGAGGAAACTATTGCGTTTATGAAAAACAAAAATATCCCGTGGATGGGATTTAAGGTTCTGGCCGCCGGTGCCATTTGCCCGCAGGACGGCTTTCGATTTGCGTTCCAGAACGGTGCCGATTTCCTCTGTGTGGGGATGTTTGACTACCAGATCGTCGAAGACGTCAATATCGCCATTGACGTTCTGAACACCCTCCAAAACAGGGAAAGACCCTGGTGCGGGTAACGACTTTCCTGTCGCTGAATGATAACCATACACAATTTACGGCAGGCCAGTTGCAAAAATAAGCGGGAGGCTCAGGTGTGATATCCTGAGCCTCCCGGTACAGTACTGCGTCAGCAAGGACCCAGTTCCACTTTACTCGATACAGTCGGGTACGATATTGCAATCGAGCCATGTCTGCATAAATGGCAGGATATCAAACAGATTAACGATGCAATCCGCAATGCCGTCGGGCCCTGAAATATCATACATGGGATTTTCAAGGCAGATTTTGCTGGTCGGATTGAAATCAATGTACATCTTGGCAATCGTAAGCCGATCTAACGCATAATTCCAAATCCGAATGTCGTCCAGAAGACCACTATAAGGTGAAACAGAGGCATCCTGTATTTCTGCGCCAAAAATCAGGTTGCTCGGACAGCCCTCCACCGTACCCGTATCTGTTCTCTGATTTGCCAGTTCACCATCGATATAGATTTTTCGCTGGCGGGTCGCTGCATCATAGGTGGCCGTGACCAAGTGCCAGGTCTCATCCGAAACCAGCATATCGGTGGGACCATATAAATCTGTACTATCAGTCTGCCGCAGTGTGTTTACAGGCCGGCCTGATGATTGAGTGACCACAAATCCCTTCCAGGGGGTTTCCGACCGCTGCTGTTTGGCAACATAGGCATACCAGCCGCTGGACTTGGAATTGTTGACCCAGACACTGACGGTATAACCCAGAGGATAGAAATTAAACGTATCTGCACTGTCGGTTATTGTCACGATATCATCTGCGCCTCCAAAGAATTCCAGCGCTCCGCCGTCTTTGCCCACAGCAACAAAGTTGGGATCAACTGAAGTTCCATCAAGTCCTGACGCACCGGGAACTGCTTCGGCGACGGAGTCTGACAGATTCCCATCCAGTTTCCACCAGCCGACCAAACGTTCGATCATCACTTGAGCAGATGCGGAAGAGGAGGGCTGATTGAGGCTGTTGTCTCCCTCGCAATAATAGAATCCTTCATCCGCAAGCTGAACATCATAAATCGTCAGCGTTGCACTATTTTGACCGGAATACATCGCAGGGGCATTTGCCAATGCGACACCGTCTTTATACCATTGATAATGATCAATATTGATACCTGAAACCGACAACTGAACCTCGGCTGTGCCGGCAGGAACCGTTTGACTGATGGGGCTGGTTTCGATTCGCGCCAACTCCGGCTGTGTGGTGAACCACCATTGTGCCCCGGTATGAATGATGGGCTGGCCGGGCAGATTGGGCTCAACCGCATCCACTCTCCAGTAGTATTTAGTACTGTTGAGCATGTCTCCGGCTGGATCATAATAGAAATCCGCCGGATCGGAGAGCGTCGTCTTGACCGGAGTCTTGCCGTAATAATTCGGATTCAATGTATTCGGTTCTGTCCCAAAATACACCTGATAAGTAATCCCCAGGCCGCTGACTTCTTCACGCTGCTTCCAGTTAAGAATTTGGTTAACCGGCACTTCCAAACCAACCATCGGACTGATATCATTGCGATAGATATCGGTATCTTCAATAATCACCCCCGCCAGGCTCCCGCGATTCTTATAGGTAACTCCATCTTCGGTCCATTGAAGAAGAGGCAACCCCTTAATACTCAGCGTGGAACCGCTGGTCTCGATTGTCCAGTAGTTGCCAACCGTTACCCCCGGCTTAATCTCAGTCCAGTTGGTTCCATTTGCAGCAAAATTGCGTACCAAAGATCCATACGCTATCGCAGTTGTCGAGGCATCGCCTCCATATACCCAGCTTCCGTTGACTAAAACATTCCGCATCGTCACACTGTAATCCGGGTCCGGAGCTGTGCTGTCCCGATTAAAGTCCGATGAAACCAAACCATAAACCCGATAGTATGCATAAGGAATATTGGTGAAGGTGACATCGACACCAACATCCGTCGATGTGACTCCGTCATCCAGATACCCGACTTCCAGTTTATTTTCATCGTTGCTGGTGTTGTCTTTCCGATTATAATATACATTGCTTGACAGCCATTGCACACTGACCCCGGTATTGTTGCCCAGATGATCAATCAGCCCCGACTTGACACCGGCCTTCAGTACTCCGGAATCACGTACAATTGTGTTGTTCCAGTAGGAGCTGTTTGTTTGCAGGGGACCGATAAGGGCATTCCCTGTAAACGCCTGATTGGTATTTTCACTAAAATTCAATGAAATCGTGCCGGCCCACAAGGAACCTGACATCATCACAGCCGTTACCAAAACGGCAATACCCAAAAGCTTGAATTCGTTTCTCATGATCACTTCTCCTAAAATCGAAACCTTTTATTTTCGTGGGCAGATACGAACAATGAATCATCACCCAACTTTACTGTCTTTGAACCGTTGTACGTTCCTTCATACTATTGTTTGCCCGGCCCTGAGGATTCCAGCCAGAGTGCCGGGTTGCCGAAAAACGTCCAATCTCCGGCGATACCGTTTCCATCGTCCGTGGCAATTAATGTTAGAAAACGCTCTGAATCGCTGAGCGCGACACTGATGTCATGCTGATTCTGCAGGGTGTTCACAGCGATTTTCTCGCGGACTTGTCCATCCACCAGAACCCATAGCACGGCACTGGCATCTGCTTTCGAGGTGGTCTCCGATAGGCCGCACAGCGCGGTAAACGCCCGAATGACCGTCCCCGGAACCTTGGTACGGATTATATTCAGGTCAAACGTAATCCCGACATTGGCATGCATCATAATAGCCGGGTGCTGGGGTGTCCCGAATTGCACACCTCCAAGACGAACCACATCAAGGTCCTGATTTTTGCCCAGACTGGTACCCGCAGGACTGGTAATCGGCCGGTTGGTTACTTCCATCCAGTATCGCCCATCCGTCTGGGGACACTCTGTAAAAATGTGTCCCTGAGATGAAACTACTTGGCCAACAGAACTTCCCTGTGGAACAAAAATGCCGTCAATATAGGAGATATCCAAAACCGGATGATAATCATTAGTGCCCGGTTTTCTATTTAAAAACAGCAAACTGTCAACAGACTTTCCGGTAACCGGATTGATGCCTACACATTTCTGACTTAAGCCGAATCCATCACCGCCGCCGACAATATCCGCCAAATCCAGTTTTGGCTGGCCGTTCCACACATATCCGGTTTCCGGATTGAATGCACGCACAAAAAGCCGGGTGTTGCATGGAATATCCCAGATGGCTGCGGAATCGCCAGATACGCGTTTAGCAACGCCTTTACCAACCACAACGCTATCTTGTTTGCCCGATTTCTCCCCTGCAATCAGTCGGGTACTTCCCTTAATAACATGCAGATAGGTATCTCCCTGTTCATACACATTCATACCGAATTCTGTTCCCAGATCAATGACTTTTGCATTTTTCGTATAAATCGAAAAGCCTATCGCTTCCTGCGGCACCTTCGCATAAAGCTTACCGCTTCGCAAATCTATCCGGTCGTCGGCAAGTATCTTAAATTCCGCGGGCCCTTCCAGAACCAATTCAGCACCGTTGTCAAATCGCAGTTTTGCCAACCCGCCAAGCAGTTTCATCGACGTCCCTTCGTTGGCCAGTCGACTTCCAGTATCCAGCGTCTTGGTCTGCCACTGTGCTTTGTAGCTGGCAGTCAGTGTCGCCACCGGGTACGTCGTCCGCGGATTAAGCATCACGTAAGCAACCATGATGAGCATCGCCACCATAGATACTATTGACAGCCACAGACTTGCTGGATATTTCTGGCGGCGGATTTTCAGCATCGCCTTGCGCTGGCGCACATCTGTAATGACTTCCCGGATCGGCAGCACTGGACATGCAGGCAGTGGTTTTGCATCTCTCTCTTCCTGGGACAGTGTTTGCCAGAATTCTGAATCAAACGAATTTTCCTCAGGCTGATATGCCGATGATTCCAGTGTCAGGGGCAAATCATTCCGAAATATCGCAATCGTGGACATTGTGCGTGCATAATACTGGCGCGACTTTATATCAGTCTTCAGAATCGAGACCAATTCATGAAATTGAGCATCGGTCAGGATGCCGTCCAGTTCCATCTGGATAAATTCTGCCAGCTTGTGCCGCAGGTCATCCTTCATTATGCTGTTCCTTCCCGCCTCAGCGTCATCTCGATGCATCTCTGCAAAGCGTCCTGAATCCGGGCTAATGTCTTGTACATGGCGTACACCGATTTACCTGTTTTGTTGGCAACGGCCTTCATCGTCAATCCGTCTTTATACCGTAATGCCAGCACCTCACGATGGATATCACTGAGTTTCTGAAAACACTGTCGAAAGGCATCTGTCAGTCCCTCCATCTGCTCTGTTTCCTGCAGCATAACAGCATTAATCTCTTCAAGCAATTCATCATCAAATTGAATCCGCGATCGCTTGTGCACATTGAAAAACTTGAGAATCTGGATGCGGGCAATAGCAATTCCCCACGCTACAAAACTTGTCCCCTGCTGGAATTCATTGAACCGACGCCACATCACAGTGGCCGTCTCCTGCAGAATATCTTCGGTGTCCGAATAATTGTGCACGGTTGCAAGAATATATGCGTAAAGATTCCGCTGGTGAGCCACATACAACTGAAAAAACAGCTCTTCGCGCGTTGTATTACCATCATGATTTGGTTTTCGCGTCATTTTCAATCCAAAGTTCATTTTAGCAGTATTCCTTAAGTAATACTGCAACCAGAAAAAATTGGAAAATATTTTTGAAATATGTCGAAAATATTAGCTATGTTAATCAAAAACAGATAATTTGGGTAACAGAAGGCGAATTCGAGAGAATTGTAATATGCCAGATTAAAATGACTTATAATTCTTCTTGGCAACTTTTGTCTTCGGGTGTAGAATAAAAACCAGCTTAGGGAAGGTTTCTGATTTGCATTCCAAAACAGTGCCGATTTCCTCTGTGTGGGGATGTTTGACTACCAGATCGTCGAAGACGTCAATATCGCCATTGACGTTCTGAACACCCTCCAAAACAGGGAAAGACCCTGGTGCGGGTAACGACTTTCCTGTCGCTGAATGATAACCATACACAATTTACGGCAGGCCAGTATGCATTGAAATGGACACGGCTGTCCTGTCATGATTTTGATGACAATCAGGTTCGGCTTCAACTGTTCTGTATGGCCTATAATAGTGGCAATTTTCTGAGACGGCTGGCACTGCCCAAGTCCATAAACGATTGGTCATTGCGAACCATGCGGGAAAAACTGGTCAAGATCGGAGCCAAGGTGGTCAGCCATGCCCGGGATGTGACCTTTCAAATGGCAGAGGTTTTGGTGTCGAGGTCACTGTTTTATGAAATCCTTGAAAGAATTAAATGCTTAAAGACGGTACGGAGTGGGTAAATGTTGCTGAGGAATGCTGAAAAACCGTATTTTTATGGAATTTTTAGGAAAACTGGGCATAGAACGGATTCTTCTTAACCCTGTAACCGTGAATTTTGTAAAATTATGGACGTCGTTAGGATATTATGTTTTAATCGTGTATTTGGGAAATGTCGGTTAAAAGTATAGGAACTCAGAAAAAGTATAGGTTGTTTAATGCTAATAAAAAGATTGTTGATTACCATTACGAAATTATCTATTTCGGTTGGTTTAGTATGCACTCTGTCAATCGCCGTCTTTGCCGCGGCTCTTCCCATCTCCTGGGGTGACTGGCAGGCATGGGGTGACATGGGGGACGGCACCTATCGCAATCCCGTGCTGCCGTCTGACTACAGCGATCTGGATTGTATCCGAGTGGGTTCAGATTATTATGCGATCTCCTCCACCATGCAGTTTTGTCCGGGTATGGTTGTTCTGCATTCCAGGGACCTGGTCAACTGGCAGATCATCGGCCATGCCGTATCTGATACCAGCCAAATCGGGCCTGAAATGGATTGGGACCGCATGAATCGTTACGGCAGGGGCGTATGGGCGGGCGCGATCCGCTATCACGACGGCAGGTTCTGGGTTTATTTCGGAACGCCTGACGAGGGCTATTTCATGACCAGCGCAACAAATCCTGCCGGTCCATGGGAACCGCTGTATTGCTTGAAGAACGAGGCGGGGTGGGATGATTGCTGTCCCTTCTGGGACGAAGATGGGCACGCCTACTTTGTCGGTACGCGTTTCGCTGATAATTACAAAACATACATCTGGAAAATGAGTTCCGACGGTCGCACGCTCATCGAGGATACGCGCACGCTGATCAATGAAGGGGCAGGTCGCGAGGCCAGCAAGCTTTATAAGATCAACGGCTGGTACTACCATTTCTTCAGTGAAGTCCTCAATGGTACGCGGGTCGTCATGATGCAGCGTTCGCGGACCATCATGGGCCCTTATACCGAACGGCGGCAATTGACCCACAACAACCGCGAGTGGAAGGAACCGAATCAGGGCGGCTTGGTTCAAAACGAATCGGGCGACTGGTCTTTTCTGACCCACCACGGTTCCGGCGATTGGGCAGGGCGTTGCATGAGCTTATTGCCGGTCGCTTGGTTTGATGGATGGCCGATTATGGGGCAAACCAGCAGCGGCGAGCCGGGAAAAATGGTGCTGACCGGCACAAAACCCGTCCAGGGACAGTCCGTGGTCACCCCGCAGAACAGCGATGATTTCAGTAAGCCGATCCTAAGTCCTCAATGGGAATGGAACTATCATCCCCGCATGGACAAGTGGTCGCTTACGGAGCGTCCCGGCTGTCTGCGCCTCAAGGCATTTACCCCGCTTCGGACGGATGATCTCATGACGGCCGGGAACACGCTCACACAGCGATCCTTCCGTACACCCGAGAATGTCGTGATTACAAAGTTCGATCTGTCGGGTATGGCGGATGGCCAGAAGGCGGGACTGTGTCATTTCGCCCAGAACCACTCTGCCTTGGGTGTGGCCCAGGACGGTTCCGTTCGCAGGATCGAGTTTCGTGAGAATGGACAACTAACCCGGGGGTCCATGATCGAAGGAGACTCGCTCTGGATAAAATCATCGTGGGGGCTGGATGGCAAAAGCCGATATGCCTACAGTCTCGATGGCTACAAGTTCGTTCCTTTCGGTAACGAGTATCAGCTGTCGTGGGGCTACTATCGGGGTGATCGTATCGGGCTTTACTGCTTCAACAACAAGGAAGATGCCGGATTTGTAGATGTCGATTTTCTGAACTATGACTACGCTTCACCGCTCTGCACAACGACCACGGAAACAGTACCGCTTGCGCCGATATCGGTCGACAGAGCTAACGGCATCATGCTGGGTTCGTGGAAGACGCAGGTGGAGTTTGATGACATCAAAATCGCAAGCGGAGGTGAAGCTGTCTTTAGCGATTCATTCGATACAGAGCGGCCTGATTGGGAGTTCAACAGCGGACAGTGGCAGGTTTCCAACGGCGTTTTCATGCAGATATCAAACGCGACACCGGCGTTGACGACCTTTATGATTTCTGAACCGTTGACGAATTACACAGTTTCGGTTCGCGCCAAAAAGATCGAAGGTACTGAAGGATTTCTCGTGGGTTTTGGTATACAGGATTCCGACAATTATTATTGGCTGAATCTTGGCGGATGGAACAACAGTCGTCACCAGGTAGAAAAAACCATGTACGGACAGCGATACCCAATCGGGGCCCCGGCGGCCGGCAGCATCGAAACCGGTCGCTTGTATGATATTCAGATCGAGGTGGAAGGCCGCCGCATCCGATGTTTTCTGGATGGACAACGAATACTCGACCTGACGGATGCGGGATTTGGTAGTGGTGCGTTGCCGGCCGACAATGACAAACTCAACTTCGGCCGGGCGCTGATTCCAGACATGGTGGCCGATCCGAGCATTTCGGAAATCGATGGTACTTTCTATCTGTATGCCACCACCGACGGCTGGGGACAGGGATTGTCTACCTCCGGCACACCGGTCGTGTGGACGTCAAAAGACTTTCTCAACTGGAGTTTCGAGGGATCGAGTTTTCCGTCCGATTTCGACCTGAAGTATTGGGCGCCCAGCACCGTTGTCCACCGAAACGGACGATATTATTCATTTCCCACGCTGGACGGCAAAATCACGGCGGTTGCAGCAGATTCGCCAGTGGGGCCGTTCGTGGCACCCGATGGCCAACATGTCACCAGGGCGACGCTCCAACCATTTCAGATTGAACAAAATAGCACCATTGACGCGGAAGTTTTCATAGACGATGACGGACAAGCCTACATGGTTTGGTCCCGGCGTCGCATGGTGAAACTCAAGCCGGATCTGCTGTCGCCCGATGGTCCCGTCATTAACCTCCCGACAAAACCCGGCGGCTATTCCGAAGGACCGTTTCTCATGAAACGCAACGGCATCTATTATTACTTCTACACCCTCGGCGGGGACGAGGCCTATCAATATGCCTATATGATGAGCCGCACTTCGCCGCTGGGGCCATGGCAAACGCCCGAACAGGACGTTATCGCGACAACCGACCATGGTGAAAAAGTTTTTGGGCCGGGGCACGGATGCTTCTTCAGTCCCCAAGACAGTGACCAATGGTATTTTGTCTATCTCGAATACGGTCGCAGCAGTACGAATCGGCAAATCTATGCCGACAAGATGAACTTCAATCCCGACGGTACCATTCAGCCCATCAAACTGACCAAGGCCGGTGTGGGAGCATTGCGGCCGGTTGCCGATCCCTCGCCAAACCTGGCACTGAACTGCAAGGCTGCGGCGTCTTCGACCCGCCGGAATTACCGGGTGCCTCCGAGACAAGACCCGAGTCATGATCGCGTAGAAACCTATGCCCCCGCCAACGCGCTCGACGGTTACAACGGTACACGCTGGCTCGCTGCTGCCGGGGACAGTGCCTCCTGGTTTCAAGTGGACCTTGGCGCACCGCGCAACATCCGCCGCACTGAGGTTTATTTTGTCAAACCAGCAGCGGGTCATGCATATCGACTCGAATGGTCGCTTGATAGCCAGTCCTGGCAGTCATACGGCGGGCACGATGATATCATCCTTCGCTCACCCCATTGTGACAAAAAGTCGGTTAGGGCCAGGTATCTGAAATTGACTATTTTAAAAGGCGAATCGGGACTTTGGGAACTGCGGGTTTATTAATCAAGAAGATGTAGAAAAGATCATGAAATATGTGATGCTGCGTGCCGAGTCCGATGGTCCGGCCACCGCATATGGTATAGACTTACTATCTAGTTGAAAATGCAGTGCAACGGCAAGCTGATCTTTCAAATGGAGAGGTTTTGGTGTCGAAGTCACTGTTTTATGAAATCCTTACAAGAATCTATTTTTTTTAACCGTGTAAATGGGAAATCTCAGTTTATTGAAAAATAGCGTGTATTCTGTTATCCTGATTCAGTATAACAATGATTTGTAAATCAATTGGAGATGGACTGTGAGAAAACTGACAATGATTTTCGTAATGACGTTTGGTTTCATTGTTCCCACAACGGCGTCAGAGAAGGATCTTAACACGCAAATTCGTCCGTATTCGACGCAGCAGATTGTAGAGTTAAATGTCAATGAAACATACACCTATTCGCTTAAGAACGGGCAGACGCGTGTAATCCGTCTGGTTGCCGTGAAGGAAGAAAGAGATCCGGTGGTGAACCTTGTTCGCCGTGCCCAGGTTCGGGTGGAGATTGACGGCAAACCGCTGGACCTTCTCTGTGAGCCTTACCAGATGCCGATTGAACAGGAGGGTCTGCGTCTTCAGGTAGATTCCACATTGGGATACGGCAACATCTCAAAGGAGGCACAGTTTTCGCTGTGGGATGCCAGCGAGCCGATTGTAGATACAACTCGATTTGTCTTTCCCCTCGGAGATTACCGGCTGTTCTCGCACGGCACGCAAGCCTATAACGAGCCGGTTTATCTTGGCGAACGTGATGATGACCCGGAGGGCCAGAAGTTCTATCACGATTACGGCTTCGACATGGCGGGCTTTGAAGGCGGCGAATTCGTCGCCAGCGCCCTTGAAGGCGATGTCGTCTTTTTCTGGCCCACCCGCCAGAACATCTGTTCCATACTGGTTCAGGACCGAAATGGATTTATCCTGGAGCACGTCCATCTCAGCGCAGTCGAACCGAATATCGTTTTGAATACGCACGTCCTCGCCGGTCAGAAGATCGGCACACTGGGCAAGTCCGGCCCGTCAGGCAACTTCTCCCATCTGCATATCGGAACATACCTTCAGCTCGGCGATGCCTCTCTTAAGCCGGGGGATCCGGATATTCCCAATCGTCGGCTGAATTTTTATCCGTGGCTGGTGACGGCGTATCAGGCACAGCATCCCGAGGGATTATTGGCGGTAGCCCGGCCGCATCATCTAATCCAGACCGGCGATAATCTTGTATTTGACGGCTCGCATTCACTGGCGTGGGGCGGCCGCAAGATTGCCGAATGGCGGTGGGAACTTCCCGACGGCCGGATAGTCAAGCAGCTTCGGGCGGAAACGGTGTTCGACCGGCCGGGGACGTATGTTGCAACATTGTGGATTAAAGATGATCAGGGGAATGAAGATGCGGACTTCTGTCAGGTGAAGGTATTCTCTAAAGATAATATAGAAAAGAACATGCCGCACATTTTCATGTCCTTTACGCCGACAGAAGATATTCAGCCGGAGCAGCCGGTGAGGTTTCGATTTTGGATGCAGGGCAACGGCGGCGGACCGTTAAAAGTAATCTTCGGCGATGGCAGAAAAATCAATGATTATCAGTCCGGCTCAGAGTTTACCCATTCCTTTAAGACCAGCGGCTTGCATATTGTTACGGCATACTGCGAAGTAGATGGAAAACCGATTACACAAAAGCTGAAAGTAGTTGTGGAATCGAAAAAAACGGGAACTCCCTAAAAAACAAGGGACAGAGGGTTTGAAAATTCCTCTGTCCCAAAACTATTCTTCACAATAATCCGCGGATATTTTTCAAAATAACTGCGAACCAAGAACTATTTTTGCAATCTCATCGGCAGCATTTGTTTTCCCGACTCAATAAAATTGGTAATCCCTTATAAATAGTAAAACGGCTTTCATTTGACACCGTCAAGTATTAAGAAGGTTCCTTTGTCCGTCAGAATGAATTATTATCGGGACTCTTTAACTTTGAATTCCTCGGGCGACTCCGGCGGAGCCATCTGAGCAAACAACTCAACCGGCCACAGCCCGAGCGGTTCAAATCCCTCCGGCACATCCTGCTTAAACTGCACATATGCCTGAACCTTCCCCCGGGTCGTATAACTGACGGCTTTCGCTTCCTGGCCCGGGGTAAACAGCGAATACCCCGCCAATATGCAATCTTCCAGATCCACATGCAACTTTCCTGCTGCCTGATGCCCCTGCGTACAGATAATCCCCGTCGATTTGCCGCCCATCTCCGGCTGTGTAAAATTCAGCACAATCATCCGGCAGTTCACAAACTTTGCCCGCGTACAATTCGCCGCATACGACATTGCCACCGCATTATCCGGGTGCACCATCGTGCAGTCCTCAAACACCGCGTGAGGACTGTCCGGCATTGTATCTTCCCATCCGCCTATCAGTACTGCGGCCGTATCCCCCACATAATCCAGCGCCAAAAAATAGCACCGCCGAAATACACTCGGCTCCTCCGGCCGCACCACTGGGTAGCACACCCCGCCGCCGAAGGCTCGCCCCGTCCCCACGCAGTCCTCCACAATAATCGTAAATCCCTGCCCGCTCTGACTGGTCAAATCCCAAAACAGTCCTCCGTCTCCCCCGGCCGTATACAGATTCCGGATTATCCACCGGTCGCATACGATTGCCGAAAACGTCTGGCCGGTCTTGTTGCCCGTCGGCCAGTTCTTATCCGTCGCACGGAACGATCCCCACCAATCCCAGCTCTTAAATCCTTTCTCCGGATCCCCGTTGTCCAGTAGTACCCATCCCTTGCCGCCCGATCCCAAACGTCCGTCACAATCCCCGATCAGAACATTATACGCACCCGCCGCCCCCCGATGCGCCGGTGCAAGATTCGCCTCGACATACCGATCCGGCCGAATGATAATTCGATGTCCCCCTTTATCGTCCGGCACTGCCGAAAGTCCCGCTTGAATCGTATGAAATGCCTTCCGCCAACTGCTGCCGTCAGAGTTGTCTCCCTGTTTGGACACATAAATCGTTGCGCCTTTTCGCCCCGAATAATCCCCCGCCATCGGATCCCACGTCGCCGCAAATAAAGAAATTGATATGAACAATACCATCACAAAACCCGATATGTTACATTTTATAGTCGATGATTCCATATCATTTCTCCTTTAAAGGGCACGTTTATAGCCTGAAATAGCCTACACGAATCTCTCAATCCTCAATCATAAGTGAAAAAAGAAAAAAGGCAAATCAGTTTTGCATTATCCGGAATATATGCAGCCAGATTGCATTTTGCAGGATTGCGACATCTAAAAATGCAAAAATCAAAGGTCATCTCCATTTTTTTGTATGGTTTATTGTGATTGCGGCGTCTCTAATCGGGAAAAACTGTTTATTGTAAGAGGCCCCCTACGGAGTTTTTATGTCCGAAAATCTAATGGCCCGGTGATATAAAACCCTGCATAGAAAGGAATTGCTATGAAAATGACCACCTTGGCGGCATGTGTATGCATTCTTCTTGTAGTGCTGAACGTATCCGCCATTTCCTTTTCCGCCTCGGCCAATTGGCCTACATGGCGAGGCCCGGACACAATGGGCGTTTCTCCCGACGGAACGCCTCCTCTGACTTGGAGTGAAACGGAAAACATAAAATGGAAAGTCGCTCTCGAAGGTGACGGCTCCAATTCCTCCCCCGTGATCTGGGGTGACAAGCTGTTTTTTCAAATTGCTGTCCAGACGGATAAACAGCCTGAAGGTAATGCCGCCCCCCAACCCGCCCAGGAAGAAGGCGGCAGGGGTCGCCGCGGCGGCGGGGGACGCGGTCCCTCCACTTTGTACCAGTTCAAAGTCGTTTGTATTGACCGCAATAACGGCAAGACTCTCTGGGAAAAGCAGGTCTGCGAAGTACTTCCCCACGAAGGTCATCATGGCGACCATGGCTTTGTGTCCTATTCACCCGTTACGGATGGCTCACTGCTGTGGGCCGATTTCGGATCACGCGGCGTCTATTGTCTGACACTGGACGGCAATATCAAATGGCAGAGAGACCTCGGCAAACGCCGCATTCGTGCCGGTTTCGGTGAAGGCGGCTCTCCGCTGCTGGCCGGCGACAAAGTGTTCATCCTGGCCGATCATGAAGACCAGTCCTTCATCGCTGCTCTGAACAAAGAGTCCGGCGATATTGTGTGGCGCAAGGATCGCGACGAAGCGACTGCCTGGCCAACGCCGGTTGCCGCTCAGGTCGATGGCAAAACACAGGTCATTGTCAATGGACGAAACCGCATCCGCAGCTATGATGCCGAAACGGGCGATATTATCTGGGAATGCGGGGGCCAAACCGAAAATGTTATTCCTACACCGGTGCTGGGGTTCGATTGTGTCTTTTGTACCAGCGGCTTTCGCGGCGCCAAACTCTCGGCGATCAAACTCGGACGTACCGGCGACTTGAGCGGTACCGACGCAGTGGTTTGGGAAGTCAACGAAGGAACGCCCTATGTCCCCTCACCGCTGCTCTACGGCGAAAAGGTCTATGTCTTTTCAGGAAACAATGCCACTCTGTCCTGCTATAATGCCAAAACCGGTACGCCGTATTATACCAAGCAGAACCTCGAACATATCCGAGGTGTCTATGCATCTCCGGTCGGTGCGGCCGGTCGGGTTTATATAGCCGGACGCAACGGTGTGACCTATGTGCTGGATAACACCAGCGACAGCCTTAAAACACTGGCGGTCAATAAACTTGACGATGGGTTTGACTGCTCTCCGGCTGTTGTCGGCGATGTCTTGTATCTAAAAGGCAAAAAAACGCTTTATTGTATTCAGACCGCTGTAAAACAGCAATGACATCTGTCAAGGGACAATATGACGCTTAAGCCGTCTGTTTTTCTTGTCCTGTTTACGTTTGCGGTAATACATAACGCTGTAATTACTCAGCCAGTATGCGATTTCAGCAATAATTAGCCCGATGATCGCACCGCCGATAAATATCTCCAGGCCGACCTTCATCAGGGCCGAAGAGACTTCTTTCCAGAATGCTGCAGAATGGAATTCGGTCAGAAGCCGGTAGAATGACAATGTCGTTTCAATCAGGTCTTCCATCTGTTCCGGATCGATTTCAGGCTTGGAGTGTGTAAATCCAATCAACCATCGTCCCAGCAAATATGACGGATAGTAAATGATGATGGCGGTAGCGGGATTACTGATCCATGCACACAGAACGGCCAGTACTTTGTTACCCTTGATTAACGCTGCCGCTGCCCAGGCCAAAGCCATTTGAATTCCCATCAGCGGTAGATAGGCGATAAAAACGCCTGCTGCGATACCGCGTGCGATACGTTCGGGAGAGTCGTCAACGTGGAGAATACGGAATTTGATAAAACGCAGCACGGGCCGCAGTTTAAAAAGAAGTTTCAGCATAATCGTAGCTTTCATTGCGGTTTTCCTGCGTTGAAAGTCAATCGACGACGGATTGCATCCATGACCATCTGGACGCTGATTTCATCGATACGATGGGCGGATTTCCGGCTCCGGACGGTTTTCCCGCGGGAGTGCGGGTCTATGGCAACCAGTGACTCCGGCTGCTGATAGGGGCCAACCCAGCCGGGGTTCGTAGGTCCGAATATCAGCACGGTCGGAGTTTGCGCTGCTACGGCAATATGCCCCGGCCCGGTGTCATTGGAGACCACCAAAGCGGCCTGTCCGAGAAGAGCCACCAACTGAGGGATCGTTGTTTGTCCGCTGAAGTCTGTCACCGGTACTCCACAGACTTGCTGAAGAGCTAAAATAATTTTTTTCTCTCCGGCTGTGCCGACAGCGGCAACCGGCAGGCCGTAGTCTTTGACAATGCGTTCGGCCGCCGCGGCGAACCGTTCTGTCGGCCAGCATTTGGTGGGGTGCGCTGAGCCGGGAATCAGAACGGCAAACCGCCGAGGCACAAGCCCGGCCTCATTAAGCAGTGAGGAGGCATATTCGACGGCTTTGGCAGGCGGTTCAAATGTGATATGAGGAGAAAATGAAGTCACACCGATTGCTTTCAGCATTGCCTTGTAAGCATCAATCATATGCAGGGATTCGGCAGGCCTGGGTACCTTGTGCGTATAAAACAGCGGGGCACACTCTCGGGCGTGGGCCATGCCGACCCGTACCGGACAGCCGGACAATCGAGCAAATAGCGCCGTACGCAACAGCCCCTGAAAATCCAGCACAAGGTCATACTGATTTTTTCGGAGTTGTTCGATCAGCTTCCTGGCAGCATTCCATCCCGAAGGTGAGTACCAGCGGCCCATTTCTTTCCGTTCAAACAGGAGGGTATCGTCCAATCCCCTGACACACTCCAGCAGCGGGGCAAATTCCCGCCGGATCATCCATGTGATTTTAGCGGTTGGAAATGCACTGCGCAATGCTCCCAGTGAAGGCAGGGCATGCACCACGTCACCCAAAGCCGATGGCTTGATAATCAGAATGTTTTTGTAATGTAATTCCATTTTCCGTACAAAAAAAATACCGCCCGACTATTACGGAGCGGTATTTTAGACGTTTTGCACTCAGAAAGCAAGAAATTATGGCGCCGGCGCCCGATACATCAGCTTGAACAGGGAGGCATTGGTCGGATAGAGGTATTGTGTTGTCGGATTGGTCTGAAGCCAGTAGCAATCTGCTTTATCGTTGTCATTTAAGACTCCGTCGTCCAAATCGCACCGTGTTGAAGCCGTTATTTCCAGTCCGGTTCCCATTTTGTAAACCGAGCCATCACTGTTATAAGTCGTCCATCCGATGGTCATCGTATTGGTTGCAGTGTTGAGTGTTTCAACGATGAATTTACCCCAGCGATTCAGGTTGGTAAAATAGATGACATAGCTGCCGGGATAAAGATTATCGCCGAAGACGGGTGCCGGGCTGACATCATATTCATAGGCCAGAATTCTGCCGCGATCCAGCCAGCCGTAACCGAGCCACAGCCACGCCGATGCAAGACTCTGAAAGTCCGACAGGTTAACGATGCCGTTGTGATCCACATCAGTCCGGTCACACCAGTTCGGCAGGATACAATTGCCGTTTAGCCAGGCATCCGCCCAGAACCATAAATCTTCCATCCAGACAATATGGTCCTGATTAAAATCTGCATTGCTTAGGTCGGTGTATCGGCCTGCGATCCGGAAATTAAAATCCCATGTATGTGTTTCCCAAAGGCTCCAATCCTCCATATCATAAGGGGTTTCTGTGACAGTCACACGATAGCCCTGACTGTCCGGCCAGGGATCATCGGTGCGTCCGGCCATTCGTGAAAACAGTTGATTGCTGTGACCGTCCCGCAGGTAGCAGGTAAAGATGTACGTCTGTTTGCCCCACAGGTCCATATCGAGATCAAAGAGCACCCATCCTCCGTTGAATAATGCCGGCAGGTCTTTGGTAATGGTCTTGAGGATTATGCCATTGGCAGCCCGAACATTCAGCACCAGCGTGGCGGCGTGTCCGGTACCGCTCGGATTGTATGGGTAGTCAAAACTCTGAAACAGGCGGAATCCAGCATAATCGGCGTGTGCACTTCGCGGCAGGGTAAAGCTTTGCCCATACCCGATATTGCGGACCGTGCTGTCATCGCCGCCGAACCAGCCGGAAGCATTCTGTGTTTCTTGTTTAAATTCAAACTCATTGACCGATACGGCTAAAGGGGAGCTGACATTATTGTCTTCATCCGCTTCTGTGACTCGTTTGTCGGTATCCAGCAGGGCATAGGCGGTAAAATCGCTCGACTGGTAATAGGTATCGGTAAAGGTTACTGTATGGAGGGCGCCCGGAGCTATTACGGTACTGACCCATTGATAGCGCGTTGAATAGGTTCCCGGGGCCGGAGGGCTGTCCCGATATGGAAACCAATCTACATAGAACCCGGAGGCATTTTGTGAGCCTTGATTTTTCAGAACAACCGTGGCGGTATAGGGTTGTCCGAGAACCGGCTTTTCCGGCGAGATTGTAACCGAACGGACGACCAGATCGGGGGCCGCCGGTACGATACTGAACGGCTGGTTGCTCAGGTCATAAGGGCCAAAGGCTGCATCGCGGATGCGAATCAGGCAATTTGAGCTGAGGGTGTCGGGAACTGTCCATGTGTGAGAGCCGTCATTGAAGGTTCCAGTGACGATGGGCGGACTGACCCAGTTGCTGCCGCCATCGATGGAATAATCAATCGTAACAGTCACAATGCCGTTGCTGGTTGACCATGTAATTTCTCTGTTAGCACCCGCTGCCAGTTTCTCGCCGCCATTAGGTGATATGATATTGATCCAATACAGAAGGATGCCGACCAATAAGCTGCTTTCATTGGAATACACCGATTCCCCGTTGTCATTGAATGCACATACCCGGAATTTGTAATAATAATTATAGGTGGCCGAATTATGCTGATAAGAACGACTGTCAGGGCCCAGCGTTGCGGTGTCGGTCCAGTCTGCCGGTTCAAATGAAAAGCGATTCCAGCGTTTGTACTGAATCTTGTAGCCGTTTTCATTAGAAGCATTATCATCCCATGTCAGATGAATCTGTGGACTGATCAGGGAAGTCTGAAGGTTGGTCGGCGCTGCCGGCGGCCCAAAAGGCTGAACCTGGTCCAGATAAACCCCGCCTTCGTATGCCGCACCGCCGATAGTGCCCATGATATTGATAAAGACTTCTTTTATTGTATAGTTGGCCGGAAATGAAGCGATCTTTGACCAGTCAAATGTCAAACTGTTCCAGATATCCTGGCTGCCGTAAATACAATGGGTTAACGGTTGAGCCTCGCCATTATAAAAATAACGGTCTTTGGCCTGGTCATGGTCATACACCCGTACATATAGATTGGCATAAAGCGTACCGAGCGAAACCATACATTCGGCCAGCTTGACCGTGTAGCCGTATGCATTCTGCCAGTCCGGATCACTGCTTACATCCGGCGAATGAAACTGCATGATCCACCACGTCCCCGGCTGTGTGATACCATGCCCTCCAAACGTGAACATCTGGATGGAACCCAGACCATTGCCGGCCGGGTCAGCTCCGGGGATGCCGGGATAATTGACCGGGTCTTTCCAGCCAAATCCGAAGCTGTGGGTGTATGGACCGCTGCCGTCTACATATGCTCCCGTCAGAGTCCAATCCTGCACGGTGCCGGAGTCAAAATTAAACCCCCCGGCCGGCAGAATGCCGGATACAAAAACTATAAAAATGAAATAAAGCAGGTCTGAATGTGTTCTGTAAGTTTTCATAATCCTCTCCTGAATTATAAACAGCCGATCGAACGTGGGTGCTGCTCTTATGTGCGGGCAAACTCCGATGGCGGACACAAGCTGAAAACTGATCCTATTGTACTTTTTGTCAAGAGGCTGTTCAAGAAAAAAAGAGCCTGTGAACAGGATGTGATGGGTATAAAAAGCGGTGGCGTTTATTAAATTCCTATCTTTTTGTCTTGTTTCTCCGACTGCTTCTCATTTTGTTCTGTGGAAAATGAGGCATTGAGCCGGTTTTAATGTTGACAGAACGGTTTTGCAGGATAGTTTTAGGAGCTTGGTAAAAAAGATAATAAGTATCTCGGTTATACTTAAATGCAGGTCAGATAAATGCTTTCAGTCAGAGCGATCTATAAAATCGGCAAAGGGCCTTCAAGCTCTCATAGTATGGCGCCGGCCAACGCGGCACGGCATTTTCTAAAAACCCTGTCTGCGGTTCCATCGCGTATTACCGTTGTTTTATACGGTTCGCTGGCGGCTACGGGTAAAGGGCATTTAACCGATCGTGCCATCCGTGATGCGATGACTTCTGTGCCTGTGGAGTTTGAATGGCAGCCCAAGACAACCAATGCGGTTCACCCCAATTGTATGGACTTTATTGGGTATGGTTCGGACGGGACTGTCATCGGCACCCATCGTTATTACAGCATCGGCGGAGGGCAGCTTAAAGACGATGAAGGGTTGATTGTCGAGGGCAAGTCGATAACCTATGACAATCAATCGTTTGCGGAGATTCTGGCATTTTGCCGCTCCAAACAATGCGGCTTGTGGAGTTATCTGGAAACGTTTGATGAGTCCGACATTTGGTCCTGTCTTGAGCAGGTGTGGGAGGCGATGCGGTCTTCGGTTGAAGGTGGCCTTAAGCAGTCCGGCGAGCTGCCGGGCGGTTTGAAATTGAAACGACGGGCCAATGCAATGCTGGAGTGCGCCAATCGACGGGTCGGTTCTCTTAGGGACCGTATCCTGCTGAGTGCCTATGCCTTGGCGGTGGCCGAAGAAAATGCCGCCGGCGGAACGATTGTGACGGCCCCGACCTGCGGGTCGGCGGGCGTGCTGCCGGCGATTTTGTATTTTTTCTGGAGGCACCATGATGCCGATTTGCACAGACTGACCCGGGCACTGGGGATTGCCGGCCTGATCGGTGCAACGGTTGCTCAGCGGGCTTCGCTGAGCGGGGCACAGGTGGGCTGTCAAGGCGAAATCGGGGCGGCGTGTGCAATGGCGGCGGGGGCGGCGGCCTTTTTGCTTAATGGCGGCAACGGACAGATTGAGTATGCCGCCGAGATGGGGCTGGAGCATTTTCTGGGGCTGACCTGTGATCCGATTAACGGATTGGTGCAGATTCCCTGTATCGAACGCAATGCCTTTGCGGCGATGCGGGCGATGGATTGTGCGGCGTATGCACTGGCCACCGGCGGTGAGCATCTGGTCAGTCTGGATGATGTGATTGATGTGATGAATAAGACCGGCAAAGACCTCCAGGCCAAGTATCGCGAGACGGCTCGCGGCGGGCTGGCAGCGATTATGAAAAAGAAACTTCCTGCAAGATAATTTAGCGGACTGATTTTTTTGGAGAAGTATAGATGGATATCAAAAAAAGTATGCTTCAATGGGGTGGATTGATTGCTTTAATATACTGCACGGCGGCGGCCACGGCGATGCCCCGAATCACCCCGGAACTGAAAAATGCCTCGGTATTTCTGTTTCATAATGAAAACGGCAAAGACTTTGTCGGACACGGGACAGGTTTTTTTATTCGCTTTCAAAATCCTTCCGCTCAGACAAAAGATGCCTGTTACCTGGTTACAGCCAAGCATGTCCTTTATCTCAATGACAAGCCTCTGGAAAGTCTGACAATGCGGCTGAATAAGAAGGGCGGCGATGCCGAGATGCGTAAGATCAATCTTGTGCTTGGCGGGCCGGCGCAGAATGTCTGGTTTCATGCTGATGGAGTGGCCGATGCGGCGGTCGTTCAAATCGATTGCCCGGATACTAAGGAGTTTAACATCACGCTGTTGTCGAACGATATGATTTTGACCCGACAGATAATGACAGACCTCCGGATCGCAGAGGGGTCAGAGATGTTCTACTCCGGAATGCTTATCCATCATATCGGTACAGAGGGCAGTGCCCCGCATGTTCGCTGCGGTCGGCTGTCGTTGATTCCGACTGAAAAAGTCAATTGGGAAGGGGCACGGCATGAGCTTTATCTGGCAGATGTTACAATTTTCGGGGGGTCCAGCGGTTCACCAGCCTTTTTTGCCTGGTATCGGGGGGATGACGAGGACGGACGGAGTGAGTGTGGTTTTAAGCTGGGGGGGATTATGATCGGGGCCATTAATATCAAAACCGGCGACAATGTCGACAATTCAGGAATTTCGGCGATTACGCCGGGATTCAAGCTGTACGAGATACTGTATTCCGAACCGGTCAAAGCTGCCCGGGGGTACTGACGGCCCAATACAGATTTTCTTTGACGAAGGACGGTTTTTTTCCTATACTGCCCCGTTTAAGATATTGACACTGTTTGCTGGAGAAACCGTATGATCAATAACGCCAAAATAGTCGGGGAAGGAATCACCTTTGACGATGTGCTGCTGTTGCCGGACCGAAGCGATTTTGTTCCGGCCCAGGCCGACACCCGCACCCGGCTGACGCGGAATGTGGCGATCAATATCCCGCTGGTCTCAGCGGCGATGGATACCGTGACCGAATCGGCTTTGGCCATTGCGCTGGCTCAGGAAGGCGGCATTGGTATCATTCATAAAAATCTGACGATGGAGGCCCAGCAGCGGGAAGTGACCAAGGTCAAGCGTTCCGAAAACGGCGTGATTCTCGACCCGGTGACACTGAATCCGGAACTGCCGGTTTCGGCAGCCCGTCAATTGATGAATGAGCAGAATGTATCGGGGGTTCCGATTGTCGAGAGCGGCAAGCTGGTCGGCATCCTGACCCGCCGAGATTTGAAGTTTTTGACCGAGGATACGGTTAAAATTCGCGATGTAATGACCAAGGCCAATCTTGTGACCGGACCGGCAGGGACGACGCTTGAAGAAGCCAAAGTGATTTTACAAAAGCATCGCGTTGAAAAGCTCCTGTTGGTCAACAGCAAAGGCGAACTGGCAGGGTTGATTACGATGCGGGATATCGACCGTGTGCAGCAGTTTCCCTATTCGGTGCGGGACAGCCGCGGTCGGTTGCGGGTCGGTGCGGCGGTCGGCGTCAAAGACCGTGACCGCGTCAAAGCTTTGATTGAGGCAGAGGTGGATGTTATCGTTGTTGATACCGCACACGGCCATTCGAAAAATGTGCTGGAGATGGTGGCCTGGATCAAAGAAAACTTTACGATAGATGTTATTGCGGGCAATATTGCCACCCCCCAGGCTGCGGAGGATTTGATTGCCGCCGGTGCCGATGCAGTCAAGGTCGGAATCGGCCCCGGAGCGATTTGTACAACACGGGTGATTTCCGGTGTGGGCGTGCCGCAGGTATCAGCGGTGATGGGCTGTGCCGAAGTGGGGGATAAGCACGGCGTACCGGTGATTGCCGACGGCGGCATCCGGCTGTCGGGGGATATTACCAAAGCTATTGCGGCGGGTGCTTCGGCGGTGATGCTCGGCTCGCTGTTTGCCGGATTGGCCGAAAGCCCCGGGCAGTTGGTCATTTACCGCGGGCGACAGTTCAAGGAATATCGCGGAATGGGGTCCATCGGGGCAATGATACAGGGATCGGCGGATCGGTACGGACAGGACAAGGCTTCCGAAAAAGACAAACTTGTGCCGGAAGGCGTCGAAGGCCGCGTGCCCTATCGCGGCACATTGAGCAATTATGTGTATCAGTTGGTCGGGGGGTTGCGGGCCGGAATGGGCTACTGCGGGACGCGGACGATTGAAGAATTGCGGAAGAATGCCCGGTTTGTCCGCATCAGTACCGCCGGCGTCAGCGAGTCGCATCCGCATGATATTTTAATCACCAAGGAATCTCCGAACTATACCGGTTCGGAATCGATAGATTGAGGTTAACGTTTCTATGTCGCGTGAAGTGGTTGCAATAATTGATTTCGGCAGTCAGTATGGTCAGTTGATTGCCCGGCGGGTGCGTGAGCATAAAGTTTATTCGCAGATTTATCAGCCCACGGTCAAGATTGAAAAGCTGGCGCAGTTGGGGGTCAAGGGTATCATCCTGTCAGGCGGACCGGCCAGCGTCTATGCGGAAAATGCACCCACATGCGATCCGCGTATTTTTGAGTTGGGTGTGCCCGTACTGGGGATTTGCTATGGGATGCAGATCGGCTGCAAGATTCTGGGGGCCGATGTCAAGCCGGCTGAAAGCCGTGAATACGGCCGTACGAACCTGACTATTACGAATACGTCGAACCTGTTTGCCGGATTGAGTGAGCATACGACGGTCTGGATGAGTCATGGCGATCAGGTCAATCAATTGACGTGTGATTTCGAGCCGCTGGCAACAACCCCGACGTGTCCGTTCGCGGCGGTGCGGCATAAATCAGGGAAATTCTTCGGCGTTCAGTTCCATCCCGAAGTTACACATACGCCGCGGGGGACAGAGATTCTCAAGAATTTCCTTTACGATATCTGCGGCTGCACAGGTGACTGGCAGATGAGCGATTTTGTCGAAGAGACTGTTGCCAAAGTTCGAAAACAAGTCGGGGATGCCACCGTCATATGCGGTCTGTCAGGCGGAGTGGATTCGGCGGTCACGGCGGCCTTGCTGCATCGGGCCATCGGCGACCAGCTTGTATGCATCTTTGTGGATAACGGCCTTCTCCGCAAGAATGAACGCCAGGGTGTCGAATCGATGTTTCGCGGACATTTTCATATTGACCTGCATGTTGTGGACTGGTCAAAACAGTTTTTATCGAAGCTGGCCGGCGTGACCGACCCGCAGAAGAAACGCAAAATCATCGGCGCTGAATTCATCGAGGCATTTAAGTCCGAAGCCGGTAAGATTAAAGACGCCAAGTTTCTCGCGCAGGGCACGCTATATCCCGATGTCATCGAGTCGGGCAACAAGGACGGCAATCTTGCGGCCAATATCAAACTTCACCATAATGTCGGCGGACTGCCGGAACAGTTGGGTTTTGAGCTGGTCGAGCCGTTGCGGGAGTTGTTCAAAGACGAAGTGCGTCTTGTCGGCGAGTATCTGGGATTGCCGGAGGATATGGTCTGGCGGCATCCGTTCCCGGGGCCGGGTCTGGCAGTGCGCGTGCTGGGCGATATTACTGAACCAAAGCTGGCAGTTCTGCGGGAGGCGGACGATATCCTGATTGAAGAGATCAAAGCGGCGGGACTCTATCGCAAGATCAGTCAGGCCCTGGCGGTACTGCTGCCGGTCGGGACGGTCGGTGTGATGGGCGACGAACGCAGCTATGAGCATGTCATTGCGATCCGGTGTGTTGAAACTACGGACTTTATGACGGCTGATTTTTCGCATATTCCCCATGAGGTACTCGGACGTATCGCCGGTCGGATTACCAATGAAGTGCGCGGCATTAACCGCGTTGTCTATGACATTTCCAGCAAACCGCCGGCGACCATCGAGTGGGAATAATACTCGACATCAAAATTCCAATCGTATAAATTTTCAATGCGAATCCGGTCTTCGGTTGAATCTTTTTAAAAATGGAGAAAATGGAACACGTGTTCAGATGCTGTTGCAGTATTGGATGCGCGTTATTCGTGTTGCTGGCAGGTGCGGCGCGTGCAGCACAGGACACATTTTCGGTGTATTGGGAAAATGACAGCCGTTATCTTAAGCCCAACGGCAAGACTGACCGGCATTATACCAACGGCTTAAAGCTGGTTTATACCGCACAGCCGAAGTGGCAATGGCTTGAAGATTTTTGCTGCTGGGGTGATGCGGCTGACAGCCGGGAGAACACAAAGGCCGTCGGTTTTTTTCTCGGCCAGAATATTTATACTCCCAATCATGCTACGGAACCGGACAATCGCAAGGAGGATGAACATCCTTTTGCCGGCTGGCTTTATACTGGATTATTCGTTCAGTGTCGTCAAGGAGCCATGCTTGACCATATTGAGTTAAATCTTGGTGTCATTGGTCCCTCTTCCATGGCCGATACGGTTCAGCGCTGCATTCATGAAATGGTGCATTCAAAAAATCCGGATGGATGGGATGATCAGCTCGGCGATGAACCGGCGGCGGATTTTATGTGGGTACGCAAGTATCGTCACAAAAATGGACTTCTGGCCCCGACCGACCTGACCGATGTCATCACAGACTTCGGGTTTACCGCCGGTTCGCTGCATCGTCACGCAGAAGCGGGCATAATGTTTCGCTATGGCGGGAAGCTGCCGAAGGATTTCGGGCCGGGGCAGCTTGTGCTGCCGTCATCGGCGGCCGGCAGAGATAGTCATTCTGACAAGTCGTTTTATCTGTTCACCCGTTTGTCGGGCCGGATCGTCGAGCATAATCGGTTTCTGTCGGGAGTCAGTCCCGAGCCGTTTGTCGGTCAGGCCCAGGCCGGACTGGCCTATAAAGTCGGACAGTTCGAGCTGACGTATTCGCAGACATTTTTATCGCACGAATTCAAACAGCAGGGGCCGCATGACAGTTTTGGTGCCCTGACGCTGACATGGCTTTTTTAAATACTAAAAATAGGATAACGGATGAAAAAAGAAGAATTATTCACGACTTGCTTTGGGTTGGGTCGGCTGCCGATAGCTCCCGGAACATGGGGTTCCCTGCTCCCGGTGGTGGCGTATCAGGTTCTGGCTTTTTTATATCCGGTCGCGAATCCGCTGATACAGGGGCTATTGTTCTTTTATGGGGTGTGGGTGTGTATTCACTATGTGCCGCGGATAATCGAGCTGACCGGCCATGAAGACCCTGGGCAAGTCGTAGCCGACGAAGTGGCCGGTCAATCGATACCGATGTTTGTTTTAAGTGTTATTACGCCGATGCATATCTGCAATGCGGCGATTATGGGGTTTGCCTTATTCCGGATTTTTGATATTCTTAAGCCCTGGCCATGTAAACGTTTAGAAATGCTGCCGTCCGGCTGGGGGGTAGTGGCCGATGACGTGATGGCAGGAGTTTATGCCGCCGCGGTATCGGCAGTATTCATTCGGCTGCTCCCCGGAATCTTCGGATAACCAATCAAGCAATACAGGATTATTGCCGATAAATCAGGTGTGCTTTCCTGTTCCCTGTTTTTGTAGGAAAGTGGAAAAAGCCTTTTTTATCTGAGCCACCATAGGAAGACCATGGCAAAAGAGTATTCGATAGACGTATGCCGTCAGCTTGAAGCGGCATTTGCGGAACAGCAGTTATACCGTCCGATGCGGGTAGGGCATTATGAGGCAGGAACTGAGCTTGCCTATCTGGTTGAGCCGGTGGCGCCGGGCCCCCATGCCCACGTAAAGCTCCGCGTGGAACGATTTGTCGGCGGGGGATTTGCCGGGCAGGTCTATCGGGTTGAGATTCTCGGCATCACCGCAAACGGGCGGGCACTCGAACAGGCGGAAGGAACGGGACTGAAGGTCGGCGGTTTTTATGCAATGAAGATTTTGATTCCGCCGTCAGGTTTTTCGGTCCTGTTTCGTAATGTGGTTTATGCAATCGGATTTCAAGGGCCGTTTCAATTGCAGGTCAATCCTGCCGCCGCGAGGGCCGGGGCATTGTGGCAGAAATTCATTCGTGCGGCAGCTCAGGAGAAGTTTAATGATCCATTGTGTGTCAACGATATTCATGTGACGTTTGTAGATTCCGTGCTGGGCAGTTGCGGCGAGCTGAGCGATTGGGTGGAAGGGCGTACTTGGCGGCTGGAAGTTGATGACCGGATGGACTTGCTGAAACGCTGGCGAAAGAAGACGGTACAGGATGACGATAGCCGCCTCGGTTCCCGGGAGTATCGCGGCAAGTATCGGTTTATGACTGCCTTTGTTGACCTTCTCCATGAGATGGGAGCGTATGAGTTTGCACGGCAGTACGAATGGACCACGTGCAAGAGTCAGCCGAACTGTCTGAAACGACTGGAGACAAACGCCGACCCTCAGCAGGGTCTGATCGCAGTGGATTTTCGTGCAGGGTTGGCGCTGTTGCCGTTTTTACCGATGAGTCCGGGAGATTTCAAACTGATTGCCGGAGGCATTAAGCGCAGGTCATGGGTGCAGTTTGACCGCGGCGATATAGCGACGCTGGAACGCTATTTGGCCGCACATCCTCAAGTAGCTCAACGCCTTCCGGAAGCAAAGCGGATGCTGTCAGAGCTAAAGGATTGCGAGCAGCTCTATCGCGATTCGCTGCCGGATATTACGCATAATCATCTTCGACTGCTGTACGATGGCGGATTGTGGGGTACGATCTTCAGCGGTGCCGTGACCGGCTGGCGGGTGCGCAACCTGATGGATGCCGACAGGGAGCCTGCGTTTCGCATCAGCCGGCTGAAAACGTTTATGTTCTTCATGCTCGGATTGCTGCCTTTGTTGGGGCGTGTACTGCAAAAAACTTGGGCACGTGCTGATTGGCGGAGACACTATGGAGCAATCTTACGCAGTCCCAATTATCTGAAGCGAGCGTTGTGCGGAAGGATTTTTGAGCAATTGATCGGTTGGCATCGGGCCGGGCGAGTTAGTGCTGAACGGGTGATGCTGATTCGTCGTCAGCCGATTCGATATTTAGGGCATCTTCCGTTTTCGATTCTGCCGGCGGGGCTGCATCGGTTCCTGACCGATTGGGCAGTAATGAAAGACAAGTTTTATTTTCTGTTTGTTCGTCCGCTTCGGCTGTATTTTGACGCATCGCTGCGTGAACAATGGCTGCGGGACATGGTCCAACAGGGCCGTAAAAAGAATATTCTAAGTGATGAAGACGCCGAAACGATTTTATCACAGCTTAATGAACCGTATATTCAAAAATACCTGGTCAGTCTTGTAGTGCACCTGATGACCCTTCCGGTTACACAGGTTGTATCGGTGGCGGTGGCGGCTTATTTTTACTGGACACACCCGGATATGCCGCAGGGTGAACGGGCGGCGGCGGTAGCAGGCATTCTGGTCCTGTTTCAGGTGATTCCGATCTCACCGGGTTCGTTCTGTCGAGGGCTTTATACAACCATTGTGGCGATTCGTGACCGGAACTTTAAAGATTATAATATTGCGCTTTTTTTAAGTTACTTTAAATACGTCGGTTATCTGGCGTTTCCGATACAGATGGCTTATCGTTATCCGGCCTTGGCGCGGTTTATGGCCTCCCATTGGGCGACCGATGCGGTGCATATCGTGCCGGTGTTCGGTGAGCGTGGGGCATTGCTGGAACGCTGGGTATTTTGTCTGTGCTACAACTGGCCGTTGACGATTCGCCGACGTATGGCAAATATAAACGCACATCGGGAACAACAGGCCGTGCGGTTATGGCATGTGCCGGCAGCGGCAATCTTGGCGGCGGTATGCTTTATCCCGGCTCACTGGGGGTATCATATCAAGACCGGCATTGTCCCTATCGAAGAGAACTTCTGGTTTGTTCGTCCGCTGTTTTGTCTGGTCTTTTTTGTACCGCTTGCAGCAGGCTGGGCGGTGACGCGATGGGCTGGCGGACTTGGCCGTGGAAAACGTATTTTAGCTGCGGCGGGAGCAGGATTGACAGCAGCATTAGTCTATTCACTGGCGGCATTCGGAATGGAACGCACTTGGGAAATGGAGGCGGTACAGGTCTTTGTGCCGATGATCTGGCGATGCTTTATAATGGCGCTGTTTGCTACGGTTGGGGCGATTGTAACCGAGATAACTTTGGGAGATACGGATTTAACGGACACCGGGACTTTGCCGCAGTCTTCTTATTAACAGCAAGCTCTCGATTTTTTTAAATCAGTCAAAACTTTCAGAGACAACAATCTCGGTCTGACATTTCGGGATGGCGGCCAGAAACTGACGGCCGTAGGGTTTTTGCACGATACGGCTGTCCAGCACCACAACCATACCGGTATCGCTTTTGCTCCGGATCAAACGGCCGAATCCCTGTTTGAATTTGATGATAGCCATCGGGAGCTGGTAGTCCATAAACGGATTCTGTCCTTTTTGACGCATCAGCGCAATGCGTCCCTGGATCAGCGGATGACTGGGCACCGCAAACGGAAGCCGCACAATAATTACATTCGACAACGCATCGCCCGGCACATCGACTCCCTGCCAAAAACTGTCGGTGCCGAACAGCACGCATCGGGCAGTCTGTTTAAATACCGTCAGCATTTTTCCGCGATCCATCCCGCTGCCCTGAGTCAGCAGTTCCAGTGCCTGCTCTTCGATCCACTCTTCAAGCTGCTCGGTCATACGCTGCAGCATGGAATAGCTGGTAAACAGCACAAAGGCCCGTCCGCCGCTTTTCAGCAGGTATTTTTTGATGGCCTCACCCGCCCGCTCGATAAAGTCCGGGGCATTCGGGTCGGGCATATCCGCCTCAATATACAATTTTACCTGACGGGCATAATCAAAGGGGGAACCCAGCTGCAGCGCCTCAAACGTGTCCAATCCGATGCGCTCGGCAAAGAAGGCAAATCCTGCCTTATCGGATGCACCGCAGCTTAATGTCGCGCTGGTCAGAATAACCGAATCGTGTGTTTCAAACAGACGCTCTCGCAGGTAGGGCGAAACGTCCAGTGGTGCTGCACGCAGCGTGACCCGCCGCCGTTTTCCGTTTTCCGCCTCGATCCAATAGACACAGTCCTTCCGGGTTTGCTGCAGAAAAATACGCAGATCGGCTTCCAGCTCTCCCAGGCGGTCCGCAAATCGCCCCAATTCAAATTTATCTTCTTCATTTTTCAGTGTTTTTGTCAGCCGGCTTAAACTGAGCCGTAATTCTTTTAGCGGCGACGACAAGTTGTCATCGACAAATCCCGGTTCACACTGTCCGCCCGACTCTTCCCCGGCGTGTGCAAACCAGGCTTGCACCTGTGCAAAGAACACCTGCTGAGCCGTACGGCATCGGCGGACTCCTTCCCGGGCTTCCTGGGCATCTTCCTGTAAATACGCTAAAATACCGCGCCGCCGCCGTGTATGGTAAAGATTGTCCAGCAGCGACGAGATGGTATATTGACTGATATGAATGCCGAAGTGTTCTTCGGCGACGTGTTCGATGGTGTGGGCCTCGTCCAATACGACATAGTTATACTCCGGCAGGATTCCCACACCTTCGCCTTTCAGAGCAAGGTCGCTGAACAGGATCGCGTGATTGGCGACGATAATATCCGCCGCCTCAAGCTGTCGTCGTGCCCGCCAGTAAAAACATCGTGCATAATGGATACACTTGCGTCCTTTGCAGTTGCCGTGTTCGCTTTGGACCGCCTGCCAGACTTCGGGCGAGGGCAGTTCGGGCAGATCGCTCAGCGAACCATCCTCGGTATGGGCGGCCCATTCCGCTATGGAAATCAGTTCGATACCGGCGTCGTCAAACAGACTTTGCTGGCGTTGTTTGGCATAGTCCAGCCTCCGCCTGCACAGGTAATGGCCTCTTCCTTTGGCCAGACGTGTGACAAAACCTTCGTCGATCAGGGCTTCAAGAAAGGGAATGTCCTTTTGGATCAACTGCTGCTGAAGATTGATGGTGTACGTACTCAGGACAACTCGTCCGGCCTTTCGCAAGGCGATATCGATTGCCGCCGATAGATAAGCAAAGCTTTTACCTACACCTGTTCCCGCCTCGACGGCAAGATGGAACTTTTCACGAAAGGCTTTCTGGGCATATCGCGCCATCTCAAGCTGCTGGGGTCGTGACTCAAACCCCGGCCATTGCTGTGCGGCCCGGCCTTCGGTCCCCAGCAGTGCGTCTGCGTCCAGACCATTCTGTTCTGCAAATGCGATCACCCCGGCCCCTTTGTCTTACTTGACCGCTGCGTCCGGAAAGATCACTGCACGCAGAATTTGAATCGCTTTGTCGTTCGGTATTTGATCGGCGGCCGTGAGAATCAAGTCGCCCGCTTTACCTGCTTTGCCGTCGTGATGATAGACGAATGCCATCAGAAATGCCAGTTCACCGGAGCTGCTGCGTTCCTGCCATGTGGTCATCTCCATAAGCCGGTTTTCATACACATCCCTGTCGCCGATCAGGCCGGGCAGATTCACTTTTTGTGAGGCAACTTCCGCATTAAGCACAATAGCCTGACTCAGATAGAAGGCACTGCTCATATATTCGCCTGCCGCGAATAGAGCGAAGGCTTGGCCGGCAAGGGGACGCGCGTCGCCCGGTGCCCAGATGGATGCCAGGGCAAACGTGTCGGCGGCCTTATAAAATTTGCCTTCTTTCAGGAAAAGTTCCGCTGCCGCCAGATATTCTTCCCGTCGGGCTTTTGCAAGCTGCTCGAACGTTTTATACCGGCTCAGCAGGGCGGCGGCCTCGGCCTTTTGGGCATCAGTCAATCCCTCGGATGCTTCCTGTTGGTTGGATTGTTTGGGGGAGGACAAAGCGGTCTGATCACGCAGCAGGTCGCTTCTTCGCCGTGTTTCTTCTTCTAAAAGTTTTTGGGCGGCCTCTTGCTGTAGGGTGTTAAGTATTTCCTGTTCCTCTTTCAGCGGTAAAGCAGGTTTTTCGCTTTTCGGCTCAGGAAGTTCTTTGACCGGCACAAGGTCTTTGGACTGCAGGTAGGTCTCAAAGAAGAGCGGTTCCATTTTCGGTTCTGTTGGAGACTTTTCTTTTTCTTCTTCTGAAGCCGAAGTCTGTAGCTGACGTTTACTCTCTTCGCGGAGCCGGATTTGCCTGTCTAAGATGCGTTCTATTTCGAGGGTATTCAGTGACAAAGGACGCTGACGGCTGTATTGGGTGTTCAGCGTTTGCGGCAGCATCTGAGGCGTATAGGGATTGCTCTGTCCTTGACTGGAGAGCATCGGTGAATAGCTGCTTGCCCCATCGGCCCGAACCGAGGATCCTGTCATACGTCTTGGTTCATAGTATGTCCGGTATTGTCCCGGAGAACGGTCATTAGCGATGGGGTCATAGGAACGGCGGATAAAATCATCTACTGAACTGCGGGCGCTGCTGCTGGAATAGTAGCTTGAGCTGTAAGGCACTACGCCGCGGAAGTGTTTCATTCCGCCGACATTTCCGGTGACGATGTCGTTGCCGCTGGAAGACTCAAAGGGCCGGCTTGGGACCAGACTGCTTCGAGTTGCGCTGGGTACGGCGGTTGGGGAGCCGACAGGGGAACTGACATTGGGATTATTGACGGCTGAAAGTTCCGCTCCTGCTGCCAAAAGTACAATCAAGAGTCGATAATATTTCATAAGTGCGTCCTCCTGAATATTCAGGTTTTTATGTCCGGCTGGCGGTTTGCATACCGCGGTTTTTGGGCCCAGTGTAATTTGGTCGCCAAGGTATCCCATTGGGTCCGCAGCGGATTATTGACCACCAAAAACTGACCGGCATGTTTACGAATAGCGACAATATCGTTTTGCAGTAATCGCTGCTGTACTTGTCCGTCTAAAAGCAAAGTAGTTTGTTCATTGACCCGCAACGGCTCAATTCGTATCTGATGCTCGGCATTCAAAACAATCGAGCGAAAGCTCAGCGAATGCGGGCATACAGGCGTAACCACCATAGCGGATAGATTCGCTGACAGTATTGGTCCGCCCGCCGACATATTATACGCTGTCGAGCCGGTGGGGGTCGATACAATCAATCCGTCCCCGAGGCACATAGCCAATTTCTGTCCTTGAACTGTGACTTTCAATTCAAGCATACTGAACGGCGGCCCCGCAGCGATAACGACATCATTCACGGCGGTATAGGAGAATATTTCATGTCCCTGCCGCACAACATCGCAGTGAAGGATCATCCGTTTTTCTATCGGTGTTTGTCCTTCAATGATACGATCATACTGACTAAGCAGTTCTTCGATGCTGAATTCCGCTAAAAAACCGAGTTTGCCGACATTTACCCCGATCACCGGTACGCTGGTCTGACACAATTCACGGGCGGCCCGCAAAATCGTACCGTCGCCGCCGAAAACCACTGCAAAATCCGCCTGACGCAGATCATTAAGTTCACAGCCCGATTCGAGACAATTGGCCACGATTTCAGCGCGTCCCTCGACGAAGGCCACAAACCGGTCCATCGCATCACGTGCGTGAGGCCGCTGTAAGTCGCCGAAAACAATGAATTTATTTTTTTTCATTATCAGAGAGCCGTATTTAACTTTGCTTTAAGTAACTATCGGCCTTTTTAGACTGAAATTTCAGATTTTTTACGGTCTGAACGATATGTTGTGCTGTTATCTGCATCCAGGAAAGCTGCTTACTGCGGCTGGCTGCGGGCAAATACTCATCTGCTGCTCCCAGCAGCACCGCTTTGCCGATGCCTTCTCGAATATCCGGGTCGTCCTGAATATGGGCGGTCCGGACAGCCATTTCCAATAAAGCCGAACCAAAGCCGCAGGCAATGCTGTGGTCTTCAAGGGTTATGACGGTTTTACCCGTTCGGAACCATTTTAACAGCTCTTCATCCAATGGTTTGGCAAAACGGGCGTTAACGACGGTTACACAAATTCCTTCCTGTTCGAGTTCACGGGCCGCTTTAAGGGCCTGGTTAACCGGAGTTCCGATAGCAAGAAGTATAAAGTCCGAGTCGCCCTGACAAAGAACGGCGCTTTTGCCGAGTTGATACGGAATATGCGGTGCATAAGGCTCTTTCGGTACGGCCTCTTTCGGATAGCGGATGGCAAACGGTACGCCGCAATCCGCAGCCAGATGGATCGCCGCTTTGGTCTCCCATTCATCAGCCGGCGCTGCGATGACCAGGTTCGGCAGCATCCGTAAATAGCCGATATCCCACAAACCGTGATGGGTCGGCCCGTCATTGCCGACTGCTCCTGCACGATCGATACAGAATACGACCGGCAGATTCTGAAGGGATGCTTCCTGGAATATCTGATCAAAGCTTCGCTGCAAAAAAGTTGAATAGATGCAGACATAGGGCTTGTATCCCTGTCGCGCAAGACCTGCGGCGATGTCCACCGCAACGCTTTCGGCGATACCGACATCGTAATAACGATTCTTGAAAAGCTCACGGAATCTGACAAGACCTGTTCCGTCCGGCATCGCAGCGGTAATACCGATGACTTTGTCATCGCGCTGGGCCAGTTCAACCAGCCCGTCTCCGAACGCATCAGTGAACGTTCGTTCCCCCGGGGCCGGTTTTTGACTCTCGCCGTTCAGTTCAAACGGTCCCGTACTGTGATACTTGCGGGGATTGTCGTTGGCGGGGCTAAAGCCCATCCCTTTTTTGGTATAGACGTGCAGGATGGCCGGACTGTTTAATGCCGACAGTGCCTTGAATAATTCAATCAGCGATGCCGTATCGTGTCCGTCAACCGGGCCGAAATACGGAATATTCAAACTTTCAAACAACCGGCTCGGCGAGATGGCCATACGCAGCGTCTTCTTGAAATTTTCCAGGGTTTCTTCCATCCGCCGGCCGATCAGCGGAAGATGTTCGAGGATACGGTTGGTCGTCACACGGATATCGTCATAGGTATGGCTGAGCCGGACTTTCGACAGATACTTTGCCATGGCTCCCTGGGTCACATCGATTGCCATCGAGTTGTCATTGAGGATGATCAGCATTTGCCGTTTGACCAGACCGACATTGTTGAGGGCTTCAAAAGACAATCCGTTGACGATGCTGGCGTCACCGACCAATGCAACGATTTTCTCGTCGGTTCCTTTGTGCTGAGCGCCCAACGCCATTCCCAGTGCCGTAGCAATGGCGGTGCCTGCATGACCGACGCTGAATACATCGCAGTCACTCTCGGCAGGGCTGGGAAAGCCGCTTAGCCCCTCTTCCTGACGCAATTGGCCGAACATCTGCCGCCGGCCCGTCAGGATTTTATGGGCGTAGCATTGATGTCCCACATCCCAGAGCAGCCGGTCGCGATGAAAGTTGAACGCCCGGTGCATAGCGATAGTCAGCTCCACCACACCCAGGTTGCTGGCAAGGTGTCCGCCGGTCTGGCTGACCGAATGCGTAATCAGCTCGCGCATTTCTTCAGCAAGCTGCGATAATTGCTCCGGCGATAAACCCTGCATATCTTCCGGACCATTAATAGCATCAAGTAATTTTGTCATCTCTCTTTATATATAAATAAGTATGAATAATACGATCCGCTGTAAGCGGTATCCTGAATTTCTATCTTTTTCTGTTAAGCATTTCCATGGCCAGATTCCAAAGCAATACAGCTCGCGGACCGAAATGTTCGATCACCTC
Source organism: uncultured Pirellulales bacterium (assembly GCA_964649955.1). Lineage (GTDB taxonomy): Bacteria > Planctomycetota > Phycisphaerae > Sedimentisphaerales > Anaerohalosphaeraceae > T3Sed10-213. The sequence continues at coordinate 38,131 of CAZYQN010000027.1, forward strand.
AATGGCTTCCTCTGTCACCCGGACAAGAAGACGATTTGATTCTTCGACTCCGACCAGTGACGGATAGGTCAGCTTTCCCTGTTGAGCGTCTTTACCGGCGGTTTTACCGAGTTGTTCGCTGCTGGCGGAAATATCCAGCAGGTCATCGGCAATCTGAAAACCTAAGCCGATTTTCAAACCATACGCCAGCAGCGAGGCGATGTCTGCTTCACTTGCCCCGCCGGCAATTGCTCCAAGTCCGGCGGCCGCGGCGAACATCTTGGCTGTTTTGTTAACGTGGATGTACCGAAGGCGATCCATCGTTCCCGGTAAGTTCTCGCTTTCAAGGTCGGCTATCTGTCCGGCGATCATCCCCGAGGGTCCTGCGGCTTCAGCCAGTGTACGGATTATCCGCACGGCGATTTCAGCGTCGGCAATATTTCTGGCCGGCAGTTCGAATGCCAAAGTCAGCAGGGCATCTCCCGCCAGGATCGCCGTAGCCTCGTCAAACTGCTTATGACAGCTTGCCCGTCCGCGACGCATATCGTCATCATCCATCGCCGGCAGATCATCATGGATCAGCGAATACGTATGCACCATTTCGATAGATGCTGCAGCAATTTTGGCCGCATCGGTTAATGTCCCGGCTGTTAATTCACAGCACCACATCACCAGGGCTGAACGTATCCGCTTGCCGCCGCTTTGGAGCATATACTGCATCGCCTCTTTCAAACGAGAGGGGATATCTGTCTGGTGTTCCAGAAGTTCCTCTAATAACAGACCCGTCAACTCAGCTTTTTCCTGCAAGCCTGAGCGAAAAGCTGTTTGGGCTTCCTTGTTATACGCTGTATTTGTGACCATTACCTTAATCCTATATGGATTTTTATCGAAAACCCTGCTATTATAACGCTTTTAGGGCGTTCGAACAGAAAAAACCGAACCAATGGTCTTTGAAAACAACCGACAATTGAAAAAGGATGGGATACGATGACGCGAAAGGCGATACAAACAGATCAGGCACCTGCAGCAATTGGACCTTATTCCCAGGCAATACAGGTCGACAAAAACTTATATATTTCAGGGCAATTAGGAATTGCTCCGGCCACAGGAAAGCTTGTTACCGGGGGTGTAACAGCACAAGCAAGGCAAGCTCTTCTCAATGTACAGGCCATCTGTACAGCCGCCGGTTTTTCACTGGCGGAGGTTGTACAAGTTCAGGTTTTTCTGGCAAACATTGACGATTTTAAGGCTGTAAATGAGGTATATAAAGAATTCTTTAAGGATACATACCCTGCTCGGGCCGCATTTCAAGTGGGGGCATTGCCGGTCGGAGGGGCGGTCGAAATTCTCGCGGTCGCAGTAAAATAGTCAAATTTTCCTTGAGTTTAAAGACACTTTCCTGTATTCTCTACTTGCAACTGAGTTGCAAATATACTTTTATCAGGATTTCTTATGACAACAGCCGGAACATTAAAACGTATTGGAACGGAATTAAAAGCCCACAGCCCATTTACCATCTTCGGGGCAGTTCTGGGTATTGCTTTTATGTATTTTTTTAAAGATATCAGTAAAGACAATGCCGAGCGTTTATTTACAGTATTTCATCCCCTGCATGTGTTGCTCAGTGCGATGGTGACGGCTGCTTTGTTTGAAATCCACCGCAAAGCGAAGAACTTTTTAATCATTCTTATTGTCGGTTATGTCGGTTCTGTCGGTGTGGCGACCCTGAGTGACTGCATTTTGCCTTATTTCGGCCAATCCATCCTGGGGGCGGTGATTCCGACCCATGCGGCACTTCATACCGGCGATGACCACGATGCCCATGATAGTGAAGTTCATACTGAGCATGGGCCTGATTGCGAGCATGACCACACATCTTCCCCGCACCTGCATCTGGGATTTATAGAAGAATGGTATATCGTTAATCCTGCGGCGTTGCTGGGGATCGTGCTGGCATATTTCTGGCCGCATACCAAAGTTTCCCATGCCGGACACATTCTCATAAGTACCTGGGCGTCGGCGAGTTTTATGCTGATGAACAGTCCTGAACAACTGACGGTTGCCTTGGTGATCGGAATGTTTTTGGCTTTATTTATTGCGGTATGGGTTCCGTGTTGCCTCAGCGACATTGTTTTCCCGATGATGTTTGTACGTTCGGACGGCGTTCACGTCGGGCACCACTGTTGTGTCCTGTGCGGAAAGAAGGATCCTGAAGACCAAAAGGAAACAGCCGATGAATCCGGCCAACACTGAACAGGCAGCCGCAATGCTTCGCAGCAAGCGGCTTCGTGTTACTCCTCCGCGTGTTGCGGTAATGTCCGTGCTGCTCGAGGCAGGCTGTCCGCTGGCCCCGCAGGAAATCGCCGCTCGGCTGGGCAGTACGGCCCCCGACAAAACAACAATCTATCGCACCTTGATGAGTCTGGTTGAAACCGACTTGGCCCACAAGGCATTTGTTCAGCAGCGGCAGTGGTACTTTGAGTTAGCGCATCATTGCTCTCGTCATCAGTGTCATCCGCATTTTACCTGTGTTCGTTGTCATCGGACTGAATGTTTGATCGGTGTTGAAACGCCGCTGGTTAAGCTTCCTGAGGGGGCTAAGATGGTTCGTCAACAGATTCGAATCGAAGGGCTTTGCACAGTATGCTGCACACTGGCGCAAAAAAATGTTTAATGAAAAAACTTGTCGCGACAGGGGTCACGATTGTCTTTTCGTGCGCTTCGCTTCAGATCGCAGCCCCGCTGCATGCCTCGTGCTGTACCGGGCGGGCGCATGAACACGACTGCGGCAGCGGTACTTCATTTGAGCTGCCTTCCCATGATGGAGAAAATTGTCCCGTCTGTAGTTTTCTCTTCGGGGTGACGGGAAAAACCGTACTGACAGAAATTTCCGCTGATTCTCATTACGAAGATATCATAATCGCCGAATGTATCGACAGGCAGGAAATTCTCGCCGAGGCTGCCGTTTACGATTTCATTCCACGCGCGCCTCCTGTGTAACACTCATGTTTATTTCAATGGGTTCAACCCCTTTGCCGGTGACGGTCGAGGTCTTGTCTTCTTCAACTGGATTTTCAGTTGTGTTGACAATGCGCGGCCAAAACAGCCGCAGATGTTTTCTAAAATCAACAGGAAAGATTAAACACAGGAGAAATTCTTTATGACGTATTTATATAAAAATGCAATGCTTCTATTGCTTATGATGATTGCTGTATTGATTTCCACCGCAGAAGCTCACGAGCATACTCACGTCGGCATTAACCAGGATAACATGGCCGGTACGGCCGACGATAATCAATTGTGGATTTTTGCAAACGCGGAACAAATTCAATGGGAAACGATTGAACTGGTGCCCACCGGTGAATTCATCGGTGATTTGCAGATTTATAAAGCAAAACTGGATTGCTGGCACTCCGCACATCCTTTGCACGGAGGCTGGCAGCTTGGCGGGTCCGACCAGACTCAATCGCCTCAGTGGCGGATCGGTCTTGAACGCATTTCTTTTTCAAACGGTTTCTGGATGGAAAATGAAGCGACCGGGCTTGAAGTATTGACCGAAGACGGGGCATCCGTACTGCTTGGAGAACCGGTTTGGATGGAGGATGTGTTCAACGAAAAAGGCGCTCTGGGCGCATGGGGATTCCATACGCATCTTGAGTTTTTTGCCTTGGCGAGTGGTCCGGGAGAAGTATTTTCGGCAACGGTTACTGCATTTGATGCAGGGAATACCGGGTATGCAGATTCGGCCCCTTACACGTTTACATTTGTGACAGTACCGGAGCCGATGACTGTTCTGCTGTTGGGCGGAGGGTGCCTGCTTGATTTGAAACGCCGCAGACAGCGACGGTATTCCTTATAAGAAGGAATGGATCAATGATAAACAGCATACAGTATTGTTTGCTGAAACATCGACAGGGTGCCGGGGTGCAGGACAGGGCTTCTGCCTGTCCTGTGCCCTTGACTTTTGTTCAGCAGCGAAGGTGCGGATTTACTCTGATTGAGCTGTTGGTGACGATTTCCATTATCGCTCTGCTGTTGTCAATCATAATGCCGTCGTTAAAAAAAGCCCGCGACAGTGCCAGACGGCTGGTCTGTTTCAGCAATACGCGTCAAATGGGATTGGCGGTTAACGCCTATCGAATGGAACACGCGGATCGTTTGCCGCCCAGTTCCTGTAAATTGGAGAATCCACAACAGTATTGGCTCAACATCCTGACTCGGTATACTCAGGAAGGTCTGCTGTTCCGGTGTCCGTCGGATCACGGCGACCCTTTTGCCGATTGGAACCGTCCTTTGAACGAGCAGCCCGTGAATGTCCGCTGGTCCAGTTTTTCTCTGAACTGGCTCTTGGATCCAGCCTGTCCGTTCGGTAAAGGGTATTATAACACTGTCGGCCATATCCGGCGTCCGGGGTATACGATTTATATCAGCGAAGCTCCCGACTCCTGGCGAGGGGTAGATCATCCTCATCCCGAGGCGTGGGGTTCGCTGGAGGAAGTGAAGGCTCAGGTTGCCTGGGATCGGCATCGGGGGGTATCCAATTATTTGTTTGCCGACGGCCACGCAGAAACACTATCAGCAGAAGAAACCTGGCTTTGGCCGGGGGGAAAGTGTCTGTGGTTTCCGCAATATGCTCCCGGCTGGCCGCCGCTTGAAGATTAATATTCACTGTAGAGGAGACAAATACAATGCGTATGCATATAGTTATTTTATTTATGCCGGCGGTACTTCAAGCATGGGCGATGGCCTCTTGCCCGCTGGATCACTTTTTGATTGGCTGCAATCCCGATGGCCTTGTCGGCACCGAAGATGATGCTGAATTGTTTTTAGATGTAACTCAAAAATATCGACACAGTGATCCGAATCGCAGCAGTTCCGACACATGGCTTCATTGGTATTATCCGATGTATTTTAGTTCGCGGTACAACCGCTATCAGATCGGGGAACCCGGTTTTGATATTTTACAGGATGGCTCCAGCCGCCAGCTTGTCGGACAGGTACAGGTAGATTATAGATTGATTGTTGAGTGTGTTTCCATCAGCGACGGATTGATGGCCCGTGAACTGGATCCGTCTTTTCCGATCAATCTGTCGAAACCCGGCGATTCATTTTGTCATAGTTGTGCCGGGGACTCTCACATTCATATTCAATATCGGGTGCCTGCCGCTGCCGATGCCAATGAACCCTATTGGATTACATTTCGAGTCTATGACCAGATGGGAGTATATGAGCCGAGCGACGACGTTACACTGGTGTTTTTTAATCCGCCCATAGAAGGCGATCTGGTCATGAATAACCGTGTGGACTTGGCGGATGCGGTGGCGTTTTTCGAAAAGTGGCTTGCATTCAGCGATTCAAACCTTTTTACGGCTGAAGGAAAAGCGGCCCTTGACCTGTTTGAACGGGCGGATATCAATCGCGATTACAGAGTGGATATGGCGGACTTTGCGGTGCTTGGCGACCGCTGGTTATTAAATGGTCTGAATAATAACTGACACACTATATCTACAGTGCCCAAGATATACTTTATAGGTCTTCATGAAGGCGGGTTTTACGCTGCGCTCTTGACAGGCATTCTTTTTTGGGTCACAATGCTTCCCTTAGTAGGCAGAATGATTACGTAAGCGGGAAGGTGTTAGACACGCCGGTTTGACAGGCTGGGGTTGTTTTTGGAAGGAATTAGCGACCTGTGTAAAGATTTCTGCTTTGGTTGGTCGATGTTACAGAAACTGTCCATATAAGTGTAACAGGTGAATATGTCTAAAAAGAGAATGCTGTTGGTCGGATTAGGGCTGATGGGATTAGCCGTATTGGCCGGATGTCAGCCGCCGGCAGGTCGTTCCGGGGGGGGCACCACGATACCCGGTTATATGCTGTCCGTTTCCGAGCTTGGCAGCAAGTTGGGGTTGTCGGTATCCGGCGGAAGTCCCTACTATGAACTGAAGAATGCAAACAACCGTGTGCTGTTGTTTATGTATGACAATGGCCGCGTGTATGTCAACGGCCAGGCTGTCGGGGCTGTCGGGCCGGTTGTATCAGTAAACGGGACACATTATGTCTCCGAAATTCTGCTGCCCCAGATCCGTCCGTTTTTAAAAAGTGCAACGCCGGCGTGGACTCCGACTCCTTCTGTGCCAAGTACACCGTGGACACCGAAGACCGGTTCCGGCAAGGTTATTGTTGATGCCGGTCATGGCGGCAAAGACCCCGGGGCGATCAGTTATCTGGGCTATCATGAAAAAGAAGTCAATCTGGGAATCGCGCGACGGCTGGCCGCCATTCTTCAAAAACGGGGCGTGGAGGTTATTATGACTCGCCAGGGCGATACCCATATTGACAAAGAAGAGCGTGCGGCCATGGCCAACCGTGCCGGGGCAGATTTGTTTGTCAGTATTCACAGCGATTCCAACAGTGACCGAATTCATCAGGGTTTTACGGTCTATATCGCTCGCTCGGCCAGTGAAGCATCACGTCGACTGGGTCGCAGCATCGAATCCGCTTTGTCCCGCACCGGTATTTCCAGCAAAGGACTCCGCACGGCCGATTATGTAGTTCTGGTGAAAACATCATGCCCGGCGGTGCTGGTGGAGTGCGGTTTTTTATCTAATCCATCTGAAGCGGCGATGCTTTTAGACGGCAGTCATCAGGATCGCATCGCAGCGGCGATTGCTGACGGCGTTATGAGTGTGCTTTAAATTAGAATTTCTTACTCAAAGACAGAACCGTCCTGGCAGCATCACTGAAAAACAGGATATTTTCTGCAAGACAAATCCCTTCTGATACGGTATATATATAAAAATGAATCTCTATCCAATGACATTTGAACCGGTCTTCCAGGAACGTATCTGGGGCGGCCGGCGGTTGAGTGAACTTTACGGCAAATCCCTGCCTGCGGGGGTTCCCATCGGCGAAAGCTGGGAATTGGCGGATTTGCCGAACGGTCAATCCATTGTCACCAACGGGCCGCTGAAGGGGATGACGCTGCGGTCATTAATGGAGCAGTACGGTCAGGCGATTATGGGTACGGCCGACTTTCGCGGACCGTTTCCACTGCTGATTAAATTGCTGGATGCCGAGGATGTCCTCAGTGTGCAGGTCCATCCGGATGCGGAGGCCTGCCGGAAAATGGGCAAAGGAGAGCCGAAGACAGAATGCTGGTACATTGTCGCAGCACGTCCGGGAGCGGCGATTTATCGCGGACTAAAGGCCGGTACGACGCGAAAGGTTTTTGAAGAGGCAGTGCGAAAGGGAACCTGCGCAGACTATCTTCAGCGGGTTCCGGTGGAGGTTGGTCAGTGCCATTTTCTGCCTTCGGGAATGTGCCATGCCATCGGCGAAGGATTGGTGATCGCCGAGATTCAGCAGCCGTCGGATACCACCTACCGTGTATTTGACTGGAACCGGACGGACGCCAAGACGGGCAAGCCGCGTCAATTGCATATTGAAGAGGCGATGGAATGCATTCACTTCGGAGACCCCGGCAATGATACGCCTGCGACGGTGGGGCGGTTGGTCGATGCACCGGAGTTTAAGGTGGACAAAGGACACCAGCTGCCGGGCTGTGAGGTTTTACTGAAAGCCGGTCAAATGCAAACACTGGTCATTCTCAGCGGAGCCGGGCATATCCTTGATGACACCGCCGGGCCGGTTTCTTTCAAGGCCGGGCAAACGGTGCTGGTTCCGGCGGTATGCCGGGGTATTATGCAATTTGAACGGGACTGCGAATATTTGACGGTGACTGTTTAGGCAGATGCTGACATTTAAGCAGCATTTGACTTATCCCTCGTTTTGCGATACAATTCTCTTATGGTTTTATAATATCGTTTTATTACAGGAGTTGAGGAAACGTGCTGAAGGTGAGCGAAAATCCGCCCATCGTGTGGCCTGAAGAGAAGTCCATCGCGGACTTTGTCGGGACGTGGTGGGTTGCCCATACAAAGGCCCGCAACGAAAAAGCGATGGCTTGGCAACTGGTCCATAAAAGCGTGCCGTATTTTCTTCCGATGAGCTGGAAGGTTTCGCGTAAGAGCGGACGAACCATTCGGTCGTTGTTGCCGTTGTTTTCGGGATATGTGTTCTTTTGCGGCGGCGAGGCCGAGAGGCTTGAGGCCCTCAAGACCAATCGTACGGCGGCGATTATACCGGTGATTGATCAGGCCAGGCTGATTCGCGAGCTTGTGCCGATTGAAACCCTGCTTCAGTTGGGCAAACCTGTGATGCCGCATGATTATCTTAAGGTGGGGCAACGCTGCCGGGTGATTGCCGGGCCGCTGATGGGAACCGAGGGGCTGGTGATCCAAACGCCGAAGGAAACGCGGCTGGTCCTGCAGGTGGAAATGCTCGGACAGGCGGCCAGCGTGGAGATAGATTTTGATATGGTTGAAAAGATTGACCAGTGAAGTCGAACCTGAAGACCGGAAAGGAGAATCTGCAATGCAGCATATCGTATGGGTCATAGGGGCGTTCATCGGGCTGTGGGGATTTGCAGTAATTGTCAGGCCGGAGTGGATGAACCGGTTTTTGGCTATTGTTTCAAAAGGCTGGGGGATATGGTGTGCGGCGGCAGCGAAAAGCGTCGTAGGTGTGCTTTTTTTGATTTTGGCGACCGGGTGCAGGATGCCGTGGGTCGTAATTGTGCTGGGAGTGCTCATGGCAAGCGCTCTATTGGTGACACTTGTGGTGACACCGGGTAAATTCAAATTGATGGTCGAATGGATACAAAAGAAACCCCTTTGGGTCTATCGATTTTGGGGTATTCTTGCGATACTATTTGGCGGCATTGTACTTTTTGCCGGAATGCCGAAATAATACCTGTATGGGTTATTGTTTGAATCTCGGCCTTCTTTCAAATAATTTTTTGATAAGAAAATCTGATCTTTATGACACGACACAAGGCTGGGATTAATCCCTTATGTATTGGTGAGCTGAACATTAATCCTCCTATTATTCAAGGCGGTATGGGAGTGCGTGTTTCACGTGCGGGTCTGGCGGCGGCGGTTGCCAACGAAGGGTGTGCCGGAGTTATTGCGACGGCCGGGGCTGGAATGTTCGAAGAACATCCCGGCACTGAATTTGCGCAGATCAATGAAGTTGCATTGCAGAAGGAAATCCGCAAAGCCCGTTCGCTTACACAGGGCATCATCGGGGTTAATATTATGGTTGCCTTGTCGGACTATGACCGACTGGTCCGAACTGCCGTTGAAGAAAAGGTGGATTTGATTATTTCAGGCGCAGGATTGCCGTTTAATCTGCCCGGTCTGACGGCGGGGACGGCTATCAAATTGATCCCTATTGTTTCATCGGCGCGTACCTGTAACATCATCTGTACCCGCTGGAAAAAGCAATACAACCGGCTGCCTGACGCAATCATTATCGAAGGGATGAAGGCGGGCGGCCACCTTGGGTACAGCCTTGAACAGATCAACGAAGGTACCCCGACCCTTGAGCAGATACTCAAGGATGTGCTTGAGTATCTCAAAGAGAAGAAGCTGGATATTCCAGTTATTGCTGCGGGAGGAATCTTTGACGGCGCTCAGATGCGATATTTTCTTGAGCGGGGGGCCTCGGGTGTGCAGATGGCGACGCGGTTTGTCTGCACTTACGAATGCGATGTGCATCCGTCATTTAAGCAAGCGTATCTCGATGCGACGCAAGAGGATGTGACGCTGATTAAAAGCCCTGTGGGACTGCCGGGCCGGGTTATTCGAAATGCGTTTGTCGAGTCGATCCAGAAAGGGCTACGTGTGCCGTTCGACTGCAACTACCAGTGTCTTAAAACGTGTGATCCGGGCACAGCTCCCTACTGTATCGCCCGGGTGCTGGCAGATGCGGCGGAAGGACGAATGGAGCATGCTTTTGCCTTTGCCGGTTCCAATGTTTGGCGCTGTAATGAAATTATCTCTGTCAGAGCATTAATCGGGAAAATCATGCAGGAATATGCGGATTCGAAATAGATGGAATGGAGTGGGGGAGGGCCGGAAGTAACCATTTTGGGGCGGTGTGTGTTTAATAGTAGATGTGCATTGGTTTGAACTTGGCAAGTGATGATTATATCATGATTTATGGGGAGAGCCTCTGCGCAACCGCGCGCAACTGAGCGCAACTGAACACAACTTGCATCAAACTGAGCGCAAGTGTGATGGAACTTGACGCAACTTGCTACTTCTTGAACACAAC
>CAZYQN010000028.1:0-48086 GCA_964649955.1 uncultured Pirellulales bacterium
AATTATATGACATGTCGGCATATATTGCACGAAGATTTAATAAAACTGTCTAAAAATGACAGTATGTGGAAAAATGTATCTCGAGACAATATGCATCTTTTTATGCGGGAAAAGGTTATTAAAGCCGTTTGACACGCAGTAGGGTCGTCCGGATATATAATATCGCGCCCTCAATAAGTGAAAAGATATTATGATTTGAGCTGCCTACTTCCTGTCCACTTTCCCCTCTCCCAGCGTTCCTGCTGCGTCAATTACATTACCAGTCCAATATGTCTCAAAATAGGCATGTGTTTATTTCTTATTGCTTTCCTGTTGAAGTGTTAAAGTGGGTAATATATGAGTGCTGTCAGTGACTGAAATTCAACAGCAATTAGACCTGAATATTTAACTTCTGGAATTGTCGAGCTGGTGCTCTAGCCAACTGAGCTAAACGCCCTGAAATAACCTAAGTCATTAAGAATAAGCTATATACACCAAATCCAGCCGTTTGTCCAGAGGGAATTTTCAGGGAAAAATTAGTCCCAACGGCTACCCAGCGTCAATGATATATATATATGGTTTTACCAGACCGTGGGCGGTACTGAGATACTGATGGCTCTTTATGATCTTTGGAGGGATTGGAGCCTGTTATATGCCTGCTGAGTTATCTTGAGTATTTCTGCCTTATAGGGGCTGACTTGGTTTTGCCAGAGCCTTTGGAGGACTTCGGAACAGTGAGATTCAAGATTTAATCCTGTTTGATCCATCCAGCAAGCCACTGCGGCCGCAGCCGCCAAGGCCATATTCTCAGGCTCAATGCCCTGTTCAAGGCATAACTGCATGGTTCCGAAAATCCGATCATTGAGGCCAAGTTTTCGCCGGGGATCGCGGGAGGCTCTTGCAACAGTATCATTCAGATAGGGATTTGTCATCCGAGCCAGTAAATCTTCCGCATATTCCTGAAACCCGTTTTCCGTAAAAAGCTGTTCCTTCAGATGGCCATATTTCCGGATCAACGCCGAACCTGATTCATCCATAAAGGCCTGTCGTGCAATCTTCATCAGTTCGACGTCGTATGCAAGTTCCGCCATCTTCTTATAGCCCTTCCGCATTCCCAGATATGCCAACAGGGCGTGGATCGCATTGTGACCGTACAACTTGGCTTCCTCGAAAGGAAGTAAATCCTGTTTCTCAATAAACACTTCGATGCCGGGGGCAAAACCGGGGATACTGCATTTTGTCACCAGAATCCGGTTGAATTCTTCCACTAAAAAGGCCCTGGCAAAGTCAGGGGCAATCGTCGCCAATTTTCCTTCGGTAATTACCGACTCTTCCATAACAACCTGACTCATCTTGCCAATTACCGTATTGAGAAACTGAACCCCGGAATTCCATTTGCCTAATCGACTTTTGACTTTTTGCTCCAGTATTTCAGCGGCATGATTATTATTTTCCGCGGTATAGATGATTGTCGCTTTTGCCGCAGTGTTTTCTAAACCGCAGGCAATTAATGAGGCTACACTGTATTGTCCCGTTTCATAAAAATCAACTGATGGTAAAGAGGTGACAATTTCTGTTGCCTGTGTCAACGCATCTATCAGTTCCTGTCTGTCATTGTCCACCGCCGGATTGTACAGTTCAATGCCGTCAATCGTTCGAGTTGTTATGCCGGTCAGTGATGCCACATTGACCGTATAACGGCCCTTATCGGCCCGAATCGCGTCAATCAATTTCTGATCAACTTCGGAAATAACAATACGATTGAAATGACCGCTTTTGAAAGCTTCCGCAGCAAAAAGTCCCGCCTGAATGGGGCCTAATCCAAACCCTACCAATATATGATTTTTCATTGTGTGTTACTAAACCTCAAAGGATCAATATACCGTTAGTTCGACTTCAATTTCTTTATCAACATCACGCCAGGATTTTATCCCGGTCCATCCCCACGCTTTTGCTGCGGCAGCTTTTATCCCTGTTATCATTTTTTGGCCGGTGTCCTGCGTATGGTGTGCTGAAAGGTACCCGGCCAGCAAATAATCTCCGCAACCTATCGTATGCACAGCACAATGCCGGGAATTTTTGATCGTGCCAAAAAATGCCGCCTCTTTTGTTACCGCTACGGCACCCTGCCTTCCGAGGCTGACGATGACCACTCTGACCCGATTGCAAAAGCGGCGGGCCGTCGAAATGACCGTTTTTATATTGCTTTTGACCGGTTGGCCAACCAGTTCCGACAGTTCGTTCAGATTGGGTTTTATTACCTCAATGCCGCCCTGATTAACGATTTTTGACAGCGCCGTTCCGGACGTATCCACAATTAACTCCCTGCATTCAGAGCCGGATTTTTTTATCAGCGCAATACAGTCGTCCTGACAATCGCCTTGCGGAATGGACCCGGCGAAGACAATGCTCGCCCGTGAATCATACAGCTTTTTCATATCGCGACTTAGCCGGCTCAGGGTCTTTTGTGTAATCAGGGTCTCCGGAGACCGAAGATGCAGTTCCCGATTTTGTTTTGTGTCAACCACTGTTATATTTTGTCGGGTTTTGCCCTCGACAATAGTAAAGGCCGGTTCGATATAGTCGCCGAATCCGGACAACGCTTCCGCCATGTCCGCTGCGTCGGAGGCTCCCCACAGACCCGCCACAGTCGAATGAATGGACATCCATGCCAGGGCCTTGCTTATGTTCAGCGCTTTGCCTGCGGGGGTCAGAGCGGAGGATGCCATGGCCTTATGATCGCCCCATTCTATGCCGTCCACATAACAGGTCCGATCCCACACGGGAGTCAGACCTACTGTAATGATCTTTGGAGCCGCCCTCATAGTAAACATTCCTTGTTCTTTATCGGCCTCTATAAATTCCCGATCTTCATCGGTCTAAGGTACAACGTCCTGTAGCTCTGCCCCCACATAAAAGGCAAGAACCGTTTTGTCCGCGTCAGAAAAAGCTCCCTGAAGTTTTATCCAGCCTGGGGGAAATTTTCCAGTCATACGTTTTGCACCCATCATTTCACTATTTCATTATAATTTATTTTGTATTCGGTCTGACGGTCCGTAAAAGAGCTGTTCTTCCGGGCAATAACGCCAGCCGTTTTCATCAATCTTTAATACATTGAGCAATCGATCCTTGTCTTTGACCATTTTGAGGGTAACGGGCCAATCTTCAATTCCACTGAGAGCATCCATCGTCCTGATATTCTGCCAGCCGAGCATATTGGCGACTTTTAATGATTCGACGGGATTTAATCCCTTCAGGAAAGCGGTTAAAAATCCTGCAATGGTTGCATCGCCTGCACCTGTCGCGGAACCGAAGGTTCCCGCTTTGCAGGAGGCGGCCCACAGTTCTCTTTGAGTCCATATCTCAACATCAAACAATTCCGCCTGCGTCATATTCATCAGCCGCTCTTTGCCAGATGTTTTAAGATAATAGCCCCGGATGCCGTTTTTAATCGCAATGACAGCTGCCCCCATTGTCAACAGTTCTTCCGCAAAGCGGGAACAATCAGAGGCCTTGTAGGAAAGTACCGGATCCGCCTGTCCGGCTTGAGCCTTTCGCTGTTCAAACAGTTCCCGATCCAGCATAAAGGCGATTTCCTCCATACTCGGCAGAAAGATATCCACCCAAGGCAAGACTCTTTTAAGGATATTCCGCCAGTCGACCTGCCCGGATTCGCTTTGCGGATCGGGCAAGGACATATCCAGGCTTGTAATGACGCCAGCACGTTTTGCCTGTTGAAACATCCTGACCAATTCATCGCCCTGGTATTCGTAGAATTTCTTCATCAGGGTCGGATAGCCGAAATGAAATAACCGGCAGTTTTTCAGGGCCTCATAGTCAATATCTTCGGAGGTAAAGGTGTCATTGGTTCCGGGATTGTGCAGAAAAATTCTGTCAACCCCCGGCGGCGCCAGTACAACACTGTAAGAACTGGACTGGCTTGAAACAGTTCTGAGTGAATCAGCTCGATGCCGGCCTACAAGTTTTTTAATGATTTCGCCGATTTCATCATCGCCTATTTTTCCGTTCAGCAGAACATCGGCTCCCAGTTTCGCCATTGCAAGGCCGGTGTTGGAAACGGACCCCCCGGTACTCAGTACCGCCCTGCCGACATTGATCAATTTGCCCGGGGTCAGCAGCCTTTCAACGGTTTCTTTGTTATCGGTAGAAAAAATCGGCGTAATATCCAGACAGATATGCCCTGCCGACATTACCTTTAAAGGTTCTATGCTCATGGTTCTTCCCTGCTTTTAGTCAGCTACTTGCTAATTCGACTCGGCTAAGGCAACATCTTTGGCCTTTCCAAGCCTTCACAAGGCCTCGATGTGCGCAGGCCCGATATAGCTCGTCCCGATTATCCCTGCTTTTAAACGCTTCATGACTATCGTCCCCCCCCTTTTATCGCAACAGATGCGTCATTATTAAAAGATCGAGTTCTTCGTAATCTCTCTGCGAAATCAATGAATTTATTTTTGACTCATCAAGGCTTCGCGACAGTTCGAGCAGTTTCAGAAAGATCGTCCGGCTATTGCTTAAATGCTTGGCCGCAACATCGTCTTTCTGGGTGCGCATCGCCTTTACATCCAGGCCCACCCATTCTCCATGCGTGCCATAGTCATATTTATCAAGGAGCCGCACCTGGTTAAACGCCCTTCTTAAATCGACCGAACCGAATGACTTATCCTGGTCGAATTTCAAACCGTTCTGGTCATTAAGATGAACGGACCACAGTTTTTTATGTGCCAATGCATACCCCATCTCATCGGAAGGATCAAGGCCGGCCAGAATTGCATGAGCCGACTCAATAACACAGCCGACACGTGAGGCATCGCCGGTCAGCATTCCCAGCCCAATGGCATGCCCAATGGTTGGAATATAAGCATGGTCCATCGGTTCATTCGGCTTGGCTTCGATCGCTATACGAATCTTCGGGTTATAACGGAGCATAACATCAACGGCCTCGGCAAGTCTATCCACTGCAAGTTTGCTGTCTTTGGCTTCCCGAATATAGGTTCCTTCCCGAGCCAGCCACAAGACAATAAGATTTGTTCCCAGTGCATCGGCGATATCAATTGCTCTTTTGCTTCGATCGATAGCATATTTTCTGCATTCCTGATCGTTATTGGTATAACCACCGTCGATGGTTCTGGGATCTTCCCACAGCCTTGGCGCAACAAACTCGGCAACCAAGCCTTCGTCGGCAAGCATTTTCTTCAAAGATGCAGCCTCTTCCCGTATCTGTTTGCCGGGAAGGTCATTAAGCTTCGGGACAGCGTCGTCATCATGGAACTGAACACCGTCAAATCCGAGAGATTTATACATCTTCAGCTTTTTGCTGAATTCCAGTGTTTTTCTTACCGTCGGTCCAAAGGGATCCGCTCCTTCATGAATATTCCACGGCCCAAACGTAAATTTGAAAATGCCTGCCATTGGTACTTCTCCTTAAGTTAAATAATCAAGCGTTCGCTTCAATGATTCCACATGATCGAGTTTAGGAAAATATTCCAACCCGAAACAACCCTTGTATCCAAGTTTATCAATTTTTTTTATGATAAGACTCCGTTTTCAGATTGACCCGGCGTTGTTGGCTCGCCACATAGTATTGCAGATAATACGTCGTACCTCTTTTTTTCAAACTTGCCATGCTCTGTACCTCCGGTCTCAAAAAGCACTCGTTTTTTCAGAGTCCTTTTTAATCCGTAAAGTACAAAACAGGGTACAAAACGCCTAAAAAGCATAAAAAAAGGACCCACAGATTTTTCTGTAAGTCCTTTATTTATAAGTAATTGGCGGGGGCAGGATTCGAACCTACGACCTCCGGGTTATGAGCCCGACGAGCTACCAGACTGCTCTACCCCGCGTTCAGAATATTAAGTATACCAAAAATTCCACAAACCGGCAAGAATTAATGATATTAAAGTTTTAGATTCTTTCTGATTGCTTCAGCAATCACATCAGCCTTGCCTTCCGGATAGCTAAAGGATGGCCACCGATTAAAAACGCTGTCATCCGCTTTTCGCGGAATAATATGAAAGTGTACATGCTCGACGACCTGTCCAGCCACAGTTCCATTGTTACATAAAACATTGTAACCGGACGCCTTAACCGCCTCAACAACCGGCCCCGCCAGCATCGCAATTACTTTCGCAGTCTCGGCGATTACTTCCGCCGGACACTCATGAAGGCGGTCATAATGAGCTTTCGGAATAACCAATGTATGCCCATCTGAAATTGGCCCGATATCCAAAAATGCCAGCACGCAGTCATTTTCATAGACTTTTGTACTGGGTATCCGCCCGGCCGCTATTCCGCAAAAAATACAATCCCGCTTTATCATCGTCGTCGCTTCGCTCCGCTTTATAAAAATCGGTTCAAAAGCGTTTGCGTTTACGTCTTACTTCTTCGCAACGGGTTTTTCGTCGCCGGCACCAACCAATTGAAGCAACACAAGCTGGCCAGCATCGCCCAGCCGCCGCTTGGGCAGCTTAATGATGCGCGTGTACCCGCCGGGACGATCCAGATAACGCGGAGCAATGTCGCTGAACAGCTTGCCAATGACGGTTCCCTTCTTGACCACCTCCCCGTCTTCTTCTTTCACAATAGCCCGATTGTTCAGCATGGCGATAGCCTGACGGCGTGCCGTCAACGTACCTTTCTTGGCCAGCGTAATAAGCTTTTCTGCAAAACCGCGAACCTCTTTGGCTTTTTCGAGAGTCGTCGAAACGGTCTCATGTTCGAACAGTGACGCCGCCAGATTTCGGCGAAGCGCCAGGCGATGCTCACTGGTTCTACTTAATTGTCGTCCTGCTACACGATGACGCATATTACCACACCCTTAATTATGAATAGTTTACTTCTCTTGCCGTTTACGTTATACATCGGTCATGCCGAGTGAAAGTCCCATCTCTGAGAGTTTGCGGCGAACTTCACGCAGGCTGGTCTTGCCGAAACTGCGGATTTTCAGCAGATCCGCATCCGTCATCCGCACCAATTGGCCAACCGTCTGAATATTATTCGACTCCAGGCAATTGCTTGACCGCACAGTCAAATCAAGGCCCTCAATGGGCATAGCCAGCTTGGCCGCCAATTCCTCATCAACGCCGCTTTCTTCTTCCTCAACATGAACTTCTTCTTCAACCGTTTCTTCGCCCAACTGATCGTATTGAATGAAGGGATTGATATATTTACGCAGAATCTTGGCTGCCTCTACAAGGGCCATTTCCGGCGTTACCGTGCCGTCGGTCCATATCTCCAGCACAAGTTTATCAAAGTTAGTGCGTTGTCCAACACGGGTATCCTCGGTCTTATAGCGGACACGAAGAACAGGAGAATAAATCGCATCAACCTCGATCCGACCGAGTTCCTGGTCAAACCGATCCATATCATTGATGCGTTCGGAAGCAGGCGAATAACCGCGGCCATTTCCGACTTCCATCTCCATTTCAAACTTGACATCTTCTGTCAGTGTCGCCAGGACGAGGTCTTTATTAACAACCTGAACGAACGGATCGCTTTGAATCATCGCCGCAGTGACAGGGCCGGCTTTGTCGGCAATAACCTTAATAACGCGAGCATCATCACCCTGCATACGAACGACAAGCTTCTTGACGTTCAGCACGATGTCCGTGATATCTTCCATCACGCCTTTGATGGTCGTAAACTCGTGGTCAACACCCGCCAATTTAATCGACTCAACGGCGCTGCCTTCCAGTGAAGACAGCAATACACGACGCAGGCTGTTACCGATAGTCGTGCCGAAACCGCGTTCAAACGGCTCGATATAAAACCGGCCATAGCTGCTTGTGGATACCTGCTCGTCGCGTTCGACTCGCGTAGGCAGTTCCAGACCTCTCCAGGTAATTCTCATAATATGGACCTCCTGTTTTCAGGTGAATGTTCTCAGCAATCGCATTCCGTGTCTTTGTGCCGGATTGACCGCTCTCTGTGATCCACCATTCAAAACGGTTATTAAGCCTTTTTATCTCGAACAGAATTCGACCACCAACTGTTCTTCCACCGCCAACTGCACATCGTCGCGAGTCGGCAATCCAACCACAGTTGCCATCGGTTTTGCCGTGTCAAGCTGGAGCCAACCCTGAACCTGGAAGTTGGGATTGGCTTCCAATTGAGCCTTCACTACTTTACGGGAGTGATCTGAATTCTTCAGGGTGATCTTATCGCCGACCTTAATGATGATATCGGGGATATCGACGCGACGCCCGTTTAAATAGATATGCCCGTGAGCGATAAGCTGACGCGCCGCTTTTCGTGACGGTGCGAAATTCAGTTTATAAATCACATTATCAAGCCGACGCTCAAGCAGTTCAAGCAACATTTGACCGGTGTTACCGGTTCCCTTCGAAGCCTGCCTGAAATATTTCATAAACTGCTTTTCCATCAGACCATAGTAACGCTTTACCTTCTGCTTTTCACGAAGACGAACGCCGTAATCGCTTGACCGACCGCGACGCCAACCGTGCTGACCCGGAGCCAGACTCCGTTCGCGTTTTTCAACCGAACATTTCGCGGTTTCGCACCGGGGGCCTTTAAGCATCAACTTCATCCCTTCACGGCGGCACAGTCTGCATGCTGGACCAATATTACGTGACATATCTTACACGTTCCTTTATAGAATTCCGTTACTGTTTACTTTCAATTATATGTCAAGCGGCTTATACACGTCGGCGCTTGCGCGGACGGCAGCCATTGTGCGGAATAGGCGTAACGTCTTCAATCGAGGAGATACGCATCCCCGCCTGCTGAATGGCGCTGATTGCGGATTCACGCCCGGAACCGGGACCCTTGACGCGGATTTCCACTTCCCGCATTCCGGACCGCATCGCGGTACGGGCACACTTTTCGGCAGCCTTTTGGGCGGCAAAAGGCGTACTTTTTCGCGACCCTTTGAATCCGACCGAACCGCCGGAATCCTGACAGATCGCTGCACCATCGGGGTCCGTAATGGTGACCAACGTGTTGTTGAATGATGCTTTGATGTGGACGATCCCGCGTGCCACATTCTTCTTGACTTTTTTCTTGATACTTTTTGCCATGGGTCAATAGTTCCCTGAATCTGAATGATTCTGTGGTTCCTAAGGGTTAACGCATTTCTTTGACGCCCTTCTTGCCGGCCACGGTCTTCCGTTTGCCTTTGCGAGTACGGGCGTTACTTTGAGTCTGCTGGCCGCGTACCGGAAGTCCCCGGCGATGGCGAATACCGCGGTAGCAGGCAATATCTTTAAGCCGTGTAATATTTTGAGATACCCGGCGCCGTAATTGACCTTCAACTTCATGGTCGCGGTCAATGATCTGACTGATCCGGCTGACCTCATCTTCATTCAGCTTTCCGGCCCGAAGATTGGTGTCAACCTGAGCTTCCTCGAGAATTTTCTTGGCGACATAACGGCCGATCCCGTGGATATAGGTCAACGCGATCCACGCGGGTTTGTCATTCGGTACATCTACACCAACGATACGCGGCATAATAACTCCTGTATTCTACTAATTTTACGCTATGCTTAGCCCTGACGCTGTTTATGACGGGGGTTAGTCGGGCAGATCACCCGCAGAACACCCTTGCGTCGGATGACTTTACAGTTTTCACAAATCCGCTTTACTGAACTTCTTACTTTCATAATCGCACCACTTTCGTTATCACTTGTTGCGTTTTTAGCTTCTCAGAACGATACGTCCGCGAGTCAAATCATACGGACTCATTTCGACGGTCACCGAATCGCCAGGCAGAATCCGGATAAAATGCATACGCATCTTACCGGACACATGTGCCAATATCTGATGCCCGTTTTCAAGCTGAACCCGGAACATAGCGTTGGGCAAGGCCTCAACCACTTTGGCTTCGAGTTTGATTGCGTCTTTTTTTGCCATATTGCATATCCGATGAACAAACCCTTTGGGCTCTATTGTTCATCCGCCGTCAGTACCTGACTACCGTTATTCACCACGGCGATAGTATGTTCAAAATGCGCCGAACACTTTTTATCCTGTGTAACAACGGTCCAGCCGTCGGAAAGCGTTTTAACCTGCGCCTTTCCCATATTGACCATCGGCTCAACCGCCAGCACCATGCCCTCTTTAAGCAGGATATCGTTTTTCAAAAGTTCTCGACTGACAAAGTTCGGAACTTTCGGATCTTCGTGCATTTCCGTACCAATTCCATGCCCGACATAATCTCTCACCACTGCAAAACCCGCTTTTCGACAGCAATCTTCCATTTGGGCGGCAACCTGACTCCACTTAATACCCGGAGCCATCATTGTTACCGCTACATCCAGCATTTGCCGGGTCACATCCAGCAGCATTTGCCGATCCGGAGCAATAGTGCCTATTCCAACGGTAAAGGCTGCATCTCCGCAATAGCCATCGAGCCGAACACCAAAGTCAACGCTTAAGATATCGCCTTCTCGAAGAATAACTTTCTCGGAAGGTATTCCGTGAACAAGCTGTTCATTGACTGACGCACAGATGACGCCGGGAAACGGCTTATTCATATACGGACACGGCACACCTTTAAACAGCGGGACCGCACCGGCTTCTTTGGTCATTTGAGCCGCTATCGCATCCAACTGTCCAGTACTGACGCCCGGTTTTGCACATTCCTTAAGTTTTGAAAGAACTTTCGCAACCACTTGTCCGGCGTTGCGAATCATCTCTATTTCACGGCTGCTTCTAAGCGTTATCGCCATCCGTTTGTAAACCTATCGGGGCAGGCTTTCCAGCCCCTTAAAGACATCTGACGTAACCTTGTCAATATCCTGGTCAGCGTTGATTTTAATAATCGGAAACTTCGTTTTATAATACCCAACCACGGCGGCAGTCTGCTCATGATAGGTCTTTAGCCGATTTTCAACAACGTCCGGTGTATCGTCTTTGCGCTGTACCAGCAAGCCGCAACCCTTATCACACTGTCCCTCGGTTTTAGGCTTCAGGTTGACCACATGATAAACCTGGCCGCACACAGGACAACTCCGCCGGCCTGTCATACGGGATAAAATCGCCGTATCCGGAACCTGCAGTTCAACAATTGCGTCTATCTTTTCGCCGGCTTTTGTCAACGCTGCATCCAATCCTTCGGCCTGCACAACGGTGCGAGGAAAACCGTCCAGTACATATCCGCCGGCCGGAGCCTTTTTGATTGCCCCGATCATCATATTGATGATCAGATCATCCGGCACCAATCCGCCACTGTCCATATAGCTCTGGGCTTTTTTACCCAGCTCTGACCCTGCCGCCCGTTCGGCTCGAAGAATATCACCGCTGGATAAATGCGCCAATTTGTATTTTTCAATGATCCGTTTGCATTGAGTTCCTTTGCCTGCACCCGGAGGGCCTAACAATATCAATTTCATCGGAACGCTCCTTTGATCCGACCGGATTCACTGAAGCCCTCATAATTTCGCATAATCAAGTTGGCTTCGATCCGCTGAACAAGATCCAGTGATACACTGACGACGATCAGCAAACCCGTACCGCCCAGAAACGACGCCACCATAAAAGACACCCCAACCAACTGCGTCACCAGGCTCGGCACCACCGCAATAATCGACAGAAACGCCGCACCAAAGAACGTAATGCGAATCATAACCGTCTCAAGATACTCCGCAGTCCTATGCCCGGGACGAAGGCCGGGAATGAAACTACCGCGATCCCTGAGGTTCTTGGCCATATCTTTCGGCTGGAACTGAACCGTCGTCCAGAAGTAAGCAAACAGGAAAATCAACACAATATACACAACGTTATAGGTAAACGCCATTGGCGAAAAGGCCTCAACAATCTGCTTGAGCAGGTTGGATCCGCCCCATCCCGGGATACGCATCAACTGCTCCAGGATTACCGGCGGAAACATCATCAAACTCGAAGCAAAAATAATCGGCATCACACCGCCGTGATTAACGCGAAGCGGCAGATAATGACGTGCCCCGCCAACCATACGGTGTCCCCGCATCTGTTTGGCCTGCTGAACCGGAATCCGCCGCTGTCCCTGCGTAATTAAAATCGCTCCGGCAACAACAAATACAAATGCCAGCGCCAGAAAAAGAAGCGTACTCGGGCCGTATTTACCTTCGGCAACGCCGACTTTCAACTCCGTATTATTCCACACCTGCAAAACCGCCCACGGCATCTGAGACAGAATTCCTGCCATGATGATTAAGCTGATGCCATTGCCGATACCATATTCATCGATCTGCTCGCCCAGCCACATCAGGAACATCGTTCCCGCTGTCATTCCGACTACGCCCATCGCAATAGCATAGCCGGTCATCCCCGGGAAGATATATCCCTCACCGCCGGCAAACATCTTCATATACATCATAGACTGAATCAGGCATAACGGCACCGTCAGATACCGCGTATACTCCTGTATCTTCTTATGGCCGGTCTGGCCCTCCTGGCGAAGCTTCTTTAACTGCGGCAGAACTTCGCCCAGAAGCATCAGGATAATTGAGGCCGAAATATAAGGCATAATCCCCAAGCCAAACAAACTGCTTCGTCTCAGAGTGCCGCCGGTAAACATCTGCAAATAATCCGCCGCACGCCCCAGAGGCGAGTCTGTATCACGGCTCTGTGCGGCCTGAGTAATCTTAGACTCATCAAAGCCGGGTACCGTAATATGAAAGCCGATACGGTAGATCAGCAACAGCGCTATCGTAAACAGTATCTTGTTCCGCAAATCCGGAATCTTAAATATGTTTGCAAACGTTCCAAGCATCGTCGTACCTTCCGTGTTTCGTTATCAGGCGACCACTTTTATTGAACCGCCGCAGCCGGATATCTTCTGCTCGGCACTCTTACTGAATTTATGAGCCGACACATTCAGCTTTTTGGTCAGCTCACCATCGCCGAGAATCTTGACCTTGCTCTGACGGCTGTCCACCAACCCTTTACCCAGCAGTTCCTCAATACCTACTGTGGATCCGTCGCCGAACGCTTTATCGAGCTGCCAGAGATTGACGATCTCATACTTCGTCTCGAAATTGGCATTGTTAAAACCGCGTTTGGGCAAACGACGGAACAGAGGCATCTGACCGCCTTCATCGACCAGTCGAATACTGGTACCCGAACGGCTCCCGGCGCCTTTATGGCCGCGCCCGCTGGTTTTACCGTGGCCGCTTCCCTTTCCGCGTCCAATTCGCTTGCGCTTCGGATTGGCGCCGACGACTGCAGTAATTTCATTGCTCAACATGTTCGTTATCACCACCTTTTTTCAACTTCGATCTCAACACCGCGGTGAGATTCGACGGTTTCTTTATCGCGCAGTTTCAGCAATCCGTTCATGACCGCCTTCACTACATTTTTGGCCGACCGGCTCCCGTTAATCTTGGTCAGCACGTTGCGAACGCCTGCGTATTCGAGCACTGCACGAGCACTGGAACCGGCGATCACACCTGTACCGGGACTGGCCGGCAGCAGTGTTATCTGCGTTGCACGGCATTTGCCGATAATCGGGTGCGGAAGCGTCGCGTCAACCACCGGTACCTGATGCAGGTTCTTCTTGGCGTCCTTAATCGCTTTTTCAACCGCCGGAGGCACTTCATTTGCTTTGCCGTAGCCGTACCCGACAGTTCCATTGCGGTCGCCAACAACCACCAGAGCGGAAAAACTAAAACGCCGTCCGCCTTTGACCACTTTGGCGTTACGGAAGATCTTTACGACCGTATCTTCCAGCGGCTGTTCGCTCTGAATCTCTGTTCTGATTGCTTCCTCGGCCAACTTTTATCTCCAACAATTAAATCTGGTTTTTGTCTGATCGTTCATTAACAACGCTTAAAACGCCAATCCTGCCTTACGGGCACTGTCGGCCAATGCTTTGATACGGCCGTGATATTTGTAACCGTTGCGGTCAAAACAAACCGCCTTGATTCCGACTTCGATCGCCTGTTTGGCCAACGCCGCACCCACGGTCTCAGCGGCCTTTTTGTTGCCGCCGTATTTGATGCTGTCCCGCAACCCCTTGGACATTGTGCTACTGGCCGCCAGCGTTACGCCGGCCAGATCATCAATGATCTGAGCATAAATATGCCGCCCCGAACGAAACACCACCAGCCGGGGGCGCTCAGCCGTCCCAAACACGAGTTTCCGTGAACGCCAGTTGCGGCGGGTTTTGGCTTGTTGTATTCTTTCTTTTTGCATAGTTCCGTATATCCTGTATTCATTATGCGGTCGTCAGACCGCCGATATTCGTAAACATCATACGCACCCGGGCGATTAACCTCCGGAGCCGAGCGCCTTGCCTTCCTTGCGGATAACGTGTTCGTCGGCATATCGGATACCCTTGCCCTGATACGGCTCCGGGGGACGGATACGGCGAATATTGGCCGCAAACTGCCCCAGCTCATGCTTATCTGGGCCATTGAGGCTGAAAACTGCAGGAACTTCATTACCTTTGGTCGCGGGCACTTTAATTTGTACCTTGACGCTCTTGGGGATCTGCATCTCAATCGGATGGCAGAAGCCGACCTGAAGCACCAGTTTGCCGCCCTGTTCCTTAATGTTATAACCCGTGCCGAAAATCTGCATTTCACGGGTAAATCCCTGAGTAACACCGATGATCATATTGTTCATCAGTGCCCGCATTGTGCCATGCAGCGCCTTGTGAACGCGGTCATCGGGTCCCGTGTTGGAGACTACGATAGAACCGGATTCCACCTTCATCGCAATCTTCGGGTGACACGTCATCTGGAGGGCGCCTTTTGGACCCGTTACCTTGAATGTCTGCCCCTGCTGCTCGATTTTAACACCGCCGGGAACAACGATTGATTTTTTTCCTATACGACTCATTTAGCTCACCGTGCAAATCAGTTCACCGCCGACATTTTCAGTTCGGCATTTTTTATCGCTCATAATACCCTTGCTTGTGGAGACAATTGATATCCCCAGTCCGCCCATCACGCGCGGAAGCGAATCGGTCCCCGTGTAAACACGGCGCCCCGGTTTGCTGACGCGATCGATCGAGTGGATAACCGAATTGCCCTCTGGCGTGTACTTCAGCATCACTCGAAGAATCCCATGCTTGCCATCGTCAATTCGGTCATAACCAAGGATGTATCCTTCCTCTTTGAGGACCGCCGCTACACCTTCACAGACCTTGCTGGCAAGGACATTGACCTTGGCCTTTTTCACATTGCCGGCGTTGCGTATCCGCGTCAGCATGTCCGCAATCGGATCATTAAAACTCATTCACTTAACTCCACTGTAACCTGATTGGTTCTTTGTTTTTGTTTACCAGCTTGCTTTCTTGACGCCCGGAATCAACCCTTCATTGGCCATCTTGCGGAAACAAATGCGGCAAACCTTAAACTTACGATACACCGCCCGTGCCCGTCCGCAGATCTGGCAGCGGGTATAAGCCCTACTGCGATATTTCGGCTTCATTTCGGCTTTATTTTCAAGCGCCTTGGTGGACATCTATTAACTCCAATTCCTTAGTTAGGTTTTATGAAATTTTATGACATCGACTTAAACGGCATCCCGAACAAACGGAGCATTTCACGTGCTTCGTCATCGCTCTGTGCCGAGGTCACAAACGTAATATTCAATCCTTGTTGATGCTCAATACGGGCCGGATCAATTTCCGGAAATACGCTCTGTTCATCCAATCCCATTGAATAATTTCCGCGGCCGTCAAAGCCTTTGGGATTCAGCCCGCGAAAGTCTTTAACACGCGGAATCGCCAGGTTGATCAGCCGGTCGAGAAATTCATACATACGATCTTTTCTCAAAGTGACCTTCAGGCCGGTTTTGTCGCCCTGACGAACCTTAAAGTTCGAAACACTTTTCTTGGCTGCACAGACCAGAGGCTTTTGACCTGTGATCACGGTTATATCTTTGGTAGCCAGCTCCAGAAACTTCTTGTCCTGAACAGCCTTGCCCAACCCCATCGATACGATGATCTTTTGCAGCCGCGGAACGGCCATCGGGGTGGTGTACCCAAACTTGTCTCGAAGAGACTGAGCCACCTTACTTTTATACATATCTTTTAAGCGAGCCATTGGAAACCCTTTTTACTGCACTTATTACTTCTTGTTTGCTTTGACAACCAGGCCGATTTCTGTTCCGTCAACCGCCACACGTTTTTTGTTGCCCTTGGTATCTGATGCAAAACGTACCCGGCTGCCGCGAGATGTCTTCGGATTGACCGGAAGTACGTTGCTGATATGAATCGGCCGTTCCACACGAATCCGTCCGCCCTGCGGATTGCGCTGCGAGGGACGCACATGTTTATGTGCCAGGTTCACACCTTCAACCAACACACGATCTTTATCAGGCAGCACCCGCATCACCTTGCCGGTCACTCCCTTGCTATCGCCGGTAATCACTTCGACCAGATCGCCTTTTTTTATATGCCTTGCCATAAATCCTGCTCTCTTTTTAGTATGCGGCCTTAGACGACTTCGCCGGCCAGCGAGATAATCTTCATAAAATTCTTTTCACGCAGTTCACGAGCAACTGCACCGAAAATTCGTGTTCCGATCGGATTGTTATCTGCATCGATAATCACTGCCGCATTGCTGTCAAACCGCACATAGCTGCCGTCGGCCCTGCGAATGGGCTGGCGGGTGCGAATGATAACGCACTTGTGTACCTTTTTATGGTCCAACTGACAGTTGGGCAATCGCTTTTTGATTGCCACGCAGATCACATCGCCGACATTGGCCGTCGGACGTGCCCGTTTGCCTGTCCCTGCGCTGCACTTGCCCAGCACCTTAATGCACTGTGCCGTCTTGACGCCGCTGTTATCGGCAATTTCCAACATGCTTTCTTGCTGAATCAATGGTCCGCCCTTTATTCAATGACTGCCTTTTTAACAATATTTACCAGCCGCCAGTTAATCGTCTTGCTGATGGGACGGCATTCGACGACATCCACAACATCGCCCACGCCCGCCAGATTCTGCGGATCATGCACGCCCAGCTTCGTTCGCCGGCGGATATACTTTCCGTACTGCGGGTGTTTGACGCGGTAATCGATCTGCACCGTAATGCTCTTGTCGCCGCGCTTGCTTGTAACAACGGCCCGACGGGTTTTTTGTGTTTTTTTGCTTTCGGTTTCCATGCCTTTACTGGCCCTTCAACTCATCTTGTCTCATGATTGTTTTAATCCGGGCGATATCGCGGCGTACATCGCGTATTGCGTGCCGGTTCTCAAGATTTTCCGTAACGGCCTGACACCGCAGGGTGTATAACTGGCGATTCAGTTCTCCCAGTTTCTCCTGCCGTTCATCCGATCTCATATCGCGTATTTGTGCAGCTTTCATGCTAATCCTCGTATTATCCCACAGTATGGCGACGGGTTACAAACCGACAGCGGATGGGCATCTTATGAGCCACACGCAGCAACGCTGCTTTTGCGACTTCTTCATCCACACCGCCGACCTCAAACATCACGGTGCCGGGCTTTACAACAGCAACCCAGCCTTCAACTTCCGCCTTCCCTTTACCCATTCGCGTTTCAAGGGGCTTGGCTGAATAAGAATGATCCGGGAAAATGCGGATATGCACCTTTCCTTCACGCTTCAGATAATGCGTTGCGGCAATACGCCCCGCTTCAATCTGGCGTCCGGTGATCCAGTGCGGCTCCAGCGCCTGAAGGCCGTACTCGCCAAACGCCACATAATTGCGGCGTGTTGCGTTGCCTTTCATTGTACCGCGCTGATGTTTGCGGTATTTTACACGTTTTGGCATCAAAGCCATGATTCAGATCCTCAATATATCCTGGTTAACTGTTCTCAGATGTACCCTGTGTTTCAACCGGTGCAGTTTCAGCTTCGTTACGCACTTCCGACTGAGACCGTCCCCCGCGGGATCGACCCTCTCGGCGGGGCTTGCGTTCACTGCGCTCGCCGCGTTCACCGCGGCCGCGACGTTCGGTGCGCTGCACCGGGACAATCTCTTCACCAAACTTACCTTTATAAATCCATACCTTAATACCGATTTTTCCGTAAGTGGTGCGCGCCTCGGAAATCGCATAATCTACATTGGCATCCAGCGTCTGAAGCGGAATACTGCCAAGCTTCTGGGCTTCACTGCGGGCGATTTCCGCTCCGCCCAAACGACCGCTGCAAAGAATCTTCACTCCCTTGGCTCCGGCATTAATCGCCTGCTCACAGGCCATCTTCATAACGCGGCGATAGGCGGCACGTTTTTTCAACTGAGCGGCGATGTTTTCTCCCACCAGACGGGCATCCAGCGCCGGCTCTTTGATCTCGATCACGTTGACATTCACCTTGCGGTCAATCAGTTCTTCCAGCTCTTCCCGCAGCTTATCAACTTCAGCGCCGCGAGGACCGATCACCATACCCGGCCGTGCAGTATGCAGCGTTACTTTCACTTCATTGCGTGTTCGGGCGATTTCAACCTTGGCAACCGCCGCAAACGGAGGCTGCTGATTGAATTTCTTATCCACGAATTCACGAATCTTAAAATCTTCGACCAGGAACTCGCCGTAGTTGGCCTTGGGAGCAAACCATGTACTCTGCCAGCCCAGCGTAATACCTGTCCTAAATCCGATTGGCGATGTCTTCTGACCCATACTATTCCTGTATTCTCTTATACCTCGGATACCGTTATATGTATATGACTGGCTTCCTTACGGATCGAATGTGCCCGTCCGCGGTCTTTGGCACGCCAGGCCTTTGTACCCAACCGGCGGCCGGCCTGATCGACACGGGCTTCCGTTACACAAAGAACATCTTTGTCCGCTTCCTGTTCGTCTGCGTTGGCGATAGCGTTCTGGAGAACTTTCTTGATCGCCTCGGACGCCCGCTTGGGAGTAAACGAAAGTAAATCCAATGCATCCTGAACATCGCGTCCGGAGATCATATCTGTAACCAGCCGGGCTTTACGGGCAGACATCGGAGCATACCGATAACTGGCACGCCACTCGGATATCTCTTTGGCCTGAACTCCAAGCCCCGTTGCCAGAGATTCTACATCTTCACGTCCGGGAACGGGCTTATACAACCCTCGGCGCCAGTTGGCGATTGCACTGGCCGCGTCTGCTTTACTCATCCCGCCGCGAGCCAAATGCTCGGCAAGCTGGCTGTCGCTGATCTTTCGCTGTTCACAAATCTTATTTAATTTTTTTCCGCTAAGCATATTGTCAACCTTACTGTTGTCTTTCGGCACATTACCTAAATTCGAGGGGCGCCTGCTTAAACCTTCTTACTGCCCGAGTGACCGCGGAAGTTCCGCGTCAGCGAAAACTCGCCCAGTTTGTGCCCGACCATATCTTCCGTTACAAATACCTTGTGGAACATTTTGCCGTTGTGAACCATGAACGTAAAGCCCACGAATTCCGGAATGATCGTACACGCCCGCGCCCACGTTTTGATTGGATCACGAGCACCCGAATCTTTCTGCTTCTGTACCTTCACGAACAGCTTTTCACTGACAAAAGGTCCTTTTTTCTGCGAACGTCCCATTCACTGTCCTCAATTTTTTTCTGGAACCGTCAATTCATTTATTTATGCGGCCGGCTTATAACACAAGCTGCTGACCGCGATTGTTCTTACGTCTGCGAATAATTCGGCGACCGCTGACTTTACGCGGATTACGTGTCTTTCCGCCCTTGGCCAGAACGCCTGTCGGGGAACACGGATGACGCCCGCCGTTGGCCCGGCCTTCACCACCGCCCATCGGGTGAGCTACAGGGTTCTGTGCCTTGCCGCGAACATGGCCGCGCCGTCCCATGTGACGCATACGTCCCGCTTTACCGATTTTAACGTTCTGGTAATCAGAATTGCCAAGCTGCCCGATGGTCGCACGGCATTCCTTGCGAACTGTACGCATTTCGCCGCTGGGCAGGATAATCGTGGCCCAGTCGCCTTCTTTAGCCATCAATCGGGCCACACCGCCGGCACTGCGTACCAGCTTGCCGCCCTGTCCGGCTGTCATTTCAACATTATGGATCTCAACACCTACGGGAATCGCCGACAATGGCATGGCATTACCCGTCTTAGGTTCAACATTGAGACCGCTTTCAATTGACTGGCCAACCCGAATACCTTCCGGAGCCAGAATATATCGCTTCTCTCCGTCGCTGTATTGAATCAGGCAAATGAAGCAATTGCGGTTTGGATCATACTCAATCGTCATAACCTTGGCCGCCATATCATCTTTATTACGCTTGAAATCGATCACGCGGTAAATCTTCCGTGCCCCGCCGCCGCGGAACCGACAAGTCGTTCTGCCGTGGTGGTTCCGTCCGCCGCTTTTCTTGATGCGGTAGCACAGAGTCTTTTCCGGCGTATCGGTCGTCAGGACGGCCTTATAGTCGATCACCGAAGCGTTTCTTCGGCCGTTACTGGTCGGTTTGTAAACTCGTATTCCCATAATTCTGTTTGACCTTTGCTTACGTGTTATTAGAACAGATCAATGCGATAGTCCGGATGCAGCACCACGATCGCCTTCTTCCAGTCCGGCGTTTTTCCGAAACTGCGGCCTCTGCGGCGGGGTTTACCCTTAACATTGGCCGTCCGGACATCCGTTACCTTAACGTTGTACAGGCGTTCGACCGCGCTGCGGATCTGCACCTTGTTCGCCTTCTTGTTGACCTGAAAAGAATAAGCATTCTTGACATTCGCAAAATGCATTCCCTGCTCGGTCACCAGCGGTCTGATAATTGTATTAAATTCGTTCACGCTACTGTCCTGCCTTGCTTAGTCCTGTTTCCGGTTCAGCAGCGATATAAACGCATCCTTGGTAAAAAGCACCTTCTGCTTGTTGCAGACGATACCCGCGTTCAGATCGCCGACCACCATAACATCCACCTTCGGAAGATTCCGGGCGGACTTGTAAACATTTAAATCCAACTGCGGAATCGTCACCAGACAACTCCGGTCAATCTTCAGGTTGCTCAGCACTCGGGCGAATTCCTTGGTTGTGGGAGCTTCAAATGAAAGTTCATCAACCACCACGACTCGACCGGCCTGAAGCTTGGCCAAAATCGCCGAATCACAGGCCATACGACGCTGTTTTTTGGGCATATCTTTGCCGAAGTCTCTGGCGACCTTGGCAAACGTATGACCGCCGCCGACACGCACCGGTGTGCGGATTGCACCCGCTCGAGCATTACCGGTACCCTTTTGCTTGTACAGCTTGCGTGTGGACCCCTCGACCATCCCCTTGCTCTTGGTTGCCGCGGTTCCGACTCGCGTATTGGCGTGATACATCACAATCGCCTGTTTGAGAAGCGGATGCCGTACCGAACCGCCAAACAGGTTTTCGTCCACCTGAAGGGTCTCAATTTCTTTACCTTCTCGATTATAAACTGCTACGTCGATCATATTTAATTCCAGCTTAAACTCTGTCGTTCGCGTTTGGTTACTTCTGCGTGCGGCCCTTTGAGCTGCGGATTTCCACGAATGCCCCAACGGGACCGGCAACCGCGCCTTTGACCACCAGCAAGTTATTATCCGGATCAATCGAGATCAGCTTGTGATTCTTGGTCGTAACACGCTCTCCACCCATCCGTCCGGCCATACGTTTACCCTTCTTCAGGTTGCCGCCGTGACCACGGTCGCTGCCGTAACTGGCGATTGAACCGGAAGAACGGTGCTTGCGTTCGGTACCGTGGGATCCCGGGAAACCGCCAAAGCCGTGACGTTTCATTACGCCGGCATAGCCCTTCCCTTTGCTGGTAGATGAAACATCCACAAACTTAATCTCAGAAAACAGCGTCACATCGACTTGCTGACCCGCCGCATAATCCGGCTGGTCTTTCGCACCGAGACGCCATTCTCGCACAAATCGCTTCGGGGTGGCACTGGCCTTCTGAGCATGACCTTGCGCGGGCTTTTTGATCCGTGAAGCTTTGACATCATGATAGCCGAGTTGTAAAGCGCTGTAGCCGTCAGTTTCCTGAGTTTTCACCTGCATTACAGTGCACGGACCGGCCTGAAGAACCGTCACAG
Organism: uncultured Pirellulales bacterium; assembly: GCA_964649955.1. Taxonomy (GTDB): domain Bacteria; phylum Planctomycetota; class Phycisphaerae; order Sedimentisphaerales; family Anaerohalosphaeraceae; genus T3Sed10-213. Next base: position 21,908 of record CAZYQN010000028.1, read on the forward strand.
GAATCATATTCCCCTGGTCATCATAAACCTGTGTCATTCCAATTTTTTTACCAAGCAGCATTGCCATTCTATCTATCCTCTGTACGTCTTCGTACCTGTCGTTCGCTCCGCCAATCAGGCCTTGATCTTAACAAAAACGCCCGCCGGAACTACAAGCCGGTTGAGGGCTTCGACCGTACGGGCATTGGCATCGTAAATATCGATCAAACGCTTATGCGTGCGCATCTCGAATTGTTCGCGGGATTTCTTGTCAATATGGGGACTGCGCAGCACGGTATAACGCTCAATCCGTGTCGGCAACGGTACCGGACCACTGACGCGAGCATTCGTCCGACGCGCTTGTTCTACAATTTCCTTCGCGCTGCTGTCCAGCGCCCGATGGTCATACGCTTCCATCCGAATTCTGATTTTTTCGGTATCGGCCATTGCTTTTCCTTATTCTCTCTTGGCAGTATCTACAATACCAGACACGTTACAGATACTTCTCATACAAACATTTTGAAAATGGCAAAAAAATATCTGTCTTTTAGACAAAATATAGTTTTTTGCATTCTTTTTAGGCAGGTAAGGCATCAGATTCGCCTTCCTTATAGTTTGGAAGTCCGTTTCGAACTCCCGGGGTTTGGCGTTTTTTTTATTTTAAAGCCACAATCTATTGTGGCCTCAGCCGCCATCAACCCAATATCTGCCGTCCTTGGGACGCAATTCATCGTGAAATGCACAGCCCAACTCGAAACGCACAAAACTCCCTTTTGTGCTCGCTCCGGCTGAAAGTCCTCTTATTTAGCACAATTTCACAAGCCTGTCAACAGCTTTGTAAAATTTTTTCAGAAATTTGTTCGGGCATCTTTTCGTAGCACAACGGTTCCATAGTAAAGCTGCCCCGACCGGCCGTCGCCCCGCGGATCTGCCCCGAATATCCGAACATCTCTGATAACGGAACCTTAGCATCAATCACACGCATTTGACCATGAATCTTGGAATCTGTAATAACACCTCTTTTGGAGATAATATTCCCCTGTATTGTCCCGAAATATTGATCCGGCACAATGGCCTGAACACGCATAATCGGTTCCAGAAGCACCGGACCGGCTTTTGGCATTGCTTCGCGAACGGCCAATATCCCGGCCTGTTCAAACGCCAATTCCGATGAATCTACCGAATGGTATGACCCATCCAGCAAAGTCACCTTGACACCGACCACCGGATATCCTGCCAGACTCCCGCTGAGTAATCCTTCCATAACACCCCGCTCGGTGGGAGCAATATATTCTTTCGGCACTGACCCGCCGATAATGGCGTTAACAAACTCGTTGTGACGTGCGTAATGGCCATCCTCTTCCAAAAGCGGTTCGACCTTGATAACCACATGACCGAATTGGCCGCGGCCGCCGGTCTGTTTGACAAACTTGCCGACTGCTTCCGCTTCACGGCTGATCGCCTCTTTATAAGCTACACGAGGACGACCCACCCGGACATCAACTCCAAGATCACGGACCAAACGATGCTCCAACACCTCAAGATGCAGCTCACCCATTCCGCTAATAATTGTCTGGCCGGTTTCTTCGTCAAACTTACAGGTAAACGTAGGATCTTCCCGCCGCAACGACACCAATGCATCACCGAGTTTGGCTCGATCCGATGCAGACTTCGGCTCGATTGACATACTGATCACCGTTTCCGGGAACTGAATGTTCTCAAGAACGATCGGGTGGTGCGTATCGCAAAGCGTATCCCCGGTCAGGGTATCTTTCAGCCCGACCACCGCTACAATATCACCGGCCTGTGCCTCATCCAACAAGTTTCTTGTGTTGGCATGCATTTGGAAAAGACGGGTAATATTTTCTTTACGATCGCGCGTGGTATTCATTACGCGACTGCCTTTTTTAAGCGTCCCCTGATAGATCCGCAAGAAGTACAAATCACCGTGTTTATCGCTGGTGATCTTAAAAGCCAAGGCAACAAAGGGCTTCTTCGGATCACAGACCACCTCGACTGGCTGTTCCTTATCACCGCTCTTCCAGGCAACTACGGCAGGCATATCCAACGGTGAGGGCAAATAGGCAACAACCGCATCCAGTAAACGGCGAATACCTATATTCCGCAGTGCAGAACCCACCAGCACCGGGTGCAATTTACCGGCAACAGTCCCCTTGCGAATAGCCGTGCGGATCATCTCTTCAGTAATATCCCCGTCGTGAATATAGGCATCCATCAACGTTTCATCAAATTCTGCAGCGGCCTCAATCATATCATGCCGCCAATGCTCAACCAGATCCAGCATGTCCTCGGGAATCTCCTTTTCCCAGAACTCTCCGGCTGTTGCACTCTTATCAAAATAAATGGCTTTACGGGTAATCAAGTCAACCATCCCCTGAAAATTCGACTCAGCACCGATTGGAATCTGCACCGGTACGGGATGGGCCAGCAGTTTATTGCGAATGTCGTTGACAGACATTTCAAAATCGGCCCCGATTTTATCCATCTTGTTGATTAAACATAAGCACGAAAGTTTGTACTTCTGTCCCTGACGCCAGACTGTTTCGCTCTGTGCCTGAACACCTTCGGAAGCATCAAACACCGCCACCGCGCCATCCAGCACGCGAAGGGAACGTTCCACTTCCGCAGTAAAGTCAACGTGACCGGGCGTATCGATAAGGTTGATATCACACCCCTTCCACTCGCATTTGGTGGCCGCTGAAGTAATTGTAATACCGCGTTCCTGTTCTTCCTGCATAAAGTCCATCACGGCAGTGCCTTCATGCACCTCACCCAGCTTGTAGGTTTTCCCGCTGAAAAAGAGGATACGCTCCGAAACGGTGGTCTTTCCCGCATCGATATGCGCCATCACTCCGATATTCCGCACTATACTAAGATCGCTTGCCATAAATACCTAATCTATAAACAGTTACATTCTCTTGGCCGACTTGGGCCCGACTTCTAATAAAAAAACTGCCACGGTCTATAGGAACAAAAACCGTGGCAGTGTTGTAAACGCTGCTTACCAGGCGAAGTGGGCAAATGCCTTGTTCGCCTCAGCCATACGGTGCACATTTTCACGTGTTGTCATCGCTGCGCCTTCCTTGCGGTAGGCATCCATAAGTTCTGAAGCCAGCCGGATTGACATCGGCTTGCCCTTCTTGCCGCGGGAGGCCGCCAATATCCAACGGATCGCCAATGAAAGCTGACGCTTGGGGCCAACCTGCATAGGCACTTGATAGTTGGAACCGCCGACGCGTTTACTGCGGACTTCAAGCATCGGCTTGACATTGCCAAGCGCCGTCTCAAACACCTCGACCGGCGGAACATCCTTAATCTTCTTGCCGATCTCGTCCATTGCATCATAAAAAACTTTCATGGCAATGCTTTTTTTGCCGTCCCACATCAGGCAATTAATAAACTTGGACGCCAGCTTACTCTTATACACTGCATCCGGTTTTAACTGTTCAAACGAGGCTGTAAATTTCTTCGCCATGCCTTCCACACCTTATTATAGGGTCATCATATTTCTTGTGAGCCAATCGGCCCGCATCAATCATTTCGTTATTTGGCCTTCTTGGCGCCATACTTACTGCGGCCCTGTTTACGGCCGTTCACGCCGCCGGTATCCAGTACGCCGCGAACAATATGGTAACGTACGCCGGGAAGATCGCGAACACGACCGCCGCGAATCATTACCGTGCTGTGTTCCTGTAGATTGTGGTCAATACCCGGAATATAGCAGGTTACTTCTTTACCATTGGTCAGACGAACACGGGCAATTTTACGCAAAGCCGAGTTGGGCTTCTTGGGCGTCTGAGTACGAACGATCAAGCAGACACCGCGTTTCTGAGGCGAACCGGTAATATCCGAAATACGCTTCTTGCCTTTTCCTTTCCGACCGCTACGGACTAACTGATTAATCGTCGGCATACTATCTCCAAAACTACATTTATTTTAAATCAACTCTTTTATTTTCGCTATTCATCCGGCCTACGCAGGATTTTACAGTATTACTACTCTTCCAAACCCAACGCCGCCTTAATTGCTTTTTCAGCCGCAGCATCAGCTTCTTTGGACTCACGCAGTTCTTCGAGCTGTTTAGGCAGCGGCGGCTCGCCCAAATGCTTAACCTTCATGTCCAGATAAGGCTTGAAGGCCGTACCGGCAGGAATCAAATGCCCAAGAATTACATTTTCCTTAAGACCAACCAAACTATCTATTTTACCGGACAGAGAAGCCTCTGTCAACACTTTTGTTGTTTCCTGGAAGCTGGCCGCTGAAATAAAGCTGTCCGACTGGAGTGACGCCTTGGTAATACCCAGCAGCAGCGTATTGGCCGTGGCCGGACGGGGCTTTTTGCCTTTGGCAGGCGTTCCGCCGAGAGTCTCCACCTTTTCATTAGCCGCTTCGAGCTGTTCTTTGGTCACAACCTGTCCAACCGTCAGATCTGTATCACCGGCATCGGTGATTCGAAGTCCCTTGGACAATTCCAGATTGGTCCGGCGGAAATCAAGCTTATCGATAACCTCACCCGGTAAAAATCCGCTGTCCCCGACGTTTTCAATCTCAACCTTGTTCATCATCTGAGACAGAATGATTTCGATATGCTTGTCATTAATGGACACGCTTTGGGCACGGTATACATTCTGAATTTCACGCAGCAGGTAGCGCTGCAAGGCCTCTTCGCCTTTAATGCGAAGAATATCATGCGGTACCAGCGGCCCGTCCGTCAATGCATCGCCCGCTTCCACCTGATCGCCGGTATGGAAATTCAAATGACGATCACGCGGAACATGGTGTTCTTTTTCCATACCGCTTTCGTTACGGATGATAATCGTCATCTTGCCGCGCCGTTTATCGCTTTTCAGCTCGATTGTACCCGAAATCTCGGCCATTGCTGCCGGATCTTTGGGCTTGCGTGCTTCCAGAATTTCCGTAACACGAGGCAGACCGCCGGTAATATCCTGGGTTCCGCCGCCGCCTCGGGGCAAACGGGCCAACAGCGTACCGGCCGAAACTTGCTGACCTTCATTTACTTCAATACGTGCTTTGGCCGGCAGGTAATGCACATCCAAAATTTTGCCCTGCTCATCTTCGATCATGACCTGCGGATGCTTGTCGCCCTTGTGTTCGATCACAACCGGGCGGCCCTTCTGGCCTTTGCGTTCTTCCTCAACACGCATCGTTTCGCCTTCGATAACATCCACCAGCCGCACAAAACCACTCAGTTCGGCCAGGATCGGAACACGGTGAGCATCCCAGGCGAACAGCCGGTCGCCGCGTTTGACTTTTTGATCTTCTTCGACGGATACAATACCGCCATAGGGAACCTTGAACCGTTCAAGCTCGCGGCCTTTGTCATCGACAATTGCAATTTCTCCATTGCGTTTGAGGGCAATGCGAATCTTGTTGCCGTCATATTCCGTATCTACCGCATTCAGATCGATATATTTAATCTGGCCGTCACGCGGCGCTTTCTGGTCGGTTTCTACCAAGGACACCGATGCGATACCGCCGGTATGGAATGTTCTCATCGTAAGCTGTGTGCCCGGCTCGCCGATGGACTGTGCACCAATGATGCCGACCGCCAAACCTTCTTCGACCAGCATTCCCGTACTCAGATCCCAGCCATAACACTTGGCACAAACACCCACACGGCTTTCGCATGTCAGCGGACTGCGGACACGGATTGCATCCAGACCGAGCTTTTCGATCTTTTCCGCCGCATCGAGAGTGATTACCTCATTCTCGCGAACGATCATCTCGTCAGTGATCGGGTTACGGATATTGTCGCGGGCCGTACGCCCGACGATGATCTGTTTGAGCGGAATATCCACCGTCTCGCCTTTATAAACCGTCGCCTTGGTCACGCCCTGAAGCGTACCGCAATCATGCTCACTGATCATTACATTCTGAGCGACATCCGCCAGTTTTCGCGTCAGATAACCGGAGTCTGCCGTCTTGAGAGCTGTATCCGCCAGGCCCTTACGCGCACCGTGTGTCGAGCTGAAGTATTCCAGCACGTTAAGACCTTCGCGGAAATTCGACTTAATGGGTGTTTCAATGATCTCACCGCTGGGCTTGGCCATCAAAGCACGCATACCGGCCAACTGCTGAATCTGGTCGATACTGCCGCGAGCACCCGAATGACGCATCACCCAGATCGGGTTCAGATACGGCTTTCCATCCCGCGTATCATTCTTCATAGCGTTCATCATCGCATTGGTCACTTCCACACGAGCGTGTGTCCAAGCGTCAATCACCTGATTATACCGTTCGCCGAACGTCAGAATACCCGACTGGTAACTCTTGAGTACTTTTTCGACACGCTTCTGTGTTTTTTCGATGATCGCCGGCTTTTCATCCGGGATACGCAGATCGATCAAGCCAATACTCATGCCCGACAGCGTCGCCCGCTTAAAGCCGAGTTCCTTGATATTGTCCAGAAGGTCGATCGTGGCCCGACAGCCGGCAACTTCAAAGCAGTCCTGAATCACACCGCCAAGACGCTTTTTGTCCATCACACAGTTATAAAACGCCATCCGCTTGTCAAGGATATCATTGAACAGGCAACGGCCCGGTGTCGTGACGATCACACCGCCTTTTTCCGGCCCGTTTTCGCCGATAACCGTCTTGCCTTCCGGCAGACGGACTTTGACGCGGGCATGCATTGACACCCGGCGAGTATCCAGCGCCGTGATCGCTTCATTCATATCTCTGAACATCATCCCTTCGCCGGGTTGACCGTCGGCGACGTGGGTGATGTAGTAATTTCCAAGCACGATATCCTGCGACGGCCCGAGCATCGGAGATCCGTTGGCCGGCGAGAAGATATTATTCGTGGTCATGATCAGCGTATGTGCTTCAACCTGAGCTTCGATACTCAACGGCAGGTGAACCGCCATCTGGTCGCCGTCAAAGTCAGCATTAAAGCCGCCGCACACCAGCGGATGCAGCATAATTGAATTGCCTTCCACCAGCACCGGCTCAAACGCCTGAATGCCCATACGGTGAAGTGTCGGAGCTCGGTTCAGCATCACAGGGTGCTGATGAATGACTTCTTCAAGAATATCCCAGACGTGTTCTTCACGCCGTTCGAGCATACGTTTTGCACTCTTGATCGTGTCGGCTAAGCCGCGATCTTTGAGCTTACGAATAATAAACGGCTGGAACAGTTCCAGGGCAATCCGCTTGGGCAGACCGCATTGATACAGCTTCAGGTGCGGACCGACGACAATCACCGAACGTGCTGAATAGTCCACACGTTTACCCAGCAGGTTTTCGCGGAAACGTCCCTGCTTGCCTTTGATCATATCCGTCAGACTTTTCAGCGGGCGGTTGTTGCTGCCCAACACCGGACGGCGGCAGCGGCCGTTGTCCAGCAGTGAATCGACCGCTTGCTGAAGCATTCGTTTTTCGTTCCGGATAATGACATCCGGGGCATTCAGGTCGATCAGCTTCTTGAGACGGTTGTTCCGGTTAATAATGCGCCGGTACAGATCGTTCAGGTCGCTGGTCGCAAAATTCCCGCTTTCAAGCATCACCAATGGACGCAGATCCGGCGGAATGACCGGACAAACATCCATGATCATCCATTCGGCCTTGTTGTCGCTCTGCTTGATGGCATTGACCAGCTTGAGCCGCTTGCTCAGGTCTTTGATCTTCTGCTTGCTTGAGGTCTCGTTGATCGCCTGACGCAGCTCGGTACTGAGGATCTCCAGGTCCATCTTCTGCAGCAATTCTTTGGCCGCCTCGGCGCCCATAGAGGCCCGGAAGCTGTTGCCGTACTTGCTGATGGCATCCCGATATTCATCCTCCGTCAGGAGCTGCTTGAGCTTAAGCGGGCTTTGCCCGGGATCGGTGACAACATAATCTTGGAAATAAACGATCTTTTCAATATCACCGGTCTTCATTCCCAGCAGTGTACTGAGCCGGCTGGGCATAGCTTTGAAGAACCAGATGTGCACCACGGGCGCCGCCAGGTTGATATGCCCCATACGTTTGCGGCGGACACGGCTGTGTGTTACCTTCACACCGCAGCGGTCACAGATAATTCCCTTGAATTTCGTGCCCTTGTACTTACCGCAGGCACATTCCCAGTCACGCTCCGGACCGAAGATGCGTTCGCAGAACAGACCATCTTTCTCCGGACGATATGTCCGGTAGTTAATGGTTTCTGGTTTGCGCACCTCACCGAACGACCAGCTCCGGATATCATTCGGACTGGCCAGCGTGATCTTCACTGAACCGTAATCATTTATGCGATCGTAAATCGACTCTACCATATCAGGACCAACTCCGATTTAACGTCTACTGTCTGTCTCGCAATCGAGACCGTTCATGACGCCTGCCGTTTCGTCTCCGCCTTACAGCGGGGTTGAACCGATCCGTTTCTTTTCGAGCTGGATGTTCAGGCCCAGCCCGCGAATTTCGTTACACAGCACATCGAACGAGATCGGCGTGCCCGCTTCCAGCGTATTCATACCTTTAACCATCGACTCGTAAATCTTGGTACGGCCTTCGATGTCATCGCTCTTGACCGTCAGCAATTCCTGAAGCGTGTATGCGGCGCCATACGCTTCCAGCGCCCACACTTCCATTTCACCGAATCGCTGTCCGCCCGTACGTGCCTTGCCGCCCAGAGGCTGCTGAGTGATCAGGCTGTACGGCCCGGTCGAACGGGCATGGATTTTATCATCCACCAGGTGATGCAGTTTCAGGATGTACATATAACCGACCGTTACCTGCTGATCGAACGGTTCGCCCGTCCGGCCGTCATACAGCGGCATCTTCAGCGATTTGGGCATCTGAGCAAAAATCTCTTCCACCGGCGGTACGGCTTTGTTCTCTTCGACTTCCTTGATCCGGCTGCGGACATAGGCATTGGCTTCTTCAATCGAAGCCATAATATCCTCTTCCTCAGCTCCGGCGAATACCGGCGTAATGGCCCGGAAACCAAGCACCTGCGCCGACCAGCCCAACAGTGTTTCCAGTATCTGGCCGACGTTCATACGGCTGGGAACGCCCAGCGGATTCAGGCAGACATCCACCGGCGTGCCGTCTTCAAGGAACGGCATATCTTCCACCGGCATGATCTTGGCGATAACGCCTTTGTTTCCGTGGCGACCTGCGATCTTGTCGCCGATGGACAGCGTACGTTTGGTCGCAATATACAGTTTGACCATCTCCAGCACACCGCTGGGCAGCTCATCGCCGTGCTTCATACGCTCCAGTTCATGCTTCTTTTCTTCTTTCAGTTCGATCATCTTGGGCCAATATTGATCGATGATTTTCTGTGCTTGACCGCGAAGCGGCGCAGGCTTGATCCAGGCAATATCAAAGTTCTCGATCTGCTCATAGATCACGTCCGGGTCATCGCTGGCGCCGACTTTCTGCCGGCTCGTGGGGTCAACCACTTCAATCTGAAGCTGGGTGTGGATCGCATCCATCATCCGCTTGAACATATCGCATTCGCGCGCCGTCATTTCGGCCTCGCTGCGTTTCATCTGCTCTTTCAGAGCCTTGCGCTGGTCTTCCGTCTCTGCCGCCCGACGGCGGAAATGCCGCGTCTTGATGACCACGCCTTCATAACCGCTGGGCACTTCCAGCGAATCGTTTTTGACATCCTCGCCGGCCCGGCCGAAAATCGCATGAAGCAGTTTTTCTTCCGGTGTCAGTTCGGTCTTGCTCTTGGGGGAAACTTTACCTACCAGAACATCGCCCGGCGCCACACGTGTCCCTTCACGCACGATACCGTACTCGTCCAGATTCCGCAGCGCTTTTTCGCTGACATTGGGAATATCCCGCGTAAATTCTTCGCGCCCCAGCTTTGTCTCGCGTACGTCTATGCTGAACTCGTCAATATGAATACTGGTGAACACGTCTTCTTTAACCAGCCGTTCGCTGATCAAGATCGCGTCCTCAAAGTTATATCCGTCAAAGGGAACAAACGCCGCCAGAACATTGCGTCCCAACGACAGAACACCATTACTGGTGCCGCCGCCGTCGGCAATGATCTGTCCTTTTTCAACTTTTTGCCCGAGCGTAACGATAGGCCGCTGATTCAGGCACGTTCGTTCATTGAGGCCCACGTATTTCTTGAGCGGATATTCATCTGTTTGGTCAATAACGATCCGCGAAGCATCCACCGCGGTTATCGTACCTGCCTGGCGGGCCTTGACAACCATACTCGAGTACTTGGCCACTTCCTCTTCCATGCCTGTACCGACCAGCGGTGCTTCGGTTCGCAGCAGCGGAACTGATTGTCGCTGCATGTTCGAACCCATCAAGGCGCGGTTGGCATCGTCATGCTCCAGGAATGGAATCAGCGCCGCCGATACACCGACGGTCTGACGCGGAGAAACGTCAACGTAATCAATATCGCCGCTGTCGCATTGCGTCAGGTCGCCTTCTTTGCGGGCCAGCACAAATCCCTCATGCAGCCGATTGGTCTTGGTATCCACCATGCTCGGCGGGGCAAAGATAGCCTTCATTTCCTCATCGGCACGCAAATATGCGATTTCGTCGGTAATTTTCTTGTCTTTAACCTTCCGGTACGGAGATACAAGGAAGCCGTATTCATCAACCTTCGCAAAAATACCCAGCGATACGATCAGACCGATGTTCGTGCCTTCCGGCGTCTCGATCGGACAGACACGTCCGTAATGGCTGATGTGTACGTCGCGCACCTCAAAGCCTGCACGCTTGCGGTTCAGACCGCCAGGCCCCAAAGCACTCAAACGTCGTTCGTGAGTCAACTGGCTCAGGGCATTGGTCTGATCGACCACCTGACTTAGTTCGCCGCGGCCGAAGAAGAACTCGATGCTCGACGAGACACTCTTGCTGTTGACCAAATCCGCAATACGCCCGATTTCTTCGGGGCTTTTCATGCTCATCCGTTCCTGAACGGTGCGCCGCAGCTTCAACAGCCCTTTACGTACTTCCGCTGCCGCCAATTCATCGATGGTTCGCAGCCGGCGGTTGCCCAGATGGTCAATATCATCCACCTCGCCTTCGTTGCTGCGCAGGCCGAGGATGTATTTCATCGTTTGCAGGAAGTCTTCCGCACACAAACGCATCTCGCTCAGATCGACAGTGGTGCCGAACTTCCGGTTTAAACGGAACCGCCCCACGGCTCCGAGGCGATACCGGTTGGTATCGTAAAATTTCTCATCAAAAAGCTGTTTGGCCTTTTCGAGATTGGCCGGGTTGCCCGGACGCAGCCGCGAATAGATTTTCGCCAGTGCGTCGGCATGGCTTTCGGTGCCGTCCTCGGCCAGAGTATTCAGGATCAGAGTATCGGGGGCATGAGCGATCACTTCCACCGAATCCAGACTGCTGGCCTGGATCGCCGTGATGCCATCCCCGATCTGGGCGCCCGCTTCAACAAGAATTTCGCCTGTCTCGGTATCGACGATCTGACCGACCGACCACATCGTCGGCTCAAGCTTCTTGGTTTTGACGGATTGTGTTTTATAAAATAACCGGATAATGTCTTCTGTTTTGCCGTACTTTTCATCCATCGCACGCAAGAACGTTGTCGCCGGTATCTTGCTGGACTGATCGATCCGGATGACCAGAACGTCTTTCCGCGTCACCGACATCTCGATCCAGCTTCCGCGTTCTGGGATAATGCGGGCACCATGCAGCAGCCGGTCCCCGTCTTTGTTATCGATCACAAAATCGACGCCGGGACTGCGGTGAAGCTGATTGACAATAACACGCTCAGCCCCGTTTACGATAAATTCGCCGCCGCCGATCATCACCGGGATCTCTCCCAGATAAATGGCCTGTTCGGCAATGTCAGCCGCATCCTTGCGTTTCAAACGGCAGCGCACCTTCAGCGGGTACGCATAACTTAAACGCAGTTCTTTGCACTGCTCTATTGTATAACGCGGCTTTTCCAGTTCGTAGCCCAGGTACTCCAACTCGATCGTCTTATCATAGCTGATGATCGGGAACACCTCGCGAAACAACGCTTCCAGACCGATATCGGCGCGCTGTTCAGGCTGCACCTCCTCCTGAAGGAATCGGCTGTAGCCTTTCAACTGTACTTCTATCAGGTCCGGAACTTCGATTGCATCCGCGATTTTTGCAAAATTACGGAGGGTTCGTGATCTCATTCGACCAGTCTCCATTACGCCTTATGCTTGAATTTGAACCATTCCATCCGAAAGCGTCTAACCCCTGTAAACAAGCCAAGGCCCGCGGCGGTCGGGAGCTTTTTTTCCCGACCGCCGTTCGGCCTGTATCTGCTCGTTATGCACTTTCAAATGACGTTACCCATACCACACCGCATTACGCGGCCGTAACACCCGGTGCATCCATCGAGGAATTAAACCAATTCAACAACCGCACCGGCCTCTTCAAGCTGCTTTTTGGCCGCTTCGGCTTCGTCTTTGCTGACATTTTCCTTGACCGGCTTCGGAGCGCCATCCACCAGGTCCTTGGCTTCCTTCAGACCCAAATTGGTCAAAGCACGCACTTCCTTGATGACCTGGATCTTCTTGTCGCCGGCACTCTTGAGCATAACCGTAAAGCTGGTCTTCTCGACCGCCGCAGCCGCTTCACCGGCACCGGCAGCGGGACCTGCCACCATCACCGCGCCGCCTGCGGCCGGTTCGATACCATAAACTTCCTTGAGGTAGTCGGCCAGTTCCTTGGCCTGTAAAAGGGTCAATCCCACAATCTTGTCGCCCAGATCTTTGATGTTCGCTGCAAATTCACGTTCTGACATTTCACTAACTCCTATTGTTCTGCGTCCCAGAGTAGCCGGACTCCGCCGTCCGTTTAACCGATCACCGGACAACTCTGCAACATGCTATTAATCTCATTTATTGATATACAAAGGACTATGCCGCTTCCTTTTCGAGTTTCTCGATAACACTCTTGATGCAGCCGGCAATCGCACTGCCTGCACCGAGGATCGCGCCGGCCGTATTACTGCCCGGCGTAAGAGCGATCTGGGCGATCTGACCTTGCAGTTCTGCACGGGTCGGCATCGTCGACAGCGTCTTGACACCTGCTTCACCCTTGATAACCGCCCCGTCGATATACCCGCCTTTAAGCTGGATGGCCTTTATCTTCTTGGCCCAGGCAATGACCTCTTTGGCAATGCTGCCGGCGCCCTCGCCCCCGAAGACCACTGTACACTGGCCGGTCTGGAACAACTCACCCGCCGATGACAGTCCCATTTCCTCGACCGCCCGACGCATCAGGTTGTTACGCACCACCACTGCACGCATGCCTTTTTCTTTCAACTGGCCGCGCATGATATTGTTATCAACACCGCTGATGCCCATTGTGGAAATGACCACAAATTCCGTCATCCCGCTGAACTTCTTGGCGTATTCGCTCTGAACTAATCCTTTTACAAAATAACTCATACTCTCACCTCGTAGTGGGTCAAAAGGTCCTTTAGACCGTTATTAGCCGTTGTCGTTATACACCGCTGACTTCAAGCTGCACCGAAGGACTCATCGTCGCACAGATGCAGACCTTTTTAATATAGGTGCCCTTGGCGCCGGAGGGCTTGAGCCGCTTAATATGGTCGATAAACGCCTCAACATTCTGCCTGAGTTTGGTTTCGTCAAAGCTCAGCTTGCCGACCACAGCATGAACGTTGCCGCCTGCATCATTGCGAAATTCCACCTTACCGGCGGCAAATTCTTTCACTGCATTCTGCACATCGGCGGTAACGGTGCCGTTCTTGGGCGAAGGCATCTTACCCTGCGGGCCGAGTACACGGCCCAGCTTGCCGACCTTGCCCATTACCTTGGGAGATGCGATCGCAACATCAAAATCCATCCATCCGTCGCTGACTTTCTTGATCAGTTCGTCGCAACCCGCATCGATCGCGCCGGCGGCCTTGGCCGCATCCGCTTCCGAATCATCACAGAAAGCGATAACATTACGGGCCTTGCCGATACCGTTCGGCAGGCTGATGGCGCCGCGGATCATCTGGTCGGCCTGCTTGGGGTCGATACCCAGATGCATTACACACTCGACCGTCTGGTCAAATTTGGTTGAGGCGAAGGTTTTGACCTTCTTGACACCCTGCTCAATGCTCAGCGGTTCCTGGACCGCCTTCTGAAAATCACTGTTGTAACGTTTGCTTCTTGGTTTCATTTTTTGTCTCCGCGAAAAATTCGTTTCGCTCCCACTATCACTGCCGTGGTCGAGCAGGTTCATTACTGAACACATTTCTGTCTGTTCACGCCGCCGGCGAAGACCGCTTCAACATCCGGAAATATTACATTGGATGTCTCACACTCCAATGCCTTACGGCCGCCGTTTTCTGTACTTATCCTTCAACCTCAACACCCATGCTTCGAGCAGTACCTTCAATGATGCGATCGGCCTGCTCCAGATCATAAGCGTTCAGATCTTTGAATTTCATCTGTGCGATCTTACGGACTTGGGCCTTCGTCACTTTACCGACCTTCTCTTTATTCGGCACGCCGCTGCCCTTGGCCAGACCTGCTTCTTTTTTAAGCAGTACCGATGCCGGCGGGCTTTTGATAATGAATTCAAAAGTACGATCCGCATAGACCGTAATCTCCACCGGAATGGTCATTCCGTCGGCTTCACGTGTTCGTTCGTTGAATTGGGAAACGAACTGCCCGATATTAACGCCGTGCTGACCCAATGCCGGGCCGATCGGAGGAGCAGGTGTCGCTTTACCGCCCGGGGCCTGCAGCTTAATAACCGCTTTGACTTCTTTTGCCATTGCTGTTTCCTGTTATCTATGCTTGAAATTTAAACTTTTTCAATCTGCCAATATTCAATATCCAGCGGCGTACTGCGGCCGAAAATCGTCACGATCACACGCACCACACCGCGCTCGGTATCAATGACATCCACAACGCCTTCGAAATTCTCAAACGCCCCCTCACGAATTTTAACCAGATCGCCCTTCTCAAATTCCATCTTGATATTCGGCGTATCTTCGGGCTTCTCAGCTTCCTTAAGCATTTTGGCAACCTCGGTATCACGCATCGCCGTCGGCACGCCTTCGGTACTGATGAAATCCCCCGCACCCATCGTATCTTTGATGATATACCAGGCCTGTTCCGGAACACGGCCGCCATCCTGGAGTTCCATTTCCATAAAAACGTACCCCGGGTACAGCTTGCGTTTATGCACACGCTGCTTGCCTGCGCGGATACGCTTAACTTGCTCGGTCGGAACAAGAATCCGCCCCACACTCGCGACGCCTTCGACCTGCATCTTGCGCGCCAGCGTTTCGCGAACCTGCTCCTCCTTGTTGGAGGCGACCCGTAATACAAACCATTGCATTGCCATGAACGCTTTGTCCTCGTCGATTCCGGCGACCGTTAATATAAATTCACTATATCCCCGAAGAACAAATGCAGCAGAAGGTCCCATACACCGATACCGATGGACATAACCGCCACAACAATAATCACCACCGTCGTCGAGTTAACAATCTCCTTCCGGCTCGACCAACTGACCTTCTTGACCTCACCCTCGGCGGCAATCAGAAAATCCGCAACAGACGGCAAATTGCTCAGCCACCAGATCACCCCCGCAACAATGGCACATATCGCCGCAGGAATAAGGGTTTCAACCCACACATCATCAAACGACGCCTGAAGCTTCCCGTGAAGCACCCAGCATCCGTAGGCTGCGACCACAAAACACACCAAACCCGTCCACAGACGTGTATTTTTGCCTTGACCGCGTTTATAGATCTTCAGATTCATTAAAGTCACCTTATGTAAGACATCATTGGCCGTCTCAGATACCTTAAACACTCGATTAACAGGTCAGGAGGGATTTGAACCCCCAACCTGCGGTTTTGGAGACCGCTGCTCTGCCAATTGAGCTACTGACCTAAACCGATACTTATTTACGACGGATTTTGTGAACCGTATGCTTGCGTTCACGCTTGCAGTACTTACTCAATTCGAGTTTCGGTGCTCCGCCCTGCACATTGACCGGGGTACGGTAATTGCGATCGCCGCACTCTTTGCACTCAAGCCAAACCCACTCTGTTTTTTGCGCCTTGGCCATACTTGCTAATCCTCTCTAAACACGACAACCTCCCCGCACCTTTACACCGCGGAAAGGTCAAAAAAAGGCACCGCACCGGCTGTGCGGCGCCTTTTGTAATTTTTGGGTTCGTTACGCGATAATCTTCGTCACAACGCCGGCACCGACAGTACGTCCGCCTTCACGAATTGCAAAACGAAGGCCTTCTTCCATCGCGATAGGCGAAATAATCTCTGCCGCCATTTCGATGTTGTCGCCGGGCATACACATCTCAACCGGCTTGCCTTCACGGCTGCGGATCTCAGTGATCGCGCCCGTTACGTCGGTTGTCCGGAAGAAGAACTGAGGACGATAACCCGGGAAGAACGGCGTATGACGGCCGCCTTCATCTTTGCCCAATACGTACACTTCCGCATTGAACTTCGTATGTGGTGTGATTGAACCGGGCTTGGCAATAACCTGTCCGCGTTCCAGATCTTTCTTTTCAACACCGCGAAGCAGAAGACCTACGTTGTCGCCCGCCTGACCCTGATCGAGGGTCTTGTTGAACATTTCAACGCCGGTCACCGTCGTCTTGCGAACTTCCTTGATAATACCAACGATTTCAACTTCTTCGCCGACCTTCACCACACCGCGTTCAATACGACCGGTGCCCACAGTACCGCGGCCCTTAATGCTGAACACATCTTCCACCGGCATCAGGAACGGCTGATCCACAGCACGCTGCGGAACCGGAATATAGGAGTCAACTGCCTCGATCAATTCATCGATGCATTTGCAATTGGCATCGTCTTTGCCTTCGCCTTCCATCGCCTTCAAAGCCGAACCGCGAATGATCGGGATCTCGTCGCCCGGAAACTCGTACTTGCTCAGCAGTTCACGAAGTTCCATTTCCACCAGGTCGATCAGCTCAGGATCATCCACTTGGTCGATTTTGTTCAGGAACACTACAATACGGGGCACGTTTACCTGACGGGCAAGCAGGATGTGCTCGCGGGTCTGAGGCATCGGGCCGTCGCTGGCCGCAACCACCAGAATCGCACCGTCCATCTGGGCGGCGCCGGTAATCATGTTCTTAATATAGTCCGCGTGACCGGGACAGTCCACGTGAGCATAGTGACGTCCAGCGCTCTCATACTCGACGTGACAGGTATTAATCGTAATACCGCGTTCCTTTTCTTCCGGAGCGTTATCAATCTGGTCATAAGCTCTGACTGTGCCGCCGAACTTGACCGCCATACGCATCGTAATCGCCGCCGTCAAAGTCGTCTTGCCGTGGTCAATATGACCGATCGTTCCAATGTTCACGTGTGGTTTTGTACGCTGAAATACACCCTTAGCCATTTTACAATCTCCTGATATTCGGTTGATTCCTCTGACCTGCTAAGTTTCCTGATTTTTTTTATCGTTGCTGACAATTCGCCGTTTATCAAATAACTTCCGGCCGGCGCGAAACACACTCTTGTACTTCTCAACGGCCTGCTTTGAATACTGAGCTGCTGATGGGATTTGAACCCATGACCTCGTCCTTACCAAGGACGCGCTCTACCGGCTGAGCTACAGCAGCAAACCGCATAAAATAAAAAAGTTAAGGCACTTCCCCTCACAGGGAATAACCTTAGCATCCTGATCCAACACCCGCCGATTCCTTCGGCAGGCCGCAAAGTATAGAGGGATTCTTCGTCCTGCAACCATTGCAAAGAGGAGAGTATATAAAGCGGGGCAACCAAAAGCAATCAGAAAACTGCTAATTTTATTCAAAATATTTAAAAAAATATACCTTTATATAGAATAAACAAAAAATACAATGTATCTATATGGCCTATGTCTTATAATTTTATTATTTATGACACAGGCACAGTCGAAGCAGCAGAATTCAACTGGTCTTTCCATATCTTAATACGTGACGACCATAAGGAATTGGAGGGACTGACCTTCAATTCCATCAATTTAGTCAGCAACCCCCTCTTAGCCTCATTTTCGACTTGCAATGACTGGAAATACTCATCCAGTTTAGCCAGAACTACCGAATCTCTGCGAAGACTTGCCCGTTCCAGACGAACATTGACAATTTCCGCCGCTGCATCATAATATCCGCCAAAAACAAGGGCTTCAAGCAAACGGGCACCGGTTTCATCCGGAAAAACAAGACTTCCGCCGGATGTTTTAATTTTCCCTAAATAGGCCGCCAATTGCTCCGGAGTTTGATGCGATGCATACCACTCTGCCAATCGTACTCGCACCTCTGACATTAAAATCTCATTCTTCTCACCCAAGGCCTTTTGCTCAGCCAACTCCAGTAATTCACGCACAAAAACAGATTGAGTACCACCTTTATCCAGTCGGCTCGCCCACTCTGCTGAAACCGCCCCGCTTGCCCGCTGACAAATCGCACGAAACGCCGGCAATACCGGCTCAGTTTGCCCATTGGAGCCTAACAACCCCGACAGCCACTCCAGGTCCTCTACCTGACCCGCTTGGCCGGCGGCTTCAATCACTATCAAACGTAAAGCAGGACTGCCCTCTAAAGCCAAATTATATTGTTTGAACAATCGTAATGCTTGAACCTTATCAAGATTGGAAAGGCCGGTTGCCGCCGCAAGTCGAACAGGAGGATTATCGCCAAGCCCGATAGCTTCTACAAAATAAGGCAGATACATCTTTCCGGCCCGCTCCCGTTGGGCACCCCGTTCACACAAACGGGCCATAATCCCCAGCAGATCGGCCCGTAATGCCGAATTCCGCTGCACAGAAAGTTGATACCGCTGAACTAATCGCTCCAGATAGCTGACTGATAGATCCTGTGATAAGCCATTTAACTCAAGTATTTTACGTACAATTTCAGCCCCCTTCTTAGCCGTCTCGACATCGTCGGCATTCAAGTACCCGCCGGCGATTTCCAGCGTCTGCAGTTTCACCTCTGCCGGCAGTTCTATCTTTGAACCCGGAGAAAACGCAAAAAAGCACGCTTCACCCAGTGCCTCAAAGATCGCTAACGCCACCTCCGGGTCTTTTTCCTGCCGGAAACGTTCCAGCAGTTTTTCCGCCGGATTCAGCGCACTCATATTATTGAGTACACGGGCGGTTTTAAGACGCACCAATCGCGATTCATCATTCAGCAGCGTCAGTAGCTTGTCTCGCATAACTGTTTGAACAGATGTTGGATACCGCTCAAGTTTTTCCAGTGACCACAAACGGATAGCCGGCAGTTCGGAATCCAGACGCTCCAAAGCCATCGCAATGCGCGATGCCTCTTCAGTAGTTTCAAACTGTTTATCAAGCACCCCAAGATACAGCCGCTGCCATCGATCACGCTCTGTTTGAACTTCACGCAATTTCATTTCCTGACGCAGCAGCCGCTCACGCCGGATATCATCCGGGCTTTTCTGCTTAAGATCGTTAAGAATCTGTTCCCACACCTGACGGCCTGTACCGACCGGTATACCGAAAGCCTCCTGCAAAGACATTTCTGCCGCACGGGCAACATCGGTATCCGGCTCGTCAAGTAATTTAATCAAATTACTCAGGGCCTGAGGTTCAGGACGAATTTGGAGTGCATAAATCACATTAAAGCGCACGCGCTTGTCCAACTTTGTATCGTGAGATAATTCGTTCAAACGGATATCAATATCCCCGAACCGAAACACCAAAAGAGCCTCAGCCGCAAGACGAGCCGACTCGGTATCGCTGCCGACCAGCCGTTCCAGCAGAGGTTCCAAAAACATATCCCGGGAGCCGATCGTTGTCCCCACTGCTCGGCTTTTAATCAGCGCCCTGCAGACCGCTTTCCCCGCACCGGGATTATCGGACAGACGTAAGGCCGAAACCAGAAGATCGCGGCTGGCTGTATCACGATTCAGCAAAAGTCCCACTGCGGCATCAGTGCGCACTTCTTCCGTACTGCCCTGAAGCAGGGCTTCTCGATAAATTCGAAATTGACGGGCGGCATCGTCCACCAGAGCGATACCCGGAATTGACTCCTCTTCCTCCGCCGCGCATAACCCCGGCGATAAAGTCATCACCCCTAACAAAATCAGCGTTATTATCCAACGCATCGGCAACTGCATTCCCTTCGTTTGCGCAAAATCTTCGGTCTATCTCTAATCTTCGACCAATCTCCCTAATAGTATCACAAAAAAAAACAACGTCAAAGGTCTGATACTAAAATTGCGACAAAATCACCACTCTCCATAACAATACTCTCTTTTATTTACTCCCGAAATCAGTCCTGTGTTCGCTCCGTCTTGAAGTTCGATAATGACAACTCTCTTCGTATTCCAAAAGACAATTCATCGTTATGGGAAACTCCTGATTTTTGCCTGAATTTACCGTTTCAGTAAATCCAGCGGAAACTGAATAATTGGCAGTGAAATCGTCCGAATCTCCGGCTCCCGCAGATCACCGCGGATTTCGATTTTCCAGAACGCAGATCCCAATCCACGCAGCAGTGAATCAAGAATAACAGGCTCAACCCCCGCCAGTCCGCCCAGCGCTACAAGATCCATCGTAATGCGGTTCGTCCCCAAATCCACCCTCCCCTTGCCGTGAAACACAAAAGGACGCCCTACTATCCGGACTCGCTCACAGACAAGTTCATCCCCCATAACAAACACTTCCATTTCCATCCGGTTAAAGACATAATCCTTTGGCTCTCGGAACTGAATTGCCGTCAGCATCTTCCCGATCAGTGTCTGTTTACCCAACTGCATCTTTGAGACCGTCAGGTCAATACGTCCTTGTTTTGTCTGCGGCTGGCCGATGCAACCCTGTAAATCGATCACCCCATTGGCCTGACCCCGCTGAACCTGCTCATTATCAACCGGCAAAGGACCTGGATCAACAACCTGACCCACTTCAATGCCCTCAAAAGCCAGGCCGAACGTATAATTCAGAAACGTTTCCCCATTTACGATCTTAACCGTAGCCGACCCGGCGGCGGAACCCCCGCACAACGCCGCAGAAATATCCCGACTGGCCAACACTCCCTCATTGGGATCAAACACAAATCGGCCGGCAAGACGGTCAATTAAACGCCCTTGAACCCGAAAACCTTCGGCTTGCCAAATGCCTTCGGCTGCCTGCACCTGCTCATCAGCATCCAAAGAAAGACGTCCTTCCATAAAACCGTTCAGATTCTCTACCTTATTGCTGTTTTCGGTTTTCACGTTGCGAAGCGTCAGTCGTCCGTTAATGTCCATCCCGGCAAACCCCTCTTCATCAAGCCGCAGGTGTGCCGATGGAATCACCATATCCACCCATCCTGATACGCCCACCCCCTGGTATGCATGCTCAGCTTTCACCGGCATCACCTTAGCAAGCGAGGGGTTCAAGACCATATCCACAATTTTAAAATTATCCAGTTCGACACGCCCCTCCTCGAAACGAACTGTTCCGGAAGCTCGCCCTGACTCTGTACCCTCAATTAATATGGGATTATCGCGGCATTCCACAGTCAGCTTCATCTGCATACATTGATCTGACGGCATATTCCGGCTCCAATGCCCATGAACTGTGACCGGCCCGCCAATCCGAAGTGCAGGCGGCAGTTGCCTGATCTCCGATTCCGCCGCAGACCAAAATGTCTCATCCAGGTCAAACTCCTTTGCCTCCATATCCAGACACAGCCCCGGCCGTCCGGCCTCTTGACCCGCACCGACGATCCACCCCCGCATCGACACCTGCCCGCCGCCGCGATGCCCGGAAAACTCCCGAAGCAAAACCGCATCCTGCGTCAAATCCGCCGCAATCCTCACATTTTCCAGCGGCACTGCAAATCCCGCATACACCAGCCGCGGTCCCTCTACCAGAAAATGCGCAGTATAATCCAATGGACGCTGGCCCGTCGCATCCGGAAACACTTCTACATCCATCGTCGCCGTCGCTTCCAGATCAAGCTGCTCAAAAAATGTCTGCTGCGCCTTAGGCATTGCATCAATCAACGCCGCATCCACGGGAATCTGTTCTGCCTGTACGCGAATCGAAAACTCCGGCCAACGATCTTCGGAAGCAGACACATTCCCGTTCAGCGTTATCCTTCTGGAATCCGGATAATGGGCCGTTATATTCTCAAGCGTAACGCCGTTTGGATCAAGTGTTAATCGCCCGGTCAGATGCTCCAGCGGATAGGGAAAATGCTCATACATCGCCCCGGCATCGATCAGTTCCACCGCCAGCCGCCGTGTTCGCTGACCATCGGGCAATCGCTGATAAAAATAATCAATCGCGCCCCTTCCCGACGGCATAAAGGCAAACCATAAACGCTTGGCTTCCTGCCCCAAAGCTCGATACACATCCTCATCAAATTCAACGCAATCACTGACCACATGCAGGTTGACCGCCTGCTCAGGTCCGATATTTTCAACGCCCCCATCAACCATAAAAGCCGACGAACCATGACTGCATGAAAGCTGTTTCAGCGACAGGGATCTTTTCGTAAAGGCGATCTCTCCCTGCATTTGCTCCAGAGGATAGGGAAATCGTGCATCCTCCACCGTCACATCCTGACATAGAATATGCCCTGTCATTTCTGTCGCCGCAAGATCGCTCCATTGCCCCTGCACTTGAAGATGAATATCGCCTGCCCCTCGCGGACGAAACCGCTGCATAAATTGCTCGGCTTTCGCCCCAAGCATCTTCAATACCGATGGGCCATACACCACCCTATTCCGGGCCGGTTCATTTGAAAGAACAAATCCGACCAGGTCAGCCTTCACATCAAAACCCTTGTCTTTTCCAAGCCCAAGCCTTCCCCGGACCTCGCCCTGACCGCCGTCCATCGCAAACCGAAGCTGAACAATATCAATCGTCTCGCTGTCAAACGCACAGTCCAGTCCCACATTATCCAGATCCCATGCGTTATCCAGTATCCAGGTACGCGGCATACGTACCGCCCCGGTCATGGTCAATCGGTTCTTTCCGCCCGGCTCCGCAGTCTGCAGCAACCCCTCGATCCAGCTGCCCGTCAGGGCCAGGCGTTCATCGGCCCGCACCGTAAATCCATACGTACCCGAAGACCCGACAGCCGCAATCTGACCGTCAAAACCCACTGCCGTAATCGGAGAAACCTCCCCCCCCTCTACTCGGCGCAAGCGTATTGCCCCCCGTTCAATTCGAATCAGCGGAAGCGGTCTTTGCGTATGTCCTTCTCTGCTCCGTAATCGGAGCCGCTGAATGTTCCATCCCCGCCCCTTTTCAAATTCAGCCGTCACGACTGCATCCCGTATCACGGCTGACTGAATCACCAATCGCCGCTTCAGCAATTCAGCCGCCGAAATGCTCACCCGCACGCGTTCGGCAAAAAAAATCGGTGAAAACGCCAGAGAAGATTCCTGTTCTGCTATTGCCACGCCTTTGATTAAGATTCCTGCTCCGCTGAACCTGGCCCCCTGAATCGACACTGCCGCCCCGTCAAATTGCCGCGAAAGTTCCCGTTCAACCACCCCCGGAAGAAACCAGCCGCCGCAGGAATACACAACCACCCCCACCGCCGAACACCACAGCAGCAACCGCAGGATCGTCCGTCCGATCCATCGTAAAACCCTGCGTCCTTTACGCATCTGCTTTATGTTGACGGCTCCCAAAAAAAGTGACCTACTTTAACGCCTTATCCGCAATGTCCCGCCGGTAGTACGCCTTGTCAAAGGAAATCAATGCCGCCGCTTCATACGCTTTTGCTTTGGCGGCCGCGATCGTTTCGCCGAGTGCCGTAACACCCAGCACCCGCCCGCCGTGGGTAACAACCGCATCCCCTTTTTGGGCCGTACCGGCATGAAACACCATTACATCTTTAAGCTTTCCGGCCTCTTCCAATCCATTGATGACTTTGCCCTTTTCATAAGCCCCCGGATACCCGCCCGACGCCATAACCACACACACCGCAGGCCGCTTATCCCAGTCCAACTCCACTTTATCCAGCCGGCCTTCACACACCGCCAGCATAATGTCCAGCAAGTCTCCCTTCATTCGCATCATAATCGGCTGCGTCTCCGGATCGCCGAACCGTACATTAAACTCCAGCACTCGAGGCCCGCCTTGGGTAAGCATCAAACCCGCATACAGCACACCTTTATACGGCGTATCATTGCGATTCATTCCGTCCACCGTCGGCACCAGAATCTCGCGAACGATCTGGCTCATCAATTTATCCGTCACGATCGGCGCAGGGCTATAGGCTCCCATTCCCCCCGTATTGTCCCCTGTATCGCCATCGCCGATCGGCTTGTGGTCCTGAGCGCTTTCCATGACATAGATGCTCCGCCCATCCACAAACGCCAAAATCGACGCTTCCTGCCCCAGCAGCTTATCTTCCACAATAACCGTCTTGCCCGCTTCGCCGAAGATATTATCCACCATGATGCGTTCCGCCGCCAAAATCGCATCCGACGGCTCATCACACACAAACACTCCCTTCCCTTTGGCCAGCCCTGCCGCCTTGACCACCACGGCCTCATCGCGGCTGGCAATATAGGCCTTGGCATCAGCAAATGATGTAAACGCACGGCTTTCGGCTGTCGGAATGCTGTTGGCCCGCATAATCGTCTTTGCAAATGCTTTGTCCGCCTCAAGTTGCGCCGCTCCCTTGCTCGGCCCGAAGGCTTTGATCCCAGTTGCCTCAAAGGCATCCACTGCCCCCATCGCCAACGGATCCTCCGGCCCGATCACCGCAAGGTCAATTTTCTTGCTTTTGGCAAATGCCACAAGGCCGGCAATGTCCGTATCTGCGATATCCACATTCGTTCCGAACGCAGCGGTTCCCGGGTTACCCGGAGCGATATACAAATGCTCTAACTTCTTGGATTGCTTTAACTTCCACGCCAATGCATGTTCCCGACCGCCACTGCCGACCAGCAATACTTTCATCGATATCCTCAATTCGTCCTTTGTAGTTCTTTAGTGTTATTCCAGCTTAGTGGTTTGTATGATGCACTTTAGCCTATCAATTTCTTCACCGCCGCTTTTAGGTCAGGCAGATGATTGATAACAACATTCCATACTTCTTTTAGCTCCACTCCCATATAACCGTGAATCAAAACATCACGGAAACTGGCGATTTGACGCCAGGGAATATCAGAGGCCTCTTCAAGTGTTTCATCAGAAAGCTGTTTGACCGCTTCGCCAATAATCTCAAAATTACGTATTACGCCATCTTGAATCAGGTGTGATTGCATAAAATGCTCATAACCGCCGGCAGTATATTCCTCGATCCATCCAATGGCATCCTGGATATGCCTTAGGTAAAGCCTGTCATTATCCGTCACAACAGTATCCCCTCATTCAGAATTTTCTGGCGTATGGCCGGGTGCAATGCTTTTTCGTTAACCACATCAACCTTAATATGCAGCATATCTTCCAATGCCTGCATCATCGCGATTCTGTCAATCAGTGAACGCTCCGGACTCATCCTTACCAGCAGGTCAAGATCGCTGCTGCTATTTGCCGACCCGTGTACTACAGATCCGAATACACGTACATTATCGGCCCCAAAACTCTGAGCGATTCGTAGAATATCCATCTTCTTTTGTTGTATTTCAGATAATGTTACCATGACGAACTATCTTACTCAAAAAGCCTTTGTTTGCAAGAGAAACACCTAAAGGATATACGGATGCCAATTATCCAGTTGCTTTTAACTTCTTCCTGCTCTGGTCGTCTTTGGGTATAATAGGGTTATATTCTTGTTTCGTGTGAATTTACATCGGAAAAAGGCCGAAATAGTATGAGAGACCCCTTTGTGTCGGGAGATTTTCTGGACCGATAAAACAGAATGAAAAGTGCTTTTAAAAGGAGTATTTATGATACGTATCAATAGCATCGGATTGACGGCGGTGATGGCGGCGGTTTTTTTTCTGTGCGGCTGTCAGGAAAGCAACTCCTCCGACCAGATCCGCCGGGCGCAGATCATTGCCAATCAGAATATAACCCTGACCAAACAGGTCAAGGAAAAGGATGCTCAAATCGCAGAACTGAACGAACAGCTCCAGAAGGCCAAAGAAGAAAATGAGGGACTTCAAAGCCAGCATAATGAAATCTATGCAAAGCTGATGGGGCTTTTGGCCGAATGCCAGACCAAGCTGGAAAAATACGAACCTCCGAAAACGAATTAAGAATCTGTGGCCCCGGACAATTCAAAACCTATAACCTGGAATTCAAAACGAATTCTGCCGGCGTTCACGCTGGTGGAGCT
>CAZYQN010000029.1:0-47558 GCA_964649955.1 uncultured Pirellulales bacterium
ACCAACCACTTTCGCTACGACCGGGATCTTGATTTCATCGTGATTCATGGTTTGGACGGTAATTACTCCCTCGTGAGTTCCAATGCTATCGTCAGGGATATTGGCATGAATGAAATAGTGGTATGCCTTGTCTTCCTTATTCATTTTTATATTGTTTACGGCATACTCTTCAATTTCAAACAATCTGTTGGAGCATTGTATATCAGTAACTTCAAAACTGTAATCACCATATGATTCTATGACAAGTTTCCTTAAGGGACATTCACTTCCTCTAACTATTTCACCAAACGCAACTGAAAGCGGGTCACAGCGAACACCTCGTACTTTACTAGATACATTAAATATTACCTGTGGCTTTCTCTTATCATTTGTTTCTAACAAAATGCTAGCATTTACAATTCCAGTTTTTCCTGTGGTGTCTACCTGAATTTCAACATATCCCTCTTCGTTTTCACTGATTGTTTCATTGCTTAGTATGGCTGAAATACACCCACAACTTGTCTTTTTGACGGCTACAACCAAGTCAACATTCCCTGTATTTCTAAATGGAAGTTTTGCAGTCATTCTCTCTATATCACAATATCCCAAGTCATAGTCATATTTTACTGCATAAAATATAGGACTGTAATCTTCTCTGTTTCTATCACACCCATTGTACATGCCGGTCAAGAGCAGTAATACTGTCAGTATGTGTTGAATATTTTTATTCATAATAATTCACACCCAAAAAAACATCTATAGGTTTCAACTTCTTATAGTACAATAACTATGCTGCATGTTGAGGCCGCCTAATTCTCACCAGCGTATAGATATTACACATCAGTATACAGCCTGAAATCAAAATAATTATCAATGCTACTGCTCTCGGATAGCTATTCTCCTTGGGAATAGTACCATTTAGATGTGAAATAACATTCTTATTTTCAATTGGTTCATTAGAAATTAAGAGAACTTGTCCATCCCAATACTTAGTTAACTTTGTTATATCAAAAAACCACGGCCTTGTAGGATAATTCAGTAATAACACTCCATTGTCCTTGCTTCCCATGACAACATCATAATGGTCAATACGATCCGTCCATTCTTTTACAGGCAGTATCATAAAGTATTTATGGTTGCGGAGAAGAGCCTCCGGCGTAATGTGATAGCCTTCTGCGTACAGCCCCTCTTCGATCAATGCGGCTCTTAAATTGGATAGAGTCGTTCCTTCACTATCTGTCTTGCATAACGTAACGAGATCATCAAGCTTTACATCGACACCATAGTATTTACAAGCATAATAAGCACATACAGGTCCACATTTCTTTACATTTTGAGCGCCTTGAGGCAAATCACCGGCTTGCGCTATTACCAGCCCGAAATGAACCACACCGGCGGCCACCAGAACTATATGCATCATTTTCCTCTTATGGTTCATACTATTCCCCCCTTGCCTTTGATTCTCTTCTGCCGTGCAACTACTACAGATGAAGCAATCGTTAGACATACAATAGTAAATGCCAGGTAGGTAAGCCGGATGTCATTTGTACTCCGGTTACTCATATTCTCTGCAACAACTGTATCAGGAATATTCGATTCCGGCTTTCCGCTTACATCCGCAGGGGACATGCTTTTCTCTGCAGCATTACGGCTATATACGTTTGAATCCTTCTGCAACTCAAGGAATTCATCAAAGCTAACATCGAGAACGTCTTCAATATTTTTTACACCTACCGTATAGGTAAGGCCAGCAATATTATCAATTAACAGGGTTCCTTCAGGATACTGAATATCGAATAGCTCCTCAGGCAGCTCTTTGTTTATACTCACAATGGGAGATTCAAAGTTTTCAACAAGAGACTCCTTTCCCCATTCCTCGCATGGATGCTCCTTGAAAAGATATTTTGTTTTCTTCGTCTTAGACGGAAGATACAGGCCATTTCCGCAATCAACAAAGGCGTCATTCTCAATCTGGTACCACATCTTTGAGCAATCTTCGGGATTGTAGTTGACTTTCCTCCTTACAGCAAAGGACAGCTTTGGATCCAGCCATACCTTGTACGAGGTATAATCCTTATATTTCAACGTAACTACAATACATTCATGCCCGTTTACAATTTCCGTTTGAGGCTCAATTGAACTGTATTCGCTTTTCAGCAAGGCAACTACATCCTGGCCGTAGTCAGGAGATCCGCTTGCAGTCGTATCCTTCAGCATGGCAAACTGAACTGGATCGTTGATGACCTCAAACTTTTCTTTTTGAGGATTTCTATCCACAGTGCCCAAATTGTCACTAATAGTATGCGTCTTTACCACTTTACCATTCCATATGTTGATTTTGTTATATACTATAGCATCTTTGTTTTGTCCATAAAGCTCTTGATATCGAACCTTATTTCCAGCCTTTGCAAATTCATATTGCAAATACTGCATCTGTGGATAGATTTTTGCCGAATGAGATTTATCTTCTATTATAGGTGCCTGCACTCTATATGTTTGAGTGTAGAATGAATCTATTGAATCTCGTTGCGCTTCGATGATACTTAATACACTATCCTTATTGTATGCGGCAGCAATACTTATGAAATTCATACTAGTAATGCTGCATATAATTATATATACTATTCTATGCATTTTATAATCTCCTATAAGTTTAGACATAGGGTGACACTTCCACCCTATGTCTAAACCTTTAATCTCTAACACGCGTTTTGAAATACGATCTTATTGTTCCCGCTACAAGTTGATGCAGTTGGTTCACTTCGCTTGCAACCACTAATTACAGCACACAGAGCTTCATAAGAACAAGTAACATAATTCTCACTACCTTCACAGGCCCCTGCTGTGGTGGAGCAGTTGCCTGTGCATCCACCGGAACAAGCAGTGTTAGCTTCCTGTCCACATCCACTGTATCGGTGCTTACATAAGTCAATTATGATTGCACCACAAATACAGTCTCCACGAGCACTAGTCTCACAAGAATAACCACCGCCTATTTGCGAACCCCCACCGCAATCGCCCCCTTTAATTGATTGAATATGGTTAACACTTAATTGGCCAACTGCAATGGCTTCCTCTCTACTGCCAGCAGTAGATTGGAATATTAGGTATCCCAGTGTAATTAAGCATACCAGTGTCACAATATTTTTTGCTTTCATAGCATTTCTCCTAAAGTTGATTCTTTCAAATTTATTTTATATTATAAATACGACTACACTCATAGACATCACCTCCTCTTTAATATTTCTGAATTCTATTCTTATACTGTTTTAATGCTTTAACTGCATGGCATAAAAAACCATAATATTCAGGATTATTAGTAGACTCCCTCTCTATTGCTTGAACATTAAACTCCCTTACCTTACGAGCCAATGTTGAAATTGACATTGATACCCATTCTTCCATAAGTTGATCTTCATCAAGCCACATTGACAACCATTCCATCTGATGTCCCAACAAATGGATTGCTTCAAAGGAATCGACAGGGTCCTCTTTGGATGAGACCCATCTGCTGCCCCACGTACCGTCAGAGTTTTGATTTTTCATGGCAATACAGGCTGCGTTTGAAAGAATAGAATCAATTTCACGCCTTAATGATCGAGAGACCATTTTCTTGTTTCGAACAAGTGCCAGTGCATATAGATGATGCGCTCCATTACATGGGGATGCAGTCCAATCTGAATTAACAAGAGCATCTGCAAGAATATCTATATTAATCTTCTGATTATATTTATTGAACCATTCTTCGCGCCTATCCAAGTGAATGCTATAAGCAGCTATGGTCCATGGCAGCTCTGTATAAGTAGATGCATTATGCTGCGAAGCATTTAATAGCTCTTCGCAGGTAAAGGATTTGTCCGGCAGACAGAACGATTGCGATGATGAAACATTTGCTTGCAACAATATGTACAACCATTGGTCCACATGATCCTCAATTCGGAAGGGCAGAGTGCCCGGAGTCCGTGAAACGGTGGCAGGCCTGTCGCCTGTCATGCGAAAATACTCCTTGGCACCAACAGCAGCTATGTAGTCCAATGCATTTACCATAATACCGCTTTGAGTGTTTTTGATTTTATACTCGTTCCCATAAGCTAGTATGCCATGCATGACCGTCCAGGGATAGTCCTCAGTGGTTATCGTAACGGACCGTATATGATTGATCGCATCGTCTATCTCTTTAATTATCTTCTTTGATGCATCATCCTTCCCGCATCCTGATAAGAAAATCGCAGCGATTATAATACAAAGTGATGTACAATATTTGCCATTCATTTATTTACCTCTTAAAGAATCTCTATGGGAACATTCACAGTATAATCAGCGCCGTTCTTTACCATTTTTATAGAAAGACTGCCTTTGCAGGGGTCTATGGTTTTTACGACAGTAAAATAGCATTTAATTTCATTCGAATCCATCTCGTATCGACATGTGATTGCTGGAATATCCACATCAACATTTATAATTGAATATACTGTGCCAGGGGATGCCGTTATCTGTAGACTCCTGAGGTATGTCCCTTCATATTCAGGAGATACAATATAGAGCTTCTTCGGTGTCACTGCCAACTCCTGATTGACATAGCCAGAGACGTGAACAGATAATTTTGGAATATCTGCCTGCACACAGGATATTTCGATAATATCCTCAAATTTGCCATATGTATTTATTACAGGGGTAACCTTCAAAACCAAATCCTCTTTTGCGACTGTTACATGTCCTTTATGAGAAGTAGTGCGATCAATATTCATATCTTTCATATAGTCGCTTGCGATAGAGATTTTTCTTTCAGGAGGATCCGTCAAGTAAAATTCGCCAAAATTAACCTGCCTCGGTGTTGCATGAATGCTTTCTAATCGTATAGCTGAAATAAAAAATATAATTGCGTTCTTATCCTGATCCATCAATTGAATGCGGGTGGCATGATACCCTTTCTTATTAGTTGGATTTAATATTACCTTCATTTCTGCCACCCTATTGGGCACTATTTCATTACAATCCAAAATGACATGTGCTTGATCCCCGCTCTGTATAATATCATTCACCTTGAATGTTGCACCAGACTTGTTTGATATCCTGAATAAGGTGTTGGATTCACTATGGCACGGCACAATGCCCAGAAAACGACAGTTTCCGCCAATTGATTCTATCCGCATCGTGCCCCCCTTATCTGCCGTTGAATCAATCTTGCTTTCCTTCGGCACTCGTATGTATCCTGAATGAGTAAGCTCATTGCGGGTGATAAGGAATACTCTTACGGAGTTAATGCGATCAATATTCATCGTAAATGTATTATTATTATGTTTCCAACTGCATCGTAGGTTCTCATTCCTATCAAGCTCGTACATATTGCTGTTCGTATAATTGCCCAGCAAGGGCAATGAGACGTTCACGTTATATACGGGCATGCATTCATAAGGAATCCAGCTATCCAAGCTGTCTATCGAATTCAAGTTTCTTAAGATTAAAAGGTAAGTATCGTTCCCGCACATTAGTGTATCCGCAGATACCCTACTGTTATCGCATGCCGCCAACTCTATTGGATGTGCTATTTCAAGGAAGGGTTTTAGATACACTAATTCCCTTGTAACCTGGTCCTTAACGCCTAATAAATCGGGCCGGTATACACGTCCAGGCTTAGGTACATCAAAGAAAATACCGTTGCTTCCTTTTGCAATACAACTATAGACCAGCATTTCAAGTTCTTTTCCGTTGAAAGTCTCCGTAAGACTTCCTACTCTTGGGCCTACAAGTGTATACAATTTTGCATCTCCAATTCTCTTTTTTGCATACTCAATAACGCCTTCTATCCGTCTGATGTTATTATTTGAGTCTGGTAACACTGAACTACTTTTTAATTGATCCAATAAGAATGAATAGGACATTTCGTGAGGATAGCATGTAATTGCATCACAGTAGAGAGGGATATACGTATATTCTTCCTCTCTGATACCAGGACATAGCGATACATAGCACGGGGCGGGTATATCATGTTTTCGGCTCAGCAACATCCCGCTTTTCACCGAATCAGCCACTGCATTAATATACTGGGGACGCAAATCACAGGTAAAAAGAGGCATAAACATTTCTTTATGCCTTCCCCAAATATGAACCGGCAAATAATGATATTTGTATAGAAGTGTTTGATCGCTATACTCGATTTCTTCCTTTGTGGCCTGCTTGTAATGAATACTTAATGAATATGCATCCTCATGAATGTCATTAATTGGAATCTCAAAGTATTCTTCGTCACGAATGTAATTGTGAGTATCTGGCACGAGGGTTTTTGAGGAAAATCTGCATGATGAAGTACAATCGGCATCATCGAGCAATACCTTTTGAAGAATGATTTCTTCTTTTGATTCGTTGTATATAAATACTCGCAGGAGCGAATGTTCAGCATCGTATTCATGTTTAGTGACTCGTAACCTATGCAGGTTATGGCTATCAAATACCGGGAAACCAGACAATGCCCTCACTTGAGCAATGGATAATATTTTGCCAGATGTATCTGTGATGTATACAAGATGGCTTGAGCCGTTCTCTAAAGAAAGATCATATTTATATTCGATGCATTTCAGTTGATGAGGTAGAAATGTGGCAATTCCACTTATGGCTGTTTTTGGCGAATCCTTGGTGCAATCAATGCCACATACTTCACTAATATTGATCTGATTGGATGAATTATTGCGTATATAAACATATATCCGATTAAGGATGCTATTGAAGGAGATCGATTCGATTGTTAATAGTTCTTTACTGTATGAAATGGACTTCGTATTGCATATGCCATTATAGAAAACTTTTATGCTGGTAATCATATCTGATTGAGAACATGGAATCTTAAGAAGTACCCTTTGCTTGGGATCAATTATATCATATGTTATTGAATAACTTTTACACTGTGTAAAAATACCACTATTATTGAGTTCGACTGATAAATTTTCAAGGCAGATCGTATCATTTGAATTGTTGAAAAGCATAACCTTAAGAATATTACTGCCAATGTTAGCTGTGTTATCTATTATTACTGTTCCAAAAGTTAGTTCATTATCTAAAGACCAAAGTGATGTTATATACATAATCAATACAATGATAATTATAACAAAAATAGTCATTGCATTTTTAATACGGGCATGGTTCTTAAACATAACACCACTCTCATCTATTTAAAGATGTGTCTCTAATAAAATTGTTGTGCTGATACAAATTCATGTCAATCAAGATAAATGTAACAATCTCTTCTAATTCTAAAT
This sequence comes from uncultured Pirellulales bacterium, assembly GCA_964649955.1. Lineage (GTDB taxonomy): Bacteria > Planctomycetota > Phycisphaerae > Sedimentisphaerales > Anaerohalosphaeraceae > T3Sed10-213. The sequence goes on from CAZYQN010000029.1 coordinate 7,233, forward strand.
CTATTTCTTTTGAATTCCAATAGTGTTTTACGAATCCATTTGAGTTTAGAAGCATTGCGGGTGTTGTCACAAACCATTTCTTACTCATACTGAGTTTTCCAGTGGTGCAACTGATATCGGAAGCCACCGGACTGGAGGTCATATCGCTCCTGTAGGGTGGGACTTCAATAAGAGCAATTTTGAGGACATCTTCGTTGCCTTGCAGGTCGCTGGCCATTTGTTCGATTGTCGGGATTGCTTCGGCGCAGCCCGGACAGTCATGATGATATAGCACCACCAGCCAGTTGCCCTCCTTGAGTTGCTCACCAATATCGATATACTCTAAAATAGGCAGTTCCTTGCCCACCCAAGTCTCCGGCTCCAAAATCTCGTATTCGGCCGTCACCGCCCCCGGCGCCTTAAAGAGCAACACCGGCGACGTCCCTCCCACCGCACTCAGCCCCAGCAGGAAAACCACCGCTAACACAGTCCCGTTCGGCGCCGGCTCCAGCCAGTGCGGCAGACGCCACATCCGCTGCCAGTCAATTTGCGGCCGAAACATCCCCAGCCCTACCACCGCCGGCAGGTCCACTGCAAACAGCGTCACCCACGGACTGACCTGCACCCGTCCAAAACACCCGCACGAGCCGTACCCTGCCAGCCCTTTGTACAGCGTCACCGCGCAAAACAGGCCAAAACACCCCAGCGCCGCCAGCCACGCCGCCCGCTTGAACAACCCGCTCAGCAGCCAGATCCCCAGCGCCAGCTCAAACTCCACCGTAAAGATCAGGAAGTACCGATTGCTCCAGATATCCGCGTTCGCCACCGGCACCGTCAGCAGTTCATAGCCCTTCATTATCGCCGCGGCCAGCAGCAACAGCCCCAATAGTTTCTGCACAATATCATTTGCCGACAACTTCATACCCCGCCAACTCCTTTTCATTTTCTATTATTGCGGCTATACACTTTTTAAGTGTCTCAATAAACACATCGTATTGCAGCTCGGAGCAGGAAGATTGAGTCATATCCGCCAACAACATCTGGTTTAATGTCTCCAGTGTTTTTGTTAAAACCTTGACTTGTCTGGCCAATAAATCCAACACTTTGCCGTTGTCCTGAAATTGAATTCTGCTGGTACGAATTGCATACCACGCCAAGGATCGTGTATTCAGCAGAAAAGTTGCGGCATGAATGGCACCGATGGTTAAATCACCATTGCTGCCGCCAAATACATCCAGCCATCGCTGAACCTCTTCCTCTCCGAAAACCTGCTTCTTTTGAGTGCTTTGTATCGATATTAGCTGATCAATTTCTATTCCGTATTTATCAGCAATAGAGTGAATAATACTGCTGTCTTCAGGTAACATTTGTATCCTACTATGTTCCGGCCAGGTGAACTGCCACAACTGTCCCGATTCTATCAGCAAAACGATGGTATCCGCCTCAACACCTTTTTCGGTCAGCAGTTTCTGCAGTCTCTTTGTCCACGGAAACTCCCGCTCAAACCATTCGCGATGCTGTTCAATCCAGACAACAAAATCAATATCCTCCAGATTCTGGTATGGCAGCGACAAAGATATTAATTCCGGCATTTCCGCTAATCCAAAGTCCTGACGAATAACCGAAGCGGGAGCTTCTGTTGACTGCTCTTTCGCCCATCCGGCCAAATGTGTGATATCGAACGGCAACGGCTCAACGGGCTTGTTACCGATTGCAACCAGAGACTGGTATCCGCCTTGAACATTGACATTTCCATGTTCTGATTCCAGACGTACAGAACCTTTTAGAACCCCCAGTTCCATTCGGTTTTCGTCTGTTTTGATATTGAAAGTCGTGCCGGTAATGACCGCCCGACCATGAACGGTCTCGACTACAAATAACTTGCCGTCATGCTCCACTTCAACGTAAATCTCACCTTTATCCAGCTTGACAATGCAGCCAAGGTTGTACGGTTGAATGGACAGCTTTGTCCCACTATTCATAATCATCTGTCGGTTGCCGTTGATCCGCAGAGTTTTGGGCTTATTGATCGCAACAACGGGCTGATCTGCCGAAAGGATTTCGACGTGATCTCTCGAGATCAGTTCAATCTTTACTAAATCCTGCTGCCGGCTGGATGCAACAGGCCGTGGTTCATCCGATGTTCCGTTGGGCTGACTGGCCGCCCAAAAAATCCATAAACCAATAACCATGCACGCCGCCGCCGCGGATGCGACCTTTACTACAGGTCGCAAGCGTTCCCATCTGGCCCGTCTTTCTGCTCTTTTCCGCCGGGCAAAGGCTCGCTCCAGCTTGCCCTGAAACTGCAGAAAATCCACCTCCTCATCGGATAGCGGACTAAGTTCTGTTTCCGATCTTGGCCTCCCGATAACACTTTCTTGAACAAAATAGTCACGGTTAGCAATCAGCACATCGTTAACATACTTGGCTTGTTCGTATTCTCCCCGGCAGGATGCGCAGTTCTCCAAGTGCGATCCAACGTGGTCGCGTTCAACCAGTGATAGGTCCCCGCGATTAAGCACATAGAGTAAAAGAAGGTCACTGACCTCTTTGCAATCATATCCAGATTCATGTTGTCTGAAATTCACTTTCACCATTTCAATCAATCCCGAAAACTTGCCATGTTATAGTTTCTTGACAAATACGGCCAAAATAATCCTCATTTTTTGAAAATATGTCAAATTTAAAGGATGCTGCATGTCCCGTTTCAGGGCTTCGGGCCGGACTCGACATTCTGCACTGAACTCGTCGTCAACTCGCGCGAAGGTATAAATAGAATCACTAAATACCCAATAAAGCTGAACAGTGTTATGCCCATCGCCCGAAGAAGCGTTCCATAGCCAACCCGGCTCGACCCGGTACCAAAGCAGCCACAGGTGATGTCCAGGCCGTGATAGATCGCCCATGCCAGCACGACTGTGAACATCGCCCCCATCCCGGCACTGACCAGCAGCGCTCCGCCGACGAAAATCGACCCCAGCAGACAAATCCCCACCAGCAGTTCCGCCCATGGCAGAACCATCGCCGCCAGCATCCCCAGCTTCGGCCCAACGATCTCGTAAGCATACACCTCACCCAAAAAATCATACGGCTGACGAAGTTTCGGCAGCGCGCTGATCAAAAACATACCGCCTAAAACCAGCCGCACAACAATGCCAAACCCTGACAGAAATGCCTGCTTACTAAACTTTATTTTCATCTTTTTGCCCTTCCGTTTTTGCGGATTGCGCCCCATTGATCTTTTGCCACTCCACCCAGCCGCCCCGAAAGACAGCCACATTCGAAAATCCATCGTCTTTGAGGCGAATTGCCATCGTTTCGGCAAATTTACACCCCGCACTCTGGCAATAAAGAACAATCATTTTATCTTTGGGCAAGCCGGAAATGGTTTGCGCATAATGCTCATCTGAACAGTTTATAGGCAGGTTAATTGCATTACCAATATGCCCATGAATAAAATCTGTTGAAAATCTAACATCAATGAAAAGAGAGCGATTGACAAAATGTTTATAAGCCTGCTTTTTAGTTATTTTTGGTATGAATTGCCCCGCGTGTATAGTCTGAATGTGTTCCACCGCTTCAGGATAAGAAAGAAAGCCATTGCAAAAATAGTGAGCAAGAAAACTGGCGACAAAAGTTACCAAGAGTATGCACCCAAATTGAATAGCTGCATATCTTACTTGTACCGCCCACAAATGCTGTGCCGCTAGCCATCGAATTTTTATAACATGAAAAAGAAAGAGAGCAACCGCTAATACTGTTGCCAAACTAAGCATCATAAGTTTTTCTTTGAAAAGCATGTGATGCAAGGCAATAGGGTTGTTGGAAACTATCAAAGCAGCTCCACTCCAAATGTATCTTATTTCGTGCAGGGGTACGTATTTTATTGGGTGCGGTGGAGAATAAATCCTAGCTACACTCCCTTCTATGCCGAGAAACAATACATAATGGTCGTATTTAGGGCTTTTCATGGATGATTTCACATGAAGGATCATCGGCAGTTTACTGCTTTTAAGAGAGCGTATTGTCAAATTATCAACACATTCAGCAAATAGTTGATGATCTATTGCCGCCTGTTTCAGCTCGCCAAGGGTACTCCCTTGATAGTTGCTTATGTATTTGTTTTTCAACAGATATCTGAAATCAGGATTCGTATCCCATGCTCGCATGACCGTATAAATGCAGTATAACCCACAATAGGGCAATCGTGAGGCGGTTGGGTCGATTGTTTCACAATATGCACACGTATTTGAGAAAATTGTAGCAACAACAAATGTGACAAGTATCTGATTCCTGATTTTCGGCATTATTACCTTACTCATTTCTTTTTACCCTTTTATGCCATAACACCGCTGCAATAACCGTAGCAGCAATCAAGAATGATGCAATAATAAAACAATACACCGACAAGTGATAAGGTCTTTCGACGGCAACTATTCTATTTGCATTGATACAATCATCCTGTAATTGATCACGAACGCTGTCGATAGTGTTACTCGGACTAAAAATTGACTGCTCTTTAATTTCTGCAATGATGTTCTCAATTGCACCGAGTTCAAACTCATCCATAATAGGAACGAGTTCGGTCCCGTTCCACTTGTAATCAATGCCGGGTGTAACCTCGCTTCTCACAATAGTGTCAACTGGAAGATTGAATGAATGTAGAGTAAAAGCTTGAATTGAATTGAAGTCTGGCCGAAGTTGAACATCATGTATTCGATACACATAATTAGCTACCACAGTTTCACCCTCTATCGAAATGACAGTGAGAGTTCCTCTTCCGGCCTTCGGAACATAATTTTTATCAATTTGAAAAAAGGCATCTGCTTCAAAAGTAACTTTCCAGCATGTTAAACCTTCATCTGAAAGTAAGTTATCGTCAAAGTTATCGTTCGCATGTTTCTCTATGGACCACTTTAAAGCGGAATAGTTTTTATCGGGAGACAACCACAACTTTGTAGTTCCATGTTGATTGCTTCCCTCAATTAAAACACACATCGATTCGCCAAGTTGAATATGCTTACATTGTATTTTGCTTTCTTGCAATAATTTTGCTATGCTACTATGATTATTGCCAAAAACACGACCCCACAAGAGTGATCCATAGTTTGGCTGCTCTAACAATAATTGTTGTCTTTCTTGCGAAGGAAGAAAAACCCTAGCCCTTTTTTCTTGTCCAAACGGATAGCAACGCATGCGACTACTCTCTCCAATAATCTCACCTACTTCGTAAGCAAGTTCTTTGTTTTCGTCATTATAAGACATAACTTTGCCTATCCATTCAGTTTTGTTATGATGTCGCCTAAATCGCAGTAACGTTAAAGAACGATCATCAGCAACTTCAACATTTGATGACCATGACTCTATTTCTATTTCCATCGATACATCCAATAGCAAATCAATTGATTTCACATATCTTTCTATAATATCATTTATACTATCCTGGTAAGCAATACTGGAATGTGTAAACGTCATTAAAACTGTTATAAATAAATACATGGGGATATATCTCACGTTATTTCTCCAGTTATGGATTTCGGCACTAATTATTTCAATGAAAATGTTAATGCGATACCTTGAGTATCGCATTAACATTCGCCATCAGCATCATGAACAATCTTGAATTGCTCTCGACTCACCACCTTCACACTCTGTTGTCGCTTTTGAGCATGGCTTCGAACCGCTACCACCGGGGGTCGTGCAAGTTTTATTGTTGGGGTTTTGTAGCATGCAACGCTCAATAGTTGTGGTGCATGTCCTACCCGGCTTACTCCGACACACGTACTCATCAATTCTGCCGCAGCCACATCCACTTTCTATGCCACCTAATTGAGTCCCTGACGCTCTTGTGGGAACGGCCACCGTACATAGCACCATCCACAGCACTGCTATCCCTAAACAAACGTTGAGTAATTTCTTCATTTGAATTTCCCTTTATTTAAGAATTGATTCGTTCAGTATTTACCAATGCCGATTCCAACCCTTACACCCGCATAGGCCTCATCTCCTTTTTGTCCGTATTTAGACTTGCATTGCCTGTAATTGTTTGTCTTCATGTTCGCGATAAATCCTGAAAACTCGGCTCACTACAAGTACTTGACAAAAACGGCCAAAAAGACAGATGGAAAATTTGAATTTCTTGCAAATCCATGTAAGCACAGTCTGTACAAATGTTTACAGTTCATCTTTTATTTGGTGAATCTCAAGGGATTGGGAAAGCAGGTCTAAACCGTGGATAAGCCTGGCTCGAAACACTTTACTTGAACAATCTGCTTTTTGTGCGGCCTGCGGCAACGCGAGTTCTTCAAAATAGACCAGCTCAATCGCTTGGCGGGACTTTTCCGGCAGGTTCGCAACCTCTTTCTTGATGGCCTGTAATATCTCATCTTTATATGGGATATTGGACGGATATTCAGTATGACTGCGGGTGACCATTAGATCACCTGCGACTGCAAATTCGATCGACGAAATAAACTGAATATGTCTCCTTTTTGACCTGAAATATTCCCGCAAAACATTTTTGGCAATGCCGCACAGATAGCCCCGGACATCGGTTTCACCAGAATATCTGCACCCACCCTGACAAAGTCGCAGGAAAACAGCATGAGCAAGATCCCGGCCTTCACCATTCAATGATACCTGCTGAGCTATATACTTCTCTATAAAAGTCTTGTACTTTTGATAAAGTTCACTCAAAGCCTTAGGACAAGCCTCCTCTAAGGCTCTTTTAAGCAATATCCTGTCGTCAAATTGACTTTCTTTCGTGCACAGACTTTCGCCCTTTGTTATGCAATTTACGGATAGAAGGTATGCATAATCATATAGAAATTGTTATGCAATCCGGAAAATCAAGCCGGACTATTCCACCTTAGTAATCCGTTCTTTTAATTCTCTGACTTTAGGTATAATCTTTGACTGAGGATGGTGGTACTCAATCTGTTCCAGTATCTGGCGGGCTTGGCTGTAATCGGTGCTCGCCAAGGCGTTGATCGCCGAATCAAAGAGCATATTGGCACATAAAGGATGCTGAGGGTATTTTTCCATAAATTTTTTCTTCATCATCTCCGCTGAATCCGGCAGATTATCCCGACGACTCGCCAGCCAGGCGATGTAAAGAATTTCCGGATGATAGTCAGGGCAACTTCCGCTTTCAAGGTACGAAAAGGCCTTAACGTTTACATCCTTGTATCTGCCTTCTTCATACAAATACTTAAGCTGCAAGGCGGCCGCTTTGCAATAGCCCTCATACTGCGGCTCCAGGTGAAGTACCTGCTCCATCGATTCAATTGCCAGACTTAAATGCCCCATAGTATAATAAACATCCGCCAGTTTAACCGCCAGCGACGCAGATTTTTCATTACACTTCATCTCGCCGGCAATCTCCAGCCCAGCATTCAGACATCGAACCGCACTTAAATACTCATTCCGTGCCAGCAACCTATCTGAACTCTGCAAAAAATAGTCCGGATCGAAGCCGTCGCCATCAGTTCGATAAAGGAAAAAATGATAGGCCGTGCGCGGCCTTAACATCTTAAAACTGACATTCTCGAGGATTTCCAGCGTGGCCGGCTTCTTTATGATATCTGGCAGCCGCTCAATATACGCCTTATTCCATTGTGAATCCCCGATATGCAAAAAGTGAATGACCATCGTCAGGCTTAAGGTGTCTACGGCCGCAGCTTGATTGACGATAGCCACAGAGCATCCCCGCGGAGTAATAAAATCCATGGCTGAGTGAATGGCCTTATCATAATAATCTCTTAAAACCGGTAACTGAGACGATTCAATCTCAGGCACCGGCAGCGCCCGTGAAAACTGGGTTTGGTATTGAGATATCAGATCAGCAGCCGACAGGGATTTGGCTTTTTTGTCTTCTGGCACAGGCAAGACAGCACCCAGGGAAATCATATTCTGCATGGCCGCAGACTTTACCGATTCAAACTGCTTTATGATCTGAACTGCCAACTCATCGATCAGGTTGATTCGCTCTTCAAATACCTTTAATTCAGCGTTGTCCGGGTATTCCGCTTTGATCTTCTCATACGCCGCCTTGATTGATTCCAGCGACTTAGCCTGATGGTCCCGGAAGGCCTGCATCTCATCTGCAAATACCGACTCCGGAACGGCAAAGCTGATGACGGCATGACAGAGCAAATAACCCATTAAAGCATATCTGATCCTCATATGTGTCTCCTTGCAAGCATTCATTTATTTTTCCTCTGCAATTCAAATACCATCATTTCGCCTCCTCCGTAGAAAGAGTAATCCACCACAACATTACCTCCTACATATTTCAAGTCCAGTGGTCTGCCTGAAATGGTTTGTCCGCGACCGATAGAGAATTCTTCCGATAGACAGATTTCCAACTGTCCTGTCAGGGGATCAAGCGATATCGGCAAAGCAACTTGGTTTGTCTTTCCTGAGATTTTGAAGTAGTCTGGATTTAAGACGATGACAAATAGGAGGTCTTCCGAACTTCTGGTCGATATTGGAATCTGTTTGTTATCTGTCACCCAGCCAACAGGAACAGATTTACCTAAACCCTCTTTATAGACCAGCACCTGCTCCTCCAACTTCCGGATATGACCCGAAAACATGCACGCGGATTGATCATCGCGCCAGTGGATACCCTGAAAATCCGAACCGAGTACCGCATAGGTCAGCCATTTAATCTCCTCAAAAGAAGGCTTTCGTTTTTCAAAATAGGAGGTCTGGGAACCTACCAAGGGGATAACCGCAAACAGGTTTCGGGTATTGGGCACCTTTCTCAATTGGCGAATGTGGTTAATAAACGGATGATCAAATTTTGGCCAAAGCATCTCATTGGACTCGGGAGGAACCAGCGATGTAATCGCCATCACATTCAAAAACATATTATCCGCCATAGGGCCGATCACCTTTAGGGTTTCCAACTGGTTTGCACGACAAACCCAAACGCTTGTCTTTCGGCCATTAGGCTGATCTGCTACCAGTTTTCTCAGTTTCTCCGCCGCTTCCTCCAGAGTGCCATGCTCATGAGCAGGACAAGACATGACTAAATTCATATTCTGGAGAATTACAAATTCAAACGGACAATCTCGTTGAACGCAAGAAGAGTTGGCTACACAAGCCGTGCATGCAAGATAAGCCGGACATCCAATCAATGCCGAACACAAAATGATATATTCAGCCCGTTTAAGCTTCATTGGGTCAACTCCTCTGTAAATACCTGTATTTCTGAACTTCAAGCCACTCTCTCCACTGGAGCCTTGGCTCCAGCAGTAAGGCGCGATCTATTAATTGCAGTATCTCCTCTCGCTGCTGGCCGGTCTTCATATAGCAGCGAATCAGATTCTCCATTACTGCAGGCTCATCCGGAGCGATCTGAAGGGCCTTGTTGTAACTGACAATGGCCTGGCTGTATTTGACAGCCGTTTCGTAGATTAGCCCCATATTATAATGTACTTCAAAACGACCGGGCTCCAAACGCAGGGCCTGACTGACGGCATGGGCGGCTTCAAACAGATTATCCTTTTCGTATTCCACTATGCCCAGCGCTAACCAAGCCGAGGCGTTTCGGCCGTAGACCTCCACAGACTGCCGGAGGAGGTTATGGGCCCTATGAAAATTCTTTGCATCGTATTCCGACATGGCCTGCTTATACAGTTCCATCGATTCTCGCCTGGCAGCTTGCTGCTGGGCCATTTCCTCGATTAATCCCTGTTTGGCCTTGCGATGGTCATTGGAACACCCTCCCGGCAACACACAAAAAAACAGCATAAATACACCGGCTTGTATGAACTTGAATATCTGTTTCATAAAGTGTCCTCCGTTTTGGGCGGAACCATAAACAACATTGGGTTGACGGGATCCTGCCGTAATTCAATCTTCGCATTGGCGGCCTCATCCTTGCTGAGCCGGAGCAAATCCCGGTACTGCGGATCGCGCATCACCTCCGGACGAATAAAAATAAAAAGTGTGTTGTCTGAACTGCTCCGGGATGCATCCCTAAACAAATTTCCCAAGATCGGTATATCTGACAGCAAGGGAATTCCCTGCTGAATATCATCCTGCCGACCATTCACCAGTCCGCCGAGCACAATCGTATTACCCGCTGGAATACGAACGGATCCCTGAATGATATTCTTTTCACGGCGAGGCGGCAGGTTCGCTTGTGCCTGTTCCGATGTCCGCTTGCCGAATGAACTCAGTTGTATCTGGTATTCCAGTCGCAACCATTCATCATCCGTAATCCGTGGCACCACCTGCAGGATAGTGCCAGCCTCGACAAATCCCCCAAAGGAGGTAATAGTCGAGCTTTCTGTCTGGCTGACAACCGGATACGGCTCCTCTGTTGTCTGGCTGATGAACCCTTGGGCATTATTTTCCACTAAGACCTTGGGAGAAGAGGTTATTCGCGTTTTACCTATGGTTTTCAGGGCATTGAGTACTAAGGAGAAATCGTCTGAGTGGAAAATCGCTGTATTTAAACCAAACGCAGGTGTTGCAGGGAAGGCAATAGTACCCGTTGCCGTATCTTTAACACCGATCCCAAAATTACTAAACCCGATCACCTGAGTTCCATCAGAGGATGTGTTGCTGCCGACCTCTACCCCCAACTCAAAGCTGTCGCTATTCTGAATGCTGACCAGAGTCACCTCCAGGACCACTTGGTCACGGGGTTTATCCAGTTCTTCAATGATGGATGCAAATTCTTCATGTTCCACAGCCGATGCCGAAATGATCACAGCGTTGATCTCCGGTGCCTCTGTAACAACGGCGGGAAGAATGTCATAACCTTCCTGAGTAGCAGGCGAGGTTGTTGCTGGGACCGCCTCCGAAGCCGGCGGCGATGAAGACGGAAATCCAGACGGCATCGGACCAGTAGCCGAGGGACCCTTGTCGAGTTCACTCTTCTGACGTTTGGCCAACTCGTTACGGTCTTTTATCAGCGCCGTCAGTACACTGGCTACCTCCGATGACGAGGTATTTTCCAGACGGTAAACCCGCATACCACCGCTGCCGGGAGGCATCGGGACGTCAATCGCTTTCAGAATGACTTCAAACCGTCCGTGGTCCCGGGGCGATCCTTCGATAAGGATGCTGTTATTCTGCGGGTTGGCGGCAATCCGCAAACGGGGAATCGACCGGGTGCGGGATTCACCCGACGTCTGACCGGTCAGTTCTTCTTCGAGGACAATTTCTTTTAAAATCCTGTATACATTTTCTGCCGTTGTAAACTTAAGTGTATAACTGCGTACTTCAATGGCATGGTCCTTATCCAGTTCGTTAATCAGACCAAGAGCTCTTTCAATATATTTGTCTTTGCCCCGGAGAATGATCGCGTTGAATTTCGAATCCACCAAAAATCGGACCGGCCAGGCCTCCAGCCGCTCTGAAGTGGAAACCGGTGTTTCCGAACCGCCCTCCTGATGATACCCTAGGGAATTCCTGCCCAGAAACTCCTCCAGCGCCGAAACGATAAGTTGAGCTTCCTGATGCCGGAGGGGAACAATCTTCAGACTGTCCTCCTCATACTCCACATCTAACTTCCGGATGAGTTCAGCGGCGTGCTGGACATAATCCGGCAACCCACGCAGGACAATCACGTTTAGCTTCGGTTCCATCATAAACTGAACCATCCAGTCCTCCAGCGACTGTGAAATAGCAGCATTGGGAGCCTGCCCGGACTTCGGAGGAGACGCCGGCCCCGAGCTCCTGGAGACTCCTTTGAGAAAAGCGTTTAGTTCCGGCAGAATATATTCCGCAGACAGGTAATTCAGCCGGATAATCTCAACCGTTTCCTTTTCAAAAGGAACGTCGAGAATCCGAACCAGATTCTCAAAGCTTCCCATCAGAGGCGATGGAATCAGGAGGACGACCTGATTGGTCACCGGATCTGAAGTAATTCTTGTATGATCCTCCTTCTGGGCAAACGGCTTAATTATTTCGACAATCTTTTCGGCATTGGCATGCTTCAAAGGGAGAACCTTTTTCTCAATCCCGTTGAGGCGGACGAATTCGTCAAACGTTAATATGTTATACACATCCCCCTTCCGGTCTATAACCAGGCCGGCTATCGCAACCACCTTTTCAAGCACTTCATCCGGTGGCATATCCTTGATCCAGATATTGATCTTCGGCGGGGCCTTGGAGACCTCCGGGCTCATTATAATGCTCCATCCCGTCAGGTCCGAGATCATGGTAAAAATATCTGTAACGGCCGTATCCACGAACTGAACACTCCGGATGTTGCCATACACCTTCAATCTCGCAGCGTCTGCTGGGCCGCTAGCATCTCTGACCTCTCCAGCTATGCTGAACGGATCAATCATCTGATTCTGCGCACACGCACCGCCTATCAGAATGCCGGCAACCCAAACAACCATGCACAAGTATCTCATCGTTTGTATCCTGTCTTCCAATCGTTGTCATAACGTACCATTGAAAACCACCCTACTAAGCTCAATACGACAATCTTACTTCAACCCCATCCAAATCCAGAATCACACTGTCCTGCTCAACTGTCCTGACAATGAATTCTGCCACTGTGTCCCCTTCATGCACCGTCAGAGTTCGTTTCTCTTTCGTATTATGTATATATGCCGTCAGTCCGGCCGGCATATTCGCAATTCCCTGTAGTCTAAGGTTTTTGGCCAGCTCGGCAGCCAGACCACTGTCCTTGACGGCCGCCTGCACCTGGGCAGACTTGATGATCAGATGCTCGGTCGCCATTTGCTCCAGAAGCGAAAAACGATTCCGATCCAGTGTTGACATCGCAATATTGCCGATGCTCCGGTCCTGAACAATGGGGTTCATATCTATCCCTGGGCGCATGAGCAGACAGACCAGTAAAAATCCCATGCTGATTGTCAAGAAAATCAGCCCCGATATCCAAAAAATATGGACTTGATCTCGACATGTCTTGTCGTTCATCATATCCCCCTCTTCTCTCGCATTGGCAGCGGTGTGGTTTTAACCATACTCAGTACCATCGAACACTCCACCCGGCCGTAGCTTTGCACACCCCTAAGCACAAAATGGTCGAGACTAATCACAATTTGCGCCGACAACAAATCGGAAACAAACCGGATGACCTCCGGCAGATTCCCGGAAATCGACAGGTTAACTGGATAGGATTTAAAGGATTCAGCCGTAACAATCGGCTGGGGTCTCATATTGATTAACACCAGCGTCGGACGCCTTGCAGCAACCTCAATCTGTTGCAGAAAGGCCGAGAGGGTAATTTGATCCGATTGTGTCTGTACAACAGCCTCGTCTCTGAGCATCTCATATTCCCTGCTCATCTTCTCGCTGACAGAGAGATTGGTCAGCAGCTTGGCATAGTCCATTGACATCAACTCGGTCTGGGCACGCACGGCTTTTTGAGTATCATAACTCGGCATAAGATAATACTTCATTGCCAAAAAGACAGTTACCGAGGAAAGAGCCATCCCAAACAGGAACACCTCGCGAACACTCAACAGCTTCATCCATTTTAACATTTACTTCCTCGTAAATTGCATTCTGATAACAAATTCGGCAATACTGCCGCCCGACCGGTTTGTCTGGCCTGCGTCGACCAGTTGCACCCTCTCAAATAGAGTCTGCTTTTCCAGCCGCTCCGGCAGAAGAAACAGCGACGACAGCGAAGGCGAATTGCCCCGCAGGACAACTTCCCCGGTCCTCATCAATTCAATATGACTATAGGTCACACCCGATGGGGTCGCCTCATAGAGTCCCAGGAGCATGTCATTAAAGTCATTGTGTGTTTTGAGAGCGGAATGAACAGCCTTTAGCTGATCGATCTGTTTGCCGGCATAGAGTCCTTCCTGCTGTATCCGCTCAATCTTGCTTTGCAGTTGCTTATTAATCTGCTCATAGCGGTAAATAGAAATCTGCAGAGCAGAAAACACGATAACCAGCCCAAGCAGGATTGCCAAAAAACCCATCGCCGTCTTCCAGTATAGACGATGAATCTGAAATCGCTTCAGCCATTCAGATGGCACCAGATTCTCAGTGGACTCAATCCCCCTGAACGAATCCTGCAGCAACAGGTTGGCCGTCAGCATCGGGCCGGGATGCTGGCGGATCAACGCCTCCTCTTTCAAAATCGAATACCGCATAATATCGGGTAGATATCGAAACCGGATGAGGCCGTTGTTTGTCTCAACTGATTGGTCAGGGGCAAACCAGCCAATCGTAAAGTCTTTCTCCACCACAAAGTGGGGGCCCAGCACTGAACCAATGCATCCGATAATCTGGTTTTCTGCCCCTTCCCATTGTATGGCAAAGACCGAGCGCGTAACCAGTCTGCCCTGTGTATCCGGAAAGCTAACCTCGATGCAGTTTTCATCGACCGGAACCGCTACAGCATTGAAATCGGGGTATTGCCGGAAAAATTGCTGCCAGCAGACCGAACTGGACAGAATCATCTGTGGCACCAGAGAATAGGCCGACAACTCCGAAAGACATTGCCCCAGAACCTCCTTTTGACAGATATACACCCAATAACTGCGACAGCCGTTTTCCTCATGACCGACCAAGGGAGTATAGCCAATCTCGATGGAACCATAATCAGCCGGCAGTTGGGCTTCGGCCTCCAGTTTTAAGACCGTAGCCAACTCGTCAGGCTGAACTTGGGGAATATCCAGGGTCTTCGTCAGGTACTTGGATTTGGGCAACCAGACAACCACAATACTTTTCTTCCATGCCTTGCGATCTGTTTTGTGATGAGAGGCGGCTTGCTTATCCAGCAGAAAAGCCTGATACCGGCTGCCGGTGCGCTTCAGTTGGACAAGTGTGTAGTCGCCGTCTTGAAAGAATACAAGAATCACATCCCGTTTCATATTGCCATTTACAGCTATCGTGCCGGACATCGCCGCCGAGGCTTCGGGCTGGATTTTCGCCCCTTTACGTGGCGAAAGAGGATTTATCATCGTCTGCAACAGATTCATAAGCCTGTCTTCCAATACACGATCTCCGTTTTACCGTCTCTGGATATAACCAATACCTGCACGTGATATCGCAAGCCGGTTGGATTGTGCACTGATTGAACAAAAATCCGGAAATGCTCCGACCGGAAAATGCAGCGTTCCACCAGCACATCTCGCTCCGTCTCTGTAAGTCCCTGAAGTTGCAGAATGTCCTCTTTACGATGAAACACATAATCCTCTATGTTACCGGAACTGTTTTTGTCAAAGCGGCGATATGCCAGTATTTGATCGACCGCCTGATCGCTGATTGGCAACGTCCGCAGCACCTGTCGGGGAGCGGTATTGATATTGATCTTGCCTTCACCGTAACATGTCAAGAGATCGATCAATCCAGGTTTAAACGTTTCATCTCCGTCATCAACCGGATCATACTCGGCATACTGCTCACTGGTATCCCGCCTTCGTTTCTGATTCATATTTTTGCCTAAGTAATCCGTAGGAGTGATGCCTCGCACCAGTAACAACTCGTTTAACATATCAATTTTTTCATTTTTGCATCGATACGGCACCTGCAATGACTGATAGTATTCATTTTCTGCGCCTTCGGAGCGGGCCGTAGAGTCCGGGTCCATCCAGTCAAAAACGGAAGCAATCTGCAACGAATTCATACCAAGTTTTTCCAAGGCACTGCCGGAAGCGTAAGCGATATGTAATTTACCCTCTTCATCAATCACTTGGTAATCTATCTCGTACTCCAGCTTGCCTCCTTCCTGATCCGGCTGCCATTCCGGCAACCAGTTTTCGCTGCTCAGGTCTGGATGTATGTGCCAAGGCTCGGCCCAATGGTCAAACTCATTGGCATTAAGCTGCAATCGATAGACTGCAATATCAACGGCTGAAGCCGCGTGGCATTCCAGTTTGGCCATCACCGCTCGACTGCGTGTACTGCGCATATGGATCCCAACCCGGTATGCAAAGCTGACTGCTGTTAGCCCCAAAACCGACATAACAAACAGAATCACTATCAGGATGGATCCATTTCGACTCTGCTTCATATCACTCCAGCACGGCCTGGACGGTTGGTACGATGATCCT
This sequence comes from uncultured Pirellulales bacterium, assembly GCA_964649955.1. Lineage (GTDB taxonomy): Bacteria > Planctomycetota > Phycisphaerae > Sedimentisphaerales > Anaerohalosphaeraceae > T3Sed10-213. The sequence goes on from CAZYQN010000029.1 coordinate 23,222, forward strand.
TTGTGCCTTTCGATCTCCAGAGGCAGCTTGAATTCTAATAGCGATCTGACCAACCGGCCCATTATATTCCTTTCGCCAACCGCCCGAAGGCTGGTCAGTTTCCTTAAATTCAATCTCCAGTGCATCGACTTGGCTAAAGAGTTCCGTTGTCGACAGGGAATCCCATTCTACCTGTGACTCATTAGCAAACGTGACGTTTGTTATGCCTGCATACATCATTGCCTGCCTTTGGACCGTATATCCCTTCTGCGTCTGCGTCTGTTGCCAAGTTATTCGCTGTCGGACCACGCATTGACGAACCCAAAAACCCTTATTAACAGCCGTAAACTCCAAAAATGCCCCCTGCTCGCTACCGCCAGATCGGACGGTTTCGACATCTTTTAAATTAATGCAGCGTTCCAGAGCATCTGCAAAATAGTCAACCACTTCTTCGGCTCGGTCCCGATGGTACATACTAAGCCTCATCTTCGCTTCCATATCTATTGCCTGCTGAAACAGACTGTACACGCCCAATAGCGCCACTGAAATGATAATACTCGCCATCAGAACTTCGACCAGAGTAAAACCTTTGCGTCTTTTAGGGGTTGTAGCCTTTATCATTCTATATTCTTCCCGGTATACAGAATCCTCGAAAGGCAAAACTCATAAGGCAAGCCCTTGTCAGTCCAGGTTATGGTCACAGATATCAATAACAAATCTTCCCCTTTCTCGATTTTTTCCGCTTTCCATTGATAAACTCCGTCCCTTTCGGCTGCAGGCAAACCACCTGCCGTTCCCATAACCGCCAGCACCATCTCTCTACGAGCAATCTCCGTGGCCTCAGCGAGTCTCAAAGCTTTTGTTGCATTTTGCGAGCATAAGGAAATACTCTGCACAATACCCAAGACGGAAACCGACAGGATCGTCAGGGCAATCAACACCTCAATCAACGTTAATCCATTCTGTTTACTCATCGATACCGACCTGGCCGGAAACACCATTGACAACAATTACAACCGTTCGGCCAAGGTCTTCCTGCAGACAAATCCGCCCGGAAAATGTGTTCGGTGACTGATCAAAAACTACACTCTCTGGAACCGGCACAAGAGCCTTCCCATCCCGATTGAAAAAGCCGGCGATTCGGACATTGCCCTTGAGAGTATTCACTCTGCCGGCAACTCCCGTCACCGGCATATAGTTGCCTTGAAAACCAGACTGTTGCTTTTCAACCCGGTAGGATCTCTCATTCCGGAATACGACTCGATGTGGCATTTCCCTCATACGGGATTCATAGGCAGCATAGCGTATCGCTTCTGCCAGGTCGTTTGACGAAACATTAAGGGCGTAGTGGTTCTGCCGGCCTTTCAGAGAAACGACAACGCCTCCGGTAAAAACCCCAATGATCACCAGCACCAAGAGCAATTCAACCAATGTAAATCCATTGACACTACGCAATATCTCACCCCTTTCCAGGATTTTCTGTTTCTTCTTCTCGGATATCATCCTCCGTTCCATGCTGCCCGTCCGGGCCGGCGCTGCTTAGCTTATAAAGCCCGGTCTGGGAACTATCCAGTTGGTAGATATACTGGTTGCCCCAAGGATCCGCTTTAATCCCCCCCTTAAGATATGGCCCCTGCCACCCCTGCACTCCCGGATCGCGGACTAAGGCCATAATCCCCTCTTCTGCCGTTGGGTATCGCCCCGTATCCTGCTCGAACAAATCCAGAGCCAAAGCAAGACTACCGCGGATATCAGCCTGTGCCCGCGTTATTTTAGCCTGTTGAGACCTTCCGGACAAACTCGTAACAACCGTTCCGGCCAGTACCCCTATAATGACGATTACCAGCAGCATCTCAACCAGTGTAAACGCCATTTTACATTTTTTTTGAATCATATCCACCTCTTCAATTACTCTACCATCATATTGGCTTTCAATATGGGCAAGATAACGGCGGCAACAATGCCTGTTATCATTAAGCCCATGACACAAATAAGGATCGGCTCAAGCAGTTTTACTGCTCCATTGATGGCCCGTTGGGCCTCATCATCATAGATATCAGACAATTCATTGAGCATCTCCGGCAGTTCTCCTGTATCCTCCCCCGTCTTTATCAGGTTAATCATTAAGGGAGGAAACACCTTGCCTTTTTCAAACACTGCCGCCAGAGGCTGGCCATTGGAAACGTCGCGGATCATCAGGTCAAAGCACCCTCTGATCGCTCGGTTGTTCACTGTCTGCCCGGTAATCCGCAGCGCACTGATAATCTTTACGCCGCTGTTGAGCAGGGCACCCAGTGTCCGGGCGACTCGGGAAACCTCAATTTTGAGAAACATACCCCCCATAACCGGAAGCCGAAGCGTCATCGCATCAAACCGTTTTCGAATGACAGGACGCCGCAGGAGCAACAGCAATGCTGCCGCTACTATCATAACCGCCAACAGTACCGCCCACCACCAGACATCCAAAAAGTCGCTGATGCCGATCAGCACGCGGGTTGGCAGCGGTAGCAGTCCTCCAAAGGAATCAAACAGCTCCTGGAACTTGGGGATGACAAAAGCCATCAACACAAAGACCGCCCCCGTACCCAGCAGAATCAAAAACACCGGGTAGATAAAGGCACTGAGTACCTGATTCTTGAGCCGGGCCCCCTGCATCAGGTGACCGGCCAGATTGCTGAAGACTTCCACCAGGTTGCCGCCTTCTTCCCCCGCCCGGACAAGACCCCGGTAAACAGCATTGAAAACCTTGGGATGCTCATCCATCGCCTCACTAAGCGTGCCCCCCTCGCTCTGGAGACGTGCTTCCATATTTTGAATCACTTCCGTCAGCCGGCTGTTATTCGACTGCAACCGCAGGCTTCTGAGAGTCTGGACGACCGTCAGTCCCGCCTTTAGAAGAGAAGAAAACTGCCGCGTAAATACCGACAGCTCCGTTGTACTTATCCGCTTCAGAGACCGCCAGGACAAGCTCTTCCAGAATTGCTGATCCTGCTCCAGCCGATCGATCTGCAAGGGATGCTGCCCTTTGGAAACAATCTGGCACAGCGCATCGTGTCGGTCCCGACACACTAGGGTACCGGTGACCCGCTGTCCCGGCGAAACAATCGCTTTGTAGATAAATTTAGGCATCAGTATTCATCCTGTGTCACACGGGTCACTTCCGCCATGGTCGTCAGCCCATTCTGGACGGCGATCAGAGCCGATTCGCGCAGCGTCCGCATCCCCTCCTCGTAGGCCTGCTTCTTGATGACCTCCGCCGGCTGGCGTTGCTGGATGAGCTGCTTGATCCGCGGCGAGACCGTCAGAATCTCACCAATAGCCGTCCGCCCCCGGTATCCCGTAAAGCGGCACTTCTCACAGCCGCGTCCCTTCCAGAGTTTGACAGACGCCGCAACGTGCATGTCTTTGAGCATCTGCTGTTCGTACTCGTTGAGCACATCATAGCTGTCTTCGATTTTACACTGCGTACAGATCGTGCGGACCAACCGTTGGGCAATGATTCCGTTGATCGAACTGGCCAGCAGGAAAGGTTCGATCCCGATATCCATAATCCGTGGCAGCGCGCCAGCGGCATCATTGGTATGCAGTGTCGCAAAGACCAAGTGCCCCGTCAGTGAAGAACGGACAGTAATGTCTGCTGTTTCTCGATCCCGAATCTCGCCGATCAACAGCACGTCCGGATCGTGACGCAAAATCCCGCGTAATGCCCGCGCAAAGGTAAACCCGATCTCCTCATGTACCTGCATCTGCAGAATATTGTCCATCCAATACTCCACTGGGTCCTCAATTGTAATGATCTTGGTGTCCGAATTATTAATCTTGCTCAGGCAGGTATAAAGCGTTGTTGTTTTGCCGCTGCCCGTTGGTCCTGTCACCAGAATCAACCCATATGGCCGGGCGATGAGCTGTTTGATCCGCTCCTTATCGACATCCGTAAACCCAAGGCTGTCCAAGTCCAGCCGCACCATCTGGCGAGATTGCAACCGAATCACGATCGCCTCCCCGTAAATCCCAGGTAAAACGCTGATCCGCAAATCATACTCCTGCCCTGCCAGCGAAACTTGGGACCGCCCGTCCTGCGGGAGCCGCTTTTCCGTAATGTCCAGATGACTCATAATCTTGACTCGGGAAACGATTGCATGGGCAAGCAGTTTGATGCTCGCCGGAACAGAAACATCCTCGAGCATCCCGTCCACTCGATACCGAACGCGGAACTTGCCCTCGTAGGGTTCAAAATGGATATCAGTGGCATTGACCCGGATCGCCTCCATGAGAATCTTATTGACAAAGTTGACCACAGTTGGTTCATTGGCGGCTTTCTCGTCCGACAAATTGGTGGTTAGCAGGGTGCCGGAAACCGAGGTCGATTCCTTTTCGGAGCGAGTGGACAGCAGTCGGTCCACCGTATCCGCTCCCAGGCCATAGTTGACCTTCAACATTTGATAAATTACGGAATGGGGGCAAAGGGTCATTTCCAGCGGAACCGATAGGAAATGACACAGTTCATCCCATCGCTGCCAGTCAAAAGGATTCCAGCAGGCAATCTTCAGCGTTCCATTGTTTTCCTCCAGCGGAATGATATGATACCGAATCGCCAGAGATGGAGACACTTTTATCAGCACGTCATCCGGAATCTTGTCCGCTTTTTGGGTCAGGCAAGGTAGTCCCATCAACTCGGCCAGCCTCTCGGTAAAGGCACGTTCTTCAACGTCCCGATGCTGCACAATCGCCTCAATCAGGCTTAACTTTTTCTCCCGTGCAAAGACGGATAATTCGGAGACAACCGCCCGATCAAGCCCGCTGGCTTCGACACACAACGTCAGTTCGTCGGTAACTGGAATTGGTTTAATTTGCCTCATTGACTGAACCTGTTATTGAACATAGCCAAGACTCCTTAACCGTTGCTTCTCATCTTCAGATAACTCTATCGGCCTGGCATCTGTCAATCCACTTGCTCGAAATTCGGCCAGCAGCTGCGAACAGTCCTTTAAATATCGCTGGTAAGATTCCTCAAATAGCTCAAGTGTTTCTTTTTCCAAAGAATGAATGATGTTGGTTTGCTCCAACGGATCATTCCTCCAGTCAAAGACCATACGATCGGGCCCATTGCAATGCCATCGGTACCGACTCTGGGTGATAGCCATAGCGGTGCCTCGCTCTGTAATAACCATCTGGTCCTTACGAGTTTGCCTGCCAAAAAGAGCAGGCCAGAGCGATTGTCCATGACTCATTTTTTGCATTTTAAATTGGAATAGTTCTCCGAGTGTGCCTGCTATGTCAAGGGTTGAAACCGGCCATTGAACGCTATGTCCAGCAGCTATGACTCCCGGCCATCTCCAGATCATCGGGACATGGGACTCTTCCCGATAAAGATTGTTTCCATGCAGCAAAGCGCCTCGCTCGCCAAATGCCTCTCCGTGATCGCTGATAAAAACGGTAATCGTATCCTCTCGGCTGCAGTGTGAATCTATTGCCTCAAGCAGTTTTCCGAAATATCGGTCACTATAGGCAATCTCACCGTCATAAAGCTTAATCATATCCTCTAGTTCCGGCCCTTCTGGAATCATATGTCGACGATCCTTGAGACGACGTCCGATCATGGATTCGTCATAACCGACGCCGAATTTCCCATAATAAATATCATAGGGGCTAAGATACTCATCATGTGGATCGTAGAATAGAACAAACAGGAAAACCGGTTTATCGGATACCTTGGCCCTCTGCAAAACAGCTTTGGCACTTTCCATTACCGACCGCCCCGATCTTACATGAGTTATGCCCGGATTAGCAAAAACGGCCGGATCGAAACCGCTCGTAAACGTATCCATAAAAACAGAATATTCATCATACAGGTCAAACCCCCGGTAAAAACCGTATGACCCCCTGGCATAATAGTTACATAAGACAGCGCCGGTAAAGTATCCCGCTTCTCGAAACGCCTCGGCCAGAGTAGGGATTGATTCGGACAGTGGAGCAACCCCTTCAATTTGGTCAATTTGGTGTACACTGGGCAAGACCCCCGTAAAAATCGACATCAGGGCAGGTAGGGTCCACGTCGCCGGACTGTAGCACTGCTCAAACAGGGTTCCCTCCCGAGCAAAAGCATCAATATTCGGCGATGTAGAGCGACTGTAACCGTAGCATCCCAGATGATCCGCCCGCAGCGTATCGATGGCAATTAGGATTACATCCGGCCGGGCTCGCTTCTTGCCGAACAACTCTATCTCCTTTTCTGAACCCAAAGCAGTTGTGCAAAAAAGAAAAAGATAAAACACAGCGATATAATTATTCACCTTCATCTTGTTTGTTCTTCTTGTCCTCTCCCTGAATCAATCTCCAACTGGCTTAATATCAAATCCCTACTGTCCTTCTAAATACACATCTTTTTATGAATACAAAGAACCTCTAAGTCATATCAACAATGCGTTTCAGCAAGCTTTTGGCCTGCATATCATATTCGCTGTCCGGATAATTTTTAGTCAGGGATTCAAGCGTCCGCAGAGCTTCATCAAACTCATTGGCCATCAAATGGCAATATCCCAGGAAAAATACTGCTTGGGAAGTTGATGGATACTGCGGATACTCCTGGATGACCTTTCTGAAACAATCCATCGCCATCGTCAATTCTGCTATCTGGATATAAGCCTGCCCCTTCAGTGTTATTGCCCTGCCGATTAATTCGGAATTACCGGGAACATCGCCTTTTATATAGTCATCCAGGTATGAAATAACCGCCGCTGCTTCTGTACCGCTGACCAGCATGCTTTCGTACAACTTCAGCAGCAACATCGGCCGGTATTCACTTTTTGGATGCTCTGCAAGGAAGGTTTGGCACAGCTCAATCGAAGTGGAACCGTTTTTCTGCTGGTTTAAGATATCCATGACCTCAGCCAGCCCGACTGGAGGATTGACATTATCACCAATCATCGACAGAATCGTATTAGATATGTTTTTATCTATATGCCCCCCGTGATGCTCTATATAAAAAGACATCACTTTAATGGGATCCTGACTTTGACCGATCCGGCTGAAAAGCTGAGCCAGGAATCCGGACCTGCCTTGAGAATTATGGCTTTTATCCAATGCATCATTCACTTCATCCTTGAAACCCTGAATGCGTGCGTAAACATCAAGAAACTTATCCAGATGGCCTGGGGAAAGCCCCGTATACCAGTGGTACAGTTCCAGCGATTGATTATACATACTATAATTTCTGAATGTCAGGCCAACAAAAGCCATATCATCAAAGACATCTACACGGCCACTACATGTGGCCATCATTTTATGTAGGATTATTTCCGCCTGCTCTTTTTTATTAAGGCGGAGATTTTGGTCGATCATACCTGCATACATTGAACCGATCTGTCCAGAGTTGGGAAACGTTTCAATAAACCACTGACAGAGGGCTAACGAGGTATCCGGATGACCTGTGTCTCGTAAGACCCGGGCCGTGTATCTCAATACAGGAGCCACATCCGCATCCGCCTTCCCTTGACAAAGCGTTTTGAAGCGATCGATCGCCTTGTCAACTTTCACCATCTCTTCTTTTCCCTCAACAAGAGCCTGAACCAATCTGGTTTGAAATCGAAACGCCTCCGGATCATCACTGTACTTTTCAAGCCAGCGGCTGTAAATCTCCCGGCACTTGGCGTGATCTCTGGTTTTCCAGCGATAAGCCTCCCCGACATGCTCAACCGCTTCCTTGGACGCCGCACTTGTTTTGCTTTCGGCCATCAGTATTTCCACCAGGGCATCGGCCCGGGCTTTGTTATTAAAGGCAAGGTAGTGGTAATCAATAATTTCAGCATATACCAAACTCGCCTGATCTGAGGTAGAGAACGTATCAATAAACCACTGACAGAGGGTCAGCGAGGTCTCCGGATGACCTGTGTCCCGCAAGACCCGGGCCGTGTATCTCAATACAGGAGCCACATCTGCATCCGCCTTCCCTTGACAAAGCGTCTTAAAGCGATCGATCGCCTTGTCAACTTTCACCATCTCTTCTTTTCCCTCAACAAGAGCCTGAACCAATCTGGTTTGAAATCGAAACGCCTCCGGATCATCACTGTACTTTTCAAGCCAGCGGCTGTAAATCTCCCGGCACTTGGCGTGATCTCTGGTTTTCCAGCGATAAGCCTCCCCGACATGCTCAACCGCTTCCTTGGACGCCGCACTTGTTTTGCTTTCGGCCATCAGTATTTCCACCAGGGCATCGGCCCGGGCTTTGTTATTAAAGGCAAGGTAGTGGTAATCAATAATTTCAGCATATACCAAACTCGCCTGATCTGAGGTAGAGAACGTATCAATAAACCACTGACAGAGGGTCAGCGAGGTCTCCGGATGGCTGGTATCTCGTAAAAACTTTGTCAGCTCTCTTAATACAGAAACCTCTTCTGCATTTCCTTGACAAAATGTTTTAAAGCGTTCAATCGCTGGGTTGATTTCCGCATTTCCAGCATTTCCCTCCACGAGAGCCTGAACCAACTTGGATTGAAATCGAAACGCCTCCGGATCATCACTGAACTTTTCAAGCCAGCGGCTATAGATCTCTCGGCACTTAACATGATCTCTGACCTTCCCGCGATACGCTTCCCCGACATAATCAAGGGCCTCCTTGAACGCAGTACTGGCCGCGGCGTGTGTCATCATTTCATCTACCGCACCTTTCGCCAGTGCTGTCTGACCGGTTTCCAGGTAAGTCTCAACCACTTTGCCTCGGACTGTAGCTGTAAATTCAGCATCTGGATACTTCCGGATAATTGTTTGATACTTATCCTGGGCACTATTGAAATTTCCCCCCTGTATATCCTGCTGGGCCGCTATGAGCAGCCGTTGCACTTCAAAAGGAACCTCTGCGGCCAATACAGAAAAAGAAAACAGCAGGAAGAACGCCATCGTTACCGATGAATTGCGGCAACGGAAGACCGACAAACTTGGGGCAAATTCCATATTACCTCCTTAGTTACACGGTAAACAGATAGAATCCCTTATAGACAAACTATAAGGAAACAAAAGGCCAAGACACCTCTCGCCATCAATTCTTCGCCTTTGATTCAAATATTCATATTGTCTTTTTGACTTTCTCATCCAAAAAGTGTCTGTACCCGAAATTTTTACCCACCACTCGCTCCCAGTTATTTCTCAAGCCAAAATCGATTCATTTGTCATGAAATAACCTTAATGGTACAACTGTTCAAAAAATAGAGTGTTGATAATCCCTTTATTGCTTCCCTTTCAGAAGTATTGCATACAGAGGAATTTCAAATAAATCGTTTGCAGAGGATTGTAATTTAACTGTCAATTGAAACGGTAACGATATTTTTGAAGGATCAAGCAGAATAGTTAACATATACTTTTGATCGCTCGTCCGTTGAAGGTCTACCGGGATGGTATCACTCTTCATTATCGCCGCGACCAGCAGCAACAGCCCCAGTAGTTTCAGCACTATGTCATCTGCCGATAACTTCATACCTCACCAATTCCCGTTCAGTCTCCATCAGAAAAACCCAAGTGGTTGTTATGCTTCGCCACATCAAGAACGTATTGCGACGCGAAACGCGCTAAATCTCCTTTGTCTGCCTGCGGATGGTGTCAGATTGTCTCTATATGCAGGACAGACCCTTTCTGCACAGCATTTGAGAGGATTCAGAAAAAGTTGGTTATTTGCTCCTAAGGTGTTTTTTCTTGAGTTCTGCCTTCTTCTGCTAAATTCTCCAATTCTGTTTTCCTTGCACGCCCTTGTGCAGCCCTGATGTCGCCCTGAGCACTGATACACAAGGTAATTTCATCAGCAATTATCTTAATACAATTCTATTTAAAATGTCAATAAAAATCTATGAAAACAAATTAAAATTGATGCTAATCAGTAGAAATACCTATACAACCCTGTTTTCTCCTGCAATTTATCATTATGATTCCAAGATATGTAACTGTTTTGTTTCGCGTGAATTTGACTTCTGAGAAAACAATATACAGCGTTATCAATCATATATATTTTTTTCTTTTTTGGGCTGATGTAATATAATGGTGATTAGCGGTTACAGAACGGATACAAATCTAACAACAATGGCCAAAGAGGAGCTAAGACATGCAGTATTTCAGGATTGATTGGAAGCACTATTGTTATAATTGTTTGGGGACACGCCCGATCACTGGCATGCTTCTGCTGTTTTACGCGATTTCATTAGCAGAAACGTTGGATCTTGCGGATCAAATTCATAGGGTCGATAGTCTGTCTGATACTGTAGTGAATATAAGCGGGCATACAGATCTGCACCTGACCGGGACAAAACCCCTGTCAGGGTACACAATCCATCTCAACTCAATTGATTCCTGGTTATTCCTGGATCGTATCAAGCCTTCGGTAGCGGCTTTGGACTATCTGAACCAAGTGAAGGTCAACGGGGCAAGTACCGTTTTGAACAGCAATGTGAGGGTAGTGGAATACACCAACGGATCGGTGATCATTCCGCACGCGCCGAGCTTTCAGCCGCTGGAGGTGTTTACGGGAGAGAACTTCATGGGCACTTCTGCCAAGCTGAGCCAGTACACGGCATACAACGCGAACACACTGGGGCCGATGGCCTCGTCGATCAGTTCGTTCATTCTGAAACGTGGATACACGGCGACATTCGCCGAGAACGCCGACGGCACAGGCTACAGCAAGAATTACATAGCGCAGGACTGCGACTTGGAGATCGGTGTGCTTCCTGTCAAACTCAATAATCGAATCCATTTTGTGCGGGTCTTTCCGTGGCGATGGGTGAGCAAGAAAGGGTGCTGTGACATTGACCCTGTCGCTTTAAATGCGGCCTGGCACTACAACTGGAACATTAGCAAAGATTCCGCCCTGGACTGGGAGTATGTGGCGATCCGGCAGCAGCCGCACTGGCCTGGTCTTAACCAGGACTGGAAGGCACGCGGCGTCAGCCACCTGCTGGGTTTCAATGAGCCGGACAATCCGGTCGAAGACGCCTATAAGCATCTTGACAGCGGTTCGCGGGATACAGCAATCGCGTACTGGCCGCCTCTTCTGGAAACGGGTCTGCGACTCGGTGCCCCGGCCGTAACAGACGGAGGCAAATGGTGGATTACTGAATTTATGAGCAAGGCCGAAGCGGCGGACCTGCGGGTGGACTATGTCCCGGTCCACTACTATCGCGGTTACTCGGATCCGACCGATGCGAACGGAGCGGCGTTGCAGATGTATTACTACCTCAAAGGCATTTACGATATCGTCAAACGTCCGCTGTGGGTGACCGAGTTCAACAATGGGGCCAACTGGACCTCTACTCCCGAACCGACCCTCGAACAGAATCGAAATGCGATTGAGGCCATGATTAAAATGATGGACGAGGTACCGTGGATTGAGCGATACTCTATTTACAGCGATGTAAAGCCGGTTCGCCGAACCCACTTTTCGGACGGCCGCCTGACGCCTATGGGCACGATGTACCGCGACCACCTTTCCCCGATCGGCTACCGACAGGAGGCATACGGCCCGGGGAAAAGTGCCAATGCATTCTACCCATTCGAAAAGAACTTCCGTGATGATTCGGGGAATGGAAACTACCCGTTGGTTTATGGGAGGCCCAGCTTTAAAGCCGGGCGAAAAGGCAACGCTCTTTCGCTAAATGGTTCGACTGATTATCTGGTACTGCCTCCCCTTCCGCGTGAAAAGGCTGACTTTACCTTTGCCGCATGGGTTTACTGGAACGGGGGGACACCATGGCAGCGGATTTTCGATTTTGGAGAAAGTACAAGCCGGTGCATGTTCCTGACACCCATTGCCGATAACCGGCATTTACGTTTTGCCATCTGCGCAGTTGACTCGGATAACATGCAGCAACTGGAATCGGACGCCTTGCCGGTGGGGAACTGGACACATATAACGGTAACAATAAACGGAAACACCGGACGGCTCTACATCAACGGCGACATGGTGGACAGCGGCACCATTCTCTTCAATCCCTCCACCCTCAGAGCAGTGAACAACCTGATCGGTAAAAGTCGGTTTTCGTCCGATCCGCCATTTTCCGGGATGCTCGATGACATTCTGGTAGCTGACTATGCACTGAGTAAAGATCAGATTGTATCATTGCTTACCGATTCCCAGCCCCACCGGTTCGTCACCGCCCCCCTCGATATCGTCAGAGCCATTGCAGGGACGGAACAGGAAAGCAATCCGGCCGTTAACTCGTATGACCGCAATCCTGACACGTACTGGACCAATGATGGAACAATCCCGAATGCCTGGATCACTTATGATCTTGGAGCTGTGTCTAAAATAAATCGAGTCAAACTGATGTTGGATAACGGCGGCTCCCTCACCTATCCCCTTGCGATTATGGTCGATAAGACCAAAGTATTCAGCGGCCCGACAAACACGTCCAGCAACTATTGGGAGACTTCCTTTACACCCGTTAGCGGCCGTTATGTCACAGTTCGAATAACAGGCAGCAACAGTTCTGCAACCAGCCGTCTGAGTATTCGACAGGTACAGATTTGGGAACCCCGAGAATGAGATCAAGAACTTCGATAAGGCTCTTTTTGTGCTTGCCACAAAAGTTAGAATAGGGTACAAAACATTGGCATTTTTCGATAAATGTCGATGTTTTTGGAAAAAAGTGCTATGAACTCTTCGACCATACAAAAAGGACACCCTTTCCACGGCGAGCTTCAAAGGGCAAATGACATCATTTGACCATTTTCACGACTGTCCTGCAATAGATTTTAATGACAGGGTGCCCCTGAGGGGCAGGATTGCCGTTATTTCTCTTGAATATGAGGATTCGGCAAATCCACGCGTATCTGTTCGGAAAAATCGGAATTCTCACCGGCTGCTAAGGCCTTCTCGTTAATACGGCTAAGAACCTTAATCGTGTCGAACGGCAGGCTCCTGTCAATCGCTCCGCGTTCATAGAGAAGCGTATCTAAATAGCCATTGGCAAGGATTTTCCAGCTCATATTACCATGAGCATACGGTGCGGTATGGCCGCGAATAGAGGTCGTGCAATTCTGTGTCAGCGCATTGTACCATTCAGGATGTTCGTTTAAATTGTTGGCCCTCTTCAAATAATCCAAGAGTACCTGGCGAACCAGTTCAGGTTTTGCGGTAAGCCGGTATAAATAGACGGTCTCTTTTCGAAAATTGGTACGCAACCGTATTAAATCCCTCTCATCGCCAACAATGTAAATCAGCTCATACTGCTTGAAAAATCCTTTTATTGCGGAATACCCTTCGCCCACTTCCTTTCTTGTTTCAATTGAGATGCAAAGATACTGGTTATCCTCGAAGCAAAAACTCATAATCGTGTGTGCTATCAGAGGCGAGCCCCAGTAGATGATAAACAAATCCGCACCCTGCAGTTTTGAAAGATCATACGTCTTGTCATAGTACGCCAAAGTATAGTCATTTTCTGTGCGATAGTCACAATTCCGGATATTACGGACAGTTACCTTGTTGCCGTCAAAATGAGCTGTCGGCGGCATTGCCACATCCGGCTGCCAGATGCGATTATTGGACGGCGGGATGAGAATCCACCAGATTAATATGACCGCAAAGATCGCAAGAAAAACAAAAAAAGCCTTACGAAACGGTTTGACGAAAACCAGGATTATCACACAGGCAGCAGGGAAAAGAAAAGCTGCCGCCGTACGCATAAATGGCCCGGGCAGATTGGAATAGTATATCGCTCCAATCGCCCATAATATCATGATTGTTGCAACTAAAGTCAAAATTCCCATTATGGAAAAGTGAGACATTCGCTTCATTATTTTTGCCTCAGGTGCTCATATAAAATTCGCTTGACTTCCGTGATAGCCAACGGATGTTCATGGGCACTGTGACCGGATGGTACCAATAGTTCAGATTCTGTAAAGTCAAGATGCGAGCTTTCATACGGCACAATACCATCCGAAGTTCCGGCGCCTTCGGTCACACTTTTTTGTGTCCCGATAATAGAATGATAGGGAATATTCGCGCACAGGGGAACCTTCTGTGTTGCTTGTATAAAGCCTGAAGAGGGAGAAAGAAGTGTTAAGGAATTCCATGTTTTTTTGGTATAGTTCGAAGCTTCCGGCGCCATGAGATCCCGACGTAACAGCAATATCTCGGCTGTATCCGACAGGGCATTCGGCAAATTGACAAAACCGGAGAAGAATCGGGTGTACCAGGCATCGGCCATAGGACTGCCGCGGTGGGGAGTAGCAATAAAGATTACCCGTTTGACATACGGCAAATGATCGAAGAATGAGACGTTTTTAAGAAACTGTTTTGTATTTGGATCCATATCAATTGTGTCAAAGGGTTCTTTGAAGAAAGAATTCCAATATACTTCACCGCTATCCTGCACCATCCCCCGTGTCAGAAGCCCACCCATACTGTGGCCGATAATCACCATCTGACTGAAATTGGAATTGGTGCTGTTTGGATCACAGTGGGCACGGACGGCATTTAGATGGTCTCTGAGTATTGATGTCGAATATCCGATCGGCAAGCCGGTTGGATACATAAAAAACCAGAACTGATAGTGTTTCCTTAATTCCGGATCTCCCCGCAGGTCATTGAACATCCCCGCCCATGTTGCCGGAGAAGACATAAGCCCATGGGCCATCACAACAGGAATCTTATCAGGCCGATAGGGTTCGAGCATATAAATGCCGGCGTTTTTAAGCTCGACATCGCTTGAGATAAGATTATGGAATCCCACTTTGAAGGGATTTGTCTTTCGCAACTGCAATCCCAGCGGTGTCGTGTAATCGGCTTCCAGAGGAACTTGCTTGCCCTGAATCGGGACGGATTCGACCTGCAGTGAATCGTACAGAACCAATCGTATCGTTCGCATCAGTCCGGCATCTGTTTTTTGTATGGGATCAAATAACAGCATCGCAGACACTGGATAAGCGGCAAGCCGAGGCGGATAAAATCGTCCCCAGTTCTCTTTTTGTGCCGGTTTTTCTACAATGCCGACCAATGGCGCACCGAGTCCCTTAGACACATATTGATTCGCCAAGCCCGTAACGCTTACTTCGTAGGAACTGTGAAGATAATCAAACACCAATGGGTCCCAAATTCCATATCCCTCGGTTATCACCTCATAATGATACTTCACACCCCCGTATTCTTTATCACGAGGCTGCCAAATATCGGCTATGCCTTTCATTTCGATCACTTGTGCTATCGCTAAATTATAAATATCTGCCATAAAACGATAGGAAGGATCAAGCGTGTTGTAAACCACAGAGGGGGAGTCGAAAAACAGATAATCATACGTATACTGCGCCGCCATTATAAAATAGAATACGGCTTGTTGAGGATTCGATTTTTTTACCTTACGGGCTTCAAGCAGCATCAATTCGGCAATCGCTTGTTGAACGTCCGGCAAAGGTTCTTTTTGTACCTTTTGCGCAAGAATTCCGATGACCTGAAGACTATTCTTGTCATAAGCTTTGTCCAGAAACATCAATCGTAATAACTGCCGGGTTTCCAGGCTTGCATGTGACGAGTTGACGGCATTCTGGCCTTTGGTTTCAAACAATTTTATCGGATTTAAATGAACCGCCTTATAAGGGCTGCCGCATCCGGCCAGTAGCCCCAGGCTATAAATCCCGACAAGAATAAGCGTCCTGAAAAACGGCTTAGTGATCATCTGTTCACCTTCTTTACAAAATACGCTTAATGCCTGCTCTTTCGGGAATGGCAGCATGTTAATCTTACAGCTATTTTACTGAGCCAGCCAGACCGCGAGTACGCCAATGTAGTGACGTTTCCGGCTCTTCCCGCCTGACATCCAGCGGCAGCTCTTTGGCGGAAACCTCTTGGAATCCTTTCGACTGCATACACTCATTCATAAACTTGATTTCATAATCCGCTGTTGGATTTGAGAAATCCGTTCGTTTTTTCAGTTCTTCAAAACATTCAGCACGCGCCTGCTTACATTCATCAAAACTCTTGCCTTCCTGATACCAATACTTTGAGCATCCCGCTGAAAAGAGGATGAGAGGTAATAAAAATATCCCTATAATGTGCTTAGACATCAAATGATCCTTTCATTGAAAGTTTGTTATTTATTTTATGACGGAAATAACTCAAATCCGTCTTTAACATAATCGCAAAACAAGGCATTAGTTGTAACCGCCTCCGTTTACGAATCGCTGATCCAGCATGCTTTGGCTGTGCTGCAGTCGAGCTTGTCTATCATCATAGGCATTTTGTTTTTTGCTGGACTGGAACTGTTCCCGTGCTATCGCATCTTCGGCTTTCTGCTGTTCTTGCTGCTGCGCGCGTGCGATAGTGGTCTGTCGTTTCTGTTCTAACATCGCATCTTTTTCGGCTTCTTTTTGAGCCTTTTCAGAGAGCTTCAAGTCAGCATAGTAGGTCTTGAATTTATCTTTCTGTTCGATTGAATCCAGATAGACCCACATTCTGGCACATTGATCCAGGGCCAGACGCATCTCCTGACGGACTTTTTGGCCGTACTCCTCTTTTTTCCTGCAGACTTGTATATACTGTGCAAGATCATCCCCTTCCTCAACATCCGTCGGCAAGTAACCTTCCGTCAGAACGTGCCCCATGACCAGTTCCATTAATTCGTCCCAGGAAGGGCGTTTTGTAATTTTACTCGTGTCCAGACCGGGTAATGCCTGATGAATCTGGAGAATTTCAAAATAGACGTTAGGATTGGTCGGAACCGGCACATTCTTGGAAGCAAACTCCGAGGCTTTGCCGATTCCCAACAGATAGTCGGAAAGCAACTGCTGATTCTTCTTCATTTCCGTACGTTTTTTAGTCAGAAGCGGAAGAAACTCCGATATTGCCTCTGAACGTACATTCCAGTATTCTGCGCCTCCTTTAGGAGGAAGCTGTACTACGATCTCCTCTTCTGTTTCGTTAGCGTCAATAATCGTTGTCTGCTCTGCACCAAGGGCAAGATTAAAAACCGCCGCGAGCATCAAAATGGCCATCATTCCGGATTTCATTGTTTTCCCTTTCAAAAATAATTTCATTCCTCTTCATAATTATTTATCGTGACAAACAACTGTACTCAATACCGATCGACCTGCCGGTAGTTCCTGAATTAACGCGATTCTTCAAGGCGCTTCTGGAATCGGGCAGCCCAGTTATCCATGACGCCTTTCGCCGCCGTCCACTCGCCCAGATTGGTAAATGGTATCCTGGAGCCTTTGCCTGAATCTATCACGGCACCAATTTGCCGTCCGGTGATTGAATCAACAACCTCGGCTTCCATCGATGCTCCCCCTATTCCGGCGCCCAGCAGACTTGCCTGCGGGACAATATTGATCGCGCTGGTCTTTTCGATATCTGTCAGGGCAACCCGGATTCTTGCAACCCCTGCGGCGGGCTGGTAGGCAATATTCTTGCCTGCCCCCTGAACCGCTTCACGAATTTTTGACTGCATATAACTTGTCAAATCCGTGATCTGCTCGTTGGTGAGTTTGCCTTCGGATTTTGCTCCGGGGTAAAATACCACCTTAACGGGATCGACGATAAAGCCGGTAATCTTGTCTGCCGCTTCTTTATCAACATACCGCAGACTCGAATCGGATTCTTTCTGCAATTTAGAATAATCGCTCAAAAATCCTGTTTTGACCTGCTCATTTTTTCCGCAACCAGCTGTCCACGCCATCATCATTAAAACACTTACCGTCAACATCATTTTTGTCTTCATGTTCATTCGCCTTTCTGATTAAAGCATAAACTTATTTTTGTTCTACATATCCACCCGTGTCAATACCATACTGTATTTGTCGGTATTGGCGATCATCTGCCGGCCATCGACCTTAAACCGTACATTGACGATATAGTTGTCCTGGTTAATAATCAGCGTATCGCCGACAATACGGTAGCGTTCATTGGCCGTTTCGACGTGGCCGTCCGTGAAGGTTCGAGTCGTGCTGACGGTGCCGTCAGGCTTGAAATGGGCCACCAGCGTATCGATCGGCCGATCCGGCTTGGGGACGACACTAGTGACCTGCCAGGTAGTGCCCGCCAAAGGTCGGGTTTCGTCTTCAAGTACCGCCTGTCGGCTTTGTGCTTCCTTTTTGTCCATGTGATTGCCGATCAGGTAGCCCACGCCGGTTCCTACGGCCGCCCCTACCAAGGTTGCCTCGGTACTGCCGCCGGCCAGTTGTCCTATCACCGCCCCAACGCCTGCCCCGCCCAAAGCCCCGGTCTGGCCTTTGGTGGCACAACCAGTGCCGCCAACCAACATAATGGAAACACCTAGTAAACATACCGCTGCAATAATCCTGTTTGTTTTCATTTTTCTCTCCAGTGTTTAAGGTTAAAATAGTTGTGATCCCGCTCTAATTAGAAATCCGGGATATCTGCTCAAGTCCTGTTTCCTGCGTTTGAGTCTGCATCTGCTTTTGCAGATCGAACATGGGTTGTTGGTTCACACGAAGATTGCCTGTGACACGGTCCAAATCTGTGATAAGGAAAATGACCGATGAGAAAGTGAGTGCCAGGACAATGCCTATTTTGATACTGCTTTGACCGGATAGACCCGCCTGATACCCCACCGTTGCCATGGAAAGGATTGTGATAAAAAACAGGACGTACCAGATGAGCGTCGGGATGTGATACTGTAACACCGTGATTCTGCTGTTGTGGAAGTCAATCACTTCATTGAGAGAGCTGATAAACAAAGCGTCAACTTCCGAACTTCGGTCCGCCTCTGCAAGTGCAACAGCGTGAGACCACAACTGGTTCTGCATCGCCTCCGAGCGAGAAAGAATTTCCTTAAATTCCTCAAACTGCCTCTTCGGTGTCTCTTTTGCCAGATGGACACGTATATCAACATATTCACGCAGCAACTTTTGGACCTCGCTTCGGTGAGGTTCCTGCAGAAGTCGCGCACGCAGAAAAGTGGTACCGATGGCGTTGACTTCATCCAAAAGAAGCTGTTTTCTGGTTTGATAGCGTTCGGCCGCAATGCCAAATGTAAAAGCAAGCATAAAGGCAAGCAATCCCAGTGTGGCGCCAATGATTGAACTGAGGGATGATTCGTCCTGGTGGTCCGGCTGACGCCTCTTTCGATTTCCCAGAAACGCACCTATCCAGATGGAGAACAACACTATCACAACCGTAAGACAAAACACGCCCCACAGGGGAATTTTCTCAAGCCAAAAAGAATTCATTGTATCGTTCCCTTACCTATAATCGCAACGTCGTATCGTTGTTTATGATTGAAATTAATCAGCAGATTCCGCAAGCCAATTATGAGCTTTGTCTTCTTCGCCTGAAAGGAAGAATCGGACCGCGGCCTGTCTTCTTCCGGCACCCAGAAACATCAGAAGCTCATCCTTGTTTTGTGTCTTTGCCACGACTGCTATCTTGCCGATCATGGGGTCGCTTTCGTATATGAATGTCAGATCGCCCCAGTTGCCGTCTTTGCCCCAGCCGGTAAATTTATCAGCTAAGATCAGGCAATTAACGTTGACACCGGATTTCAAGATGTCTTTTGCGGCATCCTGAATCGTTTTTAAATCTTGGTAAGAAAAAACACCGGACACCGTTACCGCCAGGCAACCGTTTGACTCTTTTGAAACGACAATACTCATCAACAACCTCTTTCAGAAAACCATTAATACCTTGTCAGCAGGGGGTCATCCGATGGGAACAGTGATCAGTGGAGTCGCGCCCTGACGGCCGGACTCCGCAAGGTTGACCATCAACAGTAAAGTGGTCAGTACGCGTTTGGATTCAATATCTCTGTCGTCGATCCAAAACCACAGGTCCCGGTAACGGACAATGACGTTCGCATCCTGAGAGGGGGAGCATCCGCTGTGGATTCTGGCAATCGTTTTATACATGGGTTCCTGCAGCACGGGGAGGGTCGGATATGCACGGCCTTCCTCGATGTCGGATTGCGGAATGGCCGCCGACAACGCCACCTGCGTCATAATATCAAACACCGATCGTGTGACCATCGCAATTTCCGTATCGCTGGAGGGCGACCCTCCATATACCACCGTATATTCTGTCGCATCAGGATTGAGTTTGAGTATTTTTTTAAACTCATCATGTCCCATTTTTGCTCTCGGGTCTTCCGGATTGGTAATTACCAGAGAGGTCACGCTGGCGTTTTTGTCTTGCCCGAATTTGATGACAACCCCGCCTAAATTCTGCATTTCGCTGATAATCTGAACAAGTCGAATAAAACGCGGATCGGCCGGTGTAGTCAAGCCCTGGTTTTGAATACCGTTGACCGATTGAACGGTAAGATAGAGCAAAAACTCGGGTGATTTTCCGCTTTGCAGAAAATTCAGCACCGTACCAGGCGGTATCGCGGTCATCAGACTGCGCGTGAACTTTTCCCCGGTCATGGGTGAATAGGTGATGGTGGGACGATCGATGTAGCGTCCATTTAAATCCATTTTGCCTATATATTTAAAAGGATCATGCTCCCATGTACTGCTATGCCCGGCAAACAAATCAATGGTGTACTGATTGATCAGCGATGACACGTCCATAAAAACGGGCATATCTCCGTACCGTATCTTGACCAGATTCAACAGCATCTGGGTTTTCAGCGAGTCCGAGACCGCCGTCATATAATTGATACGGTCACGCGATATCGTAGAAGGCCCGATTGAGCGGCACCCACCCAAAACGAACACAGTCAACAGAAGCATCGATCCTTTTCTACTCATTGCACAAAACTCAGCAAAATTAATCCAGGGCAAATTATTCTCTATTTATAGGCAGCACCGTCGGAGTCCTTTGTTGCAGATCAAGCAACGCGATCACAAGTCATTGACGGTGGGGGTCGCCACCCAGCCGGCATCCACACCGCCGGGCAGCATCTGCCCGTTATCTTCGCCTACTTCCGCGTCGATGAGCCTGTTCAGCTTGGCATTCATCGCGGCCAGGAGGCCGGCATATTTCTTCGGCTCCAGGGCGAGGTTGTTGACTTCATCGGGGTCCGTCCGGCGGTCAAACAGCTCGACATCGTTCAGCGCAAACAATTCTTCGATGGATTCGGGGCGGTTGTGCTGTTTCGGGGAGAAGTATCGCGTGAACTGGTAGCGGCCGTCAAAGACGCTGCGGATCGCGCCGCGTTTGGACAGATCCGGACGCAGGCCGGATTCCTTAATTTTCGCCGCGTTACCCTGTTTTACCAGATCGCGGGCCTTCTGTACGAAGTCGCCGTCCACTGTAGCGAGCATATTGAAACAGAACAACTGGCCATCGCGCACCGCATCTAAGGCCGTTTTGTTCGGAGCGGCCAGTACCGGGGAGAAGTCCTTGCCGGGCAGGTCCTTGATGATCGCCGCCTTTTTCTCCTGACTCGCGTTGGTGAGGGAAACGAGGGTTGGCGCGAGGTCGAGATGCGAGGTTACGGCCTTGCATCGCTTGCCGCCCGGATAGGCCGGATGTGCCACGATCAGCGGCACATTGTTTTGTTCGCGGTAGGAGGTTGCGCCCTTGCCGCTCAATTGGTGCGCGCCGCTAAGTTCACCATGGTCTGAGGTCAAAATGACGATGGTGTTGTCGGCAAGCCCGTTGGCTTCCAGTTCGTCGAGTAGGGTGGCGATGTGGCGATCCACGTCGAGCAGGCAGTTCAGATAGAAATTGTGCCGCTTGCGCCAGCGCCAGGGCTGGTCCACCGGAATCGGGCCGGTCATTACATCGTTGCCGATACTGTAATCGGTGTGTGCGGCGGGACGGCCAGGCGCGTTGACTGCCTGTGAAAAGCTGGCGGGAAGGTCGAAATCCCATTGTTTGGCATAGAGCGTATGCGCCGGATCGCGGGCGATGTGTGAGAGAATGTTTTTTTCCTGGACAGGCTCACCCGGCCGGTCGGTGTTGTAGAACATCACGTCGTGCGGATTGACCAGGTTCACCGCCAGAAACCACGGCTTGCCCTGAACCTTCAGTTCCGCCGCCCGCCCGTGCAGCCAGCTCGCCGCAGAGGCGGCGATCATACCATCGTGCAGATAGCCGCCCTGCGTATGCCCAATGATATCACCGATTCCAAGGTAGTCAGAAAATCCGTAGGCCTCCATCTCCTTGGTGAATATCTTTTCGGGGGCCTCGAGCTTGTTGACGGTTTCGAACTCGCGGGTCAAGTGCCACTTTCCCTTGTAGGCGGTATAGTAGCCCGCATCCCGCAGCATGTGCCCGACCGTCTTAATCTCGGTGGACATGCTCTGTATCCAGGGGAAGTTCGCATTGTCGAACATCCGCGTCTGCTGGATGTGTCGGCCGGTGTAGATCACGGAGCGAGAGGGCGTGCAAACGCAGGAGTTGATGCAGTGATTCTCGAACACAACCCCTTGCTTGGCCAGCCGCTCGTATGCCGGCCGACGATAGCCCCGGGGCAGTTCATTCGCACGGAAATAGCGTTCCTGGTCCGTCAGAATAAACAAGATGTTGTAGGGGCCGGACATCGCCTTACTCGGCGATGTCCTCGACGAAGGCGCCGCCATCGCCGGAATTGTCGGCAAAAGGCCGCCCATAGCCGTTACCATGGCGCCTGTACCGGCGGTCTTGAGAAACTCACGACGCGTTGTGCCGGTGGCGGATTGATCGACGTTTTTCATACCTTGTTGTTCCTTGTGGTTTGTACTCATCGAACTTTTCTCCTTTCATATTTCTGTCAGGATTCATCAATGTCGAATCCTTTTCGGTTCATCAAAAATCGATCTTCGCTCGCAATCCAGCCACTAAGGCGGCACAGCCAGCCGATGTCAATATTTTTAAGTGATGCATAAATTTTACCATGATTTTTCACCTAACTCTAAAATTAATTAGTCTTAAAGGTTATCATTAATCGTCAATCGACAAAAGATAAACTCGAAAAAAAACATTGCGGTTTATTTAGGAACAAAAAATGATAGCCTTTGATCCATTAATCGAAACAAAGCTTAACTTAAATATTTTAACTCTTTCCAAAAGCGGGCAGCCCAACAAGAATGCCCGAAATTTTTAATGACACATTCGCTCAAGAAACACCCGGCTTGTATCAACCTTTCAAACCGAGTTTGTAAATCTGATTTGCTGTTTTCCAGGCAATTTGCTCACGCTCCTCGGCGGACAGCCGGGTCTCGATGGCAGTTCTGAGGTTGTCCATTGTCGAATGATTCGATGAGATGGCGCTGAGGTCGCTGCCGTACATGATCCGGTCCGCGCCGATAATAGAGATCGCTTCGCGCAGGTGCTCCGCCGAGGTGTCGGTCATATCGAAGTAGACGTTGGCGTTGCGCATCGCCACAGACAGGCAGGCATCGAAGGACGCGCGGATGCTCCGCCCCATCTTCGTGAGGACGATTGGCACCGTAGGGAAAGTCGCTGCCACCTCGTCCACCCAGATAGGAGAAAAGACGTAGTAGTGCACGCCTTTCCAGCCCGTGTATCCGGTCGGAAACATGATGGGCAGGTCGCCCCTCGCCTTGAGCACCTCCATGATCGGTGCCATGTCGCGGGTGATTTTAGCCGGATGAATTTCAGTCGTAATCGGCACGATCTCACCCACGCCACGCGTGGCGCTCATGGCAGGACTTTGTAGTTCATCGGCGATTTGACGTACAACCTTGCTGACCTCGCCACCATAGTCCACTCCCAGCGTCCCCCTTGCGGCTGCATTCGACACGGCTTCGGGCCGGTAGATCGGGAAGAATCGCCCCCCGCTCTTCCTGGCGGCGTCGAGCACCATCTGGTTGTTGGTGCCTTTGCCGGGCGCGGTCTGGATGATGGCGTGCGTGACGCCATACTTGTCCATAGCCCCCAGCAGAATCGCGGAATCGTCCACGGCATCTTCGCTCACGGCCTTGGCAAACTTTTCCGGCTGTTTGGTGCGAAGCGCGCCCCAGTCCGCGGCGCTGTGGATGGTCGGCGCCAGTTCTCCAACCGTCGGTCCGGAGCCGAGGTGGCAGTGGCAATCGATCAGGTACTTTGTGGGCGCCCAGGATGGCCTATTGCTGACTCCCGCGATGACCAGGTCGTCGTCAGCGACTGCGGCAGATGGAGCTAAGCCGCCCGCTGCAACGGCCGCGGCGGCGGCTGAGAGCTGGAGAAATTGCCGGCGTGAAGCCTTGCTGCTTGATCCCACAGGTTTTTGTACATTGGGGCCACCTTGCTGCCCGTTATGGTTTGTGCTCATCGAACTTTTCTCCTTTCATATTTCTGTCAGGATTCATAACGATTAAACCATTTCCTGTTTATTAAAAATCGATTTTCGCACGCAATCCCGCAATATAAGTCGTATCAACCCGGTCACTGCTCGGGTGAATAATTTGGAAATTAGGAGAAACATGCAGCCATTTGGAGAACTCGAAATTATAGAAAACTTCCACGCCCTGCGAGTCGCCGAAGTTCCGTTCGATAGCCGGC
>CAZYQN010000030.1:0-44725 GCA_964649955.1 uncultured Pirellulales bacterium
GCGACTGTTTATCAAAAACACAGTTCTCTGCTAACACGTAAAGTGGATGTATAGAGAATGACGCCTGCTCGGTGCCGGAAGGTTAAGGGGATGGGTCAGCTCCTTCGGGAGTGAAGCTCCTAACTGAAGCCCCGGTAAACGGCGGCCGTAACTATGACGGTCCTAAGGTAGCGAAGTTCCTTGTCGGGTAAGTTCCGACGTGCATGAACGGCGTAACGACTGGAGCACTGTCTCAAGGACGGACTCGGTGAAATTGTAGTTGTGGTGAAGATACCACGTACCCGCGGCAAGACGGAAAGACCCCGTGAACCTTTACTGTAGCCTGGTATTGACGCCTGGCATATCTTGCGTAGGATAGGTGGGAGGCTGTGAAGTGGTGCTTCCGGGCATCACAGAGCCATCGTTGAAATACCACCCTTGCTATGTTAGTCGCCTAACCGTGACCCGTGAATCCGGGCATGGAACAGTGCTAGGTGGGCAGTTTGACTGGGGCGGTCTCCTCCGAAAGTGTAACGGAGGAGTTCAAAGGTACCCTCAGCGTGGTTGGCAATCACGCAAAGAGCGTAAAGGTAAAAGGGTGCTTAACTGTGAGACTGATAGGTCGAGCAGATGCGAAAGCAGGACTTAGTGATCCGGTGGTTCCGAGTGGAAGGGCCATCGCTCATCAGATAAAAGGTACTCCGGGGATAACAGGCTGATCGCCTCCGAGCGTTCATAGCGGCGAGGCGGTTTGGCACCTCGATGTCGGCTCATCACATCCTGGGGCTGAAGGCGGTCCCAAGGGTTCGGCTGTTCGCCGATTAAAGTGGTACGCGAGCTGGGTTCAGACCGGCGTGAGCCAGGTCGGTCCCTATCTGCCGTGGGCGTAGGAATTTTGAAGGGATGTTTCCTTAGTACGAGAGGATTGGGAAGCACTGACCTCTGGTGTACCAGCTGTCGCGCTAGCGGCACCGCTGGGTAGCTATGTCGGGACAGGATAACCGCTGAAAGCATCTAAGCGGGAAGCCCACCCTAAGACGAGAATTCCATGGACTTCGAGTCCGAGAGAGCCCTGGAAGACTACCAGGTTGATAGGCCGGATGTGTAAGCGGCGAAATCCGCTCAGCTAACCGGTACTAACGCTCAATGACTTGACCATATCAATCATGGGTTGGTATGGGCCTTATATTCGCAAGGTTTGTGTAAGCGAGTGCTCATTCATATCCACTGTGTTACTTGTAAAAGTTAAGAGAGATGCGATTTTTTAAGAAATCGCTTCACAAGTTTCCTGGTGTCCTTACGGTCGGGGAAACGCCTGATCCCATTCCGAACTCAGTAGCTAAGCCCGACCGGCCGATGATAGTCTTATGGGCGAAAGTAGGTGAATGCCAGGATTTATAAGGCCCGTTTCGAGCAATCGAGGCGGGCCTTTCCTTTTTTATGACATTCATCGCGGAGAATCAAATTTCCGTTATTTCACTCTTTTTTCTAAAAAATTAATCTTTCCACCGGTGCGCAAACCTGTTTTTATGACTCTCAATCTATGTAGGTAGTAAAATTAATAATCGATTATTCAGGTGGTGATTGACTGAGCGGCAGAAAAAAGTACTGGAGTTGCTTGACCAGCATGGGGAGGCTATGCATAGGCTGCTAGCCCGGCTGACACGATGCGAGCATACAACGCGGGACCTGATGCAGGAACTGTTTATCAAGTTGTCCTGTTCGCGGGGCTTTGAAAATGCGGCCAATCCCTATGCGTATGCGTGGAAGGCGGCGGTCAATCTTGCGTTTCAATGGCGACGTATGAAAAAACCGATTCAATCGTTAGAGTCATTCGGAGTAGCAGACCAATACGCCGCTCAAACAGAATCAACCGTGATTCAGGAAGAAGAACTTCAAAGGGTGCTGGACATCACGACTTCTTTTAAGGAATTGGCCCGGCAGGTGATCGTGATGCGTTTTATTGAGCAGCATTCGTATGAAGAAATGGCCGACAGACTCGGGAAAAAGCCGGATTATCTCAGGGCATTATGCTCGAAAAGTCTTACACGTTTAAGAACCATTCTCAATCAAACATCCGAGGAGCACCCTGATCGAGAGGTGTGCAATGAGTAAATCCATTAACGAAGAAAAAATTATTCTGCTCTTTAGTAAAATCGCTGATTATGAACTGCCGTCGGCAACCGTACAGAACGATCTTGAGCAACTGCGCGGCTTGCTGGCAGAACGGAAGACGGACCGCACTTTTATAAAAGGGACGATTTGGAGGATTATTATGCAGAGCCGATATACAAAATATATATTAGCGGCACTAGTTTTTCTTGCGGTTATGATCGGGATGCAGTTTTTTCCGGAATCTGAACTCAATGCCGCAGAACTTTTAATTAAAGTATCCCAAACTATGCAACATTGTGTTTTTGTAAAGTCCGTTACAAAGAGCTATTTGCCCGGGAATGATGAGCCTGTCGAGACCAGAATCCATTACAGCGACAGTAAAAACAGGCAAGTATTTCTGGTTTATGGCAAAGGCTATATTCATCACCTCGACTATGGAAAAATGATCTGGCGCGTATATCGGCCGGAAGACAACACAATGATTGAAAATGCTTTAAAAGGCGAATGGGCCGGTCCGGGTACTCAGGTGAAGGACTATATTGAAAAGCTTAAAAACGAGGGACTGGAGGTACGAAAAACCGACGAATTTCGCGACGGTATTCCATTTACCATTATAGAATATGATGAAACCCTGAATAATATCAATCATGATCCTGCTTCTTATATGTCCACTATGCTAATGAATGGCAGGACCGTTAAAACCATCAAAACAAAAATAACAGTTAACCGCGATACACTATTTCTGAGTCAATATGAAGTCCGCTATTACACTCCGCAAGACCAATTGATCATTACCGAGAAAACTGAAGGTGAACCTGTCGATTGGGTTCCTGCGGATGTATATGAACTGGGAGTGCCGAGTGATGTGAAAATTATCAACAAGATTCCGGGTGAGGAGGTTCAGAAAATCCGAAGTCTCATTGATGAACAGCAAGACCGGTTTCTCAGCCATTACATAGCGGTACAGACGGAAATAGATTTGACCGGGGGCCAAGAGCGTTTGATGGAGGGGATGGTTATTTACTGCAAGGGCAAAAAGATTCGGGTCGATGAGTTCCGGCGGGAATACCCTTCAGATAAAAAAAGGCCGATCTGTACTGAGGTTACGGGCCTTCTGAAAGAGTCTCTGTCCCGGCTTGAACCTTTTATTTCACAGACCGCAAGGCCGCGGTCAATCCGTATCTATGACGGTCTCTGGCAGCATAAAATAGAAGAACACGACGGTGCTTTGATCCTTTGTACTCCACAGCGGCGTCCAGACGGGGATGAATTTGCTGATGATGATATAGCCGATTTCGGCTGGCGGAAATTGTGGTGGCTCAATGAGCCGGAATGGATGTATGAGGATGACTTTTCTGCTGAGAACGGGCTTGCGGGGATGGAATTAACAGCGCAAAGTGAATTCGGAAGATTGCCGAAGCGGTTGGTGCTTTATGTGGATCCGGCCAAAGATTATCTATACCGACGGTATATTGAAGAGGAGTTGGTTGATGCTCCGTGGCAGGTTGATAAGGGCTGGCTTGATAAGGTTGAAAACAAGGGAGGGCTTACTGAGCGGGTTCGAATTTATGATGTCGTTGACTACGGCCGGACGTCAGAAGGGCAGTGGTATCCGAAGGTTTTCACGATCAAAGGGTACGACAACTATCTCCGGGAACGGCCTTTTAAGGAGGATATCGACAGGATTTGTCGGATCTATCTGCTGGAGGAGAATCCGGACTTGCCGGAGGAGCTGTTTGATCCGGCGGCATTGTCTTTTGCGGATTCCACGGACCCATAGAGTGGAGCAAAATGGCGGGGTTTAGTTCCTGTTCGGCCGGACAGAGGCAGCTTGGAATTCCATTGCAATCGGGATTATTACGGACTGTTGTCAAACACGCATAATAGGCATTGTTTCTCTCAAAAGGGATAGGCGTGGCACGGCAGGTGCGGGAGGAGCGGGAGAATATCTTCTTGCTTGACTGGGGGCAGAAAGATAGAATTGGGAGGAACTTGACTGAGAATTATCTTGTCTGGTTGCTGCATTTTACATAGATTGAACGGAAAGGGAGTGTATCGATGAATTCAGGGCTATTGTTATTACTTGTTATCATTGTCGGATTACCAATCGGATGGCTTGTTTCTGAATTTTGTTCAGGTCGTCCTCTTCGCATTGCTTTAGGAATTCTTGCGATTTTATGCAGCTTTGGTGTAGCTGCGCTCATTGGCAAGCTTTCTGAGCTTAGCTATAATGCATGGTATGGAGCTTCAACAAAAGATTTAATCAACACCATTGTTGAAGAAATCGAAGATGGTCAGATAGACCGTGTTATGACAGTTCTTCGCAGCATCAATAGGCAATATCAGCCCACCTATGAAGAGCCTCCTTCTCATTACCGTTTGCTTGTTGCTGATGCTGCTGCGCGGATGCGAGGGGACACTGAGATCGAGCAGAGATCGGTCTGGGACGCTACAACTTTTGATCACTCAACATGGCTTGGACATTGGGAGAATGATACAGGGTTCTGGATCGTGATTAATGATGCCGAATCTCCCTACGATATTGTTCGCTCCGGCGATCCAGGAATGAGGATGACCTCTGTGGTTTTGTCAAACGATTGTCAAATTTTGACCTTTAAGGAAGATACCAGATGGAGACATACTTTAACTCTGGTAAATAAATATGAAGCAAAACATACGTGGTTTGATATCGAAAAGAATACTGTCTGGCAAACAGACTACCTTTATAAATTGACAAGGACTTCTCAAGAGCAGAGAGGCATGACCAGACAAGATACTGTAAAGTAATATCTGTGCCAGACTCAGTGATGCCAGCAGGGGCAAGGGTGGTATAGGTTCGCAGGGTGAAAAGTATCGACCAGCGGGGGCGATGGTTTTCAAGTAGGTTTCAAGTAAAATGATAAGGTGAGCGTTGGAGATTTACAGGCTTATCCAGTTTTGCGCCAACAATGCCCAGTCGGCTAAATTCACGACTCCGGAAAAATTGAGGTCTATTCCGCTGCAATAGTTATTCTCGAGGATGCAATCATTCCGTAGCCAATGATCGAAATAGAGACTTAAGTCTTCCGCATCGAGGCCGTTTGGACAGGAAAAATCCCCCTCTGTGGATTGCCAGTTCAGCCGGGGGTACTCCAGGCCGTCCGAACACATACGCCATATCTCATTGGTTCCATTGGCCGTTTCATTTGTGAAGTCCCAGCCGGCGGCAGTGAAGGTCGAGCGGGTTTTCATTTGGGTGGTCGTTTTGCCGAACCCGCCGGCACTGGTCTTGATATTACCGACCTGGGTGTCCCAGAACGAGGCCGTAACGATCCCGTTATTATAGTTATCTCCCGACAGACCGCCGACAGAGCCCAAACCAGTGACCGCCGAGGCCGCATAACAAGCAGCGATTGTTCCTGCGTCGTTATACCCCACCAAGCCGCCGACATACCACTGGCCCGCAACTGAGCCGGTCGTGCAGCCGGCTGTGATTGTGCCCGCTTCATTGACTCCAGTCAGGCCGCCCACGCTGGACAGGCCGCTTACAGAAACTCCGGCGCAACAGGCCGTGATGATACCCGCATTATTGTATCCTACCAGGCCGCCGACATACCATGAGGTGCCAGTGACGGTACCTGCGGCGGAGCAGGCTGTAATGGTGCCGTACTCATTCAAGCCTGCCAGACTTGCCACATAGTTGCCCTGACTTGAAATCGCGACATTTTCCAGTCTGAGGTTCAGGATCACGGCCCCATTGATGCAGCCGAATAAGCCAACATAATCCACAGGGGAGGATGTCGTGTAGGTCAAATAGCTGATTTGATGGCCGTTGCCGTTGAATGTGCCGATGAATTTTGTCGTTGTATTGCCAATGATATTGTATGCTGTGCCTGTATAAATGGACATATTGAGGTCTGCCATCAGGATAAAGTGATCGTCCCAATCGTTGGGATTTGTGCCGATGTTATTCATTTGCTGAGGCGTCCAAATTTGGTACGGATCTTCGGCTGTCCCTGTGCCGCCGCCGTACCCGGCCGCTCGAGACGATGAGCTGAATGCGATTCCAAGGCAGAAAGCCGCTGTGAGCATTGTGTTTTTTACATGGGCGTTCATTATACACCTCCGTTTAAAAGGGGTTAACATATAAACGGGACTGCCGGGTATAGTTCTTGCGATTGTCCAGCGGGTTTTATATCCCCTTGATCCATCGTCCCCTTATTCCTATTTTCTCTTTCTATTATGGGACCATTGTACTGATGTTCAGGCTGAATTACAATAATCTTAAAAAATACCGGAGCCAACAGGGACAAGGCAAGAAGGGTGCTGGATGAGTTGATAGGGGGGTGGTAGTATTCAATTAACACTAATCATAAGTTTTTACAGCAAAAATTATTGCTGTAATTGAAGCACACCATGAAAATGAAGTAATTAAACATGAAATTAAAAATGCATATGCATCATTCAAAGAATGTTTTGCTCTATATAAAAGCAATACCCAAACTGTAGGCAGCAATATCAATTGTGAGAAGAATGGGATTTTAACTGTTCCAAGGTAATATGGTCTGGTTATCTTTTGATTTCCCTCACGAGATATTGTAGGCATGTGTTGTTCTATATCCTCATCATAACGTGCCAATTCGTGAATCTGGAAAAATAAGATACAACTTTGGATGAGAATTAAAAAATATACATTAAAAATAATGAATGGCTTGCTTTTCAAAATAACAGCATCGTTACGTTTCAAATTCCTCTTAAAAGTCTTAACTAAAACGAAACTGCCAAGACATAATAATAGTATCCCAAGTATTGGCATCAAATATATATGTAAAGGAACTGAAAGAACACCTTGGCATTTAATCGTGCCCCATAAGCCAAAATCATGACATGCTATATAAAAATTTAAAAGCATGAAAGAGCCAATCAAGATAAGTATAAATCCAACTATAGACTTAATTATCGGCATTTTACCCCTTTATGCTTTTAACTTTAGCTTAACCATTTAATACATTCTATTATTACCACTTTTTCACTTTCCTTCAAGCATAAACAGGCAATTCTGATCTGAATTAACATATGCAGTTCTCCGACTGAAATTTCAGTGTAGTTTACCATAGCCACAACCGCAGAGGGCAGTATTCGGCTGTAAATTTCCCTCTTGACAAATGCCAACAGGGACAAGGCAAGGCAGGTGTTGGATGAGTTGATGGGGGAGTGAGGAATCATGGCTCATCTTACTTTATTTACTCAAACTGACCGAAAATCCCTCTGTTTCTGTTGCAACATTCTGTATGCAAATAAGTTACGCTGTCATTTTGAACGCCCGTGAGGAATCGATTTTTCAGCCACCGCCGCCAGGCGATTCCATCATGTTGCCTTTTAACCTTTGGATTTTGACGTCTCAAGCTGACCATCGGTCCGTTTGAGTCATTTATTGCATTTCTATGAGTTTTGATTCGAAATTTCCACTCAAGACACTTGGAGTCAAGTAAAAGAACGCTTGAAGAAACCGCAGAGGAACCGCTATGACTGATTTTTGCCCTCATTTTCCCTCTTGACAAATGCCTGATATTAGTGTATATACATTTCTTCTAATGACTTATGTCATTTGAGGGCGTTTAGCTCAGTTGGCTAGAGCACCAGCTCGACAAGCTGGGGGTCACTGGTTCAAGTCCAGTAACGCCCAATTTATCCTCTTTTTTCAGCACTCCGTTTTATTTTTTTCCGATTATCGCAAATTCTTACGGTAATTCAGGCCGTCAGGATTTACGGCAGGCATCGCGGATCGGTCGGATCCATCAGGCAATCCAGCAGCCAGTTGGCAGCCATTAGCCTTAAATCTTCCAGCGTTACCTTGCAGTCCACGTTGAGATCGCCGACCGGGATGGGATGTGTCGGTGTTCCGCAACTGGTTTCGTTAACGTCGGGATCCTTGTCATCATCGCAGGCATCGCCTAAGCCGTCATGGTCTACATCGGACTGGTCCGGATTGTAAATTTCCTGACAGTTATCGCAGGCGTCGCCTATGCCGTCCTTATCGGTGTCTTCCTGCAGACGGTTTGCGGTATCCGGGCAATTGTCGGAGGCATCCGGAACGCCGTCATGGTCCCGGTCATCCGGCAGAACAACGACAGGATCGATGAATAATTGTCCGATCTGATCGTCAACAAGCCCTGCAACCGCGACGGGGACATAGTCTTCGCCCATACGGTAATATCCCAGCCGGATTGAATGAAGCTTAACCGGGGCACCGGCAAATGCGGTGAATATCTGATCGGTCAGGCTGTCCGCAACCGCAGATCGCGATTTTAATTGCAGGTCGCCGGAGTATTTGAGCGTAAACTGCGGCCAGTCCTGAATGAGGGAGCGGCTAACCTCTCCGGTATTCGATACACCGACTCTGGCGGCGGATTCAAACACTGGGAAGCCGTTGACTATTCGCGGCAGCGTGATGAGCTGTTCGACCTCGAATGCCTCGACGGCGGCGCGGGTGCTGTCTTCGCTTTGTCCGCCAACAGTGACAATATGCGGCTGGCCCCATTCTTCGCCGGGTACTCCCAGTGTATCAAGATTGGCCAAGGCGATCGTCAGTGCCTGTTGAGACGGAATCGCGGTATGCGGGTATTTATCCCAGTCGAAAGCCCGTTCCTGATTGAGATAACGCAGACGTCCGCGATAGAAGTCCATTTTTATGACTTTTGTGTCAGCGTTATTGCGGGCCTCGACAAGGAAATCATTGCCGACAACAATGTCAGGAATCTCCGGGTCACCGGCGGCGTCCGCTATCTGGCGGACGGTCATTTTGCTCAGCCACGCCGGTCCGGTTTTAGCATTTCGTATTTTCGGGTCGATCTCCGGCATTGCAGACAAGACTAACTCGTAGTAATCGCGACGGGTCCATGTCTCCGCGGCGGCAGCGGAGGCCGGCAGCGGGGATTCGCCGGCCGGATCGCATCCTATTAAATAAATCACGCCATGCACATTCGGCGTCGGATCGGTATCATACGTCCAGTCGTACTGCTCGTGAAACATTCGATTCCATAGGTCTGAAGAGGATGCTCCCACACCGCGCGAGCAGGGACATTCATCTGTATTCGGGCCGTCGACATCGTGGATATAAAGGTTGTCAATAAAGGCCATCGCGATGCTGGTATCAAATGCATCATCGGAGAAGTCTTTATACCTTGCCCGATAGGGCGACCATATCCACATAAGCCCATGGAAGCCGTTGATCTGCCGCAGCCTTTTGAATGAGGACGACCAACCGCCGCTGCCAAACCAAACCGGCCGATTCATGCTGTTGCAGGAAGAAAGATGCACAAACTCAAGATCGTAATCCAGCTCCATATCTCCCTGATACGCGTTGCAGTTCCCCGATCCGGCCTCATCGACGCGAACACGACCATACCAGCGTCCATCGGAACTAACACCGCCGTGGAGAGCTACCATCAATGCGTCGGGTTCATCGATGCCGGTGTCATCGACCCAATCACGACCCCATGTTTGCAGCGAAAGATCCACAAAATCGCTGTCAACAATGCTGCCGTTTTTGTAAAACCCATCTCTCCACCATGCGCGGGTACCGTGTCCCCAGGGGGTTGGCAAGGTATTGGTGATATCGTCATACCAGCCGTCGACCATATAGGCCCATGAATCACGTTGACCGCCGGAGCAACTTGAGTTCCAATGTGTGATTGCCTTGACCAGTGCGCCTTTTTCATCGGAAGGGGGACGCTGAAAACCGGCGTATACGATGTTGCACAAGATGATTGTTACGAGACAAACAAGACATGTTCTGTACCTCATAATACACCTCCTGAAAAATAAGATATGTAATCAACTATTATACCCTCGCAGATTTTGCACCTGAAAGAAAAATTTTAGTATGTTTTATGGACAGAATCGGAAGAGATTACATCGAGGCAGAAAGGACAAATGCAACTCTGCATAATACATAGACTTATTTGGACAAGTAAACCGTTGTCGCCAATGTATAAATTCGCTTTGGGGGAGAAAAATAGTTGAACTTTTTATAGGTCATTGATTTGAGAATGGCCGTTTTAGAAACGATGCCGGTTATTGCTTCAGGATAATCGGTCAGGGTGTAATACAAAAAATAACGGCCCAATCTCTTTGTTGGGATTGAGCCGTTAATGTTTTTTCTTATAGCTGGGAGGGAATTATAGTATCGCCAAATTTTTCTTGGGCGTCTTTAAGACGTTTTCGGATAGCTGTAAACGTATCATAAACAGCCTGCGGAGTATCGCTGACTTTTTGACGGTAAATCGCTTCGACGCGATCATACTTTGCCAGCAGATTCGGAATACGGGTGGTAAATTGTTTCTCGTATGCCGCTTGGGTGTAGTTGGCGTTCAGTTTACTTTTGAATAGCGGGGCTAAGTCTTTATACATTGGTATCCAGCCGGTCGGTGTCTTAAGGGCATCCACATCTCCGTTGACCCGCAGTTCGGCCCACAACAGCCACACCATTTTATCAAGTTTGCCGTTGAGGAATTTACCGTTTTCGTCCTGCAAAAAGTAGTTGACTGAAAAAATTGCCGGCGGATTACTGACACCTTTGGCAAAGTCCAAGTTATTCTGAATATAGCGTCCCAATGGTATCGATACAAAATCCTGATTTGCCATAATATTAAACTTCCGGACTCCATGCTGGCCTAATGTTGCGGCCGTCGTTTCCGATTCAATCGAGGCACCTTTGGCAATAATCCCTTCCGACCAGTTAAAGGCCTGCTCAATCGGCACGAGCGTATCGCAGTCGCGGCCGCCGTAAATGATGCCGCCGACCGGTACGCCGTTGGGATTGTCGGCTTCTTTGTCAAGATTCGCAAGAGCCGACAGCCGGATCGTGTAGCGTGCATTTTTGTGCGAGGCCGGGATGTCTTTGCCGTCTTTATCTTTTTTGCCTTTGTGCCACGGGCCGCTGAAGTTAACGCCTTTGTCCGGCAGTTCCGCTCCCATTCCGACCCAGTACGGTTTTCCATCATTGATCAGTACGTTGCCGAAGATGACTTCGCCCGGGGTGTTGAGGGCCTCAAAAATCACCGGATCGTCTTTGGCGTTAACATCTTCAATGATTCCAAAAATGCCCTGTTCAACATTGGCGGTGTACATTTTTCCATTGCGTTTACGGAAATAGGCGATGTCATCGCCTATAATTGTCTGTCCGGGCAGCATTGCCGTACTGGTTTTGCCGCACGCCGAAGGGAATGCGCCTGCAAAATAAGTAACACGGCCCTTGGGACCTTGTGCTCCCATAATGAACATATGTTCGGCCAGCCATCCTTCATTGGATGCCCGCTGGATTGCCAATCGTAACGCAAGCTTTTTGAGTCCTACTGTGTTTCCGGCATACTGAGTATTGACCGAATACACCATATCCTGAGTCAGGTCGATATAGACACGCCTTTTTTCCCACTGTACGCTGCAGCCGTTTTCATCCGTTTCGCCCTCGCTGTGGAGGAATCTGAAAAAGCCCTCACTGCCGTTTAGGCGTTTAAACTGCTCATACCCAGGCCGGTACAGAAGGCTTTCACTGTGAGCTACATAGGGTGAATCGGTAATTTGAACGCAGGAGATTGAAAACTCCGAATTCGTCGGGCACAGACACCAAAAGCAGATCAGCATCGTTCGCCCTTTCATACTTCCTTGCAGGAAGCATCGGACTTCGTCCAAACCCTCTTGACGTTCGATGGAGTTGAGACTTTCACCCAGTTCCATTCCTTTGGGCAACAGGTAACGGGTGCTGAATGTATCTCGGCCCTGATCGTTGGGGCCGTCAAAATGAAAAGTATGCCCCTCTTTTTTAAGGGGGTTTTCTCCGCCGCTATTGAATGCCATAGATCGTATTGCCGCTAAATCTTCAGCGGCGTCTGTGAATACTCTCACTTGTGCCGGTTGCGTCAGTTCGATGGCATCTGCCACAAACGCATTCAACTTGGCGTTATTCAGGGCCAATAACTTTTCCAGATTTGGCTTGTCGAGTTTACTTTTCAACAGGTTTTGTATCTCTGCCAAGGTTGTCCCTTCCTGTATCTTAGGGTCAGCATTTGTTGTTCAGTTATCACAAAAAAATACACAAAATCTGCGAGATTGTAGGAACACAGGCCTTGCAAGTCAATGAATATTTGTGCATTTTCAGCATTGGAAACTGCTGAAAGTAAAGAATTATTGATATTATGGGATAAAATTGTTATAATAAGATTATACTGAGGAGAAAGCTTTCTTTGCTGAAGAAACATAAACCAACTGTAACTATAAAATAATAAGGGGGATAAGCATAGTTTTTGAAATCAGGAGGTATAAGATGCCAAACGCCGCAAAAAAGACAAAAAAAATTGTATTACCTTCATCTCTCACTAAATTTCAACACGTTTTAATGACATTTTTATTGGTTCTTGCGCCGGCAGGAGTTTGTTACGGAGGGTTCCGCTGTTTTGATGATTTCAATGATGACACATTAGGACCTATCGGAGGCCAGAATGGGTGGGTCTCAATCGGGGGCGACAATCGAATTGCAGAAGACCCATCGAACCCTGAAAATTATGTTCTTTATATTCCTTCCGAATCGTCTATTCTTCGTAAATCCTTGTCATTTGAACATGTAGGCGTTCCTGAAGGGACCGTCCGTATGATGTTTATGCGTTTGCGTGTCAGCCGGAAACAGACCTTTTCATTGGGTCTTTCCCCTCTGTCAAGCCCCACCGAGTTTAGTGATTTTGCACCCGAAATCGGGATGGCTAACAGCGCTCAAAATCTCGACCTTAGAGTATGGGATAATGACGGCGGGAATTATGAAATACTGACTCAATTGGCTCCGGATCGATGGTATAACCTTTGGGTTTTAGTTGATGCCCAAGTCAATCATTATCAAATTTGGCTTAATGATGTCGAAGGATCTGATGCAGATCCTGCCGATAAACTAACGGCCGGGGATGGCGATGACACCTTTGAATTTCGATCCGGCCAGAACAGCAGTCTGTTGGCTTTTTATGTAAAAACCGCCGGCGGCGGCAGCAGTACCAACTTTGGGCCCATCTATATAGACGACATATATCTTGAGTTAAGCAATGCCGTCAATCTATCTAATCCGCTTTTCTCTGTTCCGCCATTGCCGGGCGATGCCAATCTTGACGGGAGTGTCGATCTGATGGATTTTGAATTAATGGCTTCCCATTGGGGCAACGGGCCAATTCCACCGGCCGTATGGGGTGAAGGGAATTTTGATTATGATGATGCTGTCGGCCTTAGTGATTTACACTTAATGGCGGATTATTGGCTGGTCGGCTGTGGTGTGGAATAATGTTGATAAAAGAGCCTCTGTATTGAGCGTGTAAACATTCAAAGTGTACGGTTTGCCTGCTTGACTGCCCGGCGAAGGGGGAGAATTTATAAAAAATGCACAAAAGATGAATTATTTTACTTTTTTGGGGGGTAATTTGCTCATCTGGTAATATAAAGATTTGATGAATCACACAGATGACTTATTTGACATTGTCTGTTCACTTTGGACAATAATAAGGAAAAATAAATACCAGCAGCAATAATGACACTAATGGAAACAGTGAAAGGTTAAGGACGATGAAACACGGGATGTATTTGGGGGTTACTCTTGCGGTTTGTTTTTTAATGCAAATGTCTTACGGCAGCACAAACGACTGGGAAAACGAAAGCGTTATCGGCATTGGTAAAGAACCACCGCGTGCCAATGGTCTTTCCTTTGCTTCGCTTAAATCCGCTGCTGAAGGTTATGCGTGGACGACACCTGAAATGTTGATCGAAAAGCGATTTGCTTCCGACTTTGTCCAGTCTCTCAATGGGCAGTGGGCTTTTCATTGGGTTAAGCATCCGGATTTGCGGCCGCACGAGTTCTATCGGACGGATTATGATGTGAGCAGTTGGGCGACGATTCCTGTTCCTGCTAACTGGGAGCTGTATGGTTATGGAACCCCGATTTATGTTAACATTCGTTTTCCGCATCCTGCGACGCCGCCATTGATCTTGGGGGAAGTTCCTGCCTATTTTACCTCATTCCGTGAGCCGAATCCGGTCGGGTCCTATCGCCGGACCTTTACCGTTCCCGGCGACTGGAAAGAGAAAGAGGTCTTCATTCATTTTGCGGGTGTTTCGTCGGCCTTTTATTTGTGGGTTAACGGGCAGAAGGTCGGCTACAGCCAGGGCAGTCGGCTGCCGGCAGAGTTTAATATTACTGATTTTCTAAGAGAAGGTGAGAATGTCCTGGCTGTGGAGGTCTATCGCTGGTCGGACGGCAGTTATCTGGAAGATCAGGATTTTTGGCGATTGAGCGGTATTTATCGCGATGTTTTTTTGTTTGCGACACCGACGGTGCAGGTGCGGGATTATTTCGTACAGTGTGACCTGGATGACCGCTATCAGGATGCCGCTGTGACGATTGCCGCAAAGATCCGCAACCTGTCCGGCAGCGAAGCTCAGCGAAAGCTTATCGTGCATCTGCTTGATCAAACCGGAAAAATTGTGCAATCGCCACTGTGTGAATCCGAGGTTATTGATGTTGCTGCCAATGCCCAGGCCTCCGTTGAACTAAAAGCAACAGTGGTCAATCCCCTCAAATGGACATCGGAAACACCTGTCCTTTATACTGTCCTGCTGGAACTGCAGAATAAGGCCGGAAAGACTGTCGAGGTCAAGGGCTGTAAGTATGGTTTCCGCGAAATCGAGATCAAAAACAGCCAATTCTGCATCAACGGAATCCCTGTTTTACTTAAAGGCGTCAATCGGCATGAACATGAACCGGATGCGGGGCAAGCTATCGGGCCAGCCTCAATGCGACGCGATGTGGAGCTGATGAAACAGCACAATATCAATACAGTCCGAACCTCTCACTATCCTAACCAATCGCTGTGGTACGAACTGTGTGATTTGTACGGTATCTATGTGATTGACGAGGCAAACGTTGAGTCGCATGGTATGGGATACGGAAAAGAATCGCTGGGTCATGTTCCCAGTTGGGAGTTGGCACATACGGATCGTGTCGGGCGAATGGTTCAGCGGGATAAGAATTATCCATGTGTTGTGATTTGGTCATTGGGTAATGAGGCCGGACCGGGGCGGAATTTTGAAGCGTGTCGGCGAACGATCCGTGCGATTGATCTATCGCGTCCCATTCATTATGAACGGATGAACGAAGTAGCAGATATTGACAGTACGATGTATCCTTCGGTCGAATGGCTGGCACAGACGGGACGAAGTGATTCGACAAAGCCTTTTATTATGTGCGAATATGCTCATGCGATGGGCAATGCCATTGGTAATCTGCAGGAGTACTGGGATGTGATCGAAACCTACCCCCGCCTGATCGGGGGCTGCATCTGGGATTGGGTCGATCAGGGGCTTCGAAAATATACCGGTTTTAAAAACGCCGAGGGTACGCCGGAATGGTTCTTTGCGTATGGCGGCAATTACGGCGATCATCCCAATGATAATAATTTCTGCTGTAACGGCGTAATCGGCCCGGACCGTCAAATTACTTCCAAGCTGCGTGAAGTGAAAAAAGTGTATCAATATGTTAAGTTTTCACTTCAGGACGCTGCCTCGGATACGATACAGGTTATGCTGAACAACCGTTATTTCTTTACTAACCTTAATCAATTCGAAGGGCACTGGATACTGCTGGAAGACGGTTATCCGATAGCTGATGGTGAGTTTATGCCACCGGCTGTTACGACAGGGCAGTCTGCAACCGTGTCTCTTGCAGTCAAGAGACCTGCACTTCAAGACGGAGCCGAATATTTCCTGAATATTGAATTGCGTCAGAGTAACAAAACGCTCTATGCTGATAAAGGGCATATCGTCGCCGCTGAACAATTTAGACTGCCTTATCCGGTTCCTGCCGCACCTATAGCATCATTAGCAACTGCCAGCGAATTACGGCACACAAGAAGAGGCGATGAGATCATTGTGGAAGGAAAGTCTTTTTCGGCTGCCTGGAATGTACGCAGCGGTACTTTGTCTTCACTGGTATATGACGGTCATGAAGTATTGCATCGCGGGCATGGTCCTCAATTGAATCTCTACCGTGCATTCGTTGACAACGACAAGTGGTTCAGCGGAAATTTTGAACGCGCCGGCCTCGACGAGCTTATTTATACCGTCCGGGATGTTCAGGTGCGGCCGGGTTCGAAAAACACTGTGCAGGTTCGAATCGTTACCGATTGTCTGGGTTCGCGACAGCAAGGCTGTGGATTTACGCATACGGCCCTGTTTACGATTTTCGGCAATGGTTGGATTGATATACAGAATGAAATGACGCCTTTTGGAAAAGTTCCGCTGCTGTCGAAAGTCGGGGTTCAGATGAGTGTGTCGGGGGACTATGAAACGTTTACCTGGCTTGGACGCGGACCCCATGAGAGCTATATCGACCGTGGCCGCAGCGCCGATGTCGGTTTGTATCAAGGTACAGTATCCGAGCAGTATGAAGCGTATGTACGTCCGCAGGAAAACGGCAACAAAACCGAAGTCCGTTGGGCGGCGTTGACTGATGCTGCCGGGTGCGGGATGATGGTCATCACAGAAGGAGCCTATTCGGTCAGCGCCCATCATAATACTGCAAAGGACTTTGATTCGGCCCGCAATATCCACCGCGTGACTTCCCGAGAGGAGATCATTTTCTGCATCGACGCAAAACATATGGGATTGGGCGGCGCCAGTTGCGGTCCTGCTCCAATGGATAAATACCGTTTTAATCCGGAGCCGATGCAGGTGCGCTATACGTTCTGTCCGGTCAATACCCGCGACATAAAGACCATGGCAAAGCAGGCCCGAACAAAATTAGCTGTACCGATGGCGCCGATATTCTCCGACCGGAAAGTTCTCAATGCTGCCGGCGGACACTCCCGGCAAATCGTTCTTACTGCGCCGGCGGGAGTGGAGATTGTTTACTGGGTTGTCAGCATGGACAATCCGTCCAAGGCACAATCCTATACCGGGCCATTCGTCTTTAATGAGGCGGGAACGAT
Source organism: uncultured Pirellulales bacterium (assembly GCA_964649955.1). Taxonomy (GTDB): domain Bacteria; phylum Planctomycetota; class Phycisphaerae; order Sedimentisphaerales; family Anaerohalosphaeraceae; genus T3Sed10-213. Next base: position 17,088 of record CAZYQN010000030.1, read on the forward strand.
TTTTGCCCAAAGCCGTTCCAAGGACGGCATGGAAAGCCTGCCGGTCAGTCTTGCCTATCCTCAGTTTTATGATTTGCTGGAGCCGGACAAAACGGCCTGGAAGGTGGTTTATGCCGACAGTTTTCAATCCGGCGAAGGCGAAACCCGCCACGCCATTGACGGCCGTGCGGATACGTTCTGGCACACCAATTGGATGACGACCAAAGAACCGTTCCCGCATGAGATTCATCTGGATCTGGCGGCGACATATACACTGGTCGGATTCAAATATCTGGCTCGTCAGGATTCTGAAAACGGCCGTGTTAATGCCTTTGAAGTCTCTGTCAGCGAAGACGGCACACAATGGGATATCGTTCATAAAGGCACTCTTGCCAACCAAACGCAATGGCAGGAAATATTCTTTGCCAAACCTCACACGGCACGCTTTCTTAAATTCAAAGCACTCAACGAACACGGGCAGGAGTATTATGCCACGACGGCGGAACTGGACATTATGGCGATCAAGTAATGATGGTATGAAAGGATTGAATCTATGGCTAAGATGAAAATGATGTTAAGGAGTGTGCTTTTCAGCAGTCTGGTCTTTTGGGGCGTAGTCGGAATGGGCGTCGCACAAACTGACGGACAGAAAGACTCCATCGAAGAAAAAATCGGTCTTCGAGACCATGTTCTGCCGCATCCGCGTCAACTCCGCTGGCAGCAGCGGGAATATACGGCCTTTGTTCACTTTACAGTCAATACCTTTACCGGCCGGGAATGGGGCGAAGGAACTGAAAGTCCGTCCATCTTCAATCCTTCCGAATTGGATGTCAAGCAATGGGTGCAAGTGTTTAAAGATGCGGGAATGAAAATGGTCATTATTACGGCCAAGCATCATGATGGCTTTTGTCTGTGGCCCAGCCGATACACGGAACATTCGGTCAAGAACAGTCCCTGGAAAAAAGGGCAGGGTGATCTGGTCGGCGAATTATCCCGAGCTTGTCGTGAGGCGGGGCTGGAGTTCGGTATCTATATTTCCCCGTGGGACCGTCACGAACCCAGTTATGGCAATTCCTCAGAGTACAATGCATTTTATATGGGGCAGTTGACCGAACTGCTGACGCAATACGGACCGCTCGGAGAAGTCTGGTTTGATGGTGCTCCCGGGCAAGACAGTCCTCTTCGCAAAAAACAGGTCTATGACTTTGTAATGTACCGGTCACTGGTTCGCAGACTCCAGCCTGATGCCTGTATGTTCGCCGATGACGGGCCGGACTGCCGCTGGGTCGGCAATGAAAGCGGGTATGCCGGAGAAACCTGCTGGTCGATGCTTCATCGCAGTGAATTCGGTCCCGGCCAGTCAGATGCAAACAAGCTTAATGCCGGTCAGATCGACGGGGCGGACTGGGTGCCTGCTGAATGCGATGTTTCGATTCGACCCGGATGGTTTTATCATGCCGCCGAGGATGACAAGGTCAAGACGCTGGAGCAATTGCTGGACATTTATTTCGGTTCTGTGGGACGCAATGGTCTTATGCTGCTGAATATTCCCCCGGATCAGCGGGGGTTAATCCACGAAACTGACACGCAGCGGCTGCTGGCATTCCGCGGCCTGTTGGATAGAATCTTTGCCGAGGATATAGCGGCGGGGGCGTCTGTCAAAGCTTCCACTGTCCGCAAAGAGATGGCGGTGTACCAACCTTCCCACCTGGTGGATGGTGACCCCGAAACGATCTGGACGACCGATGACGGCGTTGTCAGTGCCGAGCTTGAGATGGACCTGCCTCACGAAAAACGCTTCAACGTGATTATGCTTCAGGAATATATCAAACAGGGTCAGCGTATCAAGTCATTCGATGTCGAGGCCTGGACAGATGGACAGTGGAAACAAATCGCTTCCGGCACAACGATCGGCTACAAACGCCTGCTCCGCATCGAACCGGTCGTGACCCAAAAGCTCAGGCTTCGTATTCTCGATGCGACGGATTGTCCGATTTTATGCCGGTTTGGCTTGTTTAGTGCGCCCACGGTGCAGAGCAATACGATTTTAGACTAAACGACCGTTGACAAAAGGCCATCTCGGTGATTTCATATCAGGGAGTAACTCTCCCCAATAGATACAGCGCGGAGCGGTTGGTAACGTTAAGGGCTGACAAGGCCCTCGTTAAGTCATAGACGATTTATAACAAAAGGAAGCGAACGATGAAGGCATTGGTCAAGAAAGAGGCAAAAGAGGGTTTGTGGATGATGGATGTTCCGGAGCCGAAGATCGGCATCAATGATGTCCTGATCCGTGTGTTAAAGACGGCGATCTGCGGAACCGATGTGCATATTTACAACTGGGACCAATGGGCTCAAAAGACAATCCGACCCCCGATGACCATCGGCCATGAATTCGTCGGCGAGATCGTTGAAATGGGCAGCAATGTCCACGACTTTAAGGTCGGGGACATCGTCAGTGCCGAAGGGCATGTTGTCTGCGGGCGCTGCCGCAACTGTCTGGCCGGACGCCGACACCTGTGCCATTCTCCCAAAGGTATCGGCGTCAATCGGGATGGGGCGTTTGCCGAGTATATTTCCGTGCCGGTGACGAACCTGTGGTATTGCGATCGTTCCATTCCGCTGGATGTTCTGAGCTGTTTTGATCCGCTGGGCAATGCCGTCCATACCGCGCTGACCTTTAACCTGGTCGGCGAGGATGTTCTCATTACCGGGGCCGGGCCGATCGGGTGCATGGCCGCCGGTGTAGCCCGAAAGGTGGGGGCGCGTCATGTTGTTGTGACGGATGTCAATCCGCAGCGGCTTGAACGCGCCAAACAGATGGGGGCGACCTTAACGGTTGATGTCAGGACTGAAACGATTGCTCAGGCCCAGGAAAAACTGGACATGAAAGAAGGATTCGATGTGGGCATGGAAATGTCCGGCAATCCCGGGGCCCTTAATGATATGCTGACGAATATGGCCCACGGCGGCAAGCTGGCATTGCTGGGTATTCTGCCGCCCTCACAGGTGGATTGGAATGTGGTGATCTTCAACGGGTTGACTTTAACGGGGATTTATGGCCGGCTGATGTACGAGACCTGGTACAAGGTGACGATGCTGATTCAAGGGGGCCTGGATATTTCGCCGCTGATTTCGCATCGCTTTCACTATACGGAGTTTGAGAAGGGATTTGCGGCGTTGCGCAGCGGTAACGGCTGCAAGGTTGTTTTGGACTGGTCAAAATAGGCCCGCTCGAAAGGAGAGGATTCGATGTACACGACGATGAAACAGCACCTGACTGAAACCCTCGGTCAGATTCGAAATGACGGACTCTACAAGGCTGAGCGGATTATCACCAGCCCGCAGGCAAACCGGATTACGGTTGCGCCGGATCGATCCGTGCTGAATTTCTGTGCCAACAATTATCTTGGGCTGTCCGACCACCCCGAGATTATTAAGGCCGCCCGGGATAGCTACGACCCATGGGGCTTCGGGCTTTCGTCGGTGCGTTTTATCTGCGGCACACAGCAAATCCATAAAACCCTTGAACAGGAAGTGGCCCGGTTTCTGGGCACCGAAGATACAATCCTCTACAGTTCCTGCTTCGATGCCAACGGCGGCCTGTTTGAGACCCTGCTGGGGCCTGAGGATGCGATTATCAGCGACTCACTCAATCATGCCAGCATCATTGACGGCATTCGTCTGTGCAAGGCGCAGCGGTATCGCTACAACAACAATGATATGCAGGACCTCGAAGAAAAGCTCAAAGAAGCCAAGACCGCCCGGTTCCGGCTGATTGCCACTGACGGTGTGTTTTCGATGGATGGGTATATCGCTCAACTGGATCGTATCTGTGATCTGGCGGATCGTTATGATGCCATGGTGATGATCGACGAGTGCCATGCGACCGGCGTGATCGGCAAGACCGGCCGTGGAACAACAGAATATCGCGGTGTAATGGGGCGGGTGGACATCATCACCGGCACATTCGGCAAGGCCTTGGGCGGAGCCAGCGGCGGTTTTGTGACCGGCCGTAAAGAGATTGTTGAGCTGCTCCGCCAGCGAAGCCGTCCTTACCTGTTTTCAAATACGCTCGCCCCGGCCATTGTCTGTGCCGCGATCAAGGCGATTGACATGCTCAGCCGTTCGACGAAATTGCCGGAGCGTCTTGCCCGCAATACCGCCTATTTCCGGCAGCGCATTCAAAAAACCGGCCTGAAAGTACTGCCCGGCGACCATCCCATTACGCCGATTATCCTCGGTGATGCGGTACTGGCTCAGAAAATGGCGGCCCGCCTGCTCGATGAGGGAATTTATGTAACCGGCTTTTTCTTTCCCGTCGTGCCGAAAGGGCAGGCCCGTATCAGAACCCAGATATCTGCCGCCCATACACAGGAAGACCTGGATTTTGCAATAGACAAATTTCAGCAGGTCGGCCGGGAGCTGAACATCTGCTGATATCGCACGGCACTGTTGATTACTGTTAGGGAATAAGTTTTAACGATCTCCGTTAGGATTTGCTTCGTAGAGGCCGCCGAAGTTGATGTGGCCCCAGGGGGCGGAGGATTGATCGACGATTTTGACGATCACCGGCATATTGATAAACGTCCGGCAGTCCACGATCACCGGGTCGAAGAGATTATGATTGTTTCCGGTGGTACGGCTGTATTCTTTGCCGGTCTTTGCATCCTCGATGCTGACATACAGGTGTTCAGAATCTTTTCCGCCGGAAACAAATAGCACACATTCCGGCGTGGTAATTGTAACGACGGGGCTTTGGAGGGTTGCGGTCAGGGCATCGTCAAAGGTTTCGGGGCCGGTTTCAGCGGTGCCGATGAAGAATTCTGTTTTGGGGTGGAACAAGTCCCGCGTGGAATGGGTAAAAGCTGAGGGGAGTGTGCCGTCAGTCAGCTTCCATTGTGCGCGATGCTGCGGGTCGTCAAAAGCAAAAAGCGGCTTATCGAAGCATTTCCACGTCAGGCGGGCGATGCGCACGCCGTCCAGGTCAGGGTTAAGGGCTGCGATGTAGTACTGTCCGTCAAGGGTAACAATTTCCGGAGCGCAGAGATTAAACTGCCGGACGTAATACGTGTCATTGTCGATGCCGAAATAATAAGGATTGCCGGAGTGATAAACGGTCGTTTGGGCTCCGGGGCCGTACAGTTGTGTGCGGAATAGAAAGTAGCTGCCCGGAACCGGCTCAACAACATGCGGGCATTCGCAGGAAAAAGGATTGTTGCCGGCTTTTCCGCCATAGCTGACAATGACCGGATCGGACCATTTCAGCAGATCGTCGGAGGTTCTGCAATAGACATAACCCCGACGAGCAGGAAAGGCCGTATAGTAACAATGCCATTTCCCTTTGGTAAACAGCAGCATGGGATCGCGGGTATTGACCTTTGGCCCTTCAGAAAAGATTACGCCGGCGGACGTGAGACGTTCGAATGTTTTGCCGTCTTTACTGGTGGCCAGCCGCTGGTTGTCCCAATCGCCATAGGCCATCCAGTAGAGATCGTCGTGTTTGATGACATGGGGAGCCTGAAGGCCGCCGAGGGGTTCGCCCAATTCAGGCTTTGCCATCATTGCGATGCCCTTGGGTGTCCACTCGGTGTCGGTCAATTTGGCGCCTTCCCAGCGATAGAACAGGCGGGTATGTCCGCCGAGGCTGGTAAAGCGGATGCAGGACCAGAGCTGCCAGGTGCCGTCCGCCGCCTGCCAGAGGCCGAAATCTACGGGCTGCTGTTTGTCGCTGTTGTACTGGCCCAGGTCGGGGGTTGATGCCACTTTCCACCACGGGCCGTCGATGACAGGGATATGGAATGGGGCGGCAGGAACGTTGATTGAACACATCACAAAGAGGCTTACTAATAAAAGGAAATGTATTTTCCGTGGATTCATTGGATATCTCCGGTTCATAGGGATATTTTAATCTTGAAAAAAATAGTGCCTCTTTATTTTTGCCGCTGATGATACTCGGCCATCGGGCCGATCTGGAGCGCCTGAATGGCGGCTTCTTTGTCTTCGATGCCGGTTAGATGGATCGTAATGATTCCGTTTTTCGGCTCGATATCTGTAAAAGTTTTGTCGATGGCCGTAAAGATTCCACCCGCCGCCTCGACGATATTCATCTTTTCGATAACCGTTTTTTCGTTGATGGTGACCTTGACGGCATGTGAGATGCGTTGATTGTCTTTGTCTTTTTCGAGGAACCAGTGCAGGGGGGTGTCGGCAAACTTCAGGGTCACGTAGTACTTGCCCGGCCCGACAGTTAGATTGATCCAGAAGTCGCGGCCGTGAATACCATAACGATACAATTCTGGATCCTGCGTATTGCCGATATACATACTGCGGCGTTTTGTCCACCATGCCTTTTCAACAGTGTCCTGCCCGTATCCGCTGCGAATGACCCATTCCGTTGCCGGACGCCATGAGTTACCTTCGGAATCCAAATAATCCTGACGTTCAGGATAACCGAAAATCATTCGCTGTGTGCCTGAGGGGCCTGCGCCTTGCCCGAAATAAGGTTTGGAGGAAACGTCTGAATACTGAATACAGTCAATAATGACTGTTTTACCTGTCGAGATGGGATTGCCTCTTCCCTGCACAATAAGCTTGAAAGTGTGTTTTGTGTTTTCCAAGCCATTTTTATGATACAGCAATTGACGGGTGCGAGATGTGGGATTCCAGCAGTCGATCAGCGTCAACTGTTTTTGACCGTCAATATAGACATCCGCAAGCCCGCCTTCCGGCCCGACGCTGCCGATAAGACGGATTTGATTTCCGACAAAGGAGTATTCAAGGGAATCGCCTTTGCCGGAGGAGGAATGAAGACTTCCGGTTACGGCATCCGGTGAAGAGACCGATTTCCAATTTCCCTCGAATGTTAACTCGACATCATCAATTTGGTGTTGCGGATCGTCCTGTCCCTGGATAACGATCTGCCTGGCCCGGTCATGACGAATTGTCAGGATAGTGTCGCCGTCAGGCAGCGGCCGCAGGGTATATCCGTTTTGGTTCAGAACCGCCCGATGTGAAAGCGGCGACGCATCGGCAGTAACAGAGGTCGGCCTAAACGACAGTCGTACAACATCGATAGTCTTATCGGGAGCGTCAAAGGTGGAATAGGCAATACGATTTTTTTCGTACACTGCGCCGTTGACGACCGAGGTGCTTTGCAGGATATGATTTTCGTGTTTGGGGGCGAATGTTTCCGGCGTCCACGCCATGGCCTCCATCAATTGGCACAACGGCCAGGGGTGGGCCAGATTTGACCATTCTTTAGTGGCGACCGCATGGCCGAGTAAGCCATCCCAAACGACGCCGTTTTCGTGGCTGTCATAGGCTGCCATAATCATCATGCGCCGCCCGATTTCGAAGATTCTATCGTCTTCGGCCAACACCCCGAAGCGCAGCAGTGTCGGGGCGGCGGTGTATTGATTGTACGACAGCGACGTTCCGCAGCAGGTCGAGGATTCCGGAAAGGCCCACGCGCCATGATAGACATCACCCATGGAATGGGGATCGGCGCCATTTCGATTGAAGATTAAAGTCAGGATATTTCGCAGGTCGGTTTCCCATCCGGGGAAGGCTTGCGGATTTTTCATGATATAATCGCCGCACATGGAGACGATACCGCAAATGACGGGATTATCCCAATCCCAATAGTTACGGCCCCACGTATCGTTGGCCAGCCATCGGGGCATCAGTACCTCGCGGACATAGCGGCGACCGGCGTCCCGGGCTTTAATCATTGACCGATCCGGGCCGGTATAGCCCATCCGGATCAATTCGTCGAGAAAATCGAGAATCAGCGTTACGCTGCCGGTCAGTTCATCCGACCAGCCGACCACTTCGGGGTGTGTGTAGCGATTCCATGGCGGCATGGCCGGATCCAGATTGCACTTTTCGGCAAAGACTTCTCCCCAATGTACCGCGGCCTGAAGATAACGTTCATTGCCGGTCAGTTTGTAGGCACGAATCATCTCGGTGCCGACGATGGCGCACAGGTCCAATTGGTTCCGCGCGTTCTGGTCGCATTTGCCGTAGGCTTTTCCGTTTGTCGGCGTCGCAATCGGAAATCGCGGCCAGTCATGGTCGTCGCCGGTCTGTGCATAATCAAGAATATAGTCAGCAGTCAGCGGAATATATAAAAAGGCCATCGGATCGCTGCTGTATTGATAATAGGCTGTCAATCCTTTGATGATACTCCAGGCCCGCTGACTCAGATCGCCGCACATCCAGTCGTTGGTTGGCGGGATCAGAATCGTGCCGTTGTCCTCGATGCTCCAGTGTGAATTGTAGATAAAGTCGGGAGCGGCCATGACGGCTTTTTGGGTATCCACCCAGGGATACCGTTTCAGGACCTCGACGGCAATTCTTAACCGTGTGTCCAGCGGTCCGTTCTGGCCGGAACTCCAGGGGGCAATGACGCCGTAGTCATCTTCCATGACCTTGTGGGCATAGTAGTTTGGCCGGATTTGTGCCGCGTGAGGGACGCACGCCGTCAAAAAGACAACCCACAGAGGTAAGCAGGCAGAGCTTTTCCGCAATCTCATCGTTTTCTCCAAGGCACAAAGGTTTTTATGAGAGTATTTTGATGTTATAGAAAGACTGTACAGCGGTTATGGCTGCATGGAGAGCCATGCCGTTATTCGCTAAGCCACTGGCCTCCGGTATCAATGTTATCTTTGGTGAAGACTCGTGAAGCCAGTGTAATCTCTTTGGGAACGGCCTGCCCGGAGAGTATCTTCATGACTGTCTCGACAGATTCCTTTCCGCCGGTGGGGTACTCAAAACTGGCGGCCAGAAAGCCCTGTTTGACATAAGCTTGACCTTCCTGAGCAAGTCCGTCGATGCCGACGAACAGAATATCTTTCTCTCTGCCGGCAGCTTTGGCGGCCAGATATGCACCATGTGCCCCGGGGTCATTATGGGCATAGACAAGGTTGATTTCCGGAAAACGTGCAAGGGCCGATTCCATCTCTTTGCGGGCATTTGGTTCAAGCCATTTCATATCCGCCTCAAAGATAATCTCCAACGGGCTGTCTTTGATGCCCGCACGGAATCCGCTGTTTCGGTCTTGGCCGGGTGTCGAGGTCATCAATCCCTTCAATTCGACGACTTTGCCTTTTCCCCCCAGTTTTTCGACAATCCATTTACCCGCTGCCTGGCCGATTTTTTTATTGTCGGCGCCGATAAAGCAGGTGTATTTATCGCCGAGTACGCGTCGATCCATCACAATCACAGGGATGCCTTTTTCATACGCCTGTGCAACGACAGGTGTCAGCGGCGCCGCTTCTTTTGGAGAAATAATAATGGCATCAACACCGGCACTGATGAATTCTTCAACTTGGGCTTGTTGCCGGAGGGTATCATTCTGGGCGTCCTTAAAAATAACAGAAATTTCCGGATGCAAGTCAGCGGCCATCTTGATATCGGCATTCATCTGAACGCGCCACGGCTCTCCAAGGTTGCACTGACTCATACCGATTGTCCACTTTTTAGCTCCGGAATCAGACGATGTCGTAGCGGTTGCCGTTGGCTTTTTGTTACAGCCAGCGATCCATAGCACAGCACAGAGAACAGCAAACACGAAATTCTTTTTCATGGCAACTTCCCTTTCTGATGTTTACTCTTTACTTTTTTGTTTTTTGCAGCAGCACCGCGGCGACGATAATTGCTCCCGTCAGCATCAGCCGCTTATCTTCACCGACAGCGTTAATACTCAAAATCTTTTCAAGATACCCGATCGTCAGAACGCCGATAAGGGTGAGCCACATACTGCCTCGCCCGCCGGCCAGGCTTGTTCCGCCGATGACGACCATCGAGATTGCTGAAAGCTCATAGCCGTTTCCTGCTTCCGGATCGCCCTGCAGTTCCTGTGCGGCCTGACAGATGCCGCCGACTGCACAGAAAAATCCGCAAACGCTGTACGCCAGCAGTTTACTGGCGATAATCGGCACGCCGGAAAGCCGGGCTGCTTCTTCGTTTCCGCCGATGGCATACAAATATCTGCCGTATCGCAGTTTTGTTAGAAGTATGTAGGAGACAGCAAGACAGACAAGAAAAATGACGGTGACGACCGTCATATTATCGCCGAGGATTTTTGCATTGATAGCATTGAAAAATCCGGGCACATCAACATATTGGTAGGAACCGTCGGGCTGCAGAACTGCCGTAGAGATTTTCTGGCCGCCGGAAACCCACTTGGCCATCCCGCGTGCGAAAACCATCATTGCAAGGGTCGCTATAAACGGCTGGATTCTAAATTTTGCCACAACGGCTCCTGAAACCATCCCGCAGCCGGTACCCAGGGCCAGGCAGACCAGTACCGCAGCGAGGGCAGACCAGCCCCTGTGAATCATAAACATCGAAAAACATACCGCTGTAAACGCGATAATGCTGCCGACCGAAAGGTCGATGCCACCGGTAATGATCACCAGCGTCATTCCACAGGCGAGAATCCCATAGACCGAAACCGCACGAAGCATATCCCGGTGTGTACCCCACTTATAGAAAGCCCCGTCCGCATTAAAAATAAGACCCAGTACAAAAACGATTATCAATGCGCCAAGTGCTCTGGTCATAGGACTCGCAAACCAGCTATCGCCCGATTTCATTGATACTAAATCTTTACTCACTTAATCAGCCCTTTCCTGTCTATTATTCCCACGTGTGTTTCTCTGAATATTCTATTTGCCGCAGGCGGGATTCAAATTATTTTTAATTTTCTTTTTCGCCCATTGCGGCGGCGAGGATCCTTTCCTGCGTTGCTTCCGATGAAGCGAACTCGGCCGTTATTTTTCCGCGATGCATTACGATAATTCTATCACTCATTGCCAGCAGCTCCGGCATTTCCGATGTGATCAGAACGATCGCAATACCCTGCGCTGTCCATTTGTTCATCAATTCATAGATTTCGTGTTTAGCACCGATATCCACCCCTCGCGTCGGTTCATCCAGCAGAAAAACTGTCGGCCCGGTTTCGATCCATTTGGCAATGACGACTTTCTGCTGATTTCCACCCGACAGCGCATCAACCGGCATACTCAACGATGCGGCCTTTAAATTCATCGACTGGCCCTGTTTTTTTGCTGCCTCCGCTTCCCGGGCGGGCTGCAACCAACAAAACGGTGAAAATTTCTTCAACGCCGCCAAAGTTGTATTGCCTATTATATCCATTCCGAGAACAAGGCCGGTTGCCTTACGGTCATTGGTAAGCATTGCTATACCGGCTTTAATTCCTGTTGCCGGACTTGATGGGCTGTAGTTTTTCCCGTTCAGCAGACATTCGCCTTTGGCAGATGAGCCGTAAGAGCCGAATAAACCGTTTAAAAGTTCACTGTTGCCCGACCCGCCCAATCCTGCCACACCGAGTATTTCACCCGCCCGAACTGAAAAAGACACATCTGACACTGCTGGAAACGGTTTGCCTGCGGGATCAGGCACGGAAAAATTCTTTACTGAAAGCCGTACATCACCGGCATTGGCACGATGACGCGGAAACTGCTGGTTCAGTTCTCGGCCGACCATCCATCTGACCAATTCAGGTTGCGGCAGTTTATCCGCCGGTGCAGTGCCGACATAACCGCCGTCCCGTAAAACCGTAATACGATCTGCAATGCGGTAAATCTCTTCCATTTTATGTGTAATATAAATAATGCCGCGACCTTCTTTTTTGAGTTTATCAATGATAGAAAATAATCGCTCTACTTCAACATCTGTCAGAGCGCTGGTCGGTTCATCCATGACGATGATTTTACTTTCAAATGCGAGTGCCTTGCATATCTCAACCATTTGCTGGGTTCCCAGCGGAAAATCGCCGACATTTTTTGAAACATCAATATTCAGCCCTGCGTCGTAAAGAAGCGATTTTGCCGTTTTCGTCATTTGCTTTTTCGCAAGCCATGGGCCTTTGCATTTTTCTCTGCCGAGAAAGATATTTTCTGCAACCGTCATGGTCGGGATCAGTGACAGCTCCTGATGGATAATAGCAATGCCGGCTGCGGCGGCGTCCTGAATCGACGTGAATTTCACGGGGGTGGACTGCAACGCAATGCTGCCTGTGTACTCGGTATAGACGCCGGCCAGTATTTTCATCAGCGTGCTTTTACCGGCGCCGTTTTCGCCGGCAAGAATATGAACTTCCCCGGCGTTCAGCTCAAACCGGACATCCTGCAAGACCGACGTTGATCCAAAACGTTTTGCAATACCCGTCATTGAAAGCAATTGGATTGTATCGTTTGGGAATTGTGATCTCATGGCCTATGTTTCTTTCGGGGTCCATCCATAATCGATATAGTGATGCTCAAACGTTCCGTCGTCGTAAAGATCGAAAACGCCGTAACCTTCCTGACATTGATGAAATGCGCCTTGCCACCAGGCTCCGCAGACGGCTCCGTCACAGATGTAAGTTACGTTGTTGTATTCGATGCGTTCCAATAGATGCAGATGTCCGCTGATGCAAAGTCTGACATTTTTGTGTTTTAAAAAAAGCTCCACGAATTTCCGCGCATCCAGATGCATCCATTGATGGGGGAGAACCCATTGGCCGGTTTTTTCGTTTTCCCCGTCCAGAAAAACTGCTGCGGACAGGATCGGAATATGGCTGATGAGACAAATATGCTTGTCTTTGGAAGTATCCAGCTGCTCAACCAGCCATGCAAACTGCTGCTCATCGAGTTTGGCGGTATAGACATCGTCGCAAATGTGGGTACTGTCAAGCATGAGGATACGCCATTTCCCCTGATCAAAGGCATAATAGCGTTCCGGCAGACCGAACTCCCGAACGGGTCGTTTTTTGCCCCATAAGGGTTCATTGCCGGTGGTTTTGCCGCTTTTGCGATCCCAGCCCCAGACATCGTGGTTTCCGATACAGAATTTCACCGGCAGTTTGCACTCCCGGGAAAACACTTCTTTCAGCAGCGAAAACTGAACAGCAGCCCAGTTGTCGTCAGCCCCCAGAACACACATTACATTGTCGCCGCCGGTAATGACCATTTCCGGCTTGTCCGGCAGAGAGTGGATATGTCTCAATGCTGCGGCAAGACCTTCCGGTGCGTTGCGTTTCGGTTCAAGATGAATGTCGGTCAAATGAGCGAATCGGACCGATCTCTTTTTGTTTTCTTCTTTTTGGCCTGAAACAGAGGTGTCGGGTAGTCCCGAAGCTTCCAGACCGCCTGGCATAGCCAAAGCAGCCAGAGAACCGCCGAGGACTGTTCGACGTGTAATCCTGCCGTCAGTGTTTGGCATTCTGTAGTTCCTTTACCTAAAATCTGAACAGATAACAAACGGAAACCTAATTGTATTATAATTATACCATTGAATTATTTCGTAGCCAATCAAAAACTTCCTCAACAAGGCAAAATGCCAGGCCGGTGACAGTATCCGCGCATCCATAATAGATTGCGATCTTACCGGAGGCGGCATCCTGCACCGAAGCGCAGGGGAAAACAACATTTGGAACATCGCCCACGCATTCGTATAAAGTTCTTGGATTAAGCAGATAAGGTTTGCTTCGATAGATTACCTTCCAGGGTTTTTCAAGGTCCAGCAGGGCGGCTCCCATACTATAGACAAATCCATTGCAGCTTGTCAGCACGCCGTGGTAGAACAGCAGCCAGCCTTCCGTCGTTTCAATCGGAACAGGCCCGGCACCGATTTTGGTGCATTGCCAGGTTAGCTTGTCTTTTTTAGGCGACATGACGTGACGGTGACATCCCCAGTGTATCATATCCGGACTGGAGCTGAGGAAAATATCGCCGAACGGTGTATGACTGGAATCAGACGGCCTGGAGAGCATCACATATTTGCCTGCAATTCTGCGGGGGAAAAGGACACCATTACGGTTGTACGGCAAAAAAGAATTCTCCATCTGATGGAATGTCTTGAAATCGAGTGTATAGGCCATTCCGATGGCATAACCGTGATAATTATTGCACCAGGTAATATAATAGCGGTCTTCAATCCAGCAGACGCGGGGATCATAGCTTTCTATGAAGGTCGCGATTTCCGGTTCCTCACAGATAAACGTGATAGGCTCCGGATCAATGTCAAAGGTAAATCCGTCTTGACTTCGTCCTGCATGGAGCCGCATATTCCGGGTGATGTCATCGACGCGAAAAACACCGGCAAATTTCCCTTTATATGGAACAACAGCGCTGTTAAAAATGCTGTTGGCGCAGGGAATTAGGTCTCGTGGAATTACGGGATTGCAGCTGTATCTCCAAATCGGGAGAGTACATTCAGCAGGTCTGTCCTCCCATGGAATATGTGGCAGGACTTCGCCGATTATCTTTATGTGGCGGCTCATTTAGTGAATTCTCCTTGCTCGTCATAATCTGTTTATTCTATTGTAAAATAACTCTTTGTGAAAATACATCTTTTTTTGCCGGAATGCCGGTGTATCGAAAAGCCCTCGGAGGCAGCCGCAGAAAAGGTACACGGACGGTTTTTTAAATAATATACACAAACGTTTGCGTTATTCTCGAAAAAACAAACCCTACCTCATAACATGGCTTTTTAAAAGCCCTGCTTACGCTTGAATGTTTCTTAATGCGTTTTCAGATAAGACCCGAAGTCTGTGTTTTAGAACCGTTCCGGTCGGCAGTAACAATACCCTGCGTCTTCCTTGGGAACCGGATGCACAAACATTTGTTCACGGCAATACTCGCAATTATAGCATAGCGGTGGTTGCTTGGCAACAGCAATTTGGGTCCGCCGATGAAACCCCATGGTGGTCAAGGGCTTCCCGGGAATGAATTATAGAAGGACAGAGGCTTCAAAACCGGACTTTTTTTGAAAAAAACGAGTAAAGTCTCTATGACGCGATTCAGCTAAAATTGCTTATTTATGTGGCTGAAAAAGTCAGGAGAGCCGTTTTTTTTTAGGGAATACCGGGTAAAACAGCATGAAGCCGCCAATAATCAGGCCGAGCAGACTCGAGAGAAGTACGCCTGTCGATGTCACATGGTCGGTGCCTGTAATAAAGCGGGTCAAGCCCATCAGTGGCGAATAATCCAGCCATCCCAGTTCCTCCGGCAACCATCGGCCCATGATCACATAGTAAAAAATGTCCTCCCATCCTGTAGCAAATAATAATATCCCGCAAAAGGCAAACCGAAAAGATCTTGCCGCTAATCCCAGCAGTACAAACAGCATTACGCCCAGCGGCATAAATGCCAATTGCCATCGCAAAACCGGCGTCGGCTTGCCGAAAAAGACGGCGTTGAATTCTGAATCCCAATTGATGTTGTATTTGGCGGCGATGGGATGATATATCTTCTCAAGCACTATATAATCGACATACGCCAGTAAAAGAATCGATACAGTGATCAAAACGGCATAAAGCCATGGATTGTAAGAGGAAGTAATATTTGTTCTGTGTTCCATACCCATAGATGGTATGGATAACGTTGAGAATGTCAATGGTCGTTCTGTAATTTTTTACTTGCTATCATTTGATGGGAACGATACAACGTGAATGCCCAAGACAAGAAAACTGAAATCAGATGAATGCTGAGTCATACAGACTGGATTTAAAATAGCACGATTGAAATCAGGAGATAAAATGAAGCCCTGTACGATTGTCATGCAATTGTTTATTCTTGTGAGTGTAAGTGCTTTTGGTGACATCGGCGGTACTTTACAGGGAGCGTATGACGATTCGGAGCAGTTTCATTTTGTGGTTATGGGGGACCGAACGGGGCAGGAAGAAAAGGGAGTTTTTAAACAGATTCTGCAGAAAGTCAATCAGCTTGGCCCGGCTTTTGTTCTTAGTGTCGGCGATAACATTCAGGGATACACCGACGATCCGAATAGCGTACCTCCGCAGTGGGATGAATTTGAGGCTTTTATTAAGATATTAAAAACGCCCTATCTCAAAGTTCCGGGCAATCACGACATTTCAAATGAAATGATGGCTGAATTTTATCGGCAGCGATATCAAAAGCTCTATTACCACACTGTCTATAAGAATGTTTTGTTCCTCTTTCTAAACACTGATGATCCTTCAGCCCATGTTGATTTGGCGATTAGAGCCGAGTTGGATGCTGAAAGACGGGCAATCCAACAAAGTTTTAACAGCGGAAAGTACTCGCTCAAATTATACCTTGCAATCCAGCAGTATCAGCAGAAAAATCGTGATTTAACCGGCGGGCAGATATCCGGCGAACAATATGACTATTTCCAGAAAGTGTTGGCTGACAATCAAGAAGTGCGTTGGACGTTTGTTGTTATGCACAAACCTGTCTGGCGAAAGTCTTCTCCCCCTCAGAATTGGCTGAAGCTTGAAGAACAACTTTCAAAACGGCCCTATACCGTGTTTGCCGGCCATGAACATCTGCATGTCTATACAAAGCGTAACAATCGTGATTACATTCAACTGGGCACCTCCGGCGGCTCCGGCTTGCCTGATATAATGCCGGGGGTCTATCAGCATTTCCTGTGGGTTGCGATGGGTGCTGAAGAACCTGCCATTCTCAATATGTTAAATGAGGGAATACTTGAAAAAGACGATATCAGGGCTTTCGGCCGGTCTGCTGTGAATGAAAATGGTCGGCCATAGAAATTACATTATTTCTAAACACTGTTGAAATTACGGGTACAAGAAAGTAAAATACGATTTGAAAAGCAAGAGATTTTCACACGGAAACAGGAGAGCAGGTGTCGGTAACACTTAAGGAAATTGCATATTCAGCGGGAGTCGATGTCTCCGTTGTATCACGGGTGCTTAATGGCAAAGCGGACCAATACCGAATTAGTCCGGCCTGTCAGGAGCGTGTCAAAAAGATTGCCGAAGCCTTAGGGTATTTGCCCAATGCCTATGCTGTCGGTATTAAAAAAGGTGAATTTCACTGCGTGGTGTTGCTGCAAAGCGGTGCAGCAGGAAATTATCAGGGTAGCGTTCACGAGACAGGGACCAATTATCTGCCCGAAAAGCTGGTCAATGAAATTCACCGGAATCTTGAAAAAGATGATACCCACCTGCTCTTAGCCAATATTCCCGAGCAGACAGTTGACAGCCACCAATTGCCTAAAATATTCCGTTCCCTGATGGCTGATGGGCTGATTATTAACTATTATCAGGATCTGCCGCAGAACATTAAAACTGCGATTGAACATACCTCGATGCCGACGATTTGGATGAATTACAAGATGGACTATAACGCGGTCTATCCGGATAGTTTTTCGGCGGCACAAACAGCGACAAAATATCTCATAGAGTTGGGACATAAAAAAATCGCCTACTGCAATGTTTATTTCAAGGATCTCCAATCCGGGGCACACTATAGTGTTGAAGACCGCCGGGAAGGCTACCGGCAGGCGATGACAAATGCCGGCCTGCAAATTTACGATATTACGCCTCATTACAAAGTAGACGATTCCGTCGAAAAGCAGGTCGAGTTGTTCTATTCTGTACTCAATCGCCCCGACAGGCCTACCGCAATACTGTTTTATTGGTCCTACTCTGTGCCGGCCGTATTTGCAGCGGCGTCTCGCCTGGATTTAAGAATTCCCAAAGATTTATCGATTATCACTTTTGCAGGCGAGTCCCATCGCAGAATTGGTCTTTCGGCTACCGCAATGCTTGAACCCGAAACGGATATGGGCAGGGAAGCAGTGGCCATGCTCAGAAAAAAAATGAATCTTAAGCAGAAAAAAATCCCGTCTGAACGTTTGGATTACGTCTTTGCGGAGATGTATACCTGCCAAAAAGCTCCGGATCTGTCGTAAATCCCTGTCCGAAAAGGAAATATCTGCACTTAACTCACTGAGTGGCCAAGCAGATTAAACCCTCACTTTTATAACACAGAAAACCGTTTTTTTAATACGCATTCCGGAGTTAAATGCAAGAGAAACCACTGCACAAATGAGTAGGGCGTTATCACGTAACGGTTCAGAGGACGGGTGGCATCTCATCTGAAATGCCCATAAGTCTTTATTTATAAATAACATAAGAGGTTTTCAGGGGGAATAGGTCACAAAAGTGGAATAAGCGCTGCTCAAAGAGAATTTCTGTCCTGATTTTTCTGCAAATAGAGGTCTTATAATACAGGCATTCACCTGTACAGAAATAACTCAGAAACGATGCACAAAAGTTTGTGCAATATAAATATTGACACGGAGCCGAAAAGTCGATATATAAGATAATGCGGTTGTTGTAAAAACCGGCAGTATCAATAAAACGGGACTGAAGTGGAGTGATTCGTTTAGGGAGTGTGTTATGGAGAAATACAGAAAAAAAACCGGCTTCACACTGATCGAACTTCTCGTCGTTATCGCAATTATTGCGTTGTTGTTGGGAATTCTTACCCCGGCTCTGAGCAAAGTGAAACGCAGTGCCCAAACATTGATATGTGCGACAAATCTGAAAAACTACGGCCCGGCCCTGCAAATGTATTCCCAGGACAACGATGATAAGGCGCCTTTTATGGTGTCATGGCTTTTCAGTCAGAACACTATAGCGAATGCTTCTTTTGTCACCAAGGGCTGCATGTGGCATAATGACAGAGATGTTCCCGATGGTTCGATGTGGCCTTATTTATCCAGCAAAGATGTTCATCTGTGTCCGACCTTTAAAAACTATGCGATCCGGGGAGGCAAAGATGGATGTCCCAGTGCTTCGGTGCACTCCATGCTGACACCCTTTGGTCCCACGTATAGCTATTCTATGAATTGGTTTCTTGGTTTTGACTGGGCAACTTTAATGGATTTTGATAGGCAGAAACTCCCCAATGCAAGCACGATGATGTACGAACGGGAAATCTCAATGAAGCTGTCGCGTGTTAAAAGTGCCGGCCAGTGTTTTGCATTCTCAGAGGAAAACCTGTGGGCTATTGATCACAGAATGGACGATCGTGATATGTATTACAGTGCGAATGTTTTGAATGATAACGCACTTTGGCTCAATGCCAACAAAACAAAGCCGGATGGAGCCACCGACAACGTTGCCACCTATCATGGTGTCACCGATGCTAACAAGAATGAAGGAGTCGCAAACATTCTATTTGTAGACGGCCATGTCGAGGCGATGAAAGGCAGTGCCGGACGTGAAGCATATCTCAAGTATGGAAAACCTTATCCCGGACATGAAAAAATGAATGTTTGGTAAGGGTTGGACTTTACGGTTTCCCGTCTGCGAGGGGGGGCAAGTAAGGTCCATGTTAAGAGGTGCTTATTCAGACACAATTTAATGATTGATTATTGGAGACTTGAGTGATGAAGAAGCAATTGGTTGTCGTAATGCTGATGTTGACAGCCTCGATAACAATGGCAGAATTGGTGGGTTATTGGGCATTCGAAGAAGGTACCGGCCAAACAGCGGCGGATTCCTCGGGTAATAGCAGAAATGGTACACTTTCTTTTGGAGCCAATAGTACTTATCCGCAGTGGACTGCCGGCCGCATAGGAAGCGGCGCTCTTGTATTTAACGGCAACTGCGTGATTGCTGATTCCAATTCAGTCTACACGGATCCCAACGCTCCGTCTCTCCGCAATTTAGGTCAAGCCTTTACAATATCAATGTGGGTTCGCAGGGATGCAGTGGACTACTTCAACAATCTTTTCCCCAGATTGATCCATACCGATACTTATGATGTCCAGCTCGCATTGGACCCGTCAGCGTTTTCGACCAGCCCGGATTCGAAAGACTATTTAGGGTGGAAGGGGACAACAGGCGATCGTATGGCAATCGGGATGGAGACCGATGCCCAAAAGACCTTGGGAAGTTGGTATCACATGGCGGTGACTTGTGACGGCTCCACTATAAAAAAATACATCAACGGCCAGCAGGCGGATTCTATTAGTATTCCCGGAATTGATATGCCTGTTGCTTCTACCAATGTTTTCATCGGTTCAAAAGCGGATAAAACCTCTTACTTCACCGGCGCTTTGGATGATGTTGCGGTTTGGGCCGGAAGCTATTTGCCTGCCGAAGAAATTACCAAATTGGCGGCCAAAACTGAAACACCGCTGTCTGTTGTCGATATAATACCCGAACCTCCGCTGCCCCCGAACTATTTCAAAAAGGAAACCGATTTGGCCTGGACAAGTAATGGTTGGAAACTATTGTTAGGCCCGACGTTTTCGACATTTACCAATTGGTCGAATGAAGACATTACAGTCCACAGCAACAACACGGCAACCGCATGGTGGATCAAGGATACAGAGCAGGCCGGATGGCCGAGCGCTACGATGGTCCCCGGCGGCCACTATGCGTTATGGGCTGAGACTTTGGGACCTTTCTTACGTTTCAGAAATGTCTCTCCTGAAAGTTATTATTCTGCCCCTGACCGGAATGTCGATACCTTTGGAATCGCGTGGATTGATCCGTCTTGGACCGAAAGAGAACCTAATATTGCCGTGTTTGCCCCCTACATTACCCCCGGTATAGCGTTATGCATCCCCAATACCAATGGTTATCAGCCTTATCAGCCGGAAGTGTATTCCTGGGAATGCAAAGATTACTTCAAGACCTATGCACGGGTGGCCGCAATCAACGGCTTCGGAGCCAGTATGACTGTCAGATCCTATAGTTATGCAGACGGCACCGATCCTCTTGAGCCCAACAATCTGACCTTGCTGGGCGAGGTGTCTTTACCGCTGAAGAAGGCCGATTACCAATGGCAGGATATGATGTTTGCCTATCCGAAACCAAGATCGGGGACTCCAAGGGTATGGACAGAAATATCAATCGCCGGCGGAAATGCAGACACGAAGATTTACATTGACGAGTTTAATCCTATTTCTGACCAAGCCAATACCTCTCCGCATAATGCCACGTATAAACCCGGCGATTTCGACAAAGACTCTATTGTCAACCACGAAGATATCTGGCAGTTTGCGGATGGCTGGCTGACCAGCTCCACCGGAATGCTTGAACCCCGGGATGGCGGATTACTCTCCAATGGAGATTTCTATGGTGATTTTGACAGAATTGCTGCCGGCGACGATGCCCATTCGGCAATAGATCCGCTTGGCTGGAATATTTCAAGGGAAGGCGAAGGCATTGGCGACTATGGGATATGGCGTGTTGCCAAACGCGGCCAGTTTAACTATGCCACAGGGACTTATGGCCCGCTCGGGGGCTCAATTGCGGCTTATACCACGGATATGTACGTTGATGATCCTTACGGCGTCCTTGAACAAACCGCTATGCAAACCGCCGTTGCAGGCCAGACCTATTACGCGATGGGGTATGTAATGGGTTCGCATCCTGTTAATAGTTGGTACAGTTGGAAAGATACGGCTACGATGACGATTGCGATTGAGGGTGTCGATGTTGCCGTGTTCACTCGCAAGCTATCACGAAATATCTGGCGTCCGATCTATGGAACGTACACAGCGACAGATGCTGACGCAGGCAAGTCTATTGCAATTCGTTTCTCATATGCCAATACTCATACCGCAGAAAATTCTAATCCGGGCAATATGTATATTGGTTATGCTTATCTTGGTGCAGCGATTCCTATGGAGTGGCCGGAAGAACGGTCCAACCTGCTGACCAACGGTGGTTTTGAAGACCTGTCTGCACTGGAAGCTGCCGCTCCCAGCGTAGCTCAGAGTATCCGTAACAGTGACAACTGGGGTGCCTGGTTTGTCGATGGTGTACCAGCGCCGACCGGATGGGTCTACGAGGTTCCTTCCGGCTACAGTCTGGCCAATAAGGGGGGGATATGGGCCTCCGGTATTTATGCTACACCGTTGCCCAGTCCCGGTCTTTCAGATGTCTGTGTCTATACATCCAATACATTGGTTCTTGGTCAGATCGTCGGTCCCTTGTCAGCCGGAACAATGTACTATCTCGATATGGCATGCGGTATTAATAGTGATCTTTATATCAACACTACAAACTGGCCAATCCCATCGCCGGATTTCCATATTGAACTTTGGAGGATTCCTTCCGGGGTGACCGACGGCACGATTATCTATAACGCAATTAACACGGGAAATCCGAATTATGTTAAAGTTGCTGAGGCTGTTGTTGCATCCACAGGAAATGTTTCGGGTGCATCGGCGACCCGCGGAACACCGGTTTCCAAGTGGCAGTTGATGGGCACATCCTATACAGCCACATCTGCTGACACTAATATGTATGTAAGAGTACGAGGCTCAGGCGGTAAAGTTGCCAATCCGGAATTTGCTTTCAGTGATGTCTATCTGTCTGCCCAGAAGAGGTTGGTGCCGGGTGGTGGATATTCTTTCAATGTCTCTCCCCTGATGCAATACGAAGTGTTCGGACCGTATAATTGTTATCACGGTACGGTGATGGGTGTCGATTCGCCTTTGGTGGACTTGGATGGGAATTGTTTGGTCAATCTCAAAGATCTTGCTATTATGGCGGAAAACTGGATTGATAACTGGTACACCAATATCACCGGTGCTGAACCTTGGAATTAGTTAAGAGTTCTTGAATATCCGGTTAATCATGTAAGGTTTTCCGGACAATTTTAAAACTTTTTGTGTGGAGGAATAATGATGAGAAAGTTAATGTGTGTTTTGGTGGTTCTTGCGGTAACGGGTATGGTTTCCGCAGGGTATGTGTCCACCGATGGGCTGACGGGCCTGTGGCGGTTTCAAACCAGTGACACTAAAATGGTAGCAACGGTCGGCTCGAATATGGTAAGCAGCCATGTTGACAACAGCGGCTGGATGTCTGGTCCCTGGACTGTAATAGGTACCGCCGATAATCCTTTGCTGTATAGTGACGGCGGCGTTATTCAAGAACGGAGCTGGGATTATCTTACAGTGAATCCTAACTTTGTAGCCAATGGCGGCGGCAGCTATGTCAATGAGTACACGATTGCTATGGATTATGTACAAACAAGCGGTCTGACTTCCTGGAACAGCCTCTTCCAGACAGCATACGAAGGAAATGACGGAGATGGTGATTTATTTACCGATGGTGCCGGTCATATTGGTATCGGTGCAGCCGGTTACTCCACGCTGACTTATGATGCATCAAAGTGG
Source organism: uncultured Pirellulales bacterium (assembly GCA_964649955.1). GTDB lineage: Bacteria > Planctomycetota > Phycisphaerae > Sedimentisphaerales > Anaerohalosphaeraceae > T3Sed10-213. The sequence goes on from CAZYQN010000030.1 coordinate 40,017, forward strand.
CATAGAATCGTACTGTCTGTTGACAACGGAAGCTTCTTCAGAGTGTATGTGGATGGTGTATTGTTCCTGGATGGCACACCTCAGGATGTTGACGGCAGATTCTCTCTGTATACCGATAGATTCCATCTTTTCGCAGACAACAGTTGGGAAGATCAATGGGGTCTCGTTGGTACAGTTGCAACCTGGAATCGTGCACTGACCACAGATGAAATTGCCCGGATGGGCGGCTGGATAGACGGTTCTGCCACACCTACACCCCTGTACATTATCCCAGAACCGGCAACGATGGCTCTCTTGGGATTGGGCGGTTTGGCTTTGATTAAGCGTCGTAAATAGTTTTAATTTAAAACGGGACGTGTCGGCAGGTGCAGCGGAATTTCAGTTGCACCTGCTTTTTTTAGGCGACCTCAATCATCGTAGGCCGGGTCTGTTTACATTTATTACACAAAAACGGGTTTCTTTTGATTGCCCCTTCCCGTCTCTATTTCCCTGCGAAACGTACGATTGACAGCATTGCATCCCGTCATATGAATTTATCCAAAAAAACCGTTTTATACTTGCACAAAGGTTTGTGTTTGATATTATATCTTGTAGCAACGGCGGCACTTTCAGCTTGAATTCCCGGGCCTAAACGAGTATGATGGCCGAGGTTCTGTGACGATCCGTAACACATGACGCTGTGATGAATCTGAACCTGCAAAATGAAACGGAGAACTTAAATGTCGAGCCACGCGGTAAAAGGGGTATTGTTGGGAATTGCGTTGTGTATGTGGGCAGGTGCAGCACCGCTGAGCGGAGATACGGCAGATGTGCCCTATCTGGTGAATGTTCCGGCCGAATCGCGTTCCATTACCTTTGAAAATCCAACCGGCCAAAAGGGTAAAGGGGGCACTGCTGCAAGCAAAATAGGAGTGGGTCGAAAAGGCGCCGCCCTCAAAAATCTGAATCCCGGCCAGACCGTCACGTTGTGTGACATCGATGGCCCCGGTATCATCCGGCGGATGTGGGTGACGCTGCCGGCCAAAAAAGAAAATCTCCTTGGTTTTGTGATCCGTGGATATTGGGATAATCAGGCATCCCCTTCCATTGAAGCTCCTATCGGTAACTATTTTGGCGCCGCCCACGGGATTACAAAGGCCTATCAGTCCGCGGTTCATTCAATGACCGATACCGCAGGTATGTCGATCTTTTTGCCGATGCCGTTTACCGAACATGCCAGGATTACTGTTACTAACGAAGGCACTGAAAAGGATGTACCGTTTTATTATCAGATCGATCTGACCATCAACGAAACGCTGCCATCCGACGTCGGCAGGCTGCATGTTTTGTATCATCGTGAAAATCCTACCGTATTGGGCGAAGATTTTACCATCTTGCCTAAACGTACAGGGATGGGGCGTTTTGTCGGGTGTGTTATCGGTATTAACAATGTGGACAAAAAATGGTGGGGCGAAGGTGAGATGAAGGCCTATCTCGACGGCGACGATGAATTTCCGACTATTTGCGGTACCGGCACCGAAGACTATATCGGTCAGGCGTGGGGATTTCACGAAAATGCATTTCTCTATGGCGGTGTTAGTTTACGTCAGGATTGGCTCTGGACGCTTTATCGATGGCATTTGAAAGATCCGATTTATTGGAAAAAAGATATCCGCATCACCCTTCAGCAGATCGGTGCCGGCGATGAAGGCGGCGGAGGTTATTATAATAAACAGGAAGATGTTAATGTCGCTGCCTTCTGGTATGAATCTATCCCCAGTGAACCGCTGCCGAAACTGGCTTCTTACACCGAGCGCATCGCAGAAGGCTATCTCATTGGCAAAAAGTAAGTCTGGTTGCAAAGACAGATAATTGGATGGGGATGAAATAAAGAGGTAGATGGTAATCATAAAAAGGGCAACATCGCAGGTCAAAGAGTACCAACAGTAAACGGATTTAGGAGTGGAAAAATGAACAAATGTGTATCGGTGATAATAGCAGTTTCAACTGTGTTTCTCGTGTCGATGACGTATGCCGTTCAGGAGTACAGCTACATTGACCTGATTGATCGGTTGACTGATCTTGAAAGTCTTTCCATTCTTCCTCCCCAGGGCGAGTCGGTCAAAATGTGGTCCAGCTATGACCGAAGCAGCTGCTATGACGAAAAGACCGGCAAATATGTAAATTGGGATGCCAACGGTGACGGTTTTGGGGGGAAAGGCTGGATACGGTTAGAGCAGGATAAACTTGTCTTGGCTGAGATGGAAGGTCCCGGCTGCATCTGGCGTATCTGGTCGGCAACGCCGCAGCAGGGACATGTGCGTATTTATCTTGACGGAGCCAAAACCCCTGCGGTGGATCTGCCTTTTACGGACTATTTCAACGGGACACAACCGCCATTCAATCGTCCATCCCTGGTATATCTGGTCGCCAGCGGGAAAAATAATTATATCCCCATTCCTTTTCAGAAGTCCTGTAAGATCGTTGCTGATAAAAACTACGGCGAGTTCCATCATTTCACCTATACACTTTTCCCTCAAGGCACAATTGTCCCGACCTTCAAAATGCAGCTTACTGCCGAAGAATCGGCGGCTCTTGACAGAGCGGATAAGCGTCTGTCCGGCTGCGGCCCTGATTTTACCGCTGCCCGGTATCCGAATGGGACATCGCAAAAGCAGCTATTGACAATCGAGTCGGGCAAGACCGCGCAATTTATAACAATTGATGGTGCGCGGGCCATTACCTCGCTGAAAGTTCGCTTGCCTGAGATACCGGAGGATATTGAGCAGCAGCGGCAGCTTATGCGCCAGCTTGTCCTTAATATTACCTGGGACGATGATAAAGCGCCTGCCGTCTGGTGTCCTTTGGGAGACTTCTTCGGCACAGCCCCGGGGATCAACTATTATAAATCTCTGCCGTTGGGAATGACCAAAGATGTCTTTTACAGCAATTGGTTTATGCCCTTTGCCAGAAAAGCAGAGATTGCGATTACCAATGACGGACCAGTCAGCCGAAAGATAGAGCTCCAAGTCGTTCACACGGTACTCGAAAAACCGATCGAGCAGTATGGCCGGTTTCACGCCAAATGGCATAGGAACGCCTTTCTGCCCAAAGAGCCGGAACGATGGATAGACTGGACGATGCTGACAACCCGGGGCACTGGTCGGTTTGTGGGTGTTCAGCTTCAGATTTGGAATCCGCGCGGAGGATGGTGGGGCGAGGGCGATGAAAAGTTCTTTGTAGACGGTGAAAAATTTCCCTCAAATTTTGGGACCGGTTCAGAAGATTATTTCGGCTACGCCTGGAGTGATCCGGCTTTGTTTGCCGCGCCTTATCACAACCAGACCATCAGCGAAAACAACAAGGGGCATATCTCAAACAATCGATGGCACATTGTCGAAAATGTGCCATTCCAGACATCCTTTGAAGGGTGTATCGAAAAATACTGGGTGGATACACGTCCGACACTTTATACCTGTGTGGCTTACTGGTATCTAAACAGCGGCGGCACAGACCCCTACACCCCCGTCGACCTCTCACAGCGGTTGGGCTACTACACGCCGCTGACCTACCCGCTTGACATCGCCGGTATCGTTGTACTCGAAAAGCCCGCCGGCCAGGTCGAAGCTCAGGGTATGCATGGTTATCGGGCAGCCAAATGGATTGGCGATGATCAGCTCTGGTGGACACCCGAAAAGATTGGCGACAAGCTTTTGCTGGCAATAGAAGCACCGTCCGCTGGTCAGTGGCGTATTCTGACACGATTGACCAAAGCTGCCGACTATGGGATCGTTCAGTTTTCGATTGATGGTAAAAAGATTAGTGATCCTGTCGATCTGTTTAACAAGGATGCCGTTACGGCCACGGATGAGATTGACTTGGGAGTACACACACTTAAAAAAGGCCGGAACATTCTGACCGTAGAAATAGTCGGTACCAATCCGGATGCTATAAGACGCTATATGTTCGGAATGGATTATCTGACACTCAAACCGTCTGCCGGCGGTGAATCCGCATTGCAAAAATCCCGGCCGCCATTCACAGCCGGAGAGTTCGTGCATATTTACGATCCTTCCGTCGGTGAAAATGAGCCATGGTATATTAATGACCATTGTTTCATCTATGGTCGTGACGGAAAATGGCATTTGTTCGGCATCACCCGTCAGGAGCCGGCCAGGCCGGCCGATGAAGACAACTTCGCCCATGCCGTCTCCGATACGCTCAACAGCACCACCGGCTGGACGAAACAGCCCTTTGCTCTCACAACGGATCAGGCGGCAGGGGAGGCCCATCTATGGGCGCCCTATGTCATTGAACACGATGGCCTCTATTATATGTACTATTGTGCCGGCGGCAGGAACGCCCAGGAATATCAGCTTAAACTGGCAACATCCCAAGACCTCTACAACTGGAAACGCCATCCTGCCAATCCGATGGTCATTGACGGTTTTGATGCTCGCGATCCGTTTATTCTCCGGCTTGAAGATAAATGGGTTATGTATTATACCGCGACCAGCGACCCCAAAGGCGGCAACCACGTTGTCTGCACCGTTGAAAGCAAAGATCTCCTCCGCTGGGACAATAAAAAAGTGGTCTTCGTCGACCCATCCATTGGCAAGTGGGGCGGCCCGACTGAATCGCCGTTTGTTATACGGCGCGGCGGCGATTATTATCTGTTTATCGGCCCGCGGGACGATTACCGGGGCACCTGTGTTTATCGCAGCCGGGAT
>CAZYQN010000031.1:0-44588 GCA_964649955.1 uncultured Pirellulales bacterium
CAAATTTTTATAAAAACAGAATAGAACACAAAATATCGTGTTGACATCGAACTAAATAGTTGTGAACAGTGATTTTGCAGACATACAAGCCTGTATCAACGGCGACACCGGCGCCTATAAGAGACTGATTATGAAATACGAGGCCGACCTCACCCGTTTGATGTGGCGTTTCACCCGGGACAAGACCGAATGTGAAGGGCTGGTCCAGGATGTTTTCGTCGAGGCATATTTAAACCTGAGAAGCTATCAGGGAAAGGGACCTTTTCTGAACTGGCTCAAAAGAATCGGAACCCGTACCGGCTATCGATTCTGGAAAGAACGATACAAAGCCGGACGTTGTGTGTCACTGCAGCACTGTGAAACATCGTTTGAAAAAACGACGGATTCGATTCGTCCTCAGGATGCGGCGGAACTGCTGCATATTCTGCTGTCGCGTCTTCCGGACAAAGACCGGTTGATATTGACACTGATGTACCTTGAAGAATGTGATACCCGAGAAATCGCCCGCCGGATGGGGTGGACACATACCGCCGTTAAAATGCGGGCAATGCGGGCACGCAATAAAATAAAGAATATGGCTGAAAACGGCCTTCTGGAAAAACTGGGATGGAAAGACTGAAACCATTTGAAGACCTCGCAGAAGCCGCCCGTCAGGAAACGGTCGATGGTTTTGATATTTCAGGCCGGGTCATAAAATGTCTGCTGAGCTTTTCGCAAACGGACCGGTGGGACATATTTTTGTTCTTTGGACTTCTTTCCGCCGCAACCGCTGCTGTTTCATTCTGGTTTGGCACGAATGCCTGGAATTGTCTTACCAATCCGATATTAACTATTTATATTCCGATTCAGAGTGTCCTATGGTAATCCGATTTGATTCTTATCTGCCGGACAGTTATCTGTTCCTGATGCGTTCACGCCGAAGACTTCATATTACAATAGCATCGGTGATCTTTATCTCAGGGATGATTGCCGGAGGCTGGGCAATGATGCTGTTTTTTGAGTACCGCCTGTTCCGCGAGCCGCCTAAGCCCGATTCTATGGCCGTCAAACTTTCACTCGAGATGCAGAAAGCAATGCATCTGTCCGATGAGCAAACGCGAAGCATTATGTCGGTGCTGTTTTTGGAGTTTTCGGCCATTGACCGGATACGGCTTGACCATCAGTCTCAGATGGAAACGCGACACCAAATCATCGCAGAGCAACTGAGAGAAATTTTAACACCCCGACAGTTTACCCTTTGGCAGAAGAAATTCCAGCCTCATCCCCCGAAAGGCCGCATCGGTTTTCCGGCCGGTCCGCCCCAACCCCAACCCCAAGCAGAACTGTAAACAACCTGACAACAACATCTCCTGTAAAAATAAAAAAGCCCGGTCGAAATCGGCCGGGCTTTTCAGTAAACATCATATCACAACGGAAGCTACTCTTTCTCCTCTTCTTTTTCCTTTTTATACTGCTCAATCACCTGCTGCTGAATGTTCGGAGGCGTCGGCTCATAATGGCTCAATTCCATCGAGTAGCTGCCCTGGCCGCCGGTAACACTCTTGAGTTGACTGTTATAGCTGGCCACTTCCGACAGCGGCACCTGTGCCTTGATGGTAATCATTCCGCCGGCAAGCATTTCCTGACCGGTCACACGGCCGCGACGGCTGGACAAATCGCCCGTGATATCGCCCATATTTTCCGACGGCACAGTAATTTCCATATTCACGATCGGTTCCAGCAATACAGGCTTGGCCTTGGACAGCGCATCAAGAAAGGCACCTTTGCCCGCCGTCCGGAAGGCAACTTCCTTGGAATCGACGGGGTGATACTTGCCGTCATAAACCGAGACCTTAATATCCTGCATCGGGAAACCCGCGACACAGCCGCTTTCCATCACATCGTTGACGCCCTTGAGAATCGCCGGTTCATACTGGCCGGGGATGGTACCGCCGAAAATATCCCACGAATACACCAACGACGGATCGGAATTGCGTTCCGCCGGTTCAATCCGCAAATAGACCTCGCCGAACTGACCCGAACCGCCGGTTTGCTTTTTATGGCGATAGTGCCCGTCGGCCTTGCCGGTAATCGTTTCGCGATACGGAATCTTCGGAGGTTTGGTGTTCACGGAGACTTTGTACCGATGCTCCATCTTTGACAGCATCACACGCAGATGCAAATCACCCAATCCGTTGATAACCATTTCTTTGGTCTGAGTATCCAGGCTGACCTTAAAGCACGGATCTTCATCCGTCAGCTTGTCCAGTGCGGCGCTGATTTTGTTTTCATCACCGCGGGCTGCCGGGGCCATCGCCAGAGAGAACATCGGACGCGGCAGCGCGGGCAATTCTATTTTACCGCTGAATTTGCCGTCGTGAACTAAAGCACCCAAATGCAATTCATCAATCTTGGCCAGCGAAATAATATCTCCGCAGACACCGGCTTCAACTTCCTTCGGTTCCGCTCCCTGCATCTTCAGAGGGTGGCCCGGACGAATCGCCTTGCGGGCATCGTTGACCATCAATTGAGTGGTTGCAGTCAATTGGCCGCTATAAATACGAATCGCTGCATATTTCATATTGGACCGGGGATCAAACCCGATACGGAAAACAAGACCGCACAGCGGGCCGTTCGGATCAGGTTTGACTTCGGAGGTCTTGTCGCCGTCCTTGATCACAACCGGAGCCGCTTCCGCCGGCGACGGAGCATAATTGACAATCACGTCGAGCAATTCGGTAATACCCGCTTCATGCCGTGCATCGGTAAAGAGGATGGGTACGACCGTTCCGGCCATCATCGCCTTGACAAAGACCGCCGCCAGCTTATCAGCACTGATCTCTTCTCCGCCCAAATAGCTTTCCATCAGCGCTTCATCGGCTTCAATTGCACTTTCCATCAATTCCGTGTGTGCCTGCTCGGCGTCCATCACGGGGGATTGACCGGTATGGCCTACGATACAATCAATTACAGAGGATTTATCGGCCCCCGGCAGATTGGCACAGCGGCACTGCGTTCCGAAGGTCTCCTGTATCTGGCCGATCAATTCGCTCAAATCAACATTTTCGGCGTCAATCCGGTTGACTACTATCATTCGGGCTTTTCCTGCGGCGGTCGCCGCCTGAAACATCTTGCGGGTATTCATCCCGATTCCGTTGGCGGCACTGATGACGATAATGGCAGTGTCGGCGGCCGGAATTGTCGGCAAGGCTCCGCCTACAAAATCCGGATAGCCGGGCGTATCGATGATATTGATCACTTTGCCTTTGTAATTGGTATAGAGCAGTGAAGAGTGGATGGAGGTGCCGCGATTCTTTTCTTCTTCATCGTAGTCGCTGACAGTGTTCTTTTCATCGATGGAGCCAAGTCGGTTGATGACCCCCGTTTTGTGGAGAATAGCTTCGGCCAGAGATGTCTTACCGCTGTTGCCGTGTCCCAACAAAACGATATTGCGAATATCTTTGAGATTTGCCACGTTACCTGAACCTCCGAATTTTCTTAAGTTCTTGTCCGGTTCACACGAAAGCAAGGAGTTTACCGTAAAAAGCCCCTCTTATCAAGCACAAAACGCCCAATTTTGCTAATGGCGACACACGGCATCTACATACAGCGGACTTTCGGTCTCCGGTGATATTTAACAATTGCTCAAAGCGGGATTTGCCGCTACAATGCGCCGCGTTATAGAGCAAGGAAAAACCGGATGACACAGCCGTATTCAATCCAAACACCGCTGACGGAGGCGGATATCTGCCGGCTACGGGCCGGGGATGAGATACTGCTCAGCGGTGCGGTTTATGCCGCGCGCGACCAGGCCCACAAGCGGCTTTGCGCCCTGATTGAGGCGGGAAAACCGCTGCCGTTCGAGCCGGACGGGCAGGCGATTTATTACGTCGGGCCGACACCGCCGCCGCCGGGACGGGTGATCGGAGCGTCCGGGCCGACAACGTCGTCGCGGATGGATGCATTCACCCCGAGTCTGTATGCCTGCGGAATCAAGGCAACCATCGGCAAGGGACTTCGCGGAGCGGCGGTTTGCCAAGCCATTGTTGAGTATGGAGCCGTGCATTTTTCGGCGCTGGGGGGGGCGGGAGCATTACTGAGCCGCCATATTGTAGCCAATGAATTGGTCGCCTGGGATGACCTTGGGGCTGAAGCGGTGAGACGATTGGAGTTTAAAGACTTTCCGCTGATCGTGGCATACGACGCCCACGGCGGATGCGTATATAAATGAAATAGGCAAAAGTAACGAAAAGGAATAGACATTGAAAGCAGCGTTTTTGGGATTGGCGCAGTCGGGTAAAAGTACACTGGTGTCGGCGGTCAGCGGTAAAGAAGCCGCGCCAAAGGGATCGGTGGATGTGCATGAAGTGATGGTGTCGGTGCCGGATGAGCGGCTGGACTGGCTGACAACGCTGTATGAGCCGAAGAAGACCGTGCATGCGACGGTGGATTGTGTGGATATGCCGGGGCTGTCGTTTTTAGATGATCACGGCCGTGCGGCGGCACGCAAGCTGCTGAATGCAGCGCGGACGGCCGATATGTTTGTGTTGGTGGTGCGGGCATTTGACAATCCGTCTGTGCCGGCATACCGCAACAGCGTCAATCCGCTGCGCGATTTGGAAGAACTGCGGACGGAGATGCTCCTGACCGATCTGGAACTGGTGACCACACGCATCGAGCGGCTTGAAAAGCAGGTCAATAAGCCCAGCAAGACACAATCCCGCGATAAGGCGGAACTGGCGCTGCAATTAAAGTTTCAGGAGGCCATCGAAAACGAAAAGCCCATCAGCAGTGTATTAGTGCAGGGCGAGGGGCCGGAATTGGAAATCGTTCATACGCTGAATTTTCTGACGCTCAAGCCGATGATGGTGGTGGTCAATGTCGGAGAGGATCAACTTGACAAAACGTTTGATCCGGGGACAGCGGCCGAGGGGATGGAAGTTACATCGCTGTGCGCGACACTGGAGAGTGAGCTGGCTAAACTGGACGCCGACAGCCGGGCGGAGTTTATGAAAGAGATGGGGCTGGCGGAACCGGCAGCACGGAAATTTGTGCAGTCGTGCTACCGGACACTGGGGCTTATCAGCTTTTTGACGGCGGGCAAGGATGAGTGCCGGGCCTGGCCGATTGAAAAAGGAACCAGTGCGCTGGATGCAGCGGGCAAAATCCACTCGGATATCAAACGCGGGTTTATTCGCGCAGAGACGATGGCTTACTCCGATCTGCAGCAGTTCGGTGATGAAAAGGCCGTCAAAGCGGCCGGCAAGATGCGACTGGAAGGTAAAACCTACATCGTCCAGGACGGCGATATTATGAATTTCCGGTTCAATGTATAGTAAAAACAGGCTGCCGGATACTGTAACCGTTATTTTTTAGTACAGATCGCTATCAGGGCCGCAATCGCTTCGTCGGATGCCGTAAAGGTGGTATCGCCGCCCTGATTGATACAGACCAGCACTGCAAAATCGCAATTCGGTGCAATCCAAAGATTGGAAAAATTCATTGTATTGCTGCCGCTGTGAGTCAAGACGGTTCCTTTGCCCCAGTCCCGCTGTACCACCCCCCATCCGAGTGCGTATTCATCGGCAAACGGGGGCGTTTGAATCATTTTATATGTGGACGGCTCCAGCAGAGCAGGCTTTCCCATGGCGCCGCGCAGTTGATCGATAACAAATTTTGCCCAATCGGAAATCGCAGAATGCACACAGCCGGCGGGAGCAATCAACTGGGGATTGTCGATCTTGGGGCCGTTTTCGGAAACCGGCGTGCCATTGCTGTGATGGCCCCAGGGCTGATCCAGTTGGCCGGGGGTTCCCACACCGCCAAAGCCTGCTGTTGTCATTTGTAAAGGCTCAAAGAGAAGCGTCTTGATTTGCTCTTCCCACGTGCTTGATGTTACTTTTTCAATGACGGCTCCGGCAACAACGTAGCCGAGATTGGAATAATGATAGCCTGAACCGGGGGTGTATTTGGGTTTTTCTGAAACAGCTTTTTGCACCGCTGCATAACGCTGCTGCGGCAGTGTGCCGTGTTGGGACAGTTTATGCCAATTGTAATTTTCTTCCAGGCCGGAACGATGAGCGAGCAGTTGAATGACTGTTACATCTTTTAGTTCAGGCTGCATTACGGGGGTCAGTTCGGGAAAGATTTCCGCCAGTGCAGAATCCCATCGCAAAGCCCCCTGCTCAACGAGACGACCCATCATGGATGCGGTCATTGCTTTGGTATCGGAGCCAAGATGCCACAGGTCATTTACGGTAACGGGGATATCGGTATCACTCCGGCGAACGCCGATTGCACCCACGGCGACAAGGCCGTCGCTGTTGACTATTGCGGCACAGATGGCGGGAACCTTATGCTTTTGGCGAATCGGTTCGAGCAGGTTGGTGATTTTCGGGTCGCCGTCTTTGGGGCATGGTTTTGCCGCAACAGCGTCTTGCTCTTGTTGCGCTGGCGAGAGATCGTCCTGCGGTACACAGGCAGCCAGGCCTACGGCGATGACAGCTATCAGTCCTATTTCTGCCATAAAAGCGGGTTTAAACTTTTTTAGGATCATTGAGCATTGCCTTTCTCTGTACAAGCGGCCGTATGGAAAAAAAATTTAATGCGGGACAGTATACAATAAGGAAAAGACAAGAGCTATGGGATATATTAAAAGTGCATTTCAATAAAATCATGTCTACTAATTCTTCTTTTCTTGAAGGCCGGTTTACGATTTCCATAAAGTGCTTTGGAACAATTGTTTAACGTGTATACAACCGCGCGCAACTGAGCGCAACATGACACAACTGAGCGCAACTGGTATGCAACTGAGCGCAAGTGTGATGGAACTTGACCCAACTTGCTATCAACTGAATACAATATCGCGGTTTTTACCACGGAAAACACGGAAAGACACTGAAATTTAAACGCAGATTACGCTGAACACACTGATTTTTTGGACAGGATTAACAGGATATAGAGGATGTTCAGACACAAATTAACACGGATTTTAAAGCGGTTTGCCGGGCTGCGCCCTTACGGGCACGTTTTTTCCGTCCCCACGGAGCAAGCTCCTGAGAGCCGGAAAAAACTTTCCCGACAGACGGATGTCTGGTGCAAACCGCCGGTATTCTGAATTGCGGGATTTTTCTTCTTCTGTTTTCAAATAGCCCTGCTCCGGAAGCGTTGGTGCTTCGGGGGGTATTATACCAAAATGTTTGGTAAACATCAAATAAAAAAGAATAAGGACACAAGAACTCAAGAACCCAAGGACTCAAGAATGGAGGAATTTTTCTGATTTAAAAACGGGGAAAATAGATTGTTGATAATTTCGGGCGGGAGTCTATGATATGCGATGGAAACGGCCCGTGGAGAGGCCGTGGGAGTACCTAAATAGGAGACGGGCTATGACATTCACAGGGCATCTCGGCACCCACAAGTTTCGATTGAAGGCGCCACCCCCCCTTTGAGATTGATTATTGTTTATTGACGATTGATTATTTGTCAATTTTGCAAAGGCCACCCGTCGAAATAGAGGCTTGTTAACTATGTATCTCGAATTACAAAAAAATATCGAATTTTCACTTGAAGAAGACAAAGATCCATATTCTGCGATACTGGAGATTCTTTCAAAGTGTAAACCCCACGAAAAAAACGATATATTTGAATTACTCGAAGGCTTTGCGCGTCACTCAAAAGGCAAAAAACGAGACAATTCACTTTATTTGCTCGCTTTAGAAAGTAAAGATGCTTCCAATCGATTGCTTGATGATTTAATCAATGAAATTGGCGTTGAGTTTTCAGAAAAGAAAAATTTAGTTTATCCGGCGTTCCTCATGATAATGAATTGCAGCAGGAAAGATAAACTCAAATTTTGTACACAATTCCTAGAGTGGTCTATAACAAATAACAACAGGAACATTGCCCCCCTTGTGATAAAATGTATTTTAGTTCTTGGTTGGAAAGAACATCTCTCAGAAATATCAAAATATTTTGAATGGGAAAATGATGACAGGGTCTTAATTCATAGTATTGCTGTCTTTATTTGCGAAAAAGGCCCGGATGAGTTCAAAATATTAGAACGTTATTTGCCCATTGAATTAAGAGAACGAATAAAAAGAAGAATGCCGGAAATCAGAGATATACTGGAAAATCGCTATATGCGGATCAAGAGAAGCGAGCAGAAAAAGACACCTGTGCTGTGCAAAAAAACATCTGATGACTGAATCGGGTGGTTTGGCTCGACGATAAGAAGCAATTTGCCCTTTTCCAAGTGAGGATTAATAGAGTAAGGCGAGTCTTCTGATAAAATGAAGAACTGTTAAATAATGATAACTCTCGGCGAAACAAATTATCGCAGAACGGTTGTTGAAGGTGTGTCTATGAAGAATAAAATAGTCAGACCTAAGCAAATTGCTCTACAACCGAATTCAGCTTTTGAAAAACCAGCCGGAGAGTTTCCTGCCTTTTTCTCAATGCCGCCTTGAAATCCCTGTTATCAGTATAAGAAAGTTCGGTATGGAGTTCAGTCAGGTAGTTTTTGACAACATCGTGCAGTACCACGACCTCGTCGTCTGTTAAGTTGATCGCTTCCATGGCTCATCTCCTAAATTGACTGATTGCCATTATAACGTCCACTTATAGAACTATTTCCATTATACACACCATTTCGTCAAATTCAAAGAATATTCCCCCCTGCCGTGAACTGCCCGCAGACGGATTTTACAGCACCCTCCGCAGTATCGTCCCGCGTCGAATTTACATCTCCATCACCTAAAATTGTTCTATTGTTCCGGGTATATTAGGGTATATTGGAAAGGGTGGAGCTGTTGAAAAAGTCCCACTGTAACTTGTTTTCCACAAACGGTAACAGAAGTTTATCGAGGAATGACGAATGAGAAGCAGAGACGGAAGTCGGGCCGGGGGGTTGGGAAAACGCGTCTGTCGTGTCGTGTTTATCATGGTTATTGGGTGGGTTTTGTGTGGTCATGTGTCGGGAATGGAGCTGGGCACGAACTTCTGGAATCTGGGGTGGCATAAGCCGAGCGACTGCTTTCGGGATGTCAGGAATGTTACGGGCGAGAACCCGTGGAATGAACAGTTTTTGAAGGAGATTTCCATTTACCGGTCGTTTCGGTTCATGGACTGGGATCAGACCAATAATTCCGAACGGCAGACGTGGGACGAACGGAGCGCAAAGGATGCGGCCAACCAGAATCCAGCGGCGTACGAGTGGATGATCGATCTGTGCAACCGGATGAACGCGGATATGTGGGTGACGATTCCGCACCGCAGTGTCAGCCGGGAGACGGGAGACAAGCCCTCCGATTATGCGCTGCGGCTGTGTCTGTTGGTCAAGACGGGGGTGGATATGGGAAAGGTCGATCTGGCCGGAATACTGGATGCACTGTCGGGGATGGATGCGGAGGCGCTTGTAAAGGCGGGCGGGATTAAAACGTGCGCGCCGCTAAAGCCGGAGCTGAAACTTTATGTGGAGTATTCCAACGAGACGTGGAACGGGATGTTCAAGCAGTCGCATTACTGCTGCGACGAGGGGATTGCGCTGGGCCTGGATAAGGACCGGTGGACGGCGGGATTTCGTTATCATGCGTGGGCGGCAAACCGGTTGTTCAGGGCGGCGGATGTGGTGTTCGGAAAGGATTCGGAACGTGTGGTCAGGGTGCTGGCGACGCAATCTGCTAATGCATGGATTGCCGGACAGCATATGGCGGTCATGGACGATCCGACGCTGAACCCGTGGAAGGTCAAGGCCGATGCGATTGCGACGGCGCCGTATTTCGGGCATAACGTTACGGGGGATTGGCCGGAGGCGGCGGCAGAGCTTCGGGCGGCGATCCGGGAATCGGGGGAGCAGTCTGCGCAACACAAAGATATCGCAGAAAAAAATGGATTGATGCTGATTGCTTATGAGGGCGGCCAGCATGTGTATAAGAAAGCGGCGGCGATCAACCGCGATGCAGTGATGTATGAATTGTACGGGGAGTACCTTGCGGAGATGGAAAAGTATTATACGCACTTTTCACACTATTGTCATGCCGGGCAGGCAGGCGACGGCGGTGCATGGGGATGCATTGAGTATACCGGCCAGCCGTTGGGTGAGGCGCCTAAATATCGCGCCCTTGTCGATTATGTGAAAAAGAGCGAGTCCTGAGACAAATGAAGAGATTTTCTGAAAAGCAGATTTTTCTCGGTCGGATAGATTGATTGGCTATTGTTTATTATTCTAAAAAGAAGATACCGCTGCTCAATGCGAACAGCGGCACTTCTCCCACTCCGAATCACTCTTGATCCACGTCGATGCTCAGGTCGCGTGCACCTGATCTTCCAGTTGACCGGGTAAAAAATCAAGCGGAACCGGGCTATTGTAGGGTAATATTCCGCATGAAAACGCAATTCGCGACATCAGCGGCCGGGAGCGTTTCCACTGATTGACAGCATTCTGAATCTGTGTCCGCATAGGGGAATCTTGATGTACTTGCTGCATTACTGTCATTGCCCCGGAGACATTGCCGCTTAGAAGCATGGCGGTTACGAGGTTGAGTTTTAGAATTTCGGGAACATTTTGACGAAACACTACTGAATTGGGCTGATAAACCAAAGCAGTCAGGACAGAAAGAGCCTTATCGGATTGACCTGACCGCATCAGGCAGACGGCTCTGGCATTCTGCATCCATGGTGAATTATCATTGGTGCGATTAATGGTTTCCAGAGCCTCGTGGACACGGCCGGCATTAATCAATTTTGTAATATGATCAAATGAGGCATTCATTGATATTCTCCAAAATCTTGCAGGTTTAACACACAGCGCAGCTACTGCAGGGCTGTGTAACTTACAGTTCATTAAATACACTGGCAAGCTATTCAGAGAAATCAAATTTGAAGCAGACAATGCTGAAACAGAAGTGTGAATATCTCAGGTTTGGCAGAAGTACCGGATTGTTTGCCGAAAACAAAGACACTACGTGGATACAATTCTGCAAAAGACTGGGCAGGATGAGGCTGGCCAAAAGATAGGGTGTCAAGACGCACTTTCGAACGACACGATATGGCCTGAGCCGAAGGCACTATATAGAGATATTCTGAATCTGAAAAATAGCAGTTTTGGGGAATTAAATTTTCGGGAAAAACGGTTACAATTGGCTGAATAAATAATGTATTCAGCAGAATCGATGCGGCCAACGTCGCCAAAAGAAATTGTGATATTTTTTTCATAATAATCCCCGATTCATCCAATACAGTATAGCACAGATAATACGGGAGACAACAGGAATCTACTCTGTGTCTTAAAAGCGATGTAAGAATCCACAATATTTTCAGATTTTGGATCATCGCAGTTTTAATGTAGCCAGGGCGATGACGGCGAAGGCAACTGAGAGGAGCCAGAAGCGGACGACGACCTGAGGCTCGGACCAGCCGGCCAGGTGGAAATGGTGATGAATGGGGGCACAGCGGAAGATGCGTTTGCCTCCGGAATATTTGAAGTAGCCGACCTGAAGGATGACGCTGAACAGCTCCATCATAAACACGCCGCCGATAACAAACAGCAGCAATTCATTACGGGTGACGATGGCGCCGTAGCCCATTGCGGCCCCCAGCGGCAGCGAGCCGACATCGCCCATAAAGACCTGCGCGGGGTGGCAGTTGTACCAGAGGAAGCCGAAGATGGCGCCGGTGATAGCACCGAAGAATACGCACAGCTCGCCGGACTGCGGGATGTGGGGCAGCAGCAGGTAACTGGCCCAACTGACGGTACGCGACATATATTCGGAAGCGACATAGCACAGGATGACCAGAACAATCGAGACAATGCCGATGCAGCCTGAGGCCAGGCCGTCCATGCCGTCGGTGAGGTTGACGGCGTTGCTGGTGGCGGTGATATAGATGACAGTGATAAATGAGAACATCCACCATGCCAGCGGGATACCGTACTTGTAGAACGGCAGCCAGAACATCTGGGCATCGACAATGTTTCTAAAGTCATTAAACAAAAAGACAGCAATCAGGACCGAGCCGCCGAACTGCCAGACGAGCTTTTCCCAGGGTTTGAGGCCGTCACGGCTGCGCTGGCGAATCTTGCCGGTCAGTTTAAGCCAGTCGTCGATGGCACCGATACCCCCGAACCACAGAATCAGAAAGATGGCTTTGTGGATAAACGGATTGTTGAGTTTGGCCCAGAACGCCGTGCCGGCAAGGATGGCTGTAAGGATGATGATACCGCCCATTGTGGGGGTGTTGGCGCGCTGACGCATCAGTTCGTTCAGGGCGGCGTGGTGAAATTCGGGACGGTCACCGATCTTCATCCGCATCAGCCAGCGAATGACGCGCGGGGCCATCACGACTGCAATGCCCAAACTGGTCAAGGCCGCCAGAACTGCTCGAAAGAGCACATCTTCATAGGCATAGAAGCCCAGTCGGTGCGTTACGTCTTCTCTGAGCCAATGTAACAGATGATATATCACACTCCGCTCCCGGTTTTCAGGGTTGGTTTTCGTTTTTTTATTTTTGAAACAGCGTTTTGAGGGTCTCGACTGCGGCTTCCAGTCCGGCAGAGCGAGAGCCTTTTACCAATATTATATCGTCCGAGCGGACAAAAGAATGCACATTATTGCACAGCTCGGGTGTGGTTTGAAAGGTTTTGCAGGCAGTTGGATCGATCCCCCCTTCTACCGCCCCGGCTGCGATTTCGGCTGCGAACGGTCCGCACGCCAGAAGCAATGCTACACCGGAGCGTGCTGCGTACAAACCAACCTGCCGGTGAAGTTGAGCTGATGCCTGTCCCAATTCGCCCATACTGCCGGCTACAAAAACTGGCCGTTTGTGCTGCTGCAGGGCCAAGCAGGACAGGGTATCAAGGGCATTTACCATTGATGCTGGGTTGGCGTTATAGCAGTCATTAAGTACTGCGGCACGTCCGATATTTTGAAGAACAAGACGCATGGCAACCGGCTGAACGGACGAAACAGCGTCAATAAAGTCCGATAACGAAACCTTAAGATCGCGGCAAATCGACCAAACGGTCAGGACATTCATCAGGTTGGCCTTGCCGGGCAGGGGAACACGGACTGGACTGCCGTCGATGGTCAGTGTTCCGGTCAGACCGTCACTGTCAAGCTGTGTTCCGATAACATCACAGCTTTCCGTTGTACCGAATGTGATTACCCGGCAGCCGAGCGTTTTTGCATACGCCGCAACATCCGGCTGGTCGCCGTTGACATACAGCGTTCCACCGGCGTTGAGGCCTTTTGCGATGGAGGCTTTTTCGTGAAGGATGTTTTCAATACTGCCAAAACCTTCCAGGTGAGCAGGTCCGATAAGCGTAATACACGCTGCGTTCGGTTTGGCAATTCGGGCGAGGGGTTCAATTTCGCCGGGATGATTGGTGCCCAGTTCGAGCAGCAATATCTGTGTATCCTGAGGTGTGCCGAGTATTGTCAGCGGCATACCGATATGATTATTAAAACTTTTGACGGCCTGATGGCAGCGAAAAAAGCGGCTTAAGACATGGTGCAGGATGCTTCGTGTGGTGGTTTTCCCCGCCGAGCCGGTGATGGCGATAACCGTGGCCGAAAGCCGGTCACGGTACCAGCTTGCCAGCGACGCCAGTGCGACCAGTGTGTTTTTTACAATCAATACCGGCACTGTGTTATCGGACGGCAGTGTAAGCGGACGTTCGGCAATAATACAGGCGGCGCCTTTGCCGGCGACCTCGGCGGCAAAATCGTGCCCGTCAAAACGGTCGCCGCGGATGGCAACAAACGCCTGCCCCGGTACAATCGCCCGCGAATCGATGGTAACGCCGCAGATGGAAGCGTCCGGATTGATCGGCGAGCCGGTACAGTCCGCATCAAGGATATCGATTACATGACGAATAGATGTTTTTATCATGATGGTTCCATACTAAAGACAGGACAGGGCGTCCTGCGCGACGCGGAGATCGCTGAAGTCAAATTTTTGTGTGCCGATGATTTGATAGGTTTCGTGCCCTTTTCCGGCCAGCAGTATCACATCGCCGCGGCGGGCGTCGGCCAAGGCGTCAAAGATTGCTTTTTTCCTGTCCGGCTCGACATGCACCGATGCACGTTTTGCCGGTGAGAAGCCACGGCAAATATCGTCGATGATCGCCTGGGGGTCTTCGGTGCGTGGATTGTCGCTGGTAACAACGACTGCATCGGCCAGCGCTTCGGCGACACGAGCCATGCGAGGGCGTTTTGTTTTGTCACGGTCTCCGCCGCACCCGAACACAATGACCAATCTGCCCCGACAGAGCGGACGCAGGGTTTTAAGGACGTTTTCCATTGCATCGTCGGTGTGGGCATAGTCCACAAAAATACTAATCCCGCGCTGTTGGGCAATCGGAGAGTCAACCGGCTCCAGGCGGCCGGGAACACACTTAAGAGCTGATAATCCTTTGGCAATTGCCGACAGACTGAATCCGGCCGCCAGACACAGACCCGCTGCGGCCAGATGATTGCTGATGTTGTGCATTCCGCACAGCGGTGTGGTGACTTTTTCCATATAATTGTTGAATTCAATGCTGAAGGTCGTGCCGCGGTCGTCCATCTGATGAACGTGGGCGGTCAGATCGGCGGGTTCCTCGATGGCATACCAGAGAATGCGATGTTTAATCTGTGCGGCAATTGTTTTAGCGGCATCGGTCTGAGCGTTCAGGACGGCCATTCCATGCGGGGGTAATGATGAAAAGAGCAGGATTTTGGCTGCCAGATAGTTATCGAGCGTCTTGTGATAGTCCAGATGATCGCCGGTCAAATTGGTAAACGCAGCGGCGGTGAAGGGTACGCCTGCCAGTCGATGCTGGCTGAGGGCATGACTGCTGGCTTCAATCATCATATAACGGGCGCCGCTGTCGGCCATTTCACGGGCCGCCCGGGCAATAGTCAATGCGTCGGGTGTCGTTAACGGGGCGTCGGCAGTCTGCCGGCCGGTGCTATAGACGATCGTGCCAATCAGGCCGCAGGAATAGCCGCTGTTCTCAATTACGGAACGAACCAGGAAGCTGGTCGTGGTTTTACCATTGGTGCCGGTAACCGCCAGATTGGTCAGTTGGCTGCTTGGATTGCCGAATGCGGCCTGGGCAAGCCGGCCGAGGGCTTTGGCACTGTTTTCCACCACTATACAATCTGTGCCATTGACAGGCTTTTCGGCAACGACATAGCGGGCACCTTGTTCAATCGCTTTGGAAACAAAGGTATGTCCATCTGACTGTGTTCCGCAGACGGCCACAAAGCAATCGCCGGGCTGAACCTGACGCGAATCGGCAGTGATGCGCACGCCGCCTGATTGAACCAGCGATAATAACTGGGTAAAAGTCATCTGTTTTTCCTAACGGAGGTAAACTGGATTTAAAACAACTAAATTATAATATCGACCAAAATTCGCTTTTACAACAGCCGAGTTTTCAGGCGGCATTCTCAATTTTTAGCGAACGCAGTAAAGGATGAAGCCGTCAACAATCTCCAAATTAATTCTTGCATAAGTCGGGCTGTGACCGTAGCATAAACCTCTATGAAGTGTGGAACGGTAATTATTTGGATTTAAACCTGTTCCGGAATTAAAACCGTGGTCTTCTCAGGAGGTAATGCCATGAAACGAACTCTCACATCTGTTTTGGTTGCTGTCTGTATAATCGGCGTTCTCGGAGCGGTCGGCTGCCGTAAGAAGGCTCCTGCGACACAGGGTCAGCAGGAAGCTAAAACCACTCCGGCGATCACACTGTCCTACAGTGTGTTTTTCCCGCCGACACACATTCAGAGTAAAATGGCCGAAGAATGGGCACAGGAGATTAAAAAGCGAACCAATGGGAGGGTGGCTATTACTCTTTACCCCGGTGGTACGCTGACCAAAGCACCACAGGTTTATGAGGGCGTTGTCAATGGTGTGTCCGATATCGGGATGAGCTGTTTTGCCTATACGCCGGGATCATTTCCGCTTCTGGAGGGTCTGGATCTGCCGTTGGGGTATCCTTCGGGTCTGGTCGCTACGCAGGTTGCCAATGAAATGATCGCCAAGTATCAACCGGCTGAAATCGCCAATGTCCGTCTTATGTACGTTCACGCGCACGGGCCGGGGCTGCTGGCCTCCAAGAAAAAGGTTACAGCACTGGAAGACCTGAAAGGTTTAAAGGTTCGCACGACAGGCTTATCGACCAAAATCGTGGAGAATCTGGGGGGAGCGCCGGTCGGAATGAGTCAGCCGGAAACCTATGAGGCTCTTTCAAAAGGAGTTGTCGATGCGACGCTCTGTCCGATTGAAACGCTCAAGGGCTGGAAACAGGGCGAGGTAATCTCGTATGTCACAGACTCCACCTGCATCGGCTATACCACGGCGATGTTTGTGGTGATGAACAAGGCAAAATGGGAATCGCTGCCGGCGGATATTCAGGATATCTTTAATGCCGTCAATCAGGAGTGGATCGTCAAGCACGGGCAGGCATGGGATCAGGCGGATCAGGAAGGCCGGGATTTCATTGCATCGCTGACACCGCCGCGCGAAATTATCCCTCTGTCGGCAGCGGAACAGGCCAAATGGAAAAAAGCTGTCGAGCCGGTATTGACCAGTTTCGTGAATGCCGCCAAAGAAAAGAATCTGCCCGGGGCAGAGTTTCTGAAAGATATAGAAGCCAGCATCGCCAAAGCCTCCAAGGCGGGCGGTGCGGCAGGACAATAGGACTATGCCGTCACTCTCTTCAGAGCGAATTGTACGGGCCACCTATAAGCGGCTGCTTGCCGGAGTGGTCAGAGGATTATGCCTTTTAGCGGCCACGGGTATTGTGCTGATGACGGCTATCACCACGTATGACGTGGTAAGCCGGAAACTGTTCAACGCACCCCTGCGCGGCGCTAATGACCTTGTGAGTGTTTGTGCGGCGATCACGCTGGCGGCTTCGCTGCCTTATACGACCAGTCTGAAGGGTCATGTTGCGATCGAGTTTTTGTTTCTTAAACTCTCACGCCGCGGCCGGCGAATCGGGAATATTCTGGTGCATTCCATCATCGCGATATTGTTTTTGTTATTTGCCTGGCAGTGCATCCAATACGGCAATGCGATGCACGCCAAGAACCAGTTGATGGTTACGCTTCGCTGGCCGCTGTTTTGGGTGCCGTATATTATGTCCCTGTGCTGTGCAGCGACGATGCTGGTGGTTGTTGAGCATATTCTGTATCCCGGCGAGGAGTTAATCAAACCATGAGTCCCGAACAGAAAGGCATTATAGGGTGCATCCTGCTGATCGTGATGCTCTGTACGAGCCTGCCGGTGGCCTTTTCAATGGCGGTGGTCGGGGTTGTGGGGTTTGCGTGGGTCATCGGCGATATTCAGCCGGCGTTAAATATGATGTCGATGAATTTATTTGACATTTTTAACAACTACAACCTGACGGTGATCCCGCTGTTCGTGCTAATGGGGCAGATATCATTTCATGGCGGAATCAGCCGGCGATTGTTTTCAGCGGCATATCACTGGCTGGGGCCGCTACCGGGAGGGCTTGCGATGGCCACTGTGGGGGCCTGCGCCGCGTTCGGGGCAATCTGCGGATCGGGGCCGGCGACGACGGCAACGATGGCCTCGGTGGCTTTGCCGGAGATGAAACGATACGGCTATGATATGGGCCTGAGTACGGGCACTGTTGCGGCCGGCGGTACGCTGGGGATGCTCATCCCGCCGAGCGTTGTGTTTATCGTTTATGCAATTCTGACCGAACAGTCCATCGGCAAACTATTCATTTCCGGAATCATCCCCGGGATTTTAATGGCAACCTTGTTCTGTCTTGTCATTTATTGGCAATGCAGGCGACATCCGAAATTGGCTCCTGCGGCTTCGCCGTGCACTTTGGGGCAGAAGATGGTCTCCCTGCTGGGTGTGTCGGAAACGCTGATCCTGTTTGCACTGGTCATGGGCGGAATGTTCCTGGGATGGTTCAGCGCCAACGAGGCGGCGGCCATCGGCGCAGCGGGAACGATCCTGATCACAGTGATTCAGAAAAAGCTGACGTGGAAAACGTTTCAGCAAAGTCTGCGGGAGACGATGCGGACTTCGTGTATGGTGATGGTTATCGTGGCGGGAGCGGCTATTTTCGGAAACTTTCTGGCGGTTACACAGCTGCCGTTTCAACTGGCGGGCTGGCTGTCGGGGCTTGCGATTCCAGGCTGGTGTGTGGTCGGCCTGATCATTTTGTTCTACCTGCTGGCCGGATGTTTTGTCGATGCGCTGGCACTGGTACTGCTGACGGTGCCGATCTTTTCTCCGGTGGTCACGGAGTTGGGGTATCATCCCATTTGGCTGGGCGTAATCATTGTACTGGTTACGCAGATGGGCGTCATCACCCCCCCGGTTGGGGTATGCGTTTATGTAGTCAGCGGTATCGAGCGGGACGTTCCCCTGCAAACGGTTTTCAAGGGTGCAATGCCGTTCCTGTATATGATGGTCTTAACGGCGATTCTCCTGATAGTGTTTCCCCAGTTGTGTCTATGGCTTCCGAACTTGTCTCGTTGAGTACAGAAGTTAATCAATTCATTGAAAGGTATGTATGAATACACATCCCATATTACCTGCCGGACCTTGCCGAAAGATTCTTTTCTGCACGGACTTTTCAAAAAATGCCGAATTTGCATTTCAATTCGCCGTCGATTCAGCGATGCGGCGTCCGGGGTGTGAATTGTACCTGCTGCATATCATTCCGGAATCTGACGCCCAGTTCTGGAAAGGGTATATTTACGAGGTTGACAATGTCGATAACAAAGCCAAGAACGATCTTGACGAGCGCGTGAACGAGGCCTATGTGTCACGGCTGCCCGAGGGTATCAGCCTTAAGGTCGAATATCGTATAGGGAAAGACTGGCAGGAAATCCTTGATTTTGCACGGGAAAAACAGGTCGATTTGATCGTGATGGGCCGTCAGGGCAGCGGCGCCCTTCAAAAAGCTTTGTTCGGGAACGTTACTGAAAAAGTGGCCCGCAAGGCCGAGTGCGCTGTCCTCATCGTGCCCTTAAGCTTCCAAATGAGGGTCGAAAAGGACGAAGAATAAACATATTATCGCTTATCTTTATTTTCTAAAACTTCTTATCTAAAAATCTGTCCACCCGCTAAGAATTTTTCAAAAAAGAAGTTAAATTCAAACCTTTCAGCCTATATCCAGAATGAGGATGGTTTGTTTTGAACTCATACGCCGGAGTATGGGGGCATATTGTCCGATGAAAACGGGGTTGTGTTTTTCCTTGGCAACGGTTGCGTGGTGGACAAATGATAAAAAGACTCGGTTTATTAGTTATGGTACTTGCAGGACTATTGTCAAGTACTGCCTCCGCGTTAGTCCTTCGTACCACTGCTGACGGCAACGGGGCAGACGGCGGTATCAGCAATGACAGTACTCAAGGGCCGAGCTGGATCGGCGGAGTCGCCACCAACGTCGGTCTTCGGCGATATGAGGGCGTACGGGCCAAAGCTGTATTGCTTCGGTTTGACCTGAGTACCGTCGGTGGAGATGTCAGCGGTGCGGTTCTTTCAGTTACCACCAGTTCCACCGCCAACCGTGCCCGAACCGTAAATGTGTATGGGCTTGCCGACGGCGATGATGACCTGTGGGCCGAAGCATCGCTTTGTTATAATACGGCTCCGGGCCTGCTTGCCGCAGATTCGGGTTATCTCAGTATGGACACGGCAAAATGGAGCCTGCTTGGTTCCATTGGTTTTTCATCCGCTGCCGCCACCAACAGCGGGGTCGTGGAAATGGCAGACTTTATCGCACAGGACACCAACAACCTGATCACCCTGTTGCTTTACACCGCCACCTCAGACAACAGCCAGAGCTGGTATTGCGCGATGAAAGAGTACAGCCCGGATTTTCCGCCGCCATCGCTGGCATTTCCCAATGCCGAACTGATCGAGCAAGAAGAGCAGACGAATTATCTTATTGAGCGTCAGATGGAGTATCTGGATCGGGGCACAATCGCTGTGCGAACCGGCAGCAACAAGGTGTATATCGGCTGGCGGCTGTTGGGCGACGAATGGGGCAAAGACATCGGCTTTCATATATATCGCGACACAACCCGACTCACTTTGTCACCGATCACGCAATCGACGAACTACATTGATACAACAAGCGTTAACAGTACATACAGTATCAGCGCTGTTATCGACGGCGTTGAAGGGCCGGCCTGCGAAGCGGTATCGGTCTGGACAACACCCTATCTGGAGATTCCGCTTGAGATTCCTGCGGGCGGTACAACGCCGGATGCAGTCGAATACACCTACAGCGCTAATGATTGCAGTGTCGGCGATCTGGACGGTGACGGACGGTACGAAATCATCGTTAAATGGGATCCGTCCAATTCCAAAGACAATTCGCAATCGGGCTATACCGGCAATGTTTATCTTGATGCCTATAGCCTTGAAGGTGCGTTTATGTGGCGCATTGATCTGGGGCGCAATATCCGGGCCGGCGCTCACTATACGCAGTTTATCGTGTACGACCTTGACGGCGACGGTCGGGCCGAGGTCGCCTGTAAAACCGCCGATGCCACTATCGACGGAACGGGTGTTGTCATAGGGAATGCGGGTGCGGACTATCGCAACTCCAGCGGGTATATTCTCAGCGGGCCGGAATATCTGACGATCTTTGACGGTCCGACCGGTGCGGCGCTGGCCACCACGGACTTTTACCCCAATCGCGTCAGTGTCAGCCAATGGGGAGATACCTACGGCAATCGTGTGGATCGATTTCTGGCGGGAATTGCTTATGTGGACGGCGAGCGCCCCAGCCTGATTATGGCACGCGGCTATTACGGCCCGCAGAACAGCAGTCTGTCCGCCCGCAATGAGATCGTCGCTTATAATTGGCGGCAGGGAAAACTCACGCAGCTCTGGTATTTTAAAGCAGGCTTGCGGATCAACGACAATATCAACAGCAACTATATCGGGCAAGGATGTCACAGCCTGAGCATCGCCGATGTTACCGGCAACGGCAAAGACGACATTCTCTACGGCGCATGTGCTGTCAAGCACGACGGCACCGCCTTATACACCACAAGGCTGGGGCATGGCGATGCACTGCATGTATCGGATATGGTTCCGTCAAGGCCGGGACTGGAAGTATTTATGCCGCACGAGTCGGCTGCCTCCAACGGCAACTTCGGCGCAACGATGCGTGACGCCGCCACAGGGGAAATTCTGTGGTACACCACCGCCACCGGCGATGTGGGACGGGGTGTCGCTTTCGATATCGATCCCCGATACGACGGGTATGAAGCGTGGGCGACCAACAGCGGCGCGCTGTACAGCGCAACAGGAGACTTGATCTCCGAGTCCCGCCCGTCGCGCGTCAATTTCGGTATCTTGTGGGACGGCGACTTGCTGCGGGAATTACTGGACGGCACGATTATCGAGAAATGGAATTACGAAACCAACAGTCTGAGCCGACAACTGACGGCTTATAATTACGGCGCAGCGCAGAACAACGGCACAAAAGCAAACCCAGCTCTTGTCGCGGACCTTTTCGGCGACTGGCGTGAAGAAGCCGTCTGGCGAACGGGAGACAGCACGAAACTGCTCATCTTTACCACAACGATCCCCGCCGGGCGGAGGCTTTATACGCTGATGCACGATCCGGTCTATCGCATCAGTGTCGCCTGGCAGAATGTCGCTTATAACCAGCCCACCCATCCGGGCTTCTTTCTGGGCGAAGGTATGGCCCCGCCGCCGACACCAAAGATTCGCTATGCCGGGCAGACCTCCAACACCATCCTCTGGCAATGGTGGCAAGGTATATATGGCTCATCAATCAGTGACTTGACGAGCCATTCAACCTATCCCGATCACTCCGATGGTTACGACTATGCTGTCCGTTTTGAAACCCCCGTCAATTGGGACAACAGTTACGGTTCTCGGCTGAGGGGGTATTTGGTTGCGCCGCAAACGGGGGAGTACTCGTTCTGGATTGCCGCCGATGATACCGCACTGCTGTATCTTAGCCCGGATGCCCGGCCTGAAAACGCGGCACTGATCGCCCAGGTCTCCAGCTATACCGGCCTTCGACAATGGGACAGGTATCCTGAACAGCAATCCCCTTCAATCCTGCTGACGGCCGGCCGCAAATATTATATTGAAGCCCTTCACAAAGAAGGCTCGGGTACCGATCACCTTTCGGTTGCCTGGCAGGGTCCCATGCTGGAACGGCAAGTCATTGAAGGCCGGTATTTGAGGCCGTGGCGGGCGGCAATCCCTTGTGATTTGGCAACATTCGCTCACTACTGGCTGGCAGAGGATTGCAGCACAGGACTTGAAATTGACCTAAACGGCGACTGCATCGTGAATTACAGAGATTTTTCCACCTTCGCAATGGATTGGCTTACCTTAACAACTGCCATACCCTAAAAGGTATATCGGGAATTTTTCTTAAAATAAAGTAAAAAAATTACACTTGAGAATCGTATATTACAGGGAAGGGGAATTTTCTATAGGCTTGCTCATAGTGGATATTTTGGGTTTTTTATTATTTTATCCAATATCAGCACAAGTTCAAACAAAAACCTTATATAAGGAACCGCCGGATGAAGCCATTGACTGTCGGCTTTGTATTTGTGCTAATACTCACGGCTCTACTCCATCGGGGCAATTCTGCAACGGTGGCATACTGGCAATTTGAAGACGGCACAGCGTCTTCGTCTGTGACAAAACCCTTTGGGATTCTGGATAGTTCGGGTAACGGGAATCATTTGGACCCCTGGACCGATGGCGGAAATGGTGGGTATGTCTATCGCAGTGAAAGAGCTTACAACCCAATTCCGAAAACGGGTCAGGAAAATATACTAAGCGTTCAAAACACCGGCTCGTTGCCATCACTTCAAACACGATCCGCCGCGAAGAGTTACGGTGCGGGCAGTTATCCGACCGGCATCGATATTGAAACCATCACGCCTGCTCAATTTACAATCGAAGCTTTTTTCAAGCCGGAATCCGGCACTCATCATCGTACCGTTGTTGGGCGCGACGCTTCCAATGTCGCAACTTCGGATTCGCGGCTGGCGGCACTGTATTTCCAGATACGCCCCGATCAGAGCGTCTCTATCTCCTTTGCCGATGTGTCGGGCTATTGGCATGAGGCCATTTCCGCTGCAGGAATGATACAGGGATTCAACTGGAGCAGTGATCCGGAAGGGACAACAGGCGTATGGTACTATATGGCCGCGGTCAACGACGGTACTACCCTTTCGCTGTACCTTGCGAATATTACCGGCGGCACAAGTCCCCGTCTGGTAGCTCAAAAGAACATCGCCGAAAGCGGCAGCCCTAACCGAGCACTTGCCAAAGGAACTGCCAACGGCACCAATTGGCATGCCGGGGGCTGGTCGGTAGGCCGCGGACTCTGGAACGGCGCGCATACCGATCGGGCTTATGGTTTCATCGATGAGGTTCGCATTTCAAACACCGCCCTGTCCACAGAACAATTCCTGGTCTGGCCGAAACCGACCGTTAACCGGAATCCGATCATGGACGCAGCCGATCCTCACGTCATTCTCGAGGGCAACACCGTATGGATGTACCCCACCTCGGGATATTACAGATACTTCTACGCTTACTCCTCAACGGATCTGGTGACCTGGAAGACACACGGCCCGATTCTGAATTTTAACACCATCCCGTGGATTCCCTCCGGCAAACACGCCTGGGCACCGGGAGTCATCAAAAAGAACGGGACATATTATTTCTATTATTCCGTCGGGCCTAAACCTTCACATATCGGAGTCGCCTATGGTTCTTCTCCGTCCGGGCCGTTCACCGACAAAGGAGCCGCCCTGTTATCGGATAATAACAGCGCTACCTTCGAAGCTATCGATCCGATGGTGTTTACCGATCCGCAAACCGGCACCTCTTACTTATATGCGGGAGGCAGCGCCGGTTCCCGGTTGCGGGTATTTGAACTGAACAGTGATATGATGAGTTTTGCCCGTGAAATAACAGTGGTCAATCCGCCCAACTTTACAGAAGGCGCATTTATGCATTATCGAAAGGGCATCTATTACCTGTCATACAGTCACGGCAGTTGGAATAACGATACCTATTCGATGCACTACTGCACCTCAGGCGGCCCTGTCGGGCCGTGGACGTATCAGGGAGCCTTGATGGTCAGCGACGGCTGGCACAAAGGTCCCGGACATCATTCGTTTCTTTACAATACCGCAATGGATGAATGGTACGCTGTTTACCACCGCTGGAACAATCGACTCGATGCAGGGCCGTATTCCGGTTCGCGTTCAATCGCTATTGAAAAGCTCCAGTATCTTCCGGACGGTCGCATTAAACCCTTTGTCCTTTCTGATTCGGGAGTCGGCCCTGTCCGACTCGGAACCACTCTGCTGTCAGATTTTAACACTGATAAAACAGTTAATAGCCAGGATATTCATTATTTCTCCGGGGCCTGGCTGACCTCCGACGCCGCTGCGGATATCGCACCCGTCCAGCGCGATCATTTGGTCAACCTGCTCGACTTTCAACTACTGGCTGCGCAATGGCTTAAAACTCCTCAAGCGGAATAGTTTTTTGACACAATATTGCTGCAAAGTCTGCTATGTTTATTTCAGCTTAACAGATACACAATCTACGGAGTCGCAACTTCTTTCTTTTTTTGATTTTTTCAGCAAAAAAACGGAAAATTTGACTATATCCAGTAGGCGATGGGAAAATTTAAAGAAACCGTAGAGGTTATGTTGTCACTATGACTGCAAATCCCGACAACAGCGGACAGGATTATCAGCTTTTTATCAAGCTGTATTTGGCCAATGAACGAAGGATTTATGGCTATGTGCGGGCACTGGTGCCGAACTGGTCCGATGTAGACGATCTGATTCAAGAAATCGCCTCAGTAATGTGGGCCAAATTCAGTGATTTTGAACGCGGAACGAATTTCAGCGCGTGGGCATTAAGAATAGCACATTTTCAGGTCCTGAATTACTGTAAATATAAAAAGAAGGATCGTCTCTGTTTTTCCGAATCCACCCTTGAATCCCTCTCGGACAAGATTGAAAACCAGTCGTCAAGTCACGACGAACGGTTAAGCTGTCTAAAAAAGTGCCTGGAAAAGCTGCAGGACA
Source organism: uncultured Pirellulales bacterium (assembly GCA_964649955.1). Lineage (GTDB taxonomy): Bacteria > Planctomycetota > Phycisphaerae > Sedimentisphaerales > Anaerohalosphaeraceae > T3Sed10-213. The sequence continues at coordinate 25,083 of CAZYQN010000031.1, forward strand.
CCGAGCGGACACTGATCCAAATGCGATACGAACCCGGTGCTACGATTCGAAGCGTTTCAGAACAGACCGGCAAAGAAGCGTATACGCTGTATAAAGTGTTCACTAAAATTCATGCCAAACTGCTTTTGTGCATCCGTCGGACACTGGCAGAAGGAGAACTGCTATGAGTCTGACTCCGGAACACCTCAATCGCCTGTTGTATCTATGCGGGATGATCCGCGAGGGTATCATCAGTCCGGCGGAATTTTCTGAGCTAAACCGTCTCCTTGAAACCCATCCGGACGCACTGGACTATTATCTTGACTATGTCTGGCTCTGCACCGACTTATGCAATCTGCAAGCCGCTACCAAACATAACAGCTCCATCTGGAAAGCCCTCAATGATCAGACAGGAAACACCGAGCAGCTTTGTCTGACAGAATCCCCGCTTCCGCTGGAGTTCTTTGAGGCGATGGGGGATCATGAACGCACAGCCCAACCTATCGTCTTGCCCAAAAAGGAAACACCCGAGCCGCTTATTTCCGGCAAGATCCCTGTTGTAATACCTGCCCGAAAGATATCCAAGGCTCCGCTGATCGTCGCGCTGACCTCGCTGGCGGCTTTTCTGATCCTGATGGCTTATGTACTGATGAATCCGCGCACCGCCTTTGAAGTGGCGGTTGTCGCCGATGTTCTGGACGCCAAATGGAGTTCCAGTATTCCCCTCAAGACCGGCAGCCGCCTCTGCGTGGAACCGGAATGGATTCAACTGCAGCACGGCACACTCAAGCTCGATACGGACGGAGGAGTGGAAGTATTGGTCGAAGGCCCGGCGGAATTCCGGTTTACCAGCGGCTCCGAGATCGCATTGAATTACGGACGTATATTTGCCGTCGTCTCTCCGTCCGGATACGGATTCGGCGTTCAAACGCCGATGTCGCGAATCATCGATCTGGGGACCGAATTCGGAATCGCCTCAAACCTGCAGGGAGCCGCTGAACTTCACGTCTTTAAAGGCAAGGCCGTCCTGATCGCCGGAGAAACAGGAACCGCCAAAGATACGCTGCCGCTTACCGCCGGCTCTGCCGCCAAATTCGACGCCGAAGCGGGAACTCTCAAACCGATTCCTCTTAAGAAAGAAACATTCGTTCAGGCCATCGATTCCAAAGCTCGTCTGCTCTGGAGGGGTCAACGAGAAATCAATCTGGCCGATGTGGTCGGGGGCGGGTGCGGCTTCGGCACAGGCACACAAAATTTCGGCATCAATCCCGGCGGCGGAGCGTTGCGAAAAGCCGAATTTGAAACGCGAAGACTCTCTAATATATATACCGCCGTTGCATCCAGCGCATTTATCGACGGCGTCTTTATCCCCAACGGAGCCAAAACACAAATCGTTTCCTCCGAAGGGCATGTCTTCGGTGAATGTCCAAAAACCAGCGGCTATTATTATTCCGACATCTGCAATTCACCCTCGTCCGTCACCAGTGCCGGCAACTCCGTCGCTTTCCCTGTCACTCTGAATAAAATCAATTATTCATCACAGGAACATTCATGCATTTTTCTTCATGCCAACGCCGGCATTACCTTTGACCTGAATGCCTACCGGCCGCATCTTTCCGGTTCAAAAATCGTCCGCTTTACTTCCGAAGCCGGCATCTGTGATTCGGCCCCCAAAGAATCTTACGCTGATTTCTGGGTGCTGGTCGACGGGAAGATGCGCTTTTGCACTCTTGAATCGATGACGCGCGGTCAGGTCAAGACCGTCTCAGTGGACCTGAACAGCACTGACCGTTTTCTGACACTGATCGTTACCGACGGCGGGACTGTCAATAAAGACGTTGATGAAAATCAGATCGGCTACGACTGGGGAGTTTTCGGCCGTCCAGTCCTGATATTGGAATAAGCGGGTTTCAAACAAGCATTACAGAGTGTAATGATAAAAGAAGAATAATTTTTTCGGAGGACCTGTTATGAAAAAGAAAGTATGGGTACTTGCGATGGTTTTGCTGCTGGCGGCATTCTGTCCGGCGGCAATGACCATCACGACCGCCGACGGAAAAGGCGCTGACGGCGGCGTCTCCAATGACAGCAACCAGGGACCAAACGTAGTCATGGGTGCCAGTACGACAGCTCCGATCCGTCATTATGACGGAACACGGGCCAAGGCAACAATTCTTCGCTTTGATGTCCGCAGCGTTGGAGGCGACTTGAGCGGAGCCACTCTATCGATCACAACCACCTCGACAGCCAACCGGGCCAGAATCCTCAACATCTGGTTATTGACCGATGACAGCCTGGATTATTGGGATGAGGCCACTCTGTGCTATAACACCGCTCCGGGATTAATTCATGAAGGAGAAGAAGGATATACACTTGCAATCCTCGGTATTGATGAAACCAAGTGGACAATCATGGGTACAATGGACATCTCGGCTGCCGTGGGATTGAACACCGGCAGTATTGATCCGACGTATGTCACCGCTGATAAAAACGGACTGCTGACGTTGATGCTTTACACCAGTACGTCAGACAACAGTCAAAGCTGGTATGTCTCGATGAAAGAGAACGGCGTAGGCCTTCCGACGCTGACATTCCCTAATGCCCGATGTGCTGTTAATCCGGTTCCGGCGATCGGCGCTTCCGTCCTGCCGTCACAGGCAACACTAAGCTGGACGAACACTGAGCCGAACTATCCGAGCGGAACGATCACCTGCGATGTTTATCTTGGCACCAATGAACCCAATCTGGCCAAGCCCGGCTACAATCTGATACAACTCGCGACGGGTACTGCCGACACCACGGTGACAATTCCCGAAGCGATGCGGCCTTTGGCGGAAACCACGTATTACTGGATCGTTGACAGTTACGATTCCAGCACTGAACCTCCCTTTTTGAAAACAGGTGCGGTATGGACCTTCGATGTAACCGCCATCCCCCTGATTAAGACTCATCCTGTACCGCTTTCCGTGCCGCTGGGGCAGACTGCCGAATTTTCGGTGGTCGTTGAGAGCTTCAGCCCCGCTGAATACACATGGTATTACAGCACCGACAATGCCAATAACACCCCGGACAACGATACACAGGTGGGCACCAATGCCGACACACTCTCATTGGTGACGGTCAGTGCAGATGAAGGGTATTATTACTGCAAAGTCGTCAATAACAGCGGCGAAATCAACGCGGTCTATTCCAACCCTGCCCGGCTGGTAGTTCAGCGGGCAGCAGCTCACTGGACCTTAAACGCCGCAGACTTTGTCGGCGGCCAGTATCTGGATGTCAGCGGCGAAGGTCATCATGCGGATCCGAACGGACCGACACCGGCTTTTGTCCCCGGCGTTATTACAGACAGTGAAGGTGTGAGTATGGACGCCTACAGCTTTGCTTCGGCAGGCACCTGGAACCCTTCGACTGTGTCCGACGCGTTTACCGTATCGATGTGGATTAAATGGAATGGCAATAACGGTGCTTACCAGAACCTCCTGAGCAAGATGGATAGCTGGGCGGCGGATGACATGATGTGGCAGTTCGGTATCAGCGCCGGCAACCAGATCGGCATCATTCGCAGCGGCGGCGCTACTATCTCCAACGGCAGTCCTGTCGTGGGCGAATGGGAATTCATCGCTCTGACCTTTGACGGCTCAACGGCGACCGTTTACCGGGTTCTGGACGGCAATATCTTTTTCTCTACCGTGGCCGGTGCGTTCAGTCTCGGCACGGACACCGAAGCGACGTTATGGTTGGGCGCCAGCGCCGGCGGCGGGCAGCTTTTCAATGGCACGATGGATGAGGTTCAGATATTCAATTACGCCAAGGATGATGATGGAATTGCGGAACTCTTTAATGAAATGATCAGCCGGGAATTCTGCGTGCTGGAATACGGCAGTGCCGAGTTTGCCCTGGATGTAAATAACAACTGCCGGATCGATCTGGCGGACTTTTCGGCGCTGGCTGCAGCCTGGATGGGTTGCGGTATTTATCCGGAAACGGCGTGCCCTTAATCCGACACGATAAAGCAATGATGCGGACGGCCTTATTGCCTACCGCCGGTTATGAAAAAATAAAAAACTTTTGGAGGTTTTAGCTATGAAAAGAATATTAGTATTTACGACACTTACCCTGATCGTACTGGGGGCCGCCTCCAGGGCGGAGACGATCACTTTGACCAGTGCCGCTGATACATTCATTCAGGATGGCACTGCTCGCGGCGACCTTGCGTATATGTACATCTACGGGGGCAGCAGTGACATTGCCGGATATGTACGATTCGATTTATCCGGGATGGGCGCCATAGTCATTCATTCAGCTCAGGTCATTATGACCGTTACGGACGGCGCTCCGCGGGCGGACGTGATGAATAACGGACGGTTTTCCCTATACGGCTTAAATGAAGTAGCAGGCAACACTCCCCAGAGCTGGGATGAAGCAACATTGACAGAATCGGGAACCAATCCTGTCGGGGCAGAGTGGATTAAGACATCTACCAATGCCGTTCCCTTCGATTTGACAACAGGAAGAATTATCAATCTGGATGGCGGTGAAGCCGATGTTACAGAAACCATCAATCCCTCAAGCGGAAGTTATCTGGCCGGTACAACCGCAACAGTCACAGGCCCCGCGCTGGTCACTTTTTTGCAGAACCGCGTCTATTACGGCGACGGACAGGTTACTTTTATTATCGGTAACGATGACTCTAATGCAAGGGGCTATGGTATCGCCACGAAGGAAAATGCCACGGAGGCCTATCGTCCGCAGTTGATCCTTGACTATACGCCGATTACGACCGCTTATCTTCCTGTTCCCGCCGACGGCGCTGTCGTGCCGGCGTATTGGACCGAGCTGTCCTGGCGGAATCCGGATCCCAACGATCCCGAGCAGCCGGACATTACCTGCGACGTTTACCTGGGAACGACAGAACCCAATGCGCTGTATGAGAACTACGGCCTGGAAAAAATCTACGAAGGCATCTCGACAACATCTGTAACAATCCCCTATCCTCTGTCTGCTCCCAATACCTATTACTGGGTTGTGGATTGTCATGATCCCAATGCAGGACTTATACCCGGTAAGTTCTGGTCGTTTATCGCCAGTTCAGCGCCGGAGATACAGGCCGATCCGTCAGATACATCGGCTCTCGAAGGCGACAGCGCTTCCTTCTCTGCCGGTTTTACAAGCACCTCGGACATTGTATCCAATAAATGGTACAAGGCCGGCGAGCCGGCAGTTGAACTGCTGCCAAGCGACCCGGACGTAACGATCGAGCTTTTCTATGATTCGACCAACGATGTTTATACCTCAACGCTGACGTTGGCCAATATTGAAACAGCCGACGATGGCTTGTACTACTGTGCCCTTGGAAATGCCGGGGGAGCGACGCCGTCAGCCTCGGCAAAGCTGATCGTCAAACGGTTGATCGCTCACTGGAAGTTTGAGGGCAACGCCGTCGATGAAACCGGCGTCTACAACGGTACATTAACGGGAGAGCCGGTCTTTGAAACCGACGGCTTGATCGGGCAGGCGATGATCTTTGACGGTACCGACGACTATGTGGACCTGCCGGACGGCTTCAGCGATTTCTCAGCGGGGATGTCCATTTCCGTCTGGTCCAATCCGACGACCGCCGCCAACTGGGCACGCTTTATTGATTTCGGCAACGGTGCCGGCGGAGTGAATATCCTGTTTACCCGCAATGGTGTATCCAACACCCTGAGATTTGATACCAATGACGGAACGGTAGATGCGGAAAACGCCTTCACCCAGAATGAATGGCAGTATTTTGTCGTCACTATGACCGAGGCCGGCGCGGTCACGATTTATAAGAACGGCCTGCCGGTACAAACCGGTACCGTCGGCCTGCCGGAAGTAGTTACCCGCACGCTCAACTATATCGGTGAAAGCAATTGGAGCTCGGATGCGTTCTATGCCGGCATGATGGATGATCTGAGAATTTACAATTACGCCATCACCGCCGATCAGATCGCCGATCTCTATACCGGTGTAGTCGGCAGCTATTGCCGGAACAGACCGGTATATGACTTTGACGGCGATTGCCTCGTATTGCTCAGCGACTTTGTCTATTGGGCAGGTTATTGGCTGGATTGCGGTTTTTATCCGAATGCCGATTGCCAGTAACATAGAAGACGTTTCAGTCGGGCGGGCGGCGGTGTTGCTGCCCGCCTTTCTTAAAATCACTTTATGGTTCGGAGGGTTAGAAGATGAAAAGAGCAGCGGTATTGTCATTGTTACTGTTTATGCTGAGCACGGCCGCTCAGGCACTTCTTGTGACTACGGAATTCGGTAACGGGGCCGACACCTATGTGTCAAACAATGTCTCAGGCAAGCAAACCTCAACCCAGAACTGGGGTGCAGAAACCAGAATGAGAGTCCGCACATTGGTGAACACTCGTTTCATGGCGGCCTACATTCGGTTCGATATCAGCGAGATTACTGAACCTTTCGGCGAAAACACAAAGCTGATGCTAAACACAACCTATCTTAAGAGCGGAGAAAAAGTGTTTGATATCTATGGATTGACCGACAACGACGTCGATGATAACTGGATTGAAAGCGGTACCGGCTCAATCACTTATGCTACTGCTCCGGGAATGCTTACACCTGACAGCGGCAACGACACGGGTAATGGTCTTCTTGACCTCACCAAGCTGACATGGCTGGGAACAATTACCAGTCCCGCTGCTCCCGGCGGCGTTAAAGGCAACTACGATCTGCGCTACTATTCAGACGCATTGCCCGCATTGGCCGACTTTCTCAATGCGGACACCAACAACCTTGTAACTCTCGTCCTTGTCGCACAAGGCGATGGCGAACATGAAATTGCTACAAAAGAGCATACGACAAATTTTGCGCCTGCATTGGTTCCCGAACCGGCTACCCTGATGCTGGTGGGGCTGGGCGGTCTGCTTTCAATTCGCAGAAAACGTTAGGCACCACTGAAAACCGGCATTGGAAAGAGGCTGGGGGGCAGAACACATTCTGCCCCCCTTCTTGTTTTATTGCTCGCGGCCTTAATAATCACACTATCCAGGCAGCAGATATTCTCTCAGACCGCAGGTTTCCAGCGTCCTGATCGCCTCGGCCACAATCCCGGCAGTAGCCGCCGCTCCTGTCGGTGTGGTATGAGTATGGTCAACGCCGAAATAAACCGTTCGAACTTTTTCTTCACCCACCGCTTCATAATGCCGGGCGACAAGCTCGTTTAAATCGACAAAAAAGGCCCCTTCTTCTTTGGCAGCCTGAGCGGCCCATGTACCATAACTGTTCGTTGCCCGTCCTATCGCGGTCTTTTCTTCATTCCAGATATTGCGCGGCACCAGCGACAGCACAATCGGCGTCGCCCCTTTGGCCTTTGCATCGCGGATATAACGCCGCAAGTACCAGCCGTAGGTGTGCACCGTTTCAGGTTTGCCGGTCGCTTCCAGAACAACATCCTCAGTTTCCTCACCGATCCCCTTAAGTGATGCCCGGGCACGTCCCTGATACAGCGAGCCGCCGTCATTATGCCCGAACTGCATCAGCACATAATCGCCGGCTTTAAGTTCGGCAAGCACAGCGTCCCACAATCCTTCCGTTAAAAATGTACGACTGCTGCGTCCTCCGAGGGCACGATTCTCAACAGTGATCCGGGCAGTGTCAAAAAACGATGCGACCGGATCCCCCCACCCCTGTTGGCCTGCCGTTCGATTACGTACTGTTGAATCGCCGATCAGAAATACCGTCGGTTTGCTGTCAATACGCTGCATCGGGTCAAACCGCCTTAGTGGTACAAGACGTACAGGGCCTATCAGCCCCGAATCCCGCAACGGCCAATCTGAGGCATCCAGGGGTTTGTAATTAATGTTGACGACATTGGCATCATAGAAATACTTCCAATTGACCTTGCGCTGATCCATATCACGAATGCGATTGGCCGAAAGATTTGTCACGTCCAGACTCAGTGTATTTTTGCCGGGCTTAAGCGCCGAGCCAAGGGATATCGAAAACGGCTCACAAAACAGCGTCCCCAGCGATTTGCCATTCAATGTAATCGATGCACTTTCGCACACACGCCCCGCTTCCAGCCGCCAGTCATCGGCACTTCCGCTCGGAGCGTCAAATTCTATTGTATAGCGTGCTGTTCCGGCAAACCGTTTGGTCCGTTCATCGTCCCGCTGTGTCCACGAGGCCAGCTCGGTCGTCTCATATGCGGCAGGCAGTTCCGGCCCGCCTTCGATAAACTGAACAGCCCATGTTCCCGTTATTTCTCTCGCCGCTGCCGAGTCCGAATAATAAGTCCATTTCGGACCCTCAACAAGAGTATCGCTGAATGTTCTTAACACAACCGATTGCCCCGGCTGTAATTGCAGATAGACCTCTGTTTGTCCGGCCTCATTTTGTCGTACGGCCGAAACACCACTGTGCGCTTCAAACAGCGGGTCCAGCAGGGCCGCCGACTTGGCACTTCGTCCCAGTGTAACCCAGCCGTCCAGCGGTTTTTCGCCGGTATGAACCAGAAAATAATGATATCCCGTCGAATGTGTGCGTCGAACAATACGGATACCCTGGTCGGCCATTGCTTCTCGCGGAGTTTTGGCCGTTTCCAGCATCGCCTCAAGCGCACCGACCATCACACATCCTTTGCCGACCTCACGCTGCCGTACAGGAGGTGCCTGGGAATCGAATGGCGCTATTGCTCCTAAAACGGTTTTCAGTTTCGTACGACGGGCGCCGATATCATGCAGCCCCGGCACATCCTCGGGTAAAGATTCCTCAAACAGGATCACCGCTCCGTCCTTTGCCAGCGACACAAGTTTTTCCAGCGTCGCGACCGGCATGATCCGGCATTGCGGCACCACTACAACCTTGTACCGACTGCCCCCTACACTGATAGCACCCTCTTCAAAACGCGCCTGTTCTAAAAGATGGTCAGAAATTGAATCGTATAAATATCCCTTCTCCCAACACATCATCGCCGCCTGATGAAACCGCGTCGGCCACAGCAATTGCTCTTGATTATGTACCGTCATTTTCAACGGCATCTCATCGGCATGGTGCCAAATATCTTCAATCGGATAATACAGCAGCACATCATTGGCCGGCTTACCTGTCTGAAGGATCGACTGACAACGCGTCACATACGCCGTATAAGCAGGCATATCTTTCCACAGACCGCCCATCGGCCCCATATTCACCGATGCATAAAACTGCCAGCCCGGCCAGGGGGCCTCTACAGGCGAATAGGGTATGCCATGATAAAAAATATGATTGACGCCGGCCAAAAACAAAAAATCTGTCGCCCTTTTGACCTGTGCAAGGTTCGCCTGAAAATGTTCTGTCAGCCAGGTAAACGATTCCGATGATACCAGCGGCCTTCCGCTCAGATGAGCCGCCGAAGAGCTAAATTTCAGCATCGGAATTTGACGCATTCCAATCGAACGGAAAATCTCGGTTTCAGGAATATCAGAAGCCGCATACAAATCGATTAAATTACCCGGCGATCCATGTGCCTGATTGCGCGTCAGGCCGCCGTACTGATGGCTCCATTGCGTCCATCGCTGTAGATACGCCAAATGCAGCTCATGAATCGTACAGTGGAAATCCCGCATCACACGTGATGCAACCTCGCGATCGCCTTCTTTGAAGAGCACCTCAAGATGATCCCGCAGATCATAACCCCGCCGTGTTTTGAACTGGTCAAAGAAATCCCGCGTCCAGGACGCTCCATAGTACTCAAAGGAGTCGTGGAACTGTCCGCGCGGCATCATTCCTTTAAACTCTGCAAATGCCTTGTCAAATGCCGCCAGGTACTGATTTAGCGCCATTACGGAAAACGGATCGACGACATAACCCTCGCCGCCCGGTGCAGCGCGTTTGACACGCTGAACCCGCGGCTTGACGCCGACCGCATATATTTTCCATGTGCCTTCCGGAGCCTCCCAGTCAAGCTGCCGGTTTTTGACCTTGTCGGTGATATCGATGCGATGACCTTCTGTCGAAACCGCCAGCACATAGTGCATCGGCACATCCGGCAACTGCTCATCCAGACGTTCGCCATTTTCCAGTTCATAACGCTTCAGCACCACCCCCGCCGAAGCAGTCTCATTTGTAACTCCCACTCCGCCGAAAGGCCAGCCCGTTCCGGTTGTCATATCAACACCCAGACCCAGTTTCGCTGCCTGCAACGTGGTATGCTCCAGCAATGCCATCCATCGCGGTGTCAAAAACTCGACGTGTTTGTCTTCATATCCTTTAACTCCATAAATCGGGCATATCTCAACACCGCCCAGCCCCCCCTCTCGAAACTGCGTCAACTGCTGAGTTAGACCCGCCTCATCTACCGCACTGCCCAGCCACCACCATCGCGTCCACGGCCGGTTTTCTTTCGTCGCCGCAGGCCAGGCCAGCGATTCTGCAGCTTCGCTGCGCCCTTGTTCGACACACCACCCCAGTATCAAAAGCCCCGCCGTCAGGACTCGCACTGCATCCTTAACCATCGCAGATCCCTTTCTATTCTGTTAAGCTTTTTAGGGTATGAAACTTCTCAAAAATCATCCGTCCGGAACGGAGACGCAGGCAATCCCGCTTTATTATATAGGCTCACCGTCGGATTGGCATCATAAGCATACCGCACCGCAGCCGGCTTGTCCACGTCCGGGTTAAAGACGATAACCGTATCGCCCTCGATCTTTGCTTCCGCCCGGACAAACCGTTTATCATCACCCGTAACCGCAAAACCTTTCAGTTGACCGTCTTTGGCAACCAGCCCGCCGTCCGTATGCGTAAAATAAAGACGAATTAAACTGCCCTCGATCTGATGATGGTCATAAATCGGTCCCATATACTCAATCGATTCGCCATACGCAAGTGCCCGCGCCGCCAGCGATAAACGCAATCCCACCTCCTGCTTGTTTTTGGGATGGATATCTTTCGCATCGCCGATATCAATCGCTGTCGCCATCGCCGTCTTGGGGATGGAAAGATTCTTCAATTGCGCCTGCCGCACCGGAGCCATCCCCCCGCCGCGGAATGGCTCTGTCGAAGGCTCCCCGTGATTGGCCAACTGCACATAAAGAAATGGAAAGTCTCCCTGCCCCCACGCCGTCCGCCAGTCTTTGACCAGTGTCTCCATGATCCGATCATACTGCTTTGCCGTCCCCCCGTTGGACTCGCCCTGATACCAGATCGCCCCGCGCATCGCATACGGAACCACCGGCGCTATCATCGCATTATACAGCACACACGGACTGTGCTGATCCAGATGCGGATTCTTCGGCATCGACGGCTTGCGCGGTCCCGAACGGCCTTCGGCCTTGTCTTCCTCTGTGGCCTGCTGCCATTCCGCCAGTGCCGCTTCATACTTTTTCTGAGCCGCTCCGCTATCATAGGCCTGACAGCTTTTTTCATACGCCTCCAGTAAAAACCGCAGCGACGGTTCCGCCTCCAGCGCCGGGCGGCTTGTCCACGCTTCGGCGGTACTGGCCCCGTAGGCCGTCGTAACCAGCCCAATGGGCACATTCAGTTTCTGATGCAGCTGGCGTGCAAAAAAATACGCTGCCGCGGAAAAATGCCCGACCGTCTGCGGCGAACAAACCTCCCACATTCCCTTGACCTCGGTCTGCGGCTCATCCTTTGTCGCAAACTCCACATCAAACACACGAATCAAGGGATACTCCGCCGCCGCCACTTCTTCGGCTTCATTCAGCACTCCGCACCAGTAACGGTCTTCACGCGCCACGGTCATATCCATATTTGATTGGCCTGAACACAGCCATACTTCGCCGACATAGATATCACTAAAGGTGACGGATTCTTCACCGGAAATGGTCATTTCATACGGCCCGCCCGCTGGACAGGCCTCCAACTCTATTTTCCATTTCCCTTCGGCATTTGCGGTAATGGTTTTTGTCTGCCTGTTAAATTGAACCATTACCGTCTCATCAGATGCCGCCGTCCCCCACACCGGAATCATTCGATCCCGCTGTAATACCATATGATCGCCGAATACCCCGGCAGGTTCAACCTGGCCGTACATCGCCTCTGAACCCAAGAATAAGCAGAAAATGATACAAATAACTTCTTTACGTCTCATTCTGTTGTCCTCTATAGACATGGATTCCGCTATTTACAATCCCTGCATCGCGTTACAGTTTTTCAGTTGAATTGCTGTCTCATCCGCAGCCTGTATCGTCACATTCTTGAATATCCAGTTCTCGGCATTCTTGATGGTGCCGGCTTTTTGGGCCTGTATCGATATATTCTCAAAAACAAAAGTCCCGGCCTTTTGCTTTTCGCTGCCCTGCACAGCAAACGCAGTACCGCAATCCGTTGCATTCAGATTGCCAATCGTGATAGCGTGAATATACGGCGTGCCCTGCTCTTCGGGTACCTGCTGCATCAGCACGATCCAGTGCGGCGGAAGCGGTTTTCCTTCGGCTTCAATCTGCTTACGAACAGTGTCGGGGACGGTGTTATACGCCGGGTACCAGTCGTAATTAAGGTCAATGACTTTGGCAACGTCTTTCATCTGTATGTTATGGATATTGATATCACAGACCGTTCCCCCTCGCCCTTGTGTGGATTTGAAGCGAATGCCGGACTTGGTACCTACGGCCTTGAGGTTATAGACCTCGACATTGCGGATGCCGCCGGATGTTTCGCTCCCGCAGGTTATCAGCCCTTGTCCGCGACGGGCGATACAATTACGGATCACCACATTTTCAGTGGGCTTGTTGACGCGCAGGCCGTCTGCATCGCGTCCGGCCTTCAGACAGAAATTGTCATCATTGCAGTCGATATCGCAATTCTGCACCAGTATATTCGTCGAAGAATCTATGTCGATACCGTCAGAGCTTGGGCCGAACTGGTCTTCACAATTGGCCTGAATGGTAACGCCGTCAACCGTAATATGATCGCTAAAGCAAATGTGAACCGTCCAGAAACCCGGCTCTTTCAGTGTCAGCCCTTCCACCGACACGTCAGACGATTTGTAAATCAGGATCAGGCGCGGCCGCTTGCAGTCATAATCGACAATCCAGCGAAGTCCTTTGGCACTGTAGTCCCGATTCATCGCCCAGTACCGATCCCACCAGGGTTTACCGGAGCCGTCGATAACACCCTTGCCGTAAATCTTTACGTTCTTCAAATGGTGCGCATTAATCAGAGCCGCAGGCCATTCCATTTCGATTCCTGCAACGCGCGTAAAGACCAGCGGGTAAGCCGCATCGTCCTGAACGCCTTTGAGCGTTACCCCCTCATCGACCCGCAAGTTGACATTGTCCTTTAAAAACAGCGAGCCGATCTTATACACTCCCGGCGAAAAAACCACCGTCCCGCCGCCCGCCGAATGACACTGGTCGATGGTTTTCTGAATCGCTTCGGTACAGACCGTTTTCCCGTCACCGATGGCTCCATTGTCGCAGGCGTTGCAGTCTTTGGAAACATCTCGGACAGCCTCCTCAACAGGAGCAAGCAAATTTATTCTTGTCGGTTTATCCCTGTCGCAGACAAGCCTCCCGTCTTTATGCTCCAGCTCAACAACCTGAATCGAACTTCGCCGCTGTTCGGTACCGTCTTTTCCGGCATTATCAGCCGTTCTGCCCGGATGCGTAAAATAAAACAGAAAGGCCCTGTCGCCGCTGACCACGACATCGGCATGAAGGCCTTTTGTCCGGTCATCCGGCCCCTGGCCGGCCTTCTGAAGCAGATTCTCCTTTTGCCGCATCCACGTAACCGCATCGTCCGAAGAATACACTCCCTGCCCGTCCCAGACATCGACAATCATCCAGTATTTGTCTTTCCATTGAAAAACTTTCGGCCCTTCTCCCGCCTGATCACTGATGGCTTTTCCGCCGTCTTTCCACGTAAACAAATCCGGACTGTCCGCATAATAAATTGACTTGCGGTCGGTCTCGTTGTTATACCACATCCGCCATGTGCCGTCGGGCATCCGCAGAACACAGGCATCAATCACCCGGTTGGACGACAGCTTCAGCGTCGATTGGTATTTCCATTCCAACATGTCGGTGCTGGTCAAATGAATAATATCGCGTGTTCCCGCCCAGTCCGTGTGCATCCCGGGCACAAAGGATAAATACATATGATAGACGCCCTCATGATAGATCACCTCAGGAGCCCAGTAGCTGAATTCCCCCTGCCCATAATCAATCCTGGCCGTCCCGCGATAACTCCACGTCGCCCCTCCATCCGTAGATTCGGCAATGCCGATGGGTGTGCCATGAACCCAGGACACGCCTTTGAGATTCGGCACATTGGCACGGCGATTCGTATACAGCATAAACCACTTTTTCTCCTGCCGATTCCAGCACAGTACCGGATCGGCGGCTCCGTCATACACCGGATCACAATACAAGGGCTTGGATGCGATTTTGCCCGGCAGCGTATTCAAGTCAGCCGCAATCCCCTCATCGATTTCCTCTGTCGCCGTCCGCACTGCCCGATAAGGAACCGCCGGCGCAACCTGTTTATCCTCCAGCCCAGGCCCCGCATAAATAACCGCCAATTCCGCCAGCGACGCAGCCGTATCGCCGCCGAATCCCGAAAGTGCCCGCAGCTTTACATACTGCGCTTTCACCGTCCGCCCGAACGCAATCTCCTGCGGCTCAAACGTGGATTCCAGCCGACCAGCAACAACTTCTTCCCATGCTTGCCCGTCACTGCTGCTCTCAATAACATACTCGCCAATATCGCCTTCATGCTCCCGATGATTCTGCCGGGCCATCACAATCAGCCCCTTCATCGCTACCGGCTCGGCAAACCGCACCTGTAAATAATGCGGATAAGTTTTGCCGCGTCCCCGCCCTGCCGTCAGCCAATAAGTATTGGGATTGCCGTCAATCGCACGACTCGCATCACTGCCCCGTTCCGCTTCATCCGCCGTCGCCTCGGCCCCCAGCTTCCGCATGATTTGGTTATCAAACAGCACGCCTTCAATCTGCCCTGCCTCCACGCTCACCGTCGGATTAAACGCCTCCCCCGCCATATACGCCAACAGACTGTATCGAAGCTGCCGCGCCGCCGGACGCTTCTCCAGGTCCGTCTCAATATCCGCCGAACACACCACCAGCCGCCCTTTGCCCACGCGACACTCAAACACCAGCCCCAGCTTGTAATTGCGGTTCCAGTCATCTATCACCTGCACGATCGGACGCACAGCCCCCGGCAGCATATCCAGATTCACCGCCCGGCAGTACGGCCGCACAATATCCTGCCACTGCCACTGGTAACAAAACGCCGTCGGAAATTCCGCCAGTGCCGGATGTTTCGGTTCACACAATAGTCCGAGAAACCGCTCCCACCCCGGCCCCATTAATCGATTCCAGAAAATCGGCAGCCGTCCCACCGGCGGACAATCCCACCGCAGCTCGTTATACCCCGGCGTAAACAGCACTTTGCCGCCCTGCTCCAGCTGCCTTGCCGCTTCCGCAAAATCCCGCGTTACCAATACCCCCTCCGGCACCGCCGTCTCCATCGTCGCCGGATACACCCACAACGGCCAGTCATTCTCAACGGTCGTCCCCTCCAGCCCGATCACCAGCCGGTACTGCTGCGGCGCCTTAAACAACGCCAACTCCGCCCGCACCGTCCCCAGCATAGTCCCGTTGCCGAGTGGAATCGTGCGCTCTTCAAACCGCCCCTCCGCGGCAACCTTTCCATCCGAACCGACAATCTTCCACACCGGCGTTGCTCTCTCCAGCGGTGCCGCCCCGAAATGAGCGATCTCTGCTTCAATCGCCAGTGTTTCATTCGTCGTATACATTGACTGCCGCATCCTCGCCAGCGGCACCGTCACATTGCAAAACCGCCGAAACACCTCCGGCGTCACATACCCCTTCGATTCCCAGAACGCATTCAGTACCCCCACCAGCGCCGTGCCCTGCCCCAGATAATCGTGCAGGTCCAGCAACTGAAATCCGCCCATTCCCTTCGTCCGCAAAAGACCTTCGATCTCTTCCTTGTAACAGGCCAGTTGAAACGTCCCGCTGGCCATCAAAAAATCATGGGCCTGATCCAGCATCCCCTTTTCCGTCAGCGACTCGCGGAATATCTCAAAGTTCTTCGGCTTTAGTTTCCCCGTGTACTTGCTGATCTCCGAAAAGTCCGGATACGCGCACCACTGCCCCGTCTCATGCGAAATCACCGGATAATTCGTCCCCTCAAGCGACCCCGAAAAATCCCGACCGTGCCAACTGCTGTCGCCCCGGAACATATACGACCCGATGCGAATCGCAATCAAATAATCAATATCCGCCACCGGCCCCGGCCGTTCGCCGAAATACCGCCCCGTCTGACTGGCGTACACCCGCCGATTGTCCTTCGCCTTCCACTCCCGGCACCACTTCAGCAGCGGCTCCTGCCACGGCCCGGCCGGCTCATTGCCCGTCGAAAACAGTACAAATGATGGATGATTGCCATACGCCTTGACAATTTTTTCCGTCTCACGATTCACCCACTCCACAAGCTGATTGTCCCGCGACGAGTACTGCCCCCAGTTGGAACACTCCGGCTGCAAGTACATCCCCATCTCATCGGCCGCAATAAACGCCGCTTCCGGCGGACACCACGAATGAAACCGCATGTGGTTCAATCCGTACGCTTTGCACACCGTGAAAATCTTCCGCCACGATTGCATATCCATCGGCGGATACCCCGTCAGCGGAAATTGACACCCCTCATGCGTCCCGCGGAAAAACGTCAGCCGATCATTCAGATAAAATCGCGCATCCCGCGTCTGTATTTTGCGAAGCCCAACACTAAACGCCCTCGCATCGTCCGCCTCGGCAGGATTCTCCCCAACCAATCGCAATGTCAACGAATGCAGCGCCGGACCGAACTCATCCCACAACCCCGCCTTGTCCCCCAGCGGCACCACCACCTCCGCCGTCGCCCCCTGCACCGTCCACACCACCGGCACACTGACCGCCCCCGCCGTCAACATCCCCTGCCCCGCGTTGCCTGTCACATTCCCCAGCGTCACCTCCAGCCGAGCCGTCTTCGCTTCAATATCCGTAAAGACCCGCACATCCTCCAGCCATACCGGCGTCGTCGAGGCCAGCGTCAGCTCCCCGATCATCCCGTTCCAGTTGGTCTGCGTCGAATCGGTAATGCTGTGTGCATCCTCGCGAATCGCCTGCAGCATCCGGTTATCCACCCGCACACTCAATCGATACTCGCCCGGCTCCAGCACCCCCAGGTCATACACATGCGGCGCCGACAGACTGTCATCATAGCCAATCTTCTTCTCATCCAGCCACACCGTCGTGGACCAGTGCGGCCGCTCCAGCGTCAATACCGCCCGCCGTCCCTTCCACCCCGCCGGAATCGTAATCGTCCGCTGATACCACGCCGTACCCACATAATGCCGCTCCGGCTGAAGCCAGAACGGAACCTTAATATTCCCCGCCTGCCCGTACTTCTTGTACTCCGCCCGCAAATACCAGTTCTTGTCATACAGCCGTCCCAGCCACGGCGTCGTCGTCGAAATTGCATCCCCGAATCCCTGCTCCTGCAGCGTCCCCGGCAGACAAATCGTAGCCTCCGACAGCTCCCGCTTAAACCACGCCTGCTCAATCCCCGCATCCTGCCGATCCAGCGCAAAACGCCACGACCCGCCAAGCGATTGACTGTTCGCGGCACCCGAAGAAATGCAGACCACCCCCGCAACACATACCAAACCCCACAACAAGACTTTCCGTGTCATAATTACCTCGTTTCTGATCGTTCCATTCGCGGCCAATGGCCCTGTTTCCGCCCAAAAAATCAAGGTACTCGCGGTGCGCAAAGTACTATAAGTATAACTGCCGTTTTCCGCAGTCTCTCACTAAAAAAACAGAATATTTTGGGATAAAAAATCCGGACTCTCTCCCCCAATTACATAAATTACTCATTTTTCTGCTTTTTTTGTCCCTGACATCAATTATAATACCTCCGGAATCGTTACAAAAAATCCAAAACCCCGGAGGATTGCACAATGGAAGACTATTCAATCAGCCCGTCTGGCGAAAAATTCCCTATCCCTCAAAAGGAAGAGTATGCCGCCGAACTACAGCGTCTCGAAAAGCTCGCTGATGCCGCCCGCAAAGAAGGCAAAGAAGTGGTCGTCGTGATGGGCGTTGGATTCGTCGGAGCCGTCATGGCCGCCATCGTTGCCGACACCGTCGATAAAGCAACCGGCAAGCCCTCCAAATTCGTCATCGGCTGTCAGCGTCCCAGCCCCCGCAGCTACTGGAAAATTCCCATGCTCAACAAGGGCCTTTCGCCCGTCAAGGCCGAAGACCCCGAAGTGGACCCCATGATCGCCCGCTGCGTCCTCGAAAAAAAGACCCTGACCGCCACGTACAATCCCGACTGCCTGGCGCTGGCCGACTGCGTCGTCGTCGATGTCCAGTGCGACTATGCCAAACGCAATCTCGGCAACCTCCGCACCGGCCAGACGGACATGGCCGCCCTCGAAGCCACCATGAAAACCATCGGCAAAAAAATCCAGCCCGACTGTCTGGTGCTGATCGAAACCACCGTCGCCCCCGGCACCACCGAGTTCGTCGCCTGGCCCATCCTCAAAAAGGCCTTCAAAGCCCGCGGCATCAACGCCGAGCCGCTGCTGAGCCACAGCTTTGAGCGCGTCATGCCCGGCCGAAACTATGTCTCCTCCATCCGCGACTTCTGGCGCGTCTGCTCCGGGTGCAGCGCCGAGGCCCGCTCCCGCGTTGAAAAATTCCTCCGCCAGGTCCTCAATACCGAACAGTTCCCGCTGACCGTTATGGATCGCCCCATCGAATCCGAAACCACCAAGATCGTCGAAAACTCCTACCGTGCAACGATTCTAGCCTTCCTCGACGAGTGGTCCGTCTTTGCAGAACGCAACGGCGTGGACCTCATCAAGGTCATCAACGCCATCAAGATGCGACCCACCCACAGCAACATGATCTTCCCCGGCCCCGGCGTCGGCGGCTATTGCCTGCCCAAAGACGGCGGACTGGGCTACTGGGCCTACAAGCACCTGCTCGGCTTTGACGATGACATCTTCAAAATCACCACCGCCGCCATCGACATCAACGACACCCGCGGCCTGCGCGCCGCGACCCTGACCCGTGACGCCCTCCGCAACATGGGCCGCTACATCGCCGGCGCCAACGTCCTGCTCTGCGGCGCCAGCTACCGTCAGGACGTCGCCGACACCCGCTACAGCGGTTCGGAAATCGTCATTCGCCGCCTGACCGAGATGGGCGCCGACATGCACGTCCACGACCCATATCTGGACCACTGGTATGAGCTGGAAAGCCAGGACACTTACCCCGCGCCCGGCCAGTCATGGGCACGCTTCTTCCGCAATCAGGAACACCTTCAGGACATCCGCGTCCAGTCCGACCTGCCCGCCGCACTCAAGGGCATAGAGGCCGTGATCCTGGCCGTGCCGCACGAGCCGTATCTAAACCTCGACCCCGACCAGATCGTCAAATGGGCCGGCGGCCCGCTGGCCGTCATCGACTGCTTCGGCATCCTCGACGACGCCAAAAT
>CAZYQN010000032.1:0-14439 GCA_964649955.1 uncultured Pirellulales bacterium
AATCAATGCGGGCGACGTGAATCGAACACGCGTATCAAGCTTGGGAAGCTTGCATTCTACCACTGAATTACGCCCGCGCAAGTGCTTATTTTAAAGGCATATATACACATTTCGCCATAGTTGTCAAGCAAATTAAAGGTTTATAAAAACAAAAATTAAACGGACTTGGTTATTCTCATTTTGAAGTTACAACCACGCAGAGGAACACGCAGAAAAATCAACTTAAACACTATTGAGGTGAATAACAGCTGTACGATGCAAGGCTGTCATATCGCATTGATTTTAAGATTTTGAGTCTAATTGTACGTCTTGAGGCTTGCAATTTGAACTAACTTTTTAGACAATAGCAAATTGTGGATTCTGAATTTAAGGATAGACTCTCGAAAGGGAGGAATGCTATGGAACGGATACGAGATGCAGCTACTATTGAGCTGCTTAAAAACCTGAGAGTCAAATTGTTTTCTGAAAATATCTCGGTAGCTCGCGTAGCTGCTTTTAACCTCTCTTGGCTTCAGGATGACGGCCTTGCAATTCTCAAGGAGGCATTATTCGGTGATTACTCGCGAACTGTTAAGAAAGCCGCCGCCTATGGTCTGAGAAATATGAAAGGCCGAATGAAGAAGCTGGCAGTGGAAGTTCTTGAACAGGGGCAGCAAAATCATGACCACACAATCCGGGAAGCCTGTGCCAAATCGCTTTTTCTAATGAAGAACAAGAAAGCAGGCAAAAAAACTTCGGCGGGAAAACCCGCTTCCCGACAGAAGATCAGAGATATTCCCAATAAATCCGGCAAGCCGGAACGACGGCATGAAAAGAAACCCTACAACCGATAACTTTATTGGACCAACACCGTTAGAAGACTCGCCGAGCAATAAACTCCCTATCTCATAAAAGGATCACATGTCGCTATTGTTTCAATCTATTTGCAGCAGCAGCTCGGGCAATTGTGTTACTCTGCGTTCTGACACGACGCAATTAATTGTTGATTGCGGTTTATCATCAATGAAACGCACACGAAAATTGCTTTCCTCCCTAAATCCTAAATTACCTGTCACCGCCGTACTGGTAAGCCATATTCACAGCGACCATATATCTTATTACCCTTTGCGAATACTCGAAGAATACGATCTTCCGCTTTATGTTCACAATGATAACATCCTCCCGCTCAAAGAGAACCATTTTAAAGAATATGGCTTCAGGCGGCTTGACATACGGCCGTTTGATAATACCCCTTTCGAAATCGGGGACTTTCTGATTCGTCCGTTTGAGATTATTCACAATCCCCGGTATCCTACTTTCGGTTTTGATATTCGCTGCCTCAACAAGAAAATTGTTATTGCGACCGATTTTTGTCAGTGGCACAACCTCATAGAGCATTTTATCAATGCCGATCTCATCTTCGTGGAGTCCAACCATGACTTGGTTCTGTTGCGAAAATATTTCAATCCCAACAGCCGATACCATTTGTCTAATCCGCAAACTGCCAATCTTCTGACTGCTGTTATATCCGGAAGTCAAAAACTTCCGCAGGCCGTGATCCTCGGCCATTTAAGCAGCCAGCGTAACACATCCAAACTTGCTCTTCGGGAAACTACTCAGGCTTTTGAAAAAGCCGGCTTATCCTTAAACTTCCCTCTTTCTGCCGCTCCCTTAGAGGAACCAGGACCATTAGTATCAATTTGACCTATGATGAACGCCGACCTTGAAATCCCTGCCCCTGTTCGTTATGTCCGCTCCCAGCGCGCCCGACGATTTCGCATCACTGTTTATCCTGATCCAACAGTAACCGTCACCGTGCCCAAACGCGCCAGTCTTGAAGACGCCCGAAGTTTCGTTGCTTCCAAACAGAAATGGATTCTTAACCATCTGCGAAAAATTGACCTACAATCAAAGGATATCCCTTTCTGCGATATAAGCAAGATCGATTTTATTAAATCCCAAAATGAACTATTTGAACGACTGGAACATTTTTCAAGACAGCATGACCTGCCCTATCGCCGTGCGGCATTCCATTGTCAGAAGACCAAATGGGGAAGTTGTTCTCCTAAAAATTACATTAGTCTGAACATTAACATTGTCTATCTACCGGAATATCTGCAAGATTATATACTATTGCACGAACTAGTTCACATCCGGCATAAAAACCACAGTGCCGTCTTTTGGGCCCGACTCAATCACCTTTGCAATGGAAAAGCCAGACTACTGAGTAAAGAATTAAAAACATTTAAAATGCAAATCAAGCGATAGTACCGAGATAAATACGAATTTTATGAAGAGGACTCCAAACGATGAAAATAACACAGCATCATACCCCTCTCCCTTACGGCATAATCTTTGATATGGATGGTGTTTTAGTCGATTCGGAACCTTTTATTTGCCAGGCGGGCTGTCAGATGTTCAAGGAAATGGGCCTAACCGTCCAGCCGAAAGACTTCACGCCCTTCATCGGCACCGGCGAAAACCGTTTTTTGGGAGGAGTCGCAGAAAAATATAATTTCCCTGTGGATATTGAAACCATTAAAAAACGAACTTACGACATTTATTTGGAGATTATTAGAGGGGCGTTAAAACCATTGCCTGGTGTTTATACGTTTATCGAAAAATGCAGGGTAAAAGGCAAAAAGCTTGCGGTTGCGTCCAGCGCCGACCGCCGAAAGGTAATGGGCAACCTGAATGAAATCGGTCTGACCCCAGACCAATTTGAGGCCGTCATTGTTGGAGAAGATGTGCTGCATAAAAAACCAGCTCCGGATATTTTCTTATTGGCTGCAAAACGATTGAATTTATCCCCGGAAACCTGCCTGGTCATAGAAGATGCTGTCAGCGGAGTAACCGCCGCAAAGGCTGCCGAGGCTCGCTGCTTGGCATTAACCACCTCGTTCAGTCGTCAACAGCTGTACAATGCTGATTATATTGCCGCCACTTTAGCCGAGGCTCCGGATGAAGTCCTTTCCTGGCGATAAAATATCCTAATTCCATACAAAACATCGGCATTATGACTCGAACACAGTGTTGCATCATTCTGTATTTTCGGGTATTCTAATGTTTCAAACACGGATGAACAAATGGAAAAGGCTGCCATGAGAATTGTACAATTGACACCGGGGTCCGGGGATAACTTTTACTGCGAAAATTGTCTGCGTGATGTTGCATTGGTTCAAGCTATGCGAGCATTAGGTCATGAGGTTACGTTTGTACCCATGTACCTGCCGCTGCAAATTCGCAATCCCGATCCTATCCAAGCTGCTCCTGTTTTTTTCGGAGGGATAAACGTTTATCTGCAGCAAAAGTTTAGTCTGTTCCGAAAGATACCGCGATGGGTGGATCGATGGCTTGATAGCCCTGTGCTGCTGCGAATGATCGCAGGACTCTCCCATATGACCACAGCCCGGGATCTGAGGGAAACTACATTATCAATGCTTTCAGGTAAAGATGGACGTCAGGAAAAAGAAATTGGCCGCCTGATTGACTGGCTGGCAGGAGTTGATGAAAGGCCCGACACTATTGTGTTGTCTAACGCTTTACTAAGCGGATTAGCTAAACCACTCCGGCAAAAACTGAATCGGCCAATAGTCTGCCTCTTGCAGGACGAAGACGGATTTCTTGATGGTCTCGGACAACCATGGTCAGAACATGCCTGGCAATTGCTGCACAACAACGCAGAAGATATAGATCATTTTCTTTCGGTCAGTCGATACTATCGCAATGTAATGATTGAACGGGCCGCCCTGAAACCGGACAAAATCTCTGTCATTCCTGCAGGCGTCGATATCAACGAATTTTCACCGACTCCGGAACTGCCCGAAAACCCTGTCATCGGTTATATGGCCCGGATATGTGAAGATAATGGTCTGGATATTCTCGTGAATGCAATCTATATGCTGCAACGCGACGACCGGTTTCAAAATATCCGGCTGAAAATCACAGGAGGAAATCTCCAGACCGACGAACGTTTTCTGCGTAAGGTCAAAGGCCGTATTGATTCACTGCATTTGACAGATAATATCTCATTCATACCGGACTACTCACGTCAGTCGCGAATTGATTTTCTTAAAAGCTTGTCAGTTATTACTGTACCTGTTCGAAGACCAATGGCCTATGGATTGTTTGCCCTGGAAGCAATGGCATGCAGTGTACCGTTTGTCCAACCTGCCACGGGTGTTTTCAGTGAACTTGCCGAATACGGTGGAGGTGTTTTATACGATCCCAACAATCCTGTGCATTTAGCCGAGACTCTGCGGAATGTGTTATCTGATACTTCACGGTTAAAGCAGTTGCGCACAGCAGCAAGGCGGACAGCAGAAACCGTCTTTGCTATTCGGAAAAGCGCTCAGGACATGGCAGAATGTTTCAGCCGACTCGAAAGGTAGACAATGCTCGAATTAACAAATGTATGCAAACATTATCCGGGCGATGACAAATATGAAGTCTTGCATAATATTTCACTATATGTCGAACCGGGACAAACGTTGTCAATAGCAGGACCTTCCGGCAGCGGAAAAAGTACACTACTCAATCTTATTGGCGGCCTTGACCGCCCTACCAGCGGAACCATCTCTTTGGACAATCAAAATCTTGCAATGTTTTCCGACAATGAGTTAGCCGGCTTCCGAAACCGGAAAATCGGTTTTGTCTTTCAGCTTCATCACCTGCTGCCGCAATGCACGGTGCTTGAAAACGTGCTGCTGCCGACGCTGGCAGCTCGCCGCACAACTGAGGAACATATTACTTTTCAACGTCGTGCCGACGCACTGCTCGAAAAAGTCTCTCTGACTGATAAACGGAATAACTTTCCCGGCCAACTCAGCGGTGGACAGCGCCAGCGAGTGGCCCTGATACGGGCATTGATTTGTAAACCCTCTATTGTTCTGGCTGATGAACCAACAGGTTCACTTGATGCGGATAATGCAGAGCAAATTGCTGAACTACTCCTCGCACTGAATAAAATAGAAGGCACAACCCTGATTGTGGCCACCCATGCTGCATCATTAGCAAACCGAATGCAGCGGCGCTTCCGTCTTGACCATCAGCATTTAACCGAACTGTCGGAACGGAGTCAATAAGCAATGCGGCGATTAATGCTCCTAAGGCGTTCCCTCTGGCATTATCGCTATGCTCATACGGCTGCGGTAATGGCTGCCATGCTCTGTGCGGCAATTCTGACAGGCGCCCTGATGGTCGGCGACACGGTGAAAGCCGGTTTGAAACGGATTACGGCCTTACGTTTGGGACGTATTCATTACAGCTTACTGTCAGACCAATATCCCTTTCAGGACAGTTTAGCCGCTCGCATCCAACAACATACAGGGCTTGATACGACCGCCGTCTTAATGACTGACGGTATGATCGAAAAGCCTGATGGAACACAGCGTATCAATCGCATTCGAATACTGGGGGTCGATGACTCCTTTTTTTTACTGGCCAATGAGCCAACCAGTTTTACGATCAATACGCCGTTCGGCCCGAATCACTTTGCCGCCAACGAAAGTCTCTGGCAGAGGTTAGGCTCCAAGCCTGATGATCTGATCCTTAGACTGGATGATCCTTCCGCTCTGTCGAAAGATTTGATTTTCACTTCGGACAAAGAAACACAAATTACATTACGCATTCGCGTTGATACGGTCGTACCTGATGCGGCGATGGGACGATTTGGTCTGCATGCCGACCAACAATCCCCCTTGAATCTGTTTGTACCGCGTTCATGGCTGTCCCGGCAGCTCATACTTGAGAATAAAGCCAATCTGCTACTGGCAGCAGCATCTCCGAAATTCCCATCTTCTGTCGAACAGCTAAACCGGGCTTTGCAGTGTCTCATTGAAACCGAAGACCTTGGCCTGCAATGGACACAAAGACCCGAACAAGCAACAATCGAATTGCAAAGTCAAAGATTGTTCATTCCCGAAGCTGCCGGTGATTCCGCTCTTACTTGCGGTCAAAAACCTATCGGCGTTTTTACCTATTTTGTAAATAGCCTTTCCTGTAAAGACCACTCCACCCCCTACTCTCTGGTCACTGCGATTGGCGATGCAGCAGACGATAGGCTGTTCGGCAGCCTGGCTGATAATGAAATCATCATCAGTGAATGGCTGGCCGATGATTTGCTTGCCAGCGCAGGGGACACAATTAAAATGGATTATTACAGCATCAGCGAAACCAATACACTGATTGAAAAGAGCTGTTCATTTCGCATTCGCAAAATCATTCCAATGCTCGGACTTGCCGCCGATTCCACACTTATGCCGCCGTTTCCGGGATTATCAGATGTCGAAAACTGTCGCAACTGGAACCCTTCGATTCCTGTAGATTTAAGCCTAATCCGGGACAAAGACGAGATCTATTGGGAACAATATCGCGGGACACCCAAGGCATTTCTTTCTTTGGACGCCGGTCAAAGACTCTGGAAAAATCGCTTCGGTAATCTGACCGCCGTGCGATGGTCTTCTGCCGAAAATTCTATGGAAACACTGCGCCGTCAGCTTTCTGGACAGCTCAATCCTTCATCCTTCGGTCTTTTCTTTGATGACCTTGCTACTCATGGCCGTCTGGCACATGCAGGTTCCACGGATTTCGGGGGATTGTTTGCAGGATTAAGTATGTTCCTGATCCTGGCCTGCTGCATAGTTCTATCACTAATATCTCTTTTTATATTCGAACAGCGCAGTCCTCAAGTTGGAATATCGCTGGCCATGGGCTGGAGCAAGCTCGCTATCTACCGATATTATCTAACTGAAGGAGTGGTTCTGGTCCTGTTCGGTTCCATTCTCGGAACCGGCGTCGGCATTCTATATACATTTTTAATGATGGCAGCCTTGTGTACCGTATGGCAGGATGCTGTTGCCGGGTCGGTACTGCATTTTTATCCCAACCCGATGACGCTGGCAATAGGTATTGGAGCCGGATTCATGATATCCACCCTTGCGATGTGCACAGGCCTTTTCAAACGCCTCAAGAAGACACCCACTGAGCTTTTGTCCAATACGCCATCCGGATCCATCGGCCGGTTCAGCCGTACTGGTCGTGTGATTCGCAGGGTGCTTTTGGCATTATGTATCGTCCTCGGTCTATTCGCATTACGCCTGCCTGAAGAAACCTTTTTCTTCGTAAGCGGCAGTTTGGCATTACTGTTCCTGGTTCTGGTTGCTATGGAAATGATGCAGACGACAACGCAATTAAAGCATCCTCCGTCCAGCCCGATACGGCTGGTTATCAAAAATATTATCCGTCGTCCCGGACGCAGTCTGGCAGTTCTTGTTACGGTCGCATGCGGCGTATTTATCGTACTCGGCGTAGGCCTGAATCGCAAAAGTCCGACGCGTTACATCCAACGAGATTCCGGGACGGGCGGCTTTGCGCTGTGGGTCGAAACCGCGATTACCCTTGCCAAGACCCCCGATGCCGCATTCAGGAACTCACTCCAGCGGGATGCAGGTCTGTCAATCCCTGTTGATTTTGTTCCCTTGCGCCAACATCGCGGCGACGATGCAAGTTGCCTGAACCTCAACCGCGCGCAAAGCCCGACCCTCCTAGGAATTAATCCCGAGGACTTTGCCCGACGCAAGGCTTTTTCCTTTCGGGCTGTTGATTTGGAAAACATCAGCGACACCTCACCGTGGGCACTACTGACGGACAATATCGACGACAATACAATCCCCGCTATTGGAGATTATTCAACGGTTTATTGGGGATTAGGGCTGAATATCGGGAAGACTCTGGAGATACAGGATGACCGTGGACAAAAATTTTCACTAAAAATTGTCGGCATCCTGAAAGAATCTATCTTTCAGGGCCGTCTTCTCATAAGCGAACGGCATTTCATTGAACGCTTTCCGTCCGATGACGGCTATAAAGCATTTTTGGTCGAGGCCGACCCAAAGGACAATCAGTCCCTTACGGCCGCCTTATCGCGAAAGCTGGCCGACTATGGTGCTGAAGTTGTATCGACCAAAATGATTTTGCAGGACTTCCTGCGGGTCGAAAACACTTACTTGGCAATTTTTTTGGCGTTGGGAGGATTGGGACTGGTCCTTGGCAGTGCGGGAGCCGGTTTGGTACTGCTGTTTAATGTAATGGATCGCCGCGGCGAACTGGCGATGATGCAGGCGATGGGATTTTCAGACGCATCAATCCGCCGCCTGCTGCTGGCAGAACATTTAGGGCTGTTTGCCGCCGGAATCCTTGCCGGAGGCTGTTCTGCTTTCATTGCAGTTCTGCCGAGCCTGAAAAATGAAAGACCCGGATCATTGATAGTGGGCCTGCTGCTGCCGGCAGTCATTTTTGCCAGTGGAGTCGCGTGGGTTCTGCTGGCGGGTCGATTGGCGATTAAACGCAATCTGCTGGATAACCTCCGAAATGAATAAGAACAATGATTGAGAATCGTTGATGAAAAACTCTATAGGATGGATGATACCGACTGCTTTGGCGGCACTGGCGGCCTTAGCGGTGATTGACTGGATCCAGCGGTACCACGCTTACACAGTCACGCCGCGCATCGCGGGGATGGATAATCGGCCCCAAGTTGTATCTGCACCCGAAGAATCCTTCGATTTGACGGGGACACTTCAGACTTTTGACGGAACGCCCTCAACCATTATCGCAAGTTGGCCGGGCTTTCGCGGGCCAAATCGCAACGGTATCCTGGAAGATGCCTCCGTAACACTGGCCGATCACTGGCCCACCGAAGGTCTTCCCGAATTGTGGAAAATTGAGTTGGGCGAAGGCTACGCCGGAGCCGCTGTACATAACGGCTGTGTTTATCTGATTGATTATGATATGGAAAAACAAGCCGATGCGATTCGCTGTTTTTCGCTCGACGACGGACGTGAAATCTGGCGGTATTCGTATCCGGTACGTATCAAACGCAACCACGGAATGAGCCGTACCGTCCCGGCAGTCAATGACGACTATGTGGTAACGATCGGCCCCAAGTGCCATGTGGTGTGCCTGAACGCAAAGACAGGCGAATTCAAGTGGATGATCGATTTGGTACGAGATTACGGCACACGCGAACCACTTTGGTACGCTGGCCAGTGCCCGCTACTTATCGATAACACCGTCATTATCGCCCCGGCCGGAAAAGATACACTGATGATGGCGGTCGATTGCCAAACCGGCAGCATTCTCTGGCAAACTCCGAATCCGAAACGCTGGCAAATGACCCATACATCAATCCTGTCAACACAATTTGATAGCATTCCCGCCTATGTCTATTCGGCCAGCGAAGGCATCGCCGCTGTGTCTGCCGCCGACGGCGCGCTCCTGTGGCAAACCGAGGCATGGCGTCTGCGGATCGGTGTCGCCTCGCCGATTGATGTGGGGGATGAGAAAATTTTAATCGCCGGCGGGTACAATAAAGGTGCAATGATGATTCAGATCGAAAAACAAGCGGATACACTGGTACCCAAAGTACTGTTTGAGCTTAAACCGGAGGTTTTTGGTTCAGATCAGCAGACGCCTATCTATTACAACGGTGTCGTATACAGCGTTCGGCCGGACAAACAGCTTGTCTGTATAAATCTGGATGGAACCATTCGCTGGGCCAGCGGTCCGGAGAACCGTTATGGATTGGGACCGTATATGATTGCAAATGGGCTGATGTATATCCTTGATGACGAGGGTATCCTGTCTTTAATTCGGGTAAACAAGAACCAGTTTGAGCCTTTAGCGAAAACCAAAGTCCTTCAGGGCCACGAATGCTGGGGGCCGCCCGCACTGGCACAGGGCCGATTGATCGTTCGTGATTTGACCACTTTGATATGTGTGGACGTGTCGGCACAGTAACGGCCGCTTGCGTTTTGTGCATTTTTCGAGTACAGTGAAGGAAATTATTGAGTGTCCCGGAAAAACAAATGCGAACAAGATACGGAACAACAAAAACAGCCTTGATCGGCGGATTCGTCGTTGTTACAGCTATTGCCGCTGGAGTGGCAGCATTTGTCTTTTTAGACAGCCGCGGCCCGGTAACGGCTCTTGGCCCGGAATACACCTATGATATCTCGGAATACGCAAAGATCGATCCGGTTCTGATCCTCTACCAACAGCAAGGCCCCGAAATCCACACCGGTTTAACCCAAAGCCGTGTCATAACGATTGCGCCGGACGGTACGCTCTGGATCGCCGGAGATCGAAAAATCATCTCATTGGATAGCCACGGCGTCCTTCTGCGAACCCTTGAATGCCCTGTCGAACCGACATGCCTGGGGTTTGACGGCAATGGCCGTTTATATGTCGGACTGACCGATCATATCGGCGTCTTTGACCCAGATGGCACTAAGATCGGTGAATGGGACAAGCCGTCCGACAGTGCACTGCTGACCTCATTAGCCCTTACAGGGGAACATCTCTTCGTTGCGGATGCCGGCAATAAAATCATCTTGCACTACCAAAAAGACGGCACACTCCTCTCGAGTTTCGGACAAAAAGATATCGACAACAATATTCCGGGCTTCCTCATCCCCAGCCCGTATTCCTTTAATATTGCAATCGCTCCGGACGGGCTCCTTCGGATCGTTAATCCCGGGCGGCATTTAATTGAAGCCTGGACCCTTGACGGCCACCGTGAATGGTGGTGGGGTCAAACATCCATGCGTGTCGAAGGCTTCAGCGGCTGCTGCAACCCGGCTGCTTTCGCAATCCTGCCGAATGGAAACTTTATCACCAGCGAAAAAGGTCTCATCCGCATCAAGGAATATGACACTGACGGTCACTTTGTCGGTGTCATCGCCGGGCCGGATCAACTCGGCCCAATCGAACCATTGCGTGTTTATGAAAACTCACAGCACTCTCAAGTACGCGGTTTTGGCGTTGCCGTAGATGTCACTGGGCGGGTTTATGTTCTTGATGTAATTCGCAACATCGTGCGTATTTTCGAAAAGAAAGCGTCCTGAGTATGGAACAGACTCCACATAAGCAAACAAATCGGCGAAGTCTGTTGCGGACTATATTGCGCTATGCCATCATGTGCGGAACAGTGCTTGGCGGGATCGTTCTGATCAAACGCAACGGCGGACACCTGACAGCAAATGCCTGTCGCGACCCACAGGGCAAAACCGGCTGCGGTCCTTGCAGACAACTGGCATCGTGCGGTCTGCCGCGAGGGCTGTCGTTTAAACAGGTACGCAGGGAGATCGATCATGACCGCTGAAAACCCGATCTCGACTCGCCGGCGATTCTTACGCGAAGGTCTATGGGGCGGCGTAGTGACCGCAACCGCCGCTGTGGGTGCAACTCTGGCCGCCCGCGCCAAAGGCGACAAACTCGTCTGGCAAATCGACCCCTACAAGTGCATCGCCTGCGGCAAGTGCGCAACTCTTTGCGTGTTGAACGAATCCGCCGTTAAATGCGTCCATGCCTACGCCATGTGCGGCTACTGCGACCTGTGTACCGGCTATTTCATTTCGGAACCCAAAGACCTCACGACAGCAGCCGAAAATCAATTGTGCCCGACCGGTGCGATCCTTCGCACCTCTGTCGAGGACCCCTATTTTGAATACACCATCGACGAACCGCTCTGTATCGGATGCGGCAAATGCGTCAAAGGCTGCGGCGCCTTCGGCAATGGCTCACTGTTTTTACAGGTACGCCACGACCGCTGCGTCAACTGCAACGAATGTGCCATTGCCGCTGGCTGTCCGTCGCAGGCATTTGTGCGTGTACCCGCCGACCAACCCTATCTGATAAAGGGCGTCCAATGACCCGTCTCTATTTGCGACTCTGTCTGCTGGTGTGGCTGGCCGCAGCGTCCATCGCTTGCGCTGTACAGCGATTCCCGCCGCCGCAGTTTGACACGCCGCACCCGATACCGACAATGACCACCCCGCCGCCCAAAGCCGCAGTGCTGGAACTGGCGGATGTTGCCGTTTTAACCGCCGCACTATCTTTGGCGGCATGGCTGATCCACAAAAAACGAAACCGCGGTTGGATCGTTGTGCTCATGCTGTTCTCGCTGGCCTATTTCGGTTTCTGGAGACAAGGCTGTATCTGCTCGGTCGGCTCCATAGGAAATGTCACACTGGCGATAGCTGACCGCTCCTATGCGCTGCCGTTGACCGTCCTGGCCTTTTTTCTGCTGCCGTTGCTGTTTACATTATTCTTCGGGCGGGTCTTTTGCGGAATGGTCTGTCCCTTGGGAATGGTACAGGATCTCATCCTGATCCGTCCGCTGCGTGTGCCCGCCTGGCTGGAAGCATCGTTGCGGCTGCTGGCTTGGCTCTATCTCGGCTTGGCCATTCTGATGGCCGCAACCGCCAGTGCATTCGTCATCTGCCGTTATGATCCTTTCGTAGCATTCTTTCGCTTTGGAACCAATCCTCAGCTTTGGATTATCAGCATCGCCTTCTTGCTTGTTTCGTTATTTGTAGGACGTCCCTACTGTCGGTTTCTGTGTCCTTACGGAGTGATTCTGCGACAACTGAGCCGGCTGTCCAAAAGTCGCGTAACGATCACACCCGACGAGTGCATCCATTGCCGTTTGTGCGAAGATTCCTGCCCCTTCGGTGCAATTGACAAACCCAATGCCGATTGGCCCGACAGTGAACGCACAAAAGCCAAACGTCATACACGTCTGTTAATCATACTGATGCCTATTATCATCCTTCTTGGCGGCTGGCTGGGCTATAAAGCCGCTCCGGCTCTTTCGCGATCCAATGCAACCGTACGGCTGGCTGACCGCCTCCGCCTTGAAGAGGCCGGAATTGTTCACGAGTCCACCGACGAAAGCACTGCCTTTCGCACGACCGGCCGCAGCACAGAAAGCCTCTATGAAGAGACAGCGGTTAAACAACGTCATTTTTCCATCGGCTCGACATTGCTTGGCAGTGCAATGGGGCTGCTGTGCGGGTTAACTCTGATGCGAACACACATCTGTTTTCGACGCGACGAATACGAGGCTCATCGGGCTGGCTGTATCGCTTGCGGACGCTGCTTTCTGTCATGCCCGCGAGAGCACCTTCGTCGAAATCTCCAACACCCCAACTCACCGGCGGAAACTTCAGTATGACGACCTACGATAATGACATAAGCACACTCAGTCCCCTTCGGCAAGCCGCTGGCGGCACAACCATTGTAGCGCTGGTCTTCGGCCTCATCATCACCGCTTTGCTGTCCGTCAGTCTCTACCATCACAGTGTCACCGATCCGGCCCGTGCTCTGGAACTGGAAAAGCTCAAAGACATCTATAAACAGTCGCCTGCCGATACGCAAGTAGCCCAACGAATTCACGACATGGACATCCAAATTCGACGCGACCAGTTTGCCCGGCTGTATTTTCTGCAGCGAGGCACCGTGCTGCTCGTGATCGACCTGGCTGTCTTCATTGCGGCGGTTCTGATTCGTACGCGTCACCTGCGAACTCCCGCCCTGCCTGAGGCCGCCGCCGACCGCAAAAAAGAACAGATTCGACATGCTCTGCACGTCCGTACGGCGGTAACGCTGACGGCGGCTGCACTTGGCGCTGCCGGGTTGTATCTGTCTCAACGACCCCTCCATCCGCCTGCCAAAACCCCCGACACTGCAAACGGTCAACTGGCCCCCGCACCACCGGCATTCGCACCGTTTTCTGAAACTCTGAAACAGTGGCCCGCCTTTCGCGGAGCCGAGGGGTCCGGCGTCTGCACCTTTGCCGACATTCCCGACGACTGGGACGGCCCGACCGAACGCAATATTCTTTGGAAAAGTCAAATACCTCTGGCCGGACACAACTCACCGGTCATTTGGGATAACCATATCTTTCTAAGCGGTGCAACGGAAGAAACACAGCAGCTCTTTTGCTATGACCTCAACACCGGAAATCTCCTCTGGACAGGCGACATCACGATTCCCGACAATCCGGCTCGCGCCGATATGTACATCATGGACGATACCGGCTATGCGGCTCCAACGGTCGTCACCGACGGCTTCCGTGTTTGTGCCATGTTTGCCGGAGGCGATCTGGGCTGTTTTAGCGGTGATGGAAAAAAACTATGGGAACAGCATCTGGGTATCCCTGAAAGTGCCTACGGCTTTGCCGCCTCGCTGACCGCATTCGAAAAAAATGTCATCATCCAATTTGACGTCAGTTATGATACCGACAAAAGCAAGCTGATTGCACTGGACTGGACGACTGGAAAAACAGCGTGGCAAACAGCACGACCGGTCCCGAACTCATGGACATCACCAACAATCGTTCAGATCGGTACGGCACAACAGCTTTTAACCAGCGGCTCACCCTGGGTCATCGCCTACGATCCGGCCACGGGACAAGAACTATACCGAGCCGATTGCCTTGCCGGTGATGTTGCCCCCACACAAATTTACGCCGCCGGCAAGATTATTGCCCTTGAACCTTATAACACCATTGTCACTGTCAATACCGATGCCGCCAGCGGTGATGTCACCCAAACCCATATTGCTTGGCGCACTTCTGCTGACATTCCTGATATTTGCAGCCCTGTCAGCAACGGCAAG
>CAZYQN010000032.1:14539-16155 GCA_964649955.1 uncultured Pirellulales bacterium
GCCGTGAGCGATATCGATCTGACATTTGTGGACGACGCAGTCGGACGCATCGGCAAAGAGGCTCGATTCGTTTTGCCCCTCTTGCAGGCCATCCAGACGCACTACGGTTACCTGCCGATAGAGGCTCTGGAGCGACTCTGTACAATCAGCGATTGCACGCCGACAAATGTCTGGTCGGTGGCCACGTTCTATGACCAGTTCCGTCTGCGTCCGGCCGGCCGCCATCACGTCCGTGTCTGCATTGGTACCGCCTGCCATGTCAAGGGTGCTAATCGCATCTATGATGCCTTTCACCGGGCGCTGAATCTCCACGACAATGACGATACCGATACTGACCGCAGATTTACCCTTGAAAAAGTAGCCTGTCTGGGCTGCTGTATGCTCGCCCCGGCTGTCCAGATTGATAACGTAATCTACGGTCACCTCCAGCCGGAAACAGTCTCGGAGGTATTAAACGATTTTCTGGCCCAGCAAGCCGAAAATAAAACCGATACAGACGCCAGCGCCGTTCAACCCTCCCACCATGGCCAGGTGCGCATCTGCCTGGACTCAAGCTGTCGAGCTGTCGGAAGCGATAAAGTCTATACCGCTCTCAAACAGGCGGTCAAACGCCTGCGTTTGCCCGTCCGTGTCAAAAGCACCGGCTGTCATGGAATGTCCTACTTAGCCCCTCTGGTCGAGGTACTCACCGAAGATGGACGTATATTTCGCTACGGCCGGGTTCAAGCTTCCGATGCCGAGGCAATTCTGCGTAATCATTTCCGCCCTGCTTCGCTGATAGCCCGGCTTGAAGCTGCAACGACCGATCTGCTCGACTCGCTCGTGGATGACCGCCTTGGCGAAGGTCCTGTGCGTTACAACCTGCACGTTCGTCCGGACGAAACCGACCGCTATCTCGATCCACAGGTTCACATCGCCACCGAACATTTCGGCCACGCCGACCCGCTGGACATTGAAGAATACAAGACACACGGTGGTTTTGCCGCCCTCATGCAATGCCTGCAACAGAGTGATCCCGAGGCCGTATTGTCTGAAATCGAACGCTCCGGCCTGCGCGGCCGCGGCGGCGGCGGATTCCCCACCTATCTGAAATGGTTTGCCGTCCACAAAACAGAGTCCGACAAAAAATACATCGTTTGCAACGGCGACGAAGGCGATCCCGGCGCCTTTATGGATCGTATGCTGATGGAATCCTACCCCTTTCGCGTTCTGGAGGGCATGACTATTGCCGCCGCCACTGTCGGCGCTAACGAAGGCTATCTCTATATCCGCGCCGAATATCCGCTGGCCCTCGAACGGATACAAAAAGCCATCGCACTGTGCCGCGAACATGGCTATCTGGGCAAGAACATCTGCAGCAGCGGCATTTCACTTGACCTGCACGTCTATGCCGGAGCCGGTGCATTCGTCTGCGGCGAGGAAACCGCCTTGCTGGCCAGCATCGAAGGCCGCCGCGGTATGCCGCATCTGCGCCCGCCGTACCCGACCCGACAGGGTCTCTGGCAGAAACCCACACTCGTCAACAACGTCGAAACCTATGCATTGGTGCCCTGGATAATGCGTAACGGTGCCCCGGCGTTTGCTCAACTGGGAACTGAACACAGCAAAGGCACCAA
>CAZYQN010000032.1:16255-19883 GCA_964649955.1 uncultured Pirellulales bacterium
AAACCGATTGCATGGTCGATATCGCCCGCTATTTCCTGGCCTTCACCCAACAGCAGTCCTGCGGCAAATGCACCTTCTGCCGGGTCGGCACCAAGCGAATGCTCGAACTGCTCGACAATTTGTGCACCGGCAAAGGGCTGCCCGGTGACATCGAAAAGCTTATCGAACTGGGCAATCAGATACAACAAACAAGTCTCTGCGGCTTAGGTAAAACCGCTCCCAATCCGGTCTTGTCCACCATTGAACATTTCCGCGATGAATACGAGGCGCATTTACAGGGTAAGTGTCCCGCCTGCACCTGTCGGGAGTTAATTCGTTTTTCAATTACCGACAAATGTATCGGTTGTACGATTTGCGCCCAACGTTGTCCGGCAGACGCCATTGCGATGAAGCCGTATCAACGCCATGAAATCGACCCCGAAAAATGCATTCGTTGCGGCACATGCAAAAATGTCTGCCCCGCCGAGGCTGTCCATGTGGAATAAGATACGATGATAACACTGACGATTGACAACCAGATGGTTCAAGTGCCGGAAGGCGCGACAATCCTCGACGCCGCCGAAGCACTCGGTATATATATCCCCACCATGTGTCATTTGAAAGGTTTTGACCCTTCGACAAGCTGCATGGTCTGCGTTGTAAAAGTAGAAGGTGTTAAATCCCTCCTCCCGGCCTGCGGAGCATTGGCCGTCGATCACATGCACGTAACCACCGACAGCGACGAGATTCGCCGGGCACGAAAAACTGCCATTGAACTGCTGCTCAGCGACCATCTCGGTGACTGTATCGGCCCCTGTCAGATCGGCTGTCCGGCCGGAATGGAAATTCCGAAGATGCTGCAATACATCGCCGCAGGCAATGATCGGGCCGCCATAGAAGTCATAAAACGTACTATTCCATTGCCCGCGATTCTGGGCAGGATATGTCCGGCCCCCTGTGAAAAAGTCTGCCGTCGGGCCAAAATCGACCAATCTGTATCAATTTGCCGTTTGAAACGCTTTGCCGCAGACACCGATCTGTATTCTGCTGAACCTTTCATGCCCCCTATACGTGGTAACAATAATAAAACGGTTGCGATCGTCGGTGCAGGCCCATGCGGGTTGTCGGCAGCCTACTATTTGGCCCAAATAGGCGTTTCGTGCATGCTTTATGACGAACACGAAAGTCCCGGCGGTGCATTACGTTATGCCGAAATTGACCGAACATTGTTGCCGTTCGAAATTGTTGACAAAGAGGTTCAACAGATACTAAAGCGAAATGTTACCTTTATGCCGCGACAAAGAGTCGGCCAAGATATTTCGTTCGAAAGCCTTTGCCGGCAGGCGGATGCAGTGCTGATAGCAACTGGCGATTCAGCATTGTATGACAAAAGCTGTTTTCCTCTGGATGAAAAAGAGGGTAAAATACGGATTAACCGAAAAACCTACGAGACCTCGCAGTCCGGGGTGTTTGCCGCGGGCGGTGCCATAGGGAGTCGCAGGCTGTGTGTGCGAGCTGTCGCCGACGGCAGAGAAGTTGCGGAGGCAATCACTGCATTTTTAGACGACAAAATGCGGGTGATCGTACATTCGTTCAACAGCCGTATGGGTCTGTTGACAGCGGAAGAAAACCATGCGATGATGACGGGGGTCAGTTTCGAGACACGGTATGAACCTTTCGAACCGACTGCGGGCTTTACCGAGTCTCAGGCCCGAGCTGAAGCCCGGCGATGCCTGCACTGCGACTGTCGGAAAGCAGACAATTGTCGTCTTCGCGATCTGGCAACAGCCTATGATGTCCGACAGAATACATGGCGGGGAGAGCGAAAAAAAATGACCCGGGTCATTAGTAATAATAAAATCGTCTATGAACCCGGAAAATGTATTCAATGCGGCCTGTGCATCCAGACCGCTCGCCGGTACGCCGAAGCAACTGGATTGGCATTTGAAGGACGTGGTTTTACAATGGCTGTCGCCGTGCCGTTTCATCAGACGCTCTCACAGGCCCTGACCTGTGCGGGTGAGTATTGTATCAAAAACTGCCCAACGGGGGCATTAACGTTTCAAACGGAACAGGAACTAAAAAATAATATCGGAGTCACTGAATGAGGACACACAAAACCATCGCTGCCATCATAATCTTAACCTTGTTTATTGCCGCCGTGGCCGGAGCTGCCGATTGGCCCAACTATCGCGGTCCGAATCTCGATGGCATCAGTACCGAAACCGGCTGGAACCCGGCAGCCCTCAACGATGTTAAGATCGTTTGGCAAGCCGAGCTGGGAATCGGTTTTTCTTCCATCAGCATCGCCAACGGAAAAGCCTATGCCATGGGCAACATCAATAAAAACACTGACGTCGTCTATTGCTTTGACGCACTGACCGGCAAAGAACTCTGGCGGCATGAATATGCCGAACCCCTGGAACCGAAGTATTATGAAGGGGGAACCAGTGCCACCCCAACCGTTCATGACGGCAAGGTCTATACCCTCAGCAAAAGCGCCAAGGCCTTTTGTCTGAATGCCGAGACTGGAAAAGTCATCTGGAATCAAAACCTGCCATACAAAGCACCGACATGGGGTTTTGCCTCTTCCGGCCTGATTCTCGACGAAAAGATCATTTTCAACGTCGGCGCTGCCGGTATCGCTCTTAATAAAAATGATGGGCAGTTCATCTGGAAAAGCGACAACAGTGAATGCGGTTACGCCACCCCGGTCCCCTTCAAGGCCGCTGACGGAAAAACATTGATCGCCATTTTCGGCAAGGATACCTTGATGGCCCTTGATCCTGCAGATGGAAAATTGCAATGGAGTTTTCCGTGGAAAACGGAAAATGACGTCAATGCCGCAAATCCGATCATTAACGGCGATGAAGTCTTCATTACCTCCGGCTATAATCACGGTGCCGCCCTGGTCAAAATCGCTGAGCAGCCGACGGGTGTATGGGAAAACAAAAATATGCGCAGCCAGATGAGCGGTCCGGTCCGCATCGGTGAATATATTTATGGTATCGACCAGAATCAATTGGCTTGTGTCGAGTGGAAAACCGGCAATCAAGTCTGGGCGGAACGCAAAGTCGGCAACGGCTCACTGTCCGCCGCAGGCGACAAACTCATCGTTGTCAGCGAACGCGGCCGCCTGATGATCGCCGAGGCCTCACCGACAGGCTTTGAAGAACTGTCTGGCGTCGATATTCTGACCACCCGCTGCTGGTCGATGCCGGTTTTGGCCAATGGATACATCTATGTACGTAATTCCCAGGGTAAACTTGTCTGCGTCGATGTCCGCGGGCAATAAGCATCTGCTGCAACGGATTAACCCATGAAAACGATACTGTATTGCAATTGCAGCCGCGCCGGACTGATCTCCGATTCTGTTCGGAGTGTCGTTCTTGACGCCCTGCATAAGGCCGGGGTTGCGTATCTCTATACCGACGACCTGTGCGGTCTTTGCGCCGATTCCAATTCACCATTGGCCGAATCTGTCGCCGACGATTCGCTCGTCGTACTGGCCTGTTTCCCGCGAGCTGTCAACGCTTTACTGAACCGCGCAGGGCTGGGAGACATCGTGGATGTACGATCCATAAATCTCAAAACAGCCGATCCGGAAATCCTCGCCGGAGAACTGGAACTCAGTAATGTTCGACCCGGC
>CAZYQN010000032.1:19983-42265 GCA_964649955.1 uncultured Pirellulales bacterium
AGCCGATCCGGAAATCCTCGCCGGAGAACTGGAACTCAGTAATGTTCGACCCGGCGAACGCATTACGCTCAACCATAGCAATACCGCCTGGGAACCGTGGTATCCCGTCATTGATTACCACCGCTGCAAACAATGCAGACAGTGCCTGAATTTCTGCCTGTTCGGCGTGTACACTCAGGACGACGACCACTGTGTCCACGTAGCACAGCCGACCCACTGTAAAACCGGCTGTCCGGCCTGTGCCCGTGTGTGTCCCGCCGCCGCGATCATCTTTCCCAAATACAACAAAGCTCCTATCAACGGCGACATTGTCGATGAACAGGCCTGGAAGAACACCCCGCCGCCGCCCGATCTTCAGCAGCGGTTGCGCGGCAATGTCATGAACATTTTGCGAAAGCGTACCGCGTCGGGGGCCTCTGACTCGCTTGAACAGATGAAACACGAGCTTGACATCCCCGATAGTGTTATTGAGAATTTGAAAAAAGAAAAACACGGATAATGACCCAAACGCAGTTCAATCTGAAACCTGCAATCGTTCTGGTCGCCGACCGCACACTCAGCGCCGACTATAAAGTGCTGTTCGAGGGCATCTTCGCCACGATGCAAACGACGAAGGTCCCCTCCTTGGCCATGCGTCATTTTGTGGCCCCGCCCGTACGAACTGACCCCGCTGGGCGTGCCCGTACAGCCCCGCTGGGTCTGCGCCGTGTCCAGTCGGCATTGATCGCACAGCTTGGCCTTTCACCGGACGATGTTGTGTGTACGACGCCGGAACGGTTGGCTGATCTTCTTGGCCCGTGGGTCAAAATCGTCGGCTTTAGTTCCAGCGATCCGCTCGGCAACGGGATGAGCAACACCACCACTACGCAGTTCTGGGCCGGAGAGCTTTATACCCGCTTCTGGTCGCGTACATTGCTGACCGAGCTTTTGAAAGCCAAACGCCGTTATGGCTTCAAAGTCGTCGGCGGCGGCGCGGGGGCCTGGCAATGGGATTGCTATCCCGATCCGACCGCGCAGGAGTGCCTTGATGTTCGCTTTGAAGGTTATTTCGAACAGGACGGCCCGGCCCTGTTCCGGTCACTGCTGGACGGTCAATCCGTCCCGAACCGCTGCGTTCAGCCCAAAACTGCTGCCGCTAATATCGCTCCTATCTGCCAGCCGTCGCTATTGGGCATTATCGAACTATCCCGCGGCTGCGGGCGAGGCTGTCGCTTCTGCTCAATGGCGCACAAAAAAATGGAACACCTGCCCGCCGAGACCATTCTGGCCGATCTGGAAACCAACATCGCCGGCGGCGTCCGTTCGGTCGTCAGCGGCAGCGAAGACTTCTTCCGCTATGGCGCCACAGGCCTGACACCCAACTTCAACGCACTTCGCGGCCTTCTCGAACAAATGCGACAGCTTCGCGGCCTGTCCTTCATGCAGATCGACCACGCCAATATCACCAGTCTGGCCCAGATGACCGACGAACAGCTTCTGGAAATCCGCCGTCTGCTGACATGGGAAAAAGACAGCAAGTACCTGTGGGTCAATATGGGGGTTGAAAGCGCAAACGGCCGCCTCGTTGCCGCCAACTGCACCGGCAAAGTCGCCCCCTACCGACCCGACGACTGGGAAGAACTGCTCTACACCACCGCCAGCCGAATGACCCGCAATGGCTACTTTTCCGTAGTCAGCCTCGTGCTGGGCCTGCCCGGTGAAACGCCGGAGGATATTCAAAAAACCTTACGTCTTGTCAAATTTCTTGAAACTCAAAACGCCGTTGTCTTTCCCGTCTTTTATGAACCTCACACCCGCGACGACATCGCCGCAGGCCGCCGCTTCTCTATCGCAACCATGTGGCCGGAGCATCTCGAACTGTACCGCACCTGCTACGAAATCAACTTCAAGAAAGTACCGCTCTTGTTTTGGGATAACCAGCGATGCGGCGGTGTCTCATGGCTCAAACGCGCCACGATGCGGCTCTTGGGCAAAACTGAAGTCTCCGCCTGGCGCAAGGCCTTCATCCGGGTCGGCAAACAATTAAAGAACAACACACAAAACCATCAACCGCAAAATCGCTATGCCTAAGTCTCCTAAACAACCCGCTGCATCCACTGTCGTCGGTGCCGGCATACCGCCGACCATCGTGGAACGTCATCGTCTGGAACAGGCCGCTATCGCTTATCTGGCATACCATCGCCTCACACCGCCGGTTCCACTTGACAAACTCAAACAGCATGCCGCAGTACTGCTGACACAAGAAGGTCTCAGTACAGACTATCTGCCCTACACCGTAGTCATTCTCAATAATACCCTCTGGCGGCCTACCGTTCTGCAAACACCCTATGCAAAACGCCTGCTGCTGATGCCTCAGTGTCTCAAATCCGCGCAGTATTGTACCGCCGAATGCGACCAGTTCGGCCTGCTGTGTAAACATTGCGGCCGCTGTGTCATCGACGGCCTTAGCCGCCGTGCTGAGCAGCTTGGCTATACCGTTCTGATCGCCGAAGGTTCGCCCGTCGTCATGGCCCTCATCCAATCGGGCCAGATCGAAGCGGTCGTCGGAGTAAGCTGCCTGCCCGTCCTTGAGAAAGTCTTTCCCTATATGGAAGCCGGGGCCGTACCGGGTGTAGCTATTCCACTGCTTTATGGCGGCTGCAAAGATACCGCATTCGACATCGACGCTCTGGAATCTATCCTCGAAGACTGTACCCCCGCCGCTGAAACCGTACGTTTTGACCGTCTCCGCCAAATTGTCGGGGATTGGTTCTCTAAGGACACTCTTCGTGACTTTTTTGACAATCCCGCCGACACCACCAGTGATATCGCCATAGACTGGCTGGCTTGTGCCGGAAAACACTACCGCCCGCTGCTGACCGCCGCGATGTACACCGCCTGTACCGACACGGCCGAAGAATCGCTGCCGCTTGCCGTCCGGCAGGCCGCCATCGCCGTCGAATGCTTTCATAAGGCCTCGCTCATCCACGATGACATTGAAGATGGCGACCTTGAACGGTACGGCCAAAAAACACTCCCCGCTGAATACGGCATCCCTATCGCCCTCAACGTCGGTGATCTGCTCATTGGAGAAGGCTATCGTCTGCTCGTCGAGAGTGACGCCGATCGCGCACAGAAAAATGCCCTGCTGGACGTAGCCGCCAAAGGCCATCGTGCCCTGTGTCTCGGTCAGGGCGAAGAGCTGGCTTGGCAAAAAAGACAGACCGCACCCTCCGTTGACGATCTGCTCTGCATCTTCGCCGGTAAGACCGCTCCCGCATTTGCCGTTGCCCTCAAAATCGGCGCCCTGCTCGGCGGTGCCGACACCATTCTTCTGGATGCCATCGACCACTACTCCGACGCTCTTGGAGTCGCCTACCAGATTCGTGATGACCTGCTCGACTGGCAGAGTACCCATCGCGACAAGTTGTCCATTGTCACCGCTGCAGGCAGCGAACAGGCCGCGCGCGATGTTCTGAATCAGTATCGCCGCCGCGCAGTGGATTGCCTCGACGCC
This sequence comes from uncultured Pirellulales bacterium, assembly GCA_964649955.1. Taxonomy (GTDB): domain Bacteria; phylum Planctomycetota; class Phycisphaerae; order Sedimentisphaerales; family Anaerohalosphaeraceae; genus T3Sed10-213. Next base: position 23,480 of record CAZYQN010000032.1, read on the forward strand.
GTGCAATCGGCCCGTATTAAGACCCTCCTGCGCCGCGTCATCACCAAAATATTCGATGAAACCGACCGAATGGGGTGCTGCGATGAACATACGCGACAGCCTGATTAGTGCCGCAGCCGCCGCATGCCCGGTTGGCCTAATTACCTGCGACAAAGCCGCCGCCGTTTTTTTACGAAAACAAAATCCTGATGGCGGGTTTCGCGGAAAAGGCCGCAACAGCGATCTCTACTATACCGGCTTTGCCGTGATGAGTTTGCTGGCTCTGGGCCGACCTGCCGACAAACAGCCATTACTCCGCTATCTCGACCCGTTCGCCGTCGGGCAAGGACTCGATCTTGCACATCTGGCCGCCTTGATTCGCTGTCGATTTTTGTTGAATTACCTCGATGCTTCATCAAACGAACTGCTGATCCGCCAAGTGGAAACTTTTCGCTGTAAGGATGGGGCTTACCATCATCTCTGTGCCGGACAGGAAGGCTCCGCGTACGGCTGTTTTCTGGCCTTGGCCGCCTATCAGGACTTGGGCCGCATCATTCCCGATCCCGGTGCAATCATAAGCTGCCTGGAAAATCTCAATGCCGAAGGCGGCTACTACAATGAATCGATGCTGCCGGTTGTCTCTGTCCCAGGTACTGCCGCGGCATTAACAACACTGGTTGCCCTCGGCCAATCCCCCGACCCCCGTGCCGCCGACTGGCTTTTAAAAAGCCGCGACCCTCGCGGCGGATTTAAGGTGATGCCTGCCGCACCGGTTGCTGACCTACTGTCCACGGCTGTCGCCCTGCACGCCCTCCGTATCGTCGGCGCCGACCTTGATTCGATTTGTCAAATTGACATCGAATTCGTAACCGGCCTGTGGGATGATGAAATCGGCTTTCGTCAAAACACCCTCGATCCGATCAGCGATTGCGAATACTGCTTTTACGGCCTGCTTTCACTCGGACACCTGCAATGAATGCTGACAGCAACTCATCGGATGAGCGTCTGCGCCGAACGCGTGACAACACCCTGAACCGTCTTCTGGAAACCCGCAGCGCAAACGGCCTATGGACGGGTCGTCTCAGTTCCAGCCCACTGGCCACCGCGGTATCCATTGTGGCCCTGCACACCGCCGATGCACACCACTGCGATGTATGTATTAAAAAAGGCTTAGACTGGCTGGCTGCCCATCAAAATCCTGATGGCGGCTGGGGGGACACTGAAAACCGCGATCCGAGTAACCTCAGCACCACACTGTTGGCATTAGCTGCCTTCTGTGCCATCGACAAACAGCATCGATTTGCCGATGCGACCTCAAATGCTCACACCTGGCTGAAAACAAAATTGCATTACACCACTGACACCGACCTCATCGACTCTGTCTATAACGCATATGGCAGCGACCTCACCTTCGCCGTCCCTATTCTGACGCTCTGTACACTGGCCGGCCTGTTTAATAATGTGTCCAATCCATGGCGTTATGTCAAGCCATTGCCGTTTGAACTGGCTCGTCTTCCGCGATCATTCTATCGTATGCTGAATCTCACCGTCGTCAGCTATGCGCTGCCCGCTCTGATCGCCGTCGGTCAGGTCAAATTTCACTTTGACCCGCCGAAAAATCCGCTTCTTCGTGCAATTCGCCGTAAAGCATGCATCCCGACGCTCGAGTTGCTTACAACACTCCAGCCCGTCAATGGCGGATTCCTTGAAGCTCCGCCGCTGACCGCTTTTGTAACAATGAGCCTTGCCGCTATCGGCCAAACCAATCATCCGGTAACGCAGAAGGGACTGGAGTTCCTGATCGCCTCAATGCGCCCCGATGGAAGCTGGCCGATTGATACAAATCTTTCAACGTGGCTGACAACACATGCCGTAAAGGCGCTGACCGCAAATCCCGATGCTGAATATCTCTCCGTCGATCAACGCCACACCATTACCAAGGCCCTCCTCAAACAGCAGCATAAAACCGTCCATCCATTCACGGGCGCTGCGCCCGGAGGCTGGAGCTGGAGCGATCTTCCCGGTGCGGTCCCCGACGCCGATGACACTGCCGGCGTACTTGTTGCCCTGCATCGCCTCGGCATTGACTGCGACAATGTTCGACGCGCCACCTGCTCCGGATTGACATGGCTGCTCGACTTGCAAAACTCCGATGGCGGTATCCCCACCTTCTGCCGCGGCTGGGGAAAACTTGAATTCGATCGAAGCTGCCCTGACATCACCGCCCATGCCCTCGAAGCTTTTACTTTCTGGCAAGACCAATTGCCTCTGCCCCTTGCTGCACGCATCCGCCACGCCATATCCCGCCTCCTGACTTATCTTTACGCACAGCAGCGCACCGACGGAACCTGGCTGCCACTATGGTTCGGTAATCCTTCAGCGACCGACAAAACCAATCCCGTTTATGGCACCGCCCGCGTTTTATCCGTGTTGTCAAAACTGGATTTTGGTCGTTATCCGATTCTTGAAGTGATGATTCCACCTGCCATTATTTTTCTTGCTTCTTCACAGCATTCCGATGGCGGCTGGTCTGCCGGCACCGATATCCCATCGTCTATCGAAGAGACCGCACTGGCGGTGACCGCATTGAAACACGCCGGACCCCAAAATGCCGAGGCCGTCAATGCCGGAGTGAATTTCCTGATTCAAGCCACCAGCGAAGGGACACACTTTCCCCCTGCCCCCATCGGCCTGTACTTTGCCAAACTCTGGTACACCGAAGACCTCTACCCCCTTATCTTTGCCCTCGAAGCCCTGAACACTCCCAACACACATCACCGACGGCACGATTGTAAAAACACTGGCTACTCCGGCCCGTGCGATCGGTAAGGCATGGCCGCCGGGTACTCCCTGACAATCTCTTCATAATCATCCAGCCAGCAGGCTTGCGGATTTGACTGATACACCATCACCTTGCCGCTGTCAGCGTCATTGGCCGCACGATGGTACTTAAAGAACATCTTCGATTCTGTCCGCGCAAGGATTTCGATCTTGCCCGTCGCATGCGACATCACATAGCGCATGCGTTTGGCCAGCCCCGACACCTTCGACTTGGCCGCTTCATAAATTGCATACCCTTCTTCTATCGGTACAGTATACGCATGGTTGCCCAGCGCGGGACGACATTGAAACAGGTAATACGGCACAACGCCTGCAAACGACAGCCGTCGCAGCAGTTCGGCCAGTGTCTCCGGATCGTCATTGACGCCGCGGATCAGCGGGCATTGATTGGTCAGTATAGCTCCGGCCCGCAAGAGTTTATCCAACCCCGCACATGCCGCTTCCGTCAGTTCTCGCGGATGACAGAAATGCGTCATCACATAAATGCGCTTATCCGGCAGACTATAAGTCGAGATCATATTTGTCAGCGACGGATCATCAAGGATGCGGTAGGGATTAAACACCGGCATCCGCGTGCCGATGCGAATGATTTTTACAGGATCGATCTTGCGCAGTTCCTTAATGATACGTTCCAGCTTTCGGGTCGTCAGCACCAACGGGTCGCCGCCGGTCAGCAATACATTGGTGATCTCCGGATGGGCCGCAATGTACGCCATCGCCGCGGGAACATCATTCAGCGCCTCTTTTTGCGGCGCAATAAACACCCGCTTGCGAAAACAATACCGACAAATCCCCTCACAGACGGTACTGACCAACAGCAGTGCTGTCGAGTTATATTTATGCTCCAGCCCCGGCAGGACAGCATAGGCCTCTTCGTTGGACGGATCCAAACGCCCCCATCCTTCCAGCTCATCGATGTGCGGGATAATCAGACGCCGGATGGGATCGGCCGGGTTATCCCAGTCGATTAAAGAAAGATAATAATCGTTAGCACGAAATGCAAACTTGGCCGTCACTTGGGCCAGCATAGTGCGTTGGTGCGGGGTTAATTGTTCAATGTCTTGAATGTTTCGGTAGTACCGCAATGTGCCTCTGTTTCTGTAGGTTAAGGATTTTAATTGATTACACTACTATTCCAGCAAATCAGTATAGCACAAAAAGGCTGACACCGCAACCATTTATAAACTATTCCAAATAAGAGACATACGCAACATAATAAAACAAAAAAAGTCCTGTACACTTGCATATACAGGACTTAGCTTTCATGTTATGTCTTGTTTTGTGTTTTATGCGCCGCCTTCGGCCGCCACAAAACCACGGGCCGGGCCGCCGGTATCGGCGGGTGTTCCGGCAACCCGTGCCAAATAGGATGCGCCAAGGTTTTTGATATGATCATCGACGTTGTCAAAGTAGTTGTAGTGGGCCTGTTCTTCGTCAACGATGGTCTCGAACAGTTTGAGGCTGATACTGTCGCCGTTTTCGCGACAGATGTTCAAAAATTGGTTGTAAGCAACAATGGTATCATCTTCCAACTCGCTGTCAAAGGGAAAGATCACCTCGACACCCTGCTCGCGTTCGACTTTAGCTGCTTTTTCTGTCGTCGGCTCACCGCCTAATTCTTTGATACGCTCGGCAAACATCTCTGCATGACGCATTTCATCGATGGCGATCAGTTTGACCTTTGCCGCCAATTCGCCGTAATCCTTATCATCGAGCGTATAATGCTGATTCATATACTGATGGATCGCGTGCAATTCCATCGCGCGGGCCTTATTCAAGACCTCAATGACTTTCTGCCGTGCGGCCGCTTTTTCGTTTTTAGCCATCGTATGATCTCCCTGTCTAAATTAATCTGTCTTTTACGTAATAAACGATACCCTATATAAATAGTGTATTCTCTTTGTACGGTAATTCCAGCATATTTTTTATCAAATTATAACGGCCCTGCCCGCCGATTCCGCTGGCAGGGCAACTGCAGTGTTCCACAGTTTAGAACGACTACTACCGTCCCAGCGCTTTGGCAACTCCGGCGCCATAGGCAGGATCGGCTTTAGCAAAGTGGGCAATCATCTTATCCTGTAATTCTTTAGAAACTTTGCCAAGGCTTCCGGCAATATTCTTAAATAACCGCTGCTGCTGATCGGGCGTCATCAGCCGATAAAGGTTTCCCGGCTGAATATAATCATCATCAACGTCTCGTTTTTGTTCGTACCAATCTGCGTTTCCATTGATCTTCAGCGGCGGTTCGCGGAACGCAGGATCTTCCTTGGGGCCGCCAAAACTATTCGGCTCATAAACAACTGATGCCCCGCTGTTTCCGTCAAACCGCATTGCTCCATCACGCTGGTAATTGTGGACCGGGCACCTGGGACGATTTACCGGCAAACTTTCATAGTTAACACCGAGGCGATAGCGATGTGCATCGGCATAAGCAAAGATGCGGGCCTGGAGCATTTTATCCGGCGAGAATGAAATTCCCGGCACAACATTGGCAGGTGAGAAAGCTGACTGCTCGACTTCGGCAAAATAGTTTTCCGGATTGCGGTTCAGCTCCATCACGCCTGCTTCAATGAGCGGATAGTCGCCGTGCGGCCAGACTTTGGTCAAATCAAAAGGATTCCAGCGATATGTTTCGGCTTCTTTTTCCGGCATAATTTGAACATACAGCATCCACTTCGGATAATCGCCCTTCTTGATCATTTCAAACAACTGCTTCGTGGTATAGTCCGGATCACAACCCGCAAGACGGTCGGCCTCGTCCTGCATTATACATTGAATACCTTGCTGAGTTTTAAAATGGAATTTCACCCAGAACCGCTCATTTTTTGCATTGATAAAACTGTAAGTGTGACTGCCATAGCCGTTCATATAGGGAATGCCTCTGGGGATGCCGCGATCTGAAAACAAAATCGTCACTTGATGCAGAGATTCGGGTACCTGAGACCAAAAATCCCACTGCATGGTGTCATTCTTGGCGTTGGTCTGCGGATCACGTTTCTGAGTGTGAATAAAATCGGGGAATTTTATTCCGTCGCGAATGAAAAATGTCGGCGTATTGTTACCCACCAAATCCCAGTTGCCTTCTTCGGTGTAAAACTTCAAGGCGAATCCGCGGACATCGCGGACTGTATCGGCAGACCCTTTTTCACCCGCCACCGTTGAAAAACGTCCGAACATCTCTGTCTTTTTCCCGATTCTTGAAAATATGTTTGCTTTGGTGTATTGGGTAATGTCTTGGGTCACGGTGAAAGTGCCAAAGGCTCCGGCAGCCTTGGCGTGAACGACACGCTCAGGGATGCGTTCTCGATTGAAATGGGCCAATTTTTCCAGCAGATAATGATCTTGAAGTAATGTTGGACCTCTCTGGCCTGCGGTCAGCGATGTCTGATTGTCAGGGACCGGAATCCCCGCTGCCGTAGTTAATGTTTTGGGTTTTTCCATAGGTCTTCTCCTGTTCCTTAGGTTACTCGTTCAATTAAATCCGTTAATGTTACGAATGAATGCTGCATTTATCACACAAACCCTCGAGAACTACCTTCAGACTAGAGACACTGTATTTTTTTTTGATCCAACCGGGCACAGAAAGACGACTGAAAGATGCCTCTTGAAAATCAATGATGATACCGCACTGCCGGCATCGGAAATGGTGATGCGGTTGAACATCCGGGTCGTACCGTTTAACCTGGCCGTAACCTTCCACCAAATTAACCAACCCGATTTCTGAAAAAGTTGTCAATGTTCGATACACAGTATCCATCGAGATATCAGGAAATGAAGCTCGGACAAGATTGAAAACAGCCTCAGCGGATGGATGATCGGAAGAGGTAATGAGTATTTTATAAATAGCCATACGCTGCGGGGTAACACTCAGGGTGTGTGCTTTACACACGGCGCGAAAATGTTCAAGTTGTCGCTGTTCTATTGCCTTCATATCCCTGTCCCTAAAATTAATAATAAATACTATATAAGAATTTTTCTTATTATCAAGCATTTTTTTTGAAAATTATTGCTTTGATTGCTATTCACACCAATGCATAAGCTTATTTCTATTTTCGGATAGGATATGCCGTATGGATATCCATTTCTTTTGTATCTGATTATCTATAAAGATATTATGGACACGTTTCACCTCGTCAGATTCCAAACAAAAAAATCCCCGCTGTACTAAAAGTACAGGGGGGATTATAGCCACTTGATTGCGATTATAGCCCTATTTAAATTGCAGACTTATTGTCTAAAAAACCTTCCAGCTTTCTTGCACGGACCGGATGTTGGAGTTTTCGAATGGCTTTGGCTTCGACCTGCCGGACACGTTCCCGTGTAACCTTAAAAATGCGTCCAACCTCTTCAAGTGTGTAGGTATAGCCGTCACCAATACCGTAGCGGAGTTTGATAATCTCACGTTCCCGATAAGTCAGGGTCTTGAGAACCTGATCAATACGGTCCTTAAGCATCTCCTGAGTTGCCGACTGCACGGGCGATTCAACTCGCTCGTCTTCGATAAAATCGCCAAAGTAACTGTCTTCGCTTTCACCGATAGGCCGGTCAAGGCTAAAGGGATGCTTGCTGATCTTAAGTACACGCCGGGCTTCCGGAACACTCATCTTGCCTTCTTCGGCAATTTCTTCAATCGTCGGCTCTCGACCGAGTTCCTGCAAGAGGTTCTTACTGATCGTCCGAAGTTTGCTCATTGTCTCGATCATATGTACCGGAATACGAATCGTTCGGGCATGGTCGGCAATAGCTCGGGTAATCGCCTGACGAATCCACCACGTTGCATAAGTACTGAACTTGTATCCCCGGCGGTATTCATACTTATCAACCGCACGCATCAGGCCGGTATTGCCTTCTTGAATAATATCCAGAAAGCTCAGGCCGCGGTTACGGTATTTTTTTGCAATTGAAACTACCAGACGCAGGTTACCGCCGGACAATCGTCGTTTTGCCTCTTCATACTGGGTATAAACCGCTTCGATGGCACGGAGCCGCTTGTCAAGCTGCTTTGGCGTTTCCAGCACAAGGTCCTGCATACCCATCAGCTCTTGTTTCATAGCTTCAATATCTTCAGCGGCATAGTCGCGGTTCGTACCACCCTCAATAACCTCTTGAAGTTGATGCATCTTAAACTGAATACCCTGTAATTTTTTCATCATCGGCTGAATACGGCTGGTACGCAGCGTCAGTTCTTCAAGAAGCGTGGCAATCTTGCGTCGGTTGCGATGAATCTGACGGACATACCCTTTAACCTCTTCGGCATCTTTGGTGTCTATCGACTTGACAAACAAATCGGCATTGCGAACCAGCAGTTTGTTAACGGTATCAAGATTAGCCGGAAGCCGGTTCTTTACGACCAACCGCTCCTGACCTTCGCCGCTGCTCATCTTCATCGTGCGGTCGAACGGCAGCGATCCTTCATCGACCTGCTGCAGTATCTCAACGGCCGTACGGGCACAATAATCACTTTCCAGAACTTTGCGACGGAATGCAATGCGGGTCAGTTCGATCTTTCGAGCCAGACTGATTTCCTCTTCCCGAGTCAACAAAGGAATCTCGCCCATTTGCGTCAGATACATCCGGATCGGATCATCGATCTTCCGGCCTTCACTCTCCGTTAATTCATCTTCAAGCTGAAGATCCTCTTCGATGTCTTCGTCTTCACCGCGACCAACCTTATCGCTGTCTTCAAAATCTTCATCGGCGTCTTTCTCGATGTCCGCCTCGTCTTTAATCTGAACTCCCAACTCGTCAAGTGTCATTAAGAGACTATCAAGTCGTGCAGGACTGATAACCTCATCCGGAAGCGTATCGTTGATTTCCTCGTAAGTCAGATACCCCTTTTCGCGTCCCTTTTTGATAATGCTGCCGATAACTTGTTCAATCATCTCTTTTCTGCCCGCAATGTTCACCTGCTCCTCTTCTTCATCAAGGCTCGGGACAGGTTCTTTGGGTTGTTCATCAGGCTGAGGTTCAGGGTCCTCCGGGAGGTCCTGAGAATTCTCTAATTCCAAATCTTCATCATCATCTTCATCATCGTCAATATCCAGATCGTCTGTCTCATCCAGTTCGTCTAAGTCCAACTCTTCATCTGAAAAAGTATTTTTTTCAATTTTCTCGCTGTCTTTCTTTTTCTTCCTGCTTGCCATATACTTCCTTTATTGCTTTTTCTGTTGCTCTCGTGTTTCAATATAATCCGGCGTTTCGCGGGCGGCTTTTCTGTTGTTTGAGCCGTCCTTCGATTTGCCTCAATGCTTCGGTAGCGTCGTCTGTCAGACGCTCCTTGCATGCCTCGATATCTTGTTTTTGCCGCTGTTCTTCAAGTACTCTCAATGAATCCTCCAAACGTCGTTGCCCGGCTCCCTTGGTCTGGCAGACATTCACCAGTTCCGTCAATAGTGCCGCCGTTTCCGGGGACTCAATTCGCCCGTAAAGCTGAACCAATTCCGGTTCTTTACCTATCTCCAGAAAAGAAAGCATCACCCCTGCAATTTCCTGAAGCGGCCCATCGCTGCCGAAATCCTCCAGCGAGATACGTTTAAATGCCTCTGCATAAAGCGCCGGCTCGCACATTAGCACTTCAATGATCTCACGTCGTGCCCGCAATACTGCATTTTCCGATTCATGAATAGGTTCAACCGTCTGTTCGGGCTGCTTTTTTGTACGTTCCTGCAAAGGCTTTTGTTTGAGGAGCTTTTGTAATTCCTCATCAATTCTCGACTTAGGCGTCTGGAGCAAGCCGCTTAAACGCCCGATCAACATCGCCAGACTCAGCGAATCCACGCGTCCGGTCTGAACTGCTAATGCAACTACCTTCAAAAACTGTTGTACGGCCTCGGTTCGACCCGAAAGGCTCTTTTGTCCGGCAAGATCATCGGTCAATTGTTTCCACTTAAATGATAATACATCTTCAGCCGAATCAATCACCGCCTCAAAAGCTTTAGGACCCGCTTCGATGACATAATCGCAGGGGTCTTTGCCTTCCGGAACAAATGCCAGACGGATATCAACCTTTTCGCTTAGACAAACTTCAAGAGCGCGATTTGCCGCAGCCCGGCCGGCGGTATCGCTGTCAAAGACCAGTACAATCCGCTCGGCATAGCGGCGCAATACCTTGGCATGCTCTGATGTCAGGCTCGTTCCCAGAGCGGCAACCACCATTGAGACTCCATGCTGATGGGCCAACATTACATCGGTATAACCCTCAACAACAACCGCCCTGTTGGCTTTTACAATACTCTCGCGAGCTTGCCGTAACCCGTAAAGCAATTGACTTTTGTCAAAGAGCACTGTTGCAGGCGAATTCATATATTTAGCTGGATCCTGCCCGAGTGTTCGCCCGCCGAAACCTACCACCCTGCCGCTCACATCGGCAATCGGAAACATCAGCCGATTGCGGAACTTGTCATAACTGCCGCTGGTTTCTTCCCTTCGCACCACAAGTCCTGCTTCCAACAGGACCTTCTCAGGTATTTTGTCCTGCTTACCTTTCTGAACCAAGTCACTCCAGTCGTCCAGCGCCAGACCCAAACCCCATTTTCTGGCAGTATCTTCGGAAATTCTCCGCTTGTTCAAATACTGACGCGCAGCATCACCTTTTGTTTCATCCCATAGGTTCGCCGTCCAGTGATTCATAGCCCAGGCATTGATTTTCGCCAACACATTTGGACTCAACGTCCCTTCCTTGTGGCCGTCATGCTGGGGCTTATAGGCCGGTAAAGCAATCCCTGCCCGTTGAGCAAGGCGTTCGACCGCCTGCACAAACGTCAGGTTTTCTTTCATCTGAATAAATTTCAGTACATCGCCGCCCGCACTGCAGGCAAAACATTTGAATATCTGCTTGACCGGACTAACATACATACTCGGCCTGTGGTCGGTATGAAACGGACAAAGACCCACGAATTCTTTGCCGCGTTTATCCAGACTCATATACTCGGAAACAACCTCAACAATATCGTTGGCCTGCTGAATCCGGCTGATTAAACTGTCATCCCACTTGCCGACCAAAACCACTCCGTGGGCGACTAAAGGCCCGTTCTAAAATATAAAAGTCGGACCCTGTTTAAGGACCCGACATTCTCATCCATTGCGTACCTTCACCGCTTTGGTTTGCCCGGCAACAATGCCGAGGTCATTGGAATTAGTTAAGACAATAAAGTATAGACCCGATTAAGAAAAAGTCAAGTCAACCCCCTTAAATTGATGTTGAAATACTGATAAACGAGCTTTTATTGATATATGGACACTTAGCTAATTAATACACAATCAGGTTATGGGACCATTATTGCATATATTATATGTCTTTTTTTTATTGACATATTTCCTGTAAAATTTCGTAAGTAATCCGACCAAGCTGATCGACAACCAAATCGGCTTTTCCCTCAAGCTGAGGGTGACTATAGGTATTGGTAACTGCGATGGAATGCATTCCGGCCGCACGTGCAGCTTCCAATCCCCAATGTGAATCCTCAATGACAACACAATCAGATGCTTTTATGTCGTTGCTGTTTACCGAATTTAGTTTTGTTAAAGCTAACAAATAACCTTCCGGATCCGGCTTGCCCTTCGTAACGTCATCGGCTGTCACAATGACTTCAAACGCCTCGGCAAATCCGGACCCCTTGAGCATCATATCAATATCACTTCGCAGTGCTCCAGAACAAATAGCCCGACGCACCCCATGCTTGACAAGCATCTGTACAAACGGCCCAACCCCTTCGATTACCAGCGACTCCGTCTTTGCCATCGCCTCAAACGCTGTCTTTTTCTCCGCCATCAGCCTTTGAATCCCTGGTGCATCCAGCCCCATTGCATAGTCTTGATTGACCGCCTCAATGTTCTCCAGATCAGTATAGCCCAGGTATTTGTCCCAGTGCACTGCCTTGGGCACATCCACGCCGTAGCGATTAAACACTGCATTCAGGGCGCGATAGTGCAAATCTTCCGAATCGCAAATCACCCCGTCAAAATCAAAGATCACCGCTTTGAGCATAATTTCCCTTTTCGCTGTTTGTTTCTCAATTCCTTTTCGAGACCCTTGAAACGTTTTGGAAGAGTACGACCTTTATAAAATAATTTTATTTCTGACAGGGTACTTTCCGCTTGAACAAGATTATCTAGCTCAAGCTCAGCTTGTATTTTGTGTTGCAATAGCAACGTTGTTTCGTTCCTGCATCCCGTATAGTCCAGTCCACAGCAGGCCCATTTTAGTACTGCATTCCAGTCTTTTAGGCTCTGATACGAATCGCACAAGAGCCGGTACGCATCAACTTCTTGCTTGTGTAGCGACAAAACCTTTTCGGCATACTCAATGGCCTGCGAATAATCCTCTAAATGCCAGTAAACCTCTCCGCACACACACAAGGCCCTGAGATTTTTCTTATCCTCCTTCAGGATAACATCCAGAATTTCCAGGGAAACTTCGTATTCCCCTGCCATGTGCAAATCGTCTGCCAGTTCAACCCTTGCAACCGTTAAATCAGCTTGCGACTGAACCTTCGTGACAAAATCAGCAAAATCGTCTGCCGTATTAAAAAATGAACACATGCGAATCCTACCTTTTTTGCCTGTCCCCCTGTAATCTCCTGCAAGCAATGAAAGATTAAGTGGTATCCCTATGTGTTTTTCCATCCAATTATTCAGTTCAGCATATTCGTCTGCAAAGTTCTTGCAAATATAAGGGAGGGCATAGTCGTTTATCCATTGGTGGGCCATCTGTTCGGCATAAATTTCCACTGTTTCCAAATTATCCTGCCGCCATCTACCCCTAGCCGCACGCTGCTCGAAATCATAATGGTGCGCGAGTTCATGAAGAAAAACAAGAAGTGTTTGAACACGCAGATAAAATTCAACGATCTCAAACAGTTCGATGTTATGCGGATAGACATAACCATAAACTCGAATCACTTTTTGATTACCAAAGTATGTGCCTAAACATCGTCCCCGATAAACATTCTCAAAAACCTCATATCCAATCCGGCCAATATAAGTATCTTTTTGAGGCCCTGCATACATCTCGTCTTTAGGAGGCATTTGCTGATGATGCATACCGGAACAAAAAACAATTTTTGATAATCCATCCACTAATCCCTGTGGCATAGTTTTTAACAGCTCACGAATATCTTTGTCTGTTACGTGATAATGGATGAATTGTGAGTCATATACAAACTCAATAGGAATTGAATCGATCCTTGTTTGTATAGGTACACCAAAGATTTGTTTTCGTTCAGATTGAACATGGGCTTTGGTACGGCGTTTTTTTGAATACTGTTCATAAAGTTTTTCGTATGTTTCTAGATGATCTTCGTCATCCAAAGACATCTTTGAACGAAACTCTTTTACCTCTTTTTTCGTAATATGAAAACTTCGTGACATATTCTCGATCTTCTGTGCCGGATATTCTCTGGTGTCTCCACTATCATCAAAAAAGCCCCGGCTTTTGAGGGCCGGGGCTGTATTATACTACCTGACAGGGGCAATTGGCAATAGTTTTTATCCAATTTCGGGGACGGGGCCAACGAGCATTTCGTATTCGCGAAAGGCACTCTTGTCACCGCTTTGGACTTCTTCGGCCCACGCCTTTATCTGGGCAGCGTTGCGGGTGATGTAACGCCGCGCCATCATTAATTTCCGCTCTGTCATCGCAACCTTCTTTGGCATCTGAGCATCACCGCATTCAGCCACCGCCACATCCATCTGCACCTTACTGGATGCCTGACCGCAGAACAAATACCCATTGATCAGGGCAATCGCCATATCCACCAACTGACGGCCATAAAGATCCATATAATCGACCCCCTGTTCCTTGGCGAAGGCGGCGGACTTCATGAGCGTCCGGGTTCCTTCAGCCAAGAGGGCCAACAGGTCTTTGACACTGTCGGCATAGTTCAGGCTCGCCAAATCTTCCAGATATTTTTCAGCCGTGCCGCCGCACACACCGCGCACTGCCGCAACAACCTGAAGCTGGCTCGTACCCTCGTAAATCGTCGTAATGCGGGCATCACGGGCATACCGTTCACTGGCATAATCCCGCATATAACCGCTCCCCCCGAGAACCTGAATGGCATCGTAAGCGACTGTATTGCACATTTCAGAGCAGTAATATTTGCTCATCGGGGTCAGCATAGCAGCCAGGCGTTTGATCTTACGGAGAGCCTGTTTGGCTTCTTTGGCAGCAGCCGGATCACTGTCCGGACCCTCAGCGATCTTGGTCAAACCGACTTCAAAATCAACCACTCGGCTCGTTTCATACAAAAGAGCACGACCGGCCTCGATCATCGTCTTCATACCGATTACCAGATTCCGAACGGCCGGGAGTTTTTCAATCGGTCCACCGAACTGTTCACGGCTGGCCGCATAATCGCGTGCAATGCGATAAGCCGCCTCGGCTATCCCCATAGACTGGCCGGCAATACCGATGCGAGCACCATTCATCAGACTCATCACATACGTCACCAATCCGCGCTGCCGCTCACCGATTAATTCACATGGAGTATTGTCAAAAAATAACTCGCACGTCGGTGATCCGTGAATACCCAGCTTGTCTTCCAATCGACGTACGCGAACCGTCGGGCCGCGATCACAAACAAACAAACTCAGCCCCAGACCTCCGCTGCGATCAGGTTCCGAACGAGCCAAAACCAACAACACTTCGCCGCACCCGTTGGTGATGAAACGTTTGACGCCGTGCAGGTACCAGTTGCCGTCGTCATCCTGAAAAGCACGCAATTTAACCGCCTGCAGATCCGATCCGGCATCCGGCTCAGTGAGCACCATCGCACCAGTGACCTTACCTGAGGCAAAATCCGGCAAGTAGTGCTGCTTGATGTTTTCATCTGCAAAGAAATTTATCGTCTCGGCAATACCCTGAAGTCCGAAGATGTTCATCAGGGACGCATCGGCACGCGACACCATTTCAATGGCAATCGAATAAATCAGATTCGGGAAGTTCAATCCGCCGAATCGATGCGGCAGCGTGAAACCCATCACATCCGCCTTTGCCAGCGCCTTCAGAGACTCGGCAATGCCTTTGGCATAACTGACCGTGCCGTCCTCATTGAGCGTATTGCCTTCGCGGTCAATTTCTTCACTGCGGGGCGCAATAAAATCACCGCTCAGATTCCCGACGGCATCCAACACCATATCGTAGTTGACTATCGCTTCTTTTGCGTCTTTGGGAGCAGTATCAAACTTGCCGGCATACTTAAATCCTTCTTCGGCATACGCGGCAATCTCGCCCAAATCCAGATGTTTGAACAAAAACTGAATATCGTCATTATCTCGATAAAAATTTCCCATCGTCTATTCCATCCCTAAAATTGGTGTTCTACCGGGACTTAACGTATCCGGTTATACTTTTTCCTTGATAGCCTTTATCATCATCGGAAGTATCTGTGTCAGGTCGCCAACGATCTTGTAGTGAGCAATATTAAAAATCGGTGCATCAGGATCATTATTGATCGCAATAATCTTCTGACTTTCGCTCATGCCTGCCTGATGCTGAATCGCCCCGCTGATGCCTGCGGCCACATACAGAATCGGACGCACGGTCGTACCGGTCTGGCCGATCTGATGATCGCGATCAATAAAGCCCAGGTCGATGGCCGCACGGGTGGCGCCGGGCGCAGCGCCCAGACAATGTGCCAAATCCCAGATTAGTTTAAAGTTCTCCTTGCTGCCGACGCCTGCTCCGCCGGCGACGATAATACGTGAGGCCTTAAGGTTGACTTTCCGCTGCTGGCGATGTTCGGCCAGAATTTCAACCACCATATCTTCCTGCGACAAATGCACAGCCTCCTTGACGACCTGTGCCTTCTTGCTGGCATTCGGTGTCGGCATCGGCATAACACCCTCACGGACGGTCGCCATTTGAGGCCAGCGATCATAGTTAATGATCGTCGCGATAATATTGCCGCCAAACGCTGGACGAATCTGCAGCAGAAGATTATCAAACACTTCACCGGTTTTCTTGATCTCATGACTGCCGATCTGTAAATCCGTACAGTCAGCGGTCAGCCCCGCCTTCATTGCACTGGCAATACGGGGCGCCAAATCGCGCCCGCACGGCGAGGCCCCATATAGCACAATCTGAGGCTTATGCTTGTGGATCAGTCCGTCAATCACTTTAGCATAGGTATTGGTTTGATAATGCTCCAGCAGCGGATGTTCCGCCAGATACACCTTATCGGCGCCGTAATGGCCAAGCCGTTCACATAATTCGCTGACCCGACTGCCCAGCAGCACCGCCGCCAGCGGTACGTTCAGCTTGTCGGCCAATTCGCGTCCCTTGCTCATCAGTTCAACCGGTACTTCTTCCAACTTGCCGCCGTGCTGTTCGGCAAACACCCAAACCTCTCCCTGTTTATTGACTTCAATCATTGCTTATCCCTTATTTTATATACCTTCCCGAACGGGGTATTGGTTTATTCGGCAATCCTTATCCTATCGTATGATCAACAATCAGCTCGTGAACCATTGCTTCGATTGCCGATGGGGTGGCCTCAACCGTCTTGGTTTCCTTGGCTACCAGTACAACACTCTGGATACGGTGCACCTTTGTAGGCGAACCATCCCGACCGCACCATTGCATATCCGCTTGCAGATAATCCAGGTCCCACTGATGAATCAATAGCCCCTTGGCTTCCAGTTCCTTGCATACGGCTTTGACATCGATAGAAGCATCCGACTGGGCCATCGCTTCAACTTCGGCTCGACACTTGGCGGTTTTGCATTTCATCATCCGCAAGGCACGTGGAACACGCGGTTCATTGGCGCTGTCCACAACGGTCAGTACTGCCGGAAGTGTCGTCTTGACCTCCTGCCATCCATTACCAAGATTCCGGCGGGCGATCATGGTCTTGCCTTCAAGTTTTAGAACCTGTTCCACATACGTAACTTGCGGCAAACCGAGCTTCTCAGCCGTCTGTGGACCGACCTGAGCTGTATCGCCGTCAATCGCCTGACGTCCGCATAAAACAATATCCGGGTCAAGCTTGCGTACGCCGCAGCTTAAGATGTAGCTGGTCGCCAGGGTATCGCTGGCCGCACATCGCCGATCGGTAATCAACACGGCACGGTCCGCCCCGCGATACAGTGATTCACGCAGAACATCAACCGCTGTCGGCAAGCCCATCGTCATCACTGTAATGACCCCGCCATATGTATCTTTGATAGTCAGCGCCATTTCGAGCGCGTGCAGGTCTTCCGGGTTAAAGATCGCCGGCAGCGCAGCCCGGTTCACCGTCCCGTCCTCATTCATTGCCTGTCCGGTAATCCGTTTTGTATCAGGCACTTGCTTAACTAAAACGACACAATGGTATCCCACGAAATAACCTCCATGAAGATAGTTTCTATGAATCTGCTCTTGTAAAGCCCAGTAGTGTAGTGCAATTCGGCGGCAAGTCAATCAAAATATTATACGACTCCCCCAGTCCTGTTTTCTGCAAAAAATTTTACAGAATTTTTTGTTTTTGTCCTTGACATGTTGTACAGATGTACGAGATAATACTTGTACACTTGTAAAAGGAGATTGATATGACTACAAAAAATGTGCCGTCGATCAGCCCGTCTGAAACAGAGATATTGCGTCTTCTTTGGCAGCTCAAGACCGCCACCGTACAGGCTGTCTGTGAGGCACTTCCACCGGAGCGGACCATTGGATATGCAACCGTCCAGACACTGCTCAGAAGGCTGGAAAAAAAAGGGTATATCACCCATACGGTTGAAGGAAAAGCACATGTCTTTTCGCCGGTCATTCAGAAGCAGCGAGTCATTGGCACTGCCGTGCGGTCATTTCTGGACAAGCTGTTTGGGGGCGATCCCCTGCCGCTTATCCAGTTCCTTGCTGAAAATAATGATATTTCTCGACAGGATATAGAAAAACTGCGTAATCTGGTCGATGATTCACAATCTAACAGGAAGGAGATTGAAAATTGAACACACTTACCCAATATGCCGTTAAGTTTCTGACCGCCCAAAGCCTTCATTTACTGATTCTTTTTGCACTCGTACTGGCCGCGACGATGGCGATGCGGCACAAGAGCGCTCATCTTCGCTATCTGCTGTGGCTGGTGATCGTCGCAAAATGTCTCGTCCCGCCGCTGCACACGATCTCGGTGGCTATTTTGCCCGCTTCAACACCTACTGAGGTACGGGTGAGTAGCCAAGCCCCCGCTCTTCAAACGGTTACCGCTATCGCCACTGACCCGCAACAAACACACGTCGAATCTTACAGTCCGACTCCGCAACCAACCGAACTGGTATTATCACACCCGGCTGAACTGGCCATTCCACAAGCAGGACCTGCACCGATTGCCACGGTAGAACCTACCCTTTGGGAACGGGTGGCTTTGGTTTCTTTTGAAAAATGGATTCCAGTGGTATGGCTAAGCGGTATCGTTCTGTTTTGTCTTGTTATTGCCGGTAAAGCAATCCGCTTTCATCTCTACCTCCGAGAGCACCGTACTGATCTGACGCAAGAGACGCATCCGGCAATCTTCGAGTTTCTTTCGGCGACACTGCCGGATAAAAAGCCCCTGCGGCTCTACCAGCTCTCCCGCCCCGGCCAGCCCTTCGTCTGGGGCCTCCTGCGCCCGGCCATCTACCTGCCAAGCAACTTCGCCGCGGTAAATGACCCGCACAAACAGCAGTCTATCCTGATGCATGAGGCAGGGCATATTTTGAGGCTGGATCCACTGGTCAATTTTCTGCAGGTCGTCGCGCAGGGTCTGTTCTGGTTTCATCCGCTGGTATGGATCGCCAACCGGATGATTCGTGCCGAGCGAGAAAAATGCTGCGATGAGTTTGCCGTCGCCACACTCAAGACTGCCCCGCGACACTACTGTACCGCGATTGTTGAGGCGTTGATGACGGCACAACCGGTGCGCCCGGCGATCCCGACGCTGGCCGTAGCAGGCCCGGTTAAAAACATCGAAGACCGTATTAAGACCCTGCTGACTCCCGGCAAAATCTTCC
>CAZYQN010000033.1:0-15998 GCA_964649955.1 uncultured Pirellulales bacterium
TGTACTGTCTTGCCCCAAAATACCGCAAGACCAAAATCAATCTTTATGCTCTGGCCCAGCATCTCTACGGGCCTTCGTACATCAGCCTGGAATCGGCCTTAAGTTGGCACGGCTGGATTCCCGAGGCGGTCTATACCCTCACGAGCTCTGCTTTTGGAAAATCAAACGAGTTTTCTACCCCGTTGGGCGAATTCAGTTATACGCGGGTGCCTCAAAACATTTTCTATACCGGCGTCGAGCGTCATATCGATGAGGCCGGTGACGTGTTCTTCATCGCGTCGCCTGTCAAGGCATTGGCCGACTATGTCTATGTTCACAAGAAAGACTGGGCAGGTCTGGAGCCTGCCATCAAGAGTCTGCGGATTGAGCCGGAGGAAATTGAATCCGTTGGATCAGACGAGATGGAGGTATTGATTGAAAATTACACCAGCCGTCGCGTTCGGGCATTTCTCGACGGCGTTAGAAAGGATTTGAGACGATGAGCATCAAACTCATTCAGGAGCGGTTAAATTCCTACCACTGTAAATCCGAATTGGAAGAAGAACACGCCCTCCGGGAAATCACTCAGGAAGCGGCATTGGCGGCGCTGGGCAGAACGGACTTTTTCAAATACGGTGTTTTTCAGGGCGGTACCTGTCTGCGTATTTTTTACGGCCTGAACCGGTTTTCCGAAGACCTTGATTTTATCCTCAAGGAACCGAATCCGAAATTCAATCTTGCGCCGCATCTTCAATCCGTATCCGAGGAACTGCTGGCCTACGGTTATAAAGTGGATGTTACCGACCGATCCAAGACAGACATTGCCGTCAGAAAGGCCTTTATCAAGGATGATTCCATCGGGAAAGTGCTGCAACTGAATCATGCCGGAAAAACCGGGCCGTTCCGTAAAATCCGTATCAAATTGGAGGTTGATACGAATCCGCCATCCGGCAGTCAAACTGAAATCAAATATCTCGATTTCCCGTTTGTCTCTTCTGTGACCGTGCAGGATAAGCCCAGTTTGTTTGCGGGCAAAATCCATGCACTGCTTTGCCGGGAATATATCAAAGGCAGAGACTGGTATGATTTTTTGTGGTACACCAGCCAGGGAATCAGCATCAATTATGAATTTCTGGCATCGGCGATCAATCAGCAAGGCCCTTGGAAAGGGCAGAATATTGATGTCAATCGGGAATGGTGTAAAGCCGCCCTTGAGAAAACCATCCAATCCCTTGATTGGAAAACAACCGCAGATGATGTGCGGCGGTTTATAAGAGTTTCCGAGCAGCCATCACTGGACTTATGGGGTCAAGAGTTGTTTCTTTCGCAACTTAAAAAACTGAGTTGAAAATTGCTTTTAGGGTGCGGCAGTTCAAATTTTATAAAGCCTCATATTGATGAAAAAAAGATGGATCAAGAAAACATTCCTGAAAGAACAATCTTGCTTCAGCTGGCTGAGCTGATGAAAATCGCCCAAGCGATAGAAAAAATCTCGCGTCCTTTATCTCAGATAGAACTCTCCTCGAAATAAAAAACATGCGGTCTTTTTTGATAAGACCACATGTTTATCTTTAGGAACCGGATTTTGTGGGCAGCTTTGCTCTATCCTGGTCGAAACCGGACACCTGAAACTGTCCTTTTTCCAATATATCCGAGTTGAATACACTCCAGTCGCCGTAGTAGGCACCGTTATAGTATTATAGAGCTTGATATTGTTGGCATAGCTGGTCAAGCGGTTCTAACTGTTCATCGTGTAATAGCGAAATGCTTTTTTAAAAAAGCAATCATCCGCCGCGTTTGTTCAGATGGATCTTTCTGTAAAACATGATTTTTCTCCAAAAATGGGGTTAACAAATTCCTCTGATACGATACGCTAGGCATTAAGTCGCATCATTGAGCCCAAAAATGAACTTTATAACCAAGCTGAAGTTCAATGCATCGAACGCCTGGGCGGATTGCTCAAGTCGTATCACAGACTTGCTACTTAAGAGCAAGGGGGGGCACGCTCATGCGAACAAAAAAAATCTAAAAATGAGTTGCTTTTAAGTTGAAAATCACTGGCATTATGCCATTGCTGTAGTGTATGAGAAATTCGCGTAAAGCGTTTTCTGTTGAACTTGGCAGTATTTGAATGAAATAGGGAAAAAATGTCGGATATCAATATTCAGACTAAAGATTATGAGGATCCAAAAGCAAGACAATTTATGTCTATTTTGGTTCCTAATCAGCGGAGGATTTTAGCATTTATATTAAGTATGGTTCCCAATAAACAGTATACAGAGGATATTTTGCAGGAAACTCTGGCCGAGATGTGGAACAAATTCGATCGATTTGAGATTGGAACAGATTTTGTGGCATGGGGGTGTACCATTGCCAAATACAAGGTCATTGAATTCCGAAGAAAAGTAAAAAATTCGAGACTCCAGTTCAATGACAGTTTAATCCGAATTCTCGAAATTGAATCTGAACAAAAACTTAAAAAGATGCCTTGTTACATCGATGCGCTGCAGCAGTGTATGCAAAAATTGACACTGAAGGAGATTGGTTTTCTAAAGCAGCGGTATGAGGATGATTTGACCTTAACGAAAATTGCGTCACGAACAGGCATATCGTTTCAAAGCGTTCATAAAGCAATTAGTATCATTCACAGCAAGTTGGTTCGGTGTATTAGAACCAGTTTGCGGCTGGAGGGGACCGTATGACAAGGGCTGAACTTTTGCTTGAAGTGGCAAGATTGCTTTTGCTTTCCATTGATGGTCGTATCAGCGATGAGCAGTTTGCTGAATTAGAGACCCTGTTAATAGATAATCCGTTGGCTCGAGACTATTATTTAGATCTGTTGTTGGTAACTGTTGGATTAAATGAGCCAGAGGGGATACTTAGTCTGAAAGAAAGGGAAAGAGACTCCTTTGGAAATATAAAATTATCTTTATGGCAGGCCTTAGCTGAATACGAAATTAATGCCCCTGCTGTTGCAGTAGAAAAATCACACAAGACCCCCGTCGAGGTGGAGCCTGCAAAAAGAATCGAGGTTGTTCAAAGGAAACGGACCGTTTCCAAATTTTCGATTTATACATTCATGTTTTCTGCGGTCGCAACACTATGCATCATAGCGATGATTTTGTTTGTACCTGAATCCTCACCTGTTGCGGTTTTAACAGATGGCACTGGGGCCGAATGGGCCAAAACAAAGAGAATTCCGTGTGTGGGAGAGTCGCTCGAACGGGGCACATTGACGCTTTCTGCCGGTTTTGTTGAGCTTGCATTCAATGATGGTGCGGTTGTTGTCATCGAGGCTCCAGCGGTATTCGATCTTAAGAGTAACAATGCGATGTTTCTGCAAAGCGGCAAGCTCTCTGCCTTCGTTCCGAAAGAAGCTGTTGGTTTTTCGGTGCAAACCTTGAATGCAACTATTGTGGATTACGGTACAGAGTTTGGCGTTGCAATAGAGGATAACAGCTCAGTTGCTACACATGTGTTTGCCGGCAAAGTGAAAGTGAGCAGTGTAAGGCCGTGGGGCATTGAGAAGTTCTCTTGGTTAACCAAAGATGAAGCTGTGTCGGTAGATAATGAAGGCATCATATCGCGCAAGTATTTATCGCATACAAGAAAATTCGTCAAAAGAATTGAGACGGTGAAAGGATGGCACTCTTACCTGGACAAAAATTTGATTCAAAATCCGGGATTCGAGAAAGACACGGCTGGTACTTATTATCCTGATAACCCGATTGACCTACAGATAACAAATGTTGACATCCAGGATTGGATTGACAATAGTGTCGCAACTGTCTATGCCTATAATACTATGCATAATCCGGAGTTTTCTCGTCCGGACCAGGAGTTTCCACGTCCGGGTCATCATCCTGTGCCGGATAATTGCGGCCAGAACTTCTTTATTGGTGTAGATGATAACGAGATTTATCAGGATATTGATGTCAGTAAGCTTGGATACCTGATTGACGGCAGTGGAGTGTCCTTTACTCTTTCCGGCTGGCTGGGGGGATATGTGGACCATAAAGATAGCTTGTTAATAATAGCTGTTTTTCGCAATGACAGAGGTGAGGAAATCGGCCGGTCAAGCATTGGCCCCGTCGATCCTATGGAACGAAACAATAAGACTGGATTTGTCTTTCGGGCCAGCAGCGGAGATTTGCCCGGCAGTACTGAAAGCATCCGGATCGTGTTACGCACAAAAAGGGACGCTGGTGTAGCAGACGCGTATGCTGATAACCTGGGGCTGCGACTATCTATGAAGTAAGGATTCCTGAATCTGCTCGGGGACAGCCGACTGAAGAGAACGCGTAAAAATTTAACAAGAATAGTGGTTACAAGTAGCTTGTATTAGAAAAACTGTTTAGGAGAACGAATATGAAAACAAAGAGTATTGTAGGTATTGTGGTTTTGTTGACCTTGTGTGGGGTGGTTCAGGCAACGGTACTGACCGGCGTAGGGGGTAATACCAATGTTGCTGTTCCTGCAGACCATGGTTCGAATGTGCAGGATACGCCGCACATTGCATTGACATGGGCGCCCACCGGAGGCGCAGTTAATTCCCGTAACCAATGGGAGCAGTATAATGGTTGGCCGGGCGGCGGTGACGGCGGGGCTGTTTATCAGGTTGACAGTGCCATCGAGCATACCATCGCGTTTACACCCGAGGCCGGATACGCCGTCATCCTTACTTCGCTTGACTTAAATGTCTGGCCCGGCGGCGGGGACACAAATGTCAACTGGGCAGTTGCAGGTTCTTTGAGTGGATTGCTGGGTTCCGGCACATTCTTTACCCCTGACGGTTCGATTGTCACACACCCTATCAATCTTGTCGGCAAAAGAGCAGAAACACTGACACTTTCGCTTCAGCAGACATCCGGCAACGATTCCTACCTCGCGATGGATAATCTGACATTTAGTGAAAAGCTCCCGTACCTGGTTCCTGACCCTATACACGGCGAAATAGATGTTAAAAAAGATCTTGCCGATCGGAATGTGCCAAGCGCCATCTCGTGGGAATACATAAATGATCCAAATATTAGCCAGGTTTTTGGTTATGATGTGTATTTTGATTCGAATGAGGTATTGGTGATCGCAGGCGCCCCGTCTGTCAAAGTTGGCAATAATCAATCCATCTCCAGTTATGTACCCATGCTTGACTGGGGAAAAACCTACTACTGGCGCGTGGATATGAACGTGGACTTCGACTTTATTCCGGGTACCGACCCGAACATTATCGTCGGACCTGTTTGGTCCTTCACAACCAAACAGGAAGATACCCTTCCGGCTGTTGATGCCGGCGGTAACATACTGACGACGCTGGCATTGGCGAGCCCCGAGAATCCGCTGATACTGGGTGGTTCAGTGAGTGACGATGGCACCAGTCCCCTCACCGTAAGA
The DNA here is from genome assembly GCA_964649955.1 of uncultured Pirellulales bacterium. Classification (GTDB taxonomy): domain Bacteria; phylum Planctomycetota; class Phycisphaerae; order Sedimentisphaerales; family Anaerohalosphaeraceae; genus T3Sed10-213. The sequence goes on from CAZYQN010000033.1 coordinate 5,371, forward strand.
TGGGAGGCCTTCGAGGTCGCTCTGGGCGGTGGTTTGACAACGAAAGTTGTCTTTGCTGACGCGACGGATCCACACACGGCGGTTACTATCAGTGAAGCGGGGACATATACCCTGAAGTTGACAGCTACAGACAGCAATGGCTCGTTTTCGGATCAGATGGAGATCGTCGTATATGAAGATGCCTGCGAGGCGAAAAAAGCCACAGGCACATGGGTTGCCAATTATTACGACCGCAATGGGGATTGTATTGTGGACATGCAAGACTTCGCGATCTTTGCGGCAGAGTGGCTGGATTCGACTGCACTGGTTGAGAGTTTAACTTACGCCGGTTCGGTTGCTGATCCTGAGGATGCAGGATTGGTTGCGGAATACTGGATTGGAATCAGCGGACTGAGCCCGGATAATTTGCTTGCCGATCCGAGATATCCGAATTCTCCGGATGGTGCTTACTTTATTACGGGCAGTTTTAGGGGAAAGTTTTCCGGTGAAAATTACGGTCAGAGGATTCGCGGTTACCTCGTCCCTCCGGTGACCGGAGATTATACCTTCTATATTGCTTCAGACGATGGTTCTCGCCTGTTTCTAAGCACTGGTACCTCGCCCGTTAATACAAATCCCGCTCTTGGTAACCATATCGCCGAAGCTCCCGGGGCTTGCAACATAGATCAATGGGATAAATTCCCGGAGCAGACATCAAAAACGATTTCATTAACCGCAGGCAACTTGTACTATGTTGAGGTGCTGCATAAAGAAGGCAGCGTTAATGATCATGTTTCTGTTGGTTGGAAGCGGCCGGGCGAGACGACAATAGAAGTGATTCCTGTCACATATCTGCGATATGCAATACCGTAAACATGGGAATGTGAATATACTTACTCCTGTGAGTGAATTCAGTTTTGATTCGTCAGGAGCTTGAGTCATTGACTTTGCATCTGAATTTAGTGGAAGTGCGTGTCAGGGACGACACGCTTAAACAAAAGGGAAGTGTAAAAGAATATAGTTGTGGAGGTAAGGAAAGATGAGAAAAATGAGTATTGTAAACATTTTGGTTTTGTTGACCTTGTGTGGGGTGGTACAGGCAACGGTACTGACCGGCGTGGGGGGGAATACCAATGTCGCTGTTCCTGCAGACCATGGTTCGAATGTGCAGGATACATTGCACATTGCATTGACATGGGCGCCCACTGGAGGCGCAGATAATTCCCGTAACCAATGGGAGCAGTATAATGGTTGGCCGGGCGGCGGTGACGGCGGGGCTGTTTATCAGGTTGACAGTGCCATCGAGCATACCATCGCGTTTACACCCGAGGCCGGATACGGCGTCGTTCTTACTTCGCTTGACTTAAATGTCTGGTCTGGCGGCGGGGACACAAATGTTAACTGGGCAGTTACAGGTTCTTTGAGTGGATTGCTGGGTTCCGGCATATTCAATACCCCTGACGGTTCTGTGGTGACACACAGTATCAATCTTGTCGGCAACGGATCAGAAACACTGACACTTTCGCTTCAGCAGACATCCGGCAACGATTCCTATCTCGCGATGGACAATCTGACATTTAGCGAAGTGGTGGTTCCTGAACCGGCAACATTGGTTTTGTTGGGCTTGGGCGGTATGGCGATTCGTAGAAGAAGAGCCTAAATCGTTCTTTGGAATTAGCGTGTATTCGTCCCGGACTCTGCGGGTCCGGGACGAATGTTTTTCGCTGTTATTTCATATCTCAGAACCCGGGGGTTTAATACCGAAAGACGGAATTTCTGTTGGGAGTTGTCATGTGTAGTAAAAAAAACGGTTGTGGTTGTCTCTGTGTTTTGACGGCAATGCTGTGCTTGACCTTTTCGAGTGTTGAAGCGGCCGATCAGTTAAAAATTATGTCACTTAACGTATGGACTGTTGAAAATACTCAGAGCGGCCGCAACACGATTGTTAATATTGTAAATGCCAGCGGGGCCGATGTTGTTGGATTCCAAGAACTGTCCAACGCAACACAAATTGCCGCTTCACTCGGGTGGTACTTGCATCAAAACGGCGAAAAGCCGATTATGAGCAGGTATCCGATTATGGCCAATAGTCCCGGCGGACTGGGAGCCAGAATTGCATTGCCAAGCGGTGCCTATGCGTGGGTGTTCAATGTGCATCTACCGGCCTATCCCTATGAACCCTACGATTTGCGTGACGGCAAACTAGCAAAGAATGAAGCAGCCGTCATCGCGTCGGCCAATAATACACGTGGCTCGCAAGTTACTGCATTGCTGAATGACATTGCTGCCGTCGGCGCTCTTACCTCCGAGGATAAGGTATTTGTGACCGGCGATTTCAATGAACCGTCGTGTTACGATTGGACTCATGCGGCTGTCAACGCCACGAGCAGAACGTATGATATTAAAGTGGAGTGGCCTGCCTCCAAACGAATCATCGATTTTGGATTTACAGACTCGCTGCGGACCGTACGGCCGGATGAAGCCTGCGATCATGCTTATACCTGGACACCTCTGCCGGGCAGCGACGAGGTACACGACCGTATTGATATTATCTATTTCGCCGGATATGATGTAACACCGATATCTGTCCAAAATATTGGTCCCATCGGCAATAATCAAAACACCGATATCGAATACGCAGGCTACCCTTCGGATCATCGAGCCGTGCTGGCAACATTTATGTTCGCTCCTCCGGTTGTCAGTGCAGGTGACAACATACTGACAACACTGGCACTGGCGAGCTCTCCCAATGTGCTGATCCTGGGCGGTTCCGTGAAGGATGGTTACAGTCCCCTCACCATCAGATGGGAGGCCTTCGAGGTCGCTCTGGGCGGTGGTTTGACAACGAAAGTTGTCTTTGCTGACGAGACGGCTCCGGGTACTGCGGTCACTATCAGTGAGGCGGGAACATATATCCTGAAGTTGACAGCTACAGACAGCAATGGCTCGTTTTCGGATCAGATAGAGATCGTCGTATTTGAAGATGCCTGCGAAGCGAAAAAAGCCACAGGCACATGGATTGCCAATTATTACGACCGCAATGGGGATTGTATTGTGGATATGCAAGACTTCGCGATCTTTGCGGCGGAGTGGCTCAATTCGACTACACTGACCGAGAGTGCTGCTGTTCGTCGTCAGTGAGAAGAAGAGATATGAGAGGGCCGGGCATGCCCTTGCGGTGCCAAAATCAACTTTTCATAAGCTTTTTGAAATTAGATAGTTAAAAAACCATCGGACGAACGTTGTTGCAGCTTTGTGACCACGGGGTCACGGGGCGGCGCAGTTGCTAGTTGGCCCGGATCAGCCGGTCGGGATTTTTCTATGAGGCCCAGGAAAGAGATGATTGACAAGCTCAAAGCGATTTCGCGTCAGCATCTGCGGGAGGGCAGCCGCAAGGCATACAGAGCCCTTCGGCGGAAAGGGATTGTTGTCAACCACAAGAAGGTTGAGCGGCTCTGGCAGGAAAACGGGCTGAGTATGCCGGTCAAACGCCGTCAGCGTCGGCGAGGCAGAGGCTTGAAGCGGCCGATTGTACCGGCCCATCCCAACCATGTCTGGGCCTACGATTTTATGGAGGATTCCTGCACCAATGGGTGCAAACTGCGGATCTTGAACATTGTTGATGAGTTCACCAAAGAGCCGCTGGAGGCGTATGTGGACCGTTCGATCCGGGCAAGCCTTGGCAGAATGGTGTCACCGAAAGTTACAATGCCCGGCTGCGGGATGAATGTCTGAACATGGAACTGTTTACGAGCCTTCGGGACGCTCGTGTGGTCATTGAAAATTACCGGCTATACTTTTTTGAGGAACGGTTGTATGGGACGCTGGGATATGTGCCGTCGCGGGAGTTTAAGGAGCAGTGGCTGGCGGCACATCCGGACTTTTGCATGGGGGCTCTGCCCCCCCACCGCCCCCCGGGATTTATCGCTGTGTGCATCAAAGCAGAGGAAAGAGGAGGAGAGCCGGACTGCCTTGGAATGCAGCCCGGCTCTGCTCCGATGGCCGGCCACAGGTATGAAAAATGTCGGGAGTCCTAACATTCAAAATGGCCCAAAGACATGGGGACAGCCAGGTATGATAATAGGGTATTAAACTAATAGGAGCTCTTTCTAAAAGTATTTGAATGATTTGATTGAACATAACATGATTATGCATGCCAAAAATTGCACAGTAAACTATACAGTAAACTGCACAGTAAAAACTGGTGAACATATGAAACATGTGTATAATGTTAAACAGCTTTGAAATGTTGTAAATGTCGTAAATGCTGTAAGTTACAGTGTTTTCAATAAGTTATGATTTTGGCCTGAGAAGGGCGTTTGATTTCTCATAACCCGGAGGTCGTAGGTTCGAATCCTGCCCCCGCCAATTGCTTATAACTAAAGGACTTGCAGAAAAAGCTTTGAGTCCCTTTTTTATACTCTTTTCGGCCTATTGGTACATCACCCCGTAAATTATCGAAGCGATAAACATATCCAACAGGACTCTCGCAAAAAACCAGAAGTATTTTGAGGGGGTGAATGCCTGATTTCAATTCAATGGGGCTTTTAGCAAACGAATACAGTGTATGATAAAATTCGAATATGCGATGTTGTTCACATTAATTTCACAAATTATTAGATAATAAACGTTCACTTGGCGTTTTGAGAAGTTCAACTTAAATGGAGTTATCTGGATTTTTTTGCAAGAAAAGAAAAATTTAGTCAGCTTGTTAAAAATAACATATATATAGCGATATCAATGCCTTATGGTGCATTTCGTGATATTTGTTTTATTTTTTTTTAAAAAATGGAAGGTTTTGAAATAACCCTGTAGAGACATACGAACGTTGATAAATAGCGAACATTCAATAGCGATAAATATGGATGATAAAAGTTCAAAATTTTTTAGTCTTTATACCCACATACATGGCCGGCTGTATTCTTATATCCTGGTCGTTGTGCATAACCGCGCTGTGGCGGAGGACCTGCTTCAGGAGACAGCAGCCATCCTGTGGGAGAAATTCGATCAATACAAGGAAGGGACGAATTTCTGTGCCTGGGCAATGTGTATAGCAAAGAACAAATGCCTGTTATTTCTGCGAGAAAACCGAAAAACCAAGGAGTTGTTTAAGGGGGAATTTTATGAAAATCTGGCCGGGGCGGCCGAGCAATCCTCGCACGATTTTTCCCGACGGGTCAAAGCCCTGGATGAATGCATGCAGAGACTAAGCAAAAATGACCAAAAACTGCTTCGGCTTCGCTATAAAAACAATATCCCGGTCAAGGAGATATCACTTCGGACCGGCTGGTCAATCAATCAACTGTATTATCAATCATCGCGTATTTTTGATCTGCTGCGAATCTGTATTTCCAAGTCCTTAGCCAGCCAGGAGCTGTGATGCCGCAATCAGTCAACAATCGAGATATCTACCCGCTGTTTCTCAAGCTCCTTGAAAACTGCATTACAGACATAGAGCTTCAACGGCTTAATGAATTATTTCTCGCCCATCCCGAATTGATTGAATGCTATTGTGAATTCGGCATGAACTATGCGGCCGTGCAAATGAAATTGAATGATGAGGTGGATGTCAACGAAGCTGAGTCACCAGGGGATGGTTTTGATACTCAGCTTTGGATGGAACTGGTTCAGTATGAGAAAACAGCGCCCCAGATTGAAATTCAACAAATAAAGTCCCCATCGGAGCCGGTTCAAAAGGTCTTATGTGAAAAGGTTCCTGCCCGAATCAATAAATTCAGTGTGATTACCGCGATCATCAGCGTAGCGGCGTTGCTCTTCTTTGTTTTACTTGTCAGGTTTGCTCCCCAACCCCATAGCGTTGAATTGGCTACGCTTATCGATCAGATCAATGTTAAATGGGCTAATTCGAGCGTGAATTTTAAAAACGGTGATCGCTTATGGACCAATCATATGCCGCTGTGTCTGGATAGAGGAATTGTAAATATTCAGTATGATGACGGCGTGGAAGTGCTGATTGAATCGCCGGCAAAATTTACCATCGAGCGATCCGGTATTTATTTTGAATACGGCAGATTATTCAGCCATGTTTCGAAATCAGGTCTGGGATTTATGGTTGAAACTCCAACTGCCCGTTTTATTGATCAGGGAACTGATTTCGGCGTGCAGGCTGATGTTAACGGTTCTGCTGAATTACATGTGTTCAAAGGCAAAGTTCAGTTGTTCGCTGGTTCAGACGGAAATGCCAAATCCAGTCAGATGTTAACCGAAAATAAAGCGGTTCGCTATAATGCGAATACTGGGATAACAGAAACAGTGCCGATTCGCACGGAGGCTTTTGTCCGTTCGATAGATTCAACTGCGAATCTGATTTGGCGCGGGCAGCAATACGTCGATCTTGCTGATATTGTAGGCGGCGGAAACGGTTTTGGAACGGGAATACTTGACAGTGGGATTGAAACCAATACCGGACGGTGGTTTGCATCACACGATCCTGAATTGGTACAGAGTAAAATTCCCGGCATATTGACTGGGGGCGGGTCATATAACAGAGTGAGCGGCCTCGCTTTAATTGACGGCGTATTCGTGCCGGACAGCCGGGAAGGGCCGGTGCAAATAACATCTGCGGGGCATACATTCGACGGTTTCCTCGACGGGCGTGAAGTCTTCTGGGGAAATATCTTCAATGGAGCCTGGCATGCTTCGGATAAAGCGATCAAGCATCAATTGAAGCTCAACGGCCAGACTTACGGAACGCCGGATCATCCGGCTATATCGATACATTCCAATCAGGGAATTACATTTGACCTGCAGGCTATTCGTCAGGCGATCCCCGGCGGAAGAATTCTGCGGTTGACTTCTCTTTTCGGCGTATCGGAGACGTTGGCCCTCGTTCCTTCTTTTGATCCCAACGCCGGCCTCAATTCAGGAAAAGTCAATGGCTGGGTTCTGGTCGACGGAAAAGAAAGATTTAACCGGAATTCTGTCTCTTACCTGCATGGCGGAATTGAGATCGAAGTTGATATTAACGACGAAGACCGGTTTTTGACTCTTGTGGTCACCGAATCAGATGACAGACGTGCGTATGACTGGGCGCTCTTTGCAAAGCCGTTCCTGTGGATTGAAATGGATATAAACAAGCTCTAATTAATTTTAACGTTTATGTAGAAAGAGAGGATCATGATGAAGTTATTTAGTATCGGTAGTTTAATGTTGGCTGTTTTTACAGCAGCGTCGGTTGGCCAGGCGGCACTGGTTGCCCACTGGACCTTCGATGAATCCAGCGGCTCTGCCCTGGACAGTTCCGGCAACGGCTTTCACGGTACGATTGTTAATACTGTGACTCAGGGGCAGACAGGACAGATCGGCGGCGCGTATGCTTTTTCCGGCGCCGGCTGGGTGGATTTTGGGGTTGGTACGGTGACCTCCAAAATTACGAATTTCCCGATCACTGTTTCGTATTGGGTTAAAACCACGACCGCAACAGGGACCCGGTGTGCTGTTTGGATGGGCAAAAGAGGCATTGATACCCAGTATCTTCAAACCGGCATGAAAAACGGCAACGCGAATGCGGCGTATCGAAATCCCGATTTTGATGCGGCTGCGGCATGGAAAGATAGAGGGACGACCGCTACGGAAGCGGACGGCAAATGGCATCATATTGTCGCCGTATACCCCGATGCTGCAAAGCGTTATGTATATGTGAACGGCGTGCTTGCCGATAGTGCCGCCGTTACTCAGGCGTATTATACAGGGACCGATCAGGTGGCCGTCGGCAACAACAATCGAAGAAGCACTTATACAGACGCATTTGACGGCCTGATCGATGATGTCCAGATATGGGACGAAGCTCTGGATGCCGGAGCGGTCGTTGCTGTTTATGCTGCCGGTCTTGGTGATGTTGCGACAAATCCGCTTCCTTCGGGAAATTCAGTTGATCCGGCGGTGACGACCACTCTTACGTGGGCTGCTCCTGTAAAATATACACCGGAAGTTGGATACAACCTGGTTTTGCGGAAGGCGACGGAAACGTCTGAGCCGAATTTCGCGGCCCCCGGCAATATCATTGAAATCTCGGACGCTGCAGCCGTGTCGCCGATTACGGTTGCTCTGGATTACGACTCAACCTATTACTGGCGGGTGGATTCCTATGAACCCAATGGTATAGCGAATAATAATTCGGATGATATTCTCCATCGCGGTATTGTCTGGACATTTAAGACGCTCCTTTCAGTTCCGGTCATCACCGACCAACCGGTCTCGGTGCTTGCCGATGCGGGCACGACGGCGCAATTCCAGATCGGTTTCGAAAGTATAAGCGTGCCGCAGTTCGCTTGGTACAAATCCGAAGATGCATCGAATAATACGATTGACGATGATGTTCTGATTTCAACGGATTCGGATGTATTGACCCTCCCGAACGTCCAGCTTCTCGATGAAGGGTTTTATTACTGTATCGTAACCAACGGCAGCGGCACCTCGGTACGCTCGAATGCCGCCGGCTTGAAGTTAAAGCAGCTTCTGGCCTGGTACCAGTTTGAGAATAACGGCCTGGATTCCGCCGGCACCAATCACGCTTTGCCGGTCCCGTCAATGAACTATGCCGAAGGCATCGTGACCGCCGAAGGCCAGGCGTATGCCGCCGAGCCTAACGGGCTTAACTATTTCGCTCTGACGACTGACAGCTATCCAAAGGCCGGTCTTGGAAACGGATTGACTCACTTTACCTATTCCTGCTGGGTCAAACTGAGCAGCGGCCAGGGCGGCGTTCTCTTGGGCACGCTCAACACCGGCACGAATACGGGGCTTCGGTTTTCCATCAATACAACTGACGGCTCGATCAGCTGCTTCATCCGTCAGAACAGCAACGTGTCGCGATCTGTCAATATCCACAATCTGCCGATTGCCGACAACGAATGGCACTATGTTACAGTGACCAACAACGGTACTCAACTGGTTGCATATTTTGACGGGTTGGCTCAGGGAAATGCGGCGTTTAACTTAACGGACTTTGCGGCATGGGAGTATCCGGTCTACGTGCTGGCAATTAACAGCCGCGGCACCGACGACCAGCGTTTCCGAGGGAAAGCGGACGATCTGCGAATCTACAACTATGCTCTCAGCGCCGACGAAATCGTTCGGGCCTATTATGAGGTCACCGGCAAGAAAGTGTGCGTAGACAAGCCGGCTCTGGATCTGAATAACAACTGCGTGGTGGATATGCCCGATCTGGCCATGCTGGCGGCAAGCTGGCTGGAAAGCGGCCTGCATCCGATTGACTAATAGAGATCCCGCAATTGCGTAAGTTGAATCCTCTTTCCGCCACTTAAATAGAAAAAAGGACTTGCGTTGATTTCGCAAGTTCTTTTTTTTATGGATTAACTCTTTTGCTGCTTACAATGGAGGCGGGGGGATTCGACCATCCGTGACAACTGTAACCCAATATCTAACAATAACTTACAATGCCTCCATTTCATAGCTCTCTAAAATAATAATCTAATCGCTCTTATAGCCTATAATTAAGGTTTCCATCTTAGGTTGTCGAGGTCTTTAATCTTTACAAAAGCCATATATCCATCCACAAACAATACAGCAATATCCTTTTGGTCTGTGTTTTTTGCAAGGTCAACGCCCCCACTCAAATTCCATTCCCCTTTTGCTTCAAAGGCAAGAACAATCTTATCATCTAATTCTGAGAATATCTTCCCTTGAAGGTTTTCATTTAAGGCATACCCACAGATGCCTTCTTTCCTATTAATCACCCCTTGAAATGACAACGGACTAAAGTCTGCTTCTTCAACTAATTTATCACACCATTGATCTAATGGGGGAACAGTACCATAGTTATTTGCATATTCAGTCAATCCGATTCCAATTCCGATAATCCCCTCGTAACGAAACTTTTCAATAAATGCACAGTAAAAGAAATAGAGAATCCCACCTGCCAAAAGGATGGTTGCTAACGTTGATACCAAGAATAGGGATAATGTTTTTTTCGAAGGTTTCATATTATCGTTGTTTTTGGGCGAATGCACACCCGGAAGAACTTTTGCATTTGGCTAAAACGCGTAAGGTTTCAATGTCTCCTTCTATTAAGGCATTCTTCTTGGCTTTAGACCAACCGTTGATCTGTTTTTCTCGCTTAACTGCTGATTCTTCCGTCTCGTGCGGTTCTTGCCAGAGAAGTTTTGCGGGTCTTCTGCAGGCTGTATATTTTGCACCACGCCCCTCATTGTGCCGTTTAACTCGAGACAGGACGTTATCGGTGTAGCCAATATAATAGCTGCTATTCATGTGCGGGCGAAACCTCATTATCAGAAATGCCTGTTTGCGAAAGCATGGCCTGAACCCGATTTGAGATATTTTTCAAACTTTTCGGCTTTAGGATCATTTTCAAAATATATTGCAATTTCAATTTTCCATGGTTTGTATTTTGAAGTATGTGGAGATTTACCAGCATTATGGTCTTTGATTCGGTTCTTTAGATCAACGGTTTTCCCAATGTATCGTTGATCAGGACAAGACAGACTTCTGAGAATATATACATATTTCACCGAAACAGTCCTCCTTCAATTTTAGCCTTTTTTCGTATTATAATACTTGTCCCCCGTCGCACTTGAAAAGTGCTTTGGAGGACATCCTCCATAGCTCTGCTCTGCAGAGCGACGGAGGATGGAGGCGGGGGGATTCGA
>CAZYQN010000033.1:16098-40688 GCA_964649955.1 uncultured Pirellulales bacterium
ATCCTCCATAGCTCTGCTCTGCAGAGCGACGGAGGATGGAGGCGGGGGGATTCGAACCCCCGTCCCGTGATATTTCAGATCAGACTTCTACATGCGTAGTCGTTCAATTAAGGTTTCGCTTGGTCCGACGCCGGACGACAGGCTTCGGTCCTTGCTAGTTTGCTAAGGTCTCGCCCTTGGGCCACAAACAAACCCTCAGGCCAGTCCGCATTGCGTCGTCCAGGGCCGCCCCGCGGACAGGGGCAACCGGGACGGGCCGCTCAATTAGGCAGCCAGTTTATACTGGTAGTTGCCAGTTGTGTTTGTAACGGATGTTTAACCAGGCCAACCGTTATCCTGGGCACGCCGCCTGACCGTCATCCTATCCGGTCGAAGCCTTTCGCCCCCGATACCCGTATCCCGGGCGGGGTTATACCTACATTATACCAAATGTCCGGCAAAACGCAACTGTTTGTAAAAAGAGCGTTTTCCGGCTTTACCCCTTAATTTTCCGTACAGCAGCGGCGATGTGAGCGGGAGTAGTCCCGCAGCATCCGCCCAGTATCCGAGCGCCTGCGGCGGCAATCTGGGCCTCCGCCTCAGCAAATGCCTCAGGCGAAAGCTTATAAACCGCCGTATCGCCGTCCAGCTCCGGACGTCCTGCGTTGGGTTCTGCCAAAAGCAGCAGACCCGTTTGTTGTATCGCTTCGGCATAAGCCTGCGTCAAACGGACATAGCCGGGCATATCGAGTGTGCCGCAATTAAAACCGATGGCGGTAATACCCGCATCCGTCAGCCGCTTGACAGCATCGGCAGGCGATACCCCCATCATTGTACGGGCTGCATCGCCGGCCGGGTCATACGCCAGCGAAGCAAAAATCGGCAGTTCCGTTGTTACGCTGCGCACCGCAGCCACCGCCACAAGAACTTCTTCCAGTGCCGACATGGTTTCAATGATAAACCCATCCACACCGCCGGCCAGCAGTCCCTGGGCCTGTCCGGCAAATGCAGCGGCCAGTTCCACCTCCTTGATCATTCCCAGTGGCTCCAGAAAATCACCGCACGGGCCGATATCACCCAGCACATAATGTGAGTTGCCGGCAGCCTGTCGCGCCACCTTTGCACCAGCCAGATTAATCGCATAAGCCTTCTCTTCCAGTCCATGACGACGCAGCGAGATGGTATTGGCGCCGAAGGTATTGGTAATAATACCGTCCGAACCGGCATCCAGGTAGTTGCGGTGAACTTTTACAACGATTTCCGGGGCGTCGATATTCAGCAGGTCATTGCATCCTCCGGGGGTTGCTCCTGCGGCAAACAACTGTGTCCCCATGGCGCCGTCCAGGAAGAATACACCCTGGCTGATTCGTTCATTTAATGTCAGTTTTGCCATTCCTGTTCCTGTCAATTCTCTTCGATAAAGTTGCAATAGTCATCCAGCCGAAGAACGGTTCCGTAACTGTCACGTCCCGGACGCCGGAAAAGTTTTTCCATCTGCGCTTCCGTCGCCTCAAGGCGTCGTATTCCCTGAAGGTCAAACTGTGCCGAGGATTCTTCCAGTCCCTTGTAAATCGTTATCAAACGGATCGTCGTCGGCATCAATACTCCATTACCGGTCTGCGTATAGTTCGATAATTCTGTTGCCGCCATGACCTGACCTTCGCGATCAAAGTACTCGATACGACTGATGCGGTAATCATTGCAATCAACGTAAATTCGCTTAACCGGCCGTCCCTGCTCTCGAAGTGTCAGCCAGTCCCAGCCGTCGCGATGAAACAGCTCCCACGTTGTATCGATCTCCACCCTGCCGACAGCCTCGGCCAGATTGCAGGGATTCAGCAGCAGCTCGGTGGGGCACTTTTGTGCCTGCTGTCGAGTGCCGTACCAGTAGGTATCCATTTCAGGTTTGATGCGGAGCCAAAATTCATTTTCGTTGGTTCCGAAACGTATCTCGCCGAATTTGTCACCGCGGAAAAAGATTTTATCCGGCGGCACAACCCTCACCTGAGCATCAAAACTCTCTCGCCGTGTTTTGTTGTCAGCGTCCAGCCACTGCAGGACACATCGCGACGTAGCCTGTATTGGCCCTGTCGGCTGATGTTGAGCGTTTAATGCGGCAACTGCCTGTTCGATTGTAATTTTTCCCTGAGATACCGTCCCCTGTGATATCGGACGCTGCGGCTCCTGACATCCTGCAGCACTCCATAGAATGGCCGAAGCTGCCAGAATTGTGAGAAACTTTTTTACCGTACCAATCTGAAATTTTAAATTCGGAATTTGAGATTTCGGGTTCACCGTCAACTCTCCTAAAATTCAACCTGAAGGATTTGTCCCATCTGGCCCGAAAGCTGTTCGATCTGATCTTCGCTCAGGTGCGGATTGATTACTTTTTCCATCCGGTCCTGTCCGGTGACCCGCAGCGTCCAGACCTCATTTCCAGCCTCATCCGTACTGCTGGCTTCATATTTTAATTTGCGTTTGCGCATTAAAATCAGCGTCAGTACAAAGCGGAAATTAATTTTTTCCTGTTCGGTTTCATCGGTTAGCCTCTCAAAGAAAGCCATCAGCATTTCGTCGTCAACGAACAGCTTTTTCTTCTGCTCCGGGCTTACTATCCGGCTCTTCCAAAAGCAAAAGACCGCCGGCGAATGCTCATGCCAGTAGTCCATACTGTAGTCCCGCCGCTCCAGTCCCTGTTCTGTTTCAACCAAAGCGGCATAGTACTCCTGCCCGACCTCCAGGGGTTTCCCCGTGCCGAAACACTGTCCAAGTGTTTTTTTTATTTCCCACTCTGCCATCGTATGTCTTGTTTATTGCGTTTAATTGTTAGTATTTTCGTTTGTTTCAAATGTCAGGTACGGCTCCATCTTTTCTACTGTCTTGGGGCCGATACCCCGCACCTGCTCAAGATCAGCGGGACTGCGAAAAACCGCAAGTCCTTCGGATGAAGCCTGCCTGCAGGCCAGGATATCCATTGCCCTGACCTTGCCGATACCCGGCAATCGCATCAGGCTGGCGGGCGGGGCCGTATTGGGATTGATGCGCTCTGCGGCCAATGGCTCTGCGGCACATCCGGACGCACGCAGGACATACCAACTATGACCGGCAACAATGACCATACCCAACACAAACGCCGTCAAAAAACCATTGAAATATTGAGCGGCCTGTTCCTTGCGATGCTGTTGAGCCGCCTGACTTTCATACTCCTTCATTTTTTTTCCGATACCCTATTTACTGTATATGCTTCAATATCGCTTTCTGAAACTTGGCCACAACCAGAAATGCCTGCTTCGGGCTGAATTTATCATTAAGCAGCCCGCATCCGGATATTGGCATATCTGCATCATCTGCCAGATGAGAGTATGTTACTGTATTAATGAATGGACGACCCAGCGCAATCTTGTAAAACTGCTCCAGCCATTCAGCCTGTACAGCAGGATCCCAATCGCTGTGCCAAACGCCCGCCGCTTGCGAGTCTGTTGTGCCCGGCCCCGGACGATCCGGAACCGAGATACCCGTAATGTGGATCGCTTTCGGAACTGCCGCAAAACAGTCAAGGCGAGAGGATATCTGCATCATATCCCGCACATGCATTCCAGGCTCGTTTTTCCCGAAATGAAATTGTAAACCAAAGGCATCAAAACTGATGCCGCTTTGAATCACCATATCCGCATACACCAATGGCGGCACCGTAGTTTTATCGGAGGCATAGTACTCGCCCCAGGGACACAGAATTTCAACAATCTTGCGGGACTTAGTATCGGCGGATTTAGCCGCCAGACATGCGGTTCGCGTCATTTCCAGTGACTGTTCGAACGTAAAGCCGAAACAGTTGGCCGAGTTCATTCCGCTGATAACCCGCCAGGCATGGATATATTTGCCATAGCGGGTAACAATCTTGGTTACAAATTCATAGGCCCGCTCACGGATTTTTTCGAAATCTCGTTCTTCTTTGAGTATCCACTCCGGAATCATTGAGGGTGTAAAGCACAGCAGCGGTCCGGCACACAACGCCAGGCGTTTTCCGCTGAGGTGATCCATACATTGATCCATCGCATCAAAGTTGTATTCGCCGCGTTTCAGTTCGATTTTTCCCCAATTGACGGGGATCGTAATGAACCCGAACATTTCCAGCAGCCATTTAAGATATTTCTCATTATCCAGAAGCGCCGGTTCAGCAGTACAGCCCAGACTGTGACGGCCTAATCCGCGATTTTTAAACCGCAGAGCAAGATACTGCTCGGCGTGACGAGCGGCCAGCTTTTCCGAAAATGCAAGTCCCTTGGCCAATGCTTGATCGGCAAATACCGAAGCTTTTTCCGGCTCACTGATATGCTGAAGCGACTTAATGAACAATTCTTGTGCTTCCTCGGCCTGAGCTTCAAGCGAATCTGACTGGTCAAATAATGCCCAATCTTCACGCTTGAGGGTGATCTGCATCAGGCGTGCCCGTGCCAACTCGACATTAAGGATATACGGCTCCTGACGCTCGGGAATGCGGGCTGTCGAAAGCAGAACCTGCCCGAAACCTTCAACCGGCCAAAGCAGAGAAAGACCCGCCGAATCCGTGCTTTTCTTGACACATTCAATCACACCGTCCGAAAAACGGATTCCTTCTATATGCCGAAACGGAATCATATCCGCTCCAAACAAATAGGCTCCTGAAAGCGTGAAGTCTTTCCGAAGCTGACCATCTTTATAAACAAGAAATTTCAAAAAATACCCCTCATCATCGATAATTACTTACTATCCCGCAAAACCGCTCACCGAGGTCGGATTATAACAACCCTGACCAAAAATGCAAAACATTCTTTACATCTTACAGTTTACTTCAAACAGGGCGGTGTCGACATAAAACCCGGCTTATTTATGGCATATACAATTGCTAAAATCCCCTGAACTGCCCGTATGAACGGCCGTAAAAACAGCAGATGATTTCAAATACGGAGACGACAATGACTCATGCCGGCCATATTATGATTGCCTATTTGGCAGTGACGACAGCAGCACAAACGATGTCCTCCTGCCGGCAGAATCCCACCCGGCAGCCGGCAGAACCGAATATGATTGCACAGCAAAAGGAAAATCCAATGACCCATCCTGTACATATGACCGAAGATGAATGGAGGCAAAGACTTACGCCTCTCCAATACCGCGTTCTGCGAGAAAAGGGAACCGAGCGGCCTCATACCGGAAAATACAATATGCACTTTAAAGATGGTATCTATCACTGTGCCGCCTGCGGACACCCCCTCTTCGCGTCCGAATCCAAATTCAAAACTCATTGCGGCTGGCCGGGATTTTCACAACCTATTGACCCCAATAGTGTTACAGAAAGTCTGGATACAAGTCACGGCATGAAACGCATTGAAATAACGTGCAGCAATTGCGGCTCCCACCTGGGACATGTTTTCAACGACGGCCCGGCTCCAACGGGATTGCGATATTGCATTAACTCTGTTTCATTGGAATTTATGGATAAATAGAGATTATATGGCCTTTATTGCGACTTCCGAGAAATAAAAGGGTACTTGGGTAGACGATTATTGAACTGCTTTAGATGTCCATCCCTTCAAATTATCGACCTCACAAATGGGGAATGGTAATTCTATTATTAGATAAAAATGCAAAAAAATACAGGGATCATCTATATTTGGCAAACTAATTATCCAAGCTATAACTCAGTTTTCGAGCTAATTGTTTATAATGTTTGGATGTAGTGGTATTCTTGAATCTACGACCAAGGGATTATGAGGTTGAGAAGGGATGTTGATGTAAACGTCTATCGACCCAATAATCATATAAGCCTTATATTAAATAACTTAGGGGGAATGCATATAGAGAAGCCGGGATTAAGATTGTTTTTTTTGTAAACTCCTGAAAACTTAACTACAGAAAATAAAGGAACATAGGGCCTATTCTTTTGTTGTTGCTCCGGTACATTTTTCTTTTGTTTAATAGTACTGGGATTTAGTACCCTAACCACTTTATTTACATCTATACAATGAGGACCTATGCTGTCTTGGTATTTTTGGGGGATTTTTTAATTTTTTATGTATTAAATACCTGGTGATGAAAACTATCCTTAATGACGCTGCCGTTTTTGGGTGTTCTGGTGTGTAACAAAATATAAACTGATTTTGTCTTGTACAGGTTTAGTGATGACAAGAAGTGATATAAATGAATTGAATGATGCCCATGAAGATCGTCATGTACGTTTCATGAAGTTATACACGGCTGTGCAGCGTCGACTTTATGGGTATGTTATGTCATTGATGCCGGATTCCTGTGATGTGGATGATATCATTCAGGAGACATTGGCGGTAATGTGGAAACATTTTGACACGTTTACGCCGGGAACGGACTTTGCGGCGTGGGCATTATGCATCGCCAAACACCAAGTTTATAATTACATCCAGCGCAAAAAAAATCGCCGAAAGGTGTTTAGTCCAAAAACACTCCAGGAGATTGAGGCGGTTGCAGAGCAGAAAACCAAAGAGATGGATGTAAGAATGGATGCTCTTCGTCGGTGCCTTCAGAAGTTAACAGATCGTGACCGACAGATCTTAGCCCTCCGTTACGAAGTCGGGGCAACCCTGAAGAATGTCTCAGACCGTATCGAGAAAAGTGTCAATACCTTATACAAACGCCTTTATAAAATTCGCATTTCTCTGTTGTGTTGTATTCAGAAAACATTGCAGCGTGAGGACGCCTTGTAATGATGAATCCCGAACAAAAAAAAGAACTCTATAGTCTATTGCATGCTCTGGCTGAGGATACATTAACGGATGACTTATTTGCCCGGCTGGATCAATGGCTGGGAGAAGACGAAGAGGCACGCAAAACCTATGTGGATTTTATCCAGATATTATCGGCGCTGCAGTATTTTCAAGCTTCATTGGATAATAAAGGCGGAGTCTTGCCGACTGTAGAGACGATGGTAACAGCATCAGACCAATGGACGGACTCTGCGATCTGGGCTGCATTGTCTGAGGCGGAAAAGACCTCGCCAGCAGCGGAGATTCAAAAAATCGATGAACCAGAAAAGAAAGTAGTCAAGAAATTGGCGATCGAGCGGATACCAAGAAAAATCAACAAGTTTTCACTTTATATGACCATTACCTCTGTTGCTGCCTTTTTTGCCTTGCTGGTCTATGTGTATTTTGCGCCGTCGTCAGTATCACAGGAAGTGGCAACGGTACTGGATTGTATTGACGTTCAATTAGCTGATAATCAGCAAGAGTTCGGTATTGGGTGTCGATTGGTGAATCATGCCCGTCCGATCTGGCTTAAAAAGGGAATAGTGAAGATTCAGTTTGATTACGGAGCGGAGGTGATTGTTGAGGGACCTGCCGAGATTGAGTTGGAATCTGCCGAGAAGATGAAGATGTCTTATGGCCGGGTATTTGCCAATGTGCCGGAACAGGCAGCGGGGTTTATGATTCACACACCCTATTCAAAGGTGATTGATCTGGGGACAGCGTTTGGGGTGAAGGTGGATGTCGATGGCGCAACAGAAGTGCATATGTTTAAAGGAAAAGCTTCGTTGATTCCAGGAGCCAGCGGTCAAAGTGCCCAAGGGCAGACCCTGACACGCAATCAGGCCCGACATGTCAATATTACCGGTCAGACTCAGGAAATTGAGTTCCAGCCGACGGCGTTTGTGCGTAATATTTCTTCTAAGGAGGGTATTGTTTGGCGTGGAGAAAATCATATTAACGTAGTGGAGATTGTTAAGGGACGACCGGGATTTGGGACCAAGGCTCAGTCCTTTTATGCGATCAATCATGCGACCGGGCAGGAACTGACTGACAACGTAACACCAACACCGTACAGCACACTGTCCCGCTACAATCGGGTGGAAAAAAACAACTATATTGATGGAGTATTTGTTCCTGATGGCGGACAGGGTGAGCAGGTTATTACATCTGCCGGGCATGTTTTTAAAGAGTGTCCGGATACCAGCAGCGAATGGTTTTCTCCCATTTTAACCGAGCATGTACCGTTTGTGACCTTACTGGGCGGTATTCGTCAGAAGCCGGATATCAATCCGTGGATTCTTGGCGGTCAGAGCTACGGCAGCTCAAAATCGGCAATGCTGTTCCATGCCAACAGCGGGCTGACCCTTGACTTGTTACAAATTTGCAAGCCGCTTTCAAACATACGATTGTCGGCGTTTACGGCCACAGTCGGAATTTCCGAATCCGTTCCGGAAACGCTGATCCATGCGGCGGAGTTCTGGGTTTTGGTGGATGGTCGGATACAATGCCATTACAGCCATCAGGGGGCATCTGCCGGCGTGCATTCGGTTCGGGTGGAACTGACAGAAAAGGATCGTTTCCTGACGTTGATCGCCACAGATGGTGGTGATACCATAAACTATGACTGGTGGGTTGTGGCTGAGCCGCTTCTGGTTACAGCGGAGGATTGAGTAGTGTGAAAAATCAATACGATATCGGCGTCGATGAATAATTTGTTGTATCTATGTAACAAAACTTTTTATTGAAAGGGTGTTCCGATGAGAAATGGAAGAGTGAGAGTGATGTTTTTAATTGCGGCGTTTGCTGTTGCAGGATTGTGTGGTCTGACTACAGCACAGGCAGCCCTGAAGGATGGCTTGGTGGCGTATTATCCTTTTGATGGGGGAGCCGCAATAGATCAGAGCGGGTATGGCAACCATGGGACGATAGCCGTGGATGCCGGGATTACGGCGGCTGATGACGGGATTGTCGGCAAGTGCATGAACTTCACGGGGGCCGGGGCCATTGTAGTACCGGATGCCAACCAAATTAACCTGACCAGTTCGCTTTCTTTACAGGTATGGGTAAATACGACCAGTGTCGCTCGAGGCGGTCTTTTCGGCAAGTCCTATGGAGCCAATGTTGATGTATTTCCCTACTATCTTGAACTTCTCAATGACAAATTGTGGCCATACATTGATGGGGCCGAATGGATTAACACCGAAGCGGAGCAATACGTATTTTTTGGGGGTCCAATTGCGACAGGCTCATGGCGTCATCTGGTAGTAACATTTGATGATGATAATGATATTATGCGGGTTTATATCGACGGCGTTTATATGGGGGACGGCGGCCAGTATGACGCGGATATCAGTGATGAGGTCAACGCTTTTCCGTTACTGATTGGTGCCTTAAATACCGATGGCGGCTACATCCGCCGCTATATAGGTAAGATGGACGAAGTGGCAATTTGGAAGCGTGTACTGTCTACCGAGGAAATATCCAAGCTGTACAATGACGGCAAGGGAATGAGTGTTAATGCTGCGGTGATGGCGGTCTCGCCGGCTGACAATGCAAAAAATGTCAAACTGGACGAATCACTTGAATGGACACCCAATCTGGAGACGGAGGGGTTGACCTATGATTTATATCTGGTCAAAGGCACTGATCCCAATCTGCTGACAATACCGGTTTTGGCCGGGACAACCGTAACGTCTTATGCCCCGTGCTGTCTGGATTATTCAAGTACCTATATGTGGCGGGTGGATACGTATGAGCCCAACACTCCGAGTCCGATTTTTTACAAAGGGAATATCTGGACATTCAATACTATCGAGGCGGCGCCTTTGATTACTGCTCACCCGACAGACCAGTCGGATGCAATTGGTCAGACGGTTCGATTTACGGTGGAAGGCTACAGTGTTTCGCCGATTCGGTATGCGTGGTATCGTGACGGTGATTCGACCGTGCTGAGCACCTCTGACATACTTGATGTGACGATTGTTGATGAGAACGACGAAGCGGGATTCTACTGTGTCCTGACCAACGATGCGGGTGAAAAAACTTCGAATATCGCCTATTTGACAGTCGAGCGGTTGATTGCTCACTGGGCGTTCGAAGAGAATCTGAACGATCCGATTAACGGCTGGAACGGCATCAATCGGCTTAGTACAATGACAGAGGAATACGACGAAGGTATTCTGGGGCGTGCGATTAAATTCACATCGTCGCCCAACAATCATAGCGTGGTCATTCCGGGCAGCAATGATGCATTCCCCGAGTTTATGCAGCGCAATGGATATACCTTTACGTGCTGGACCAAAACGAGCCAGAGCGCCTGGGCAGGTCTGATGAATATGGTGACCCGAGGTGGTAATTCAAACTTTTCCGCATGGAGCGGTATGGGATTGGCGTTGGGTGACGGAACGTTCTGGCATCAGATTAAAGGCGGTTCTGAAATTGGTGGTGGTCCGATCAATGACGGAAAGTGGCATTTTGTCGTGGGGGCCTTCGATGCCAAACAGAAAAAGACCTATTGTTACATTGATGGCCGGAAGATTAAAGAAGCCTCTTCAGGTGCTCCCGCTGATGTCAATCAAGAATTGATGTTCGGCAACGAAATGACGCTGGAGCCTGATTCCGACAATATCATTAACGGTGCACTGCCGCTGGTGGGTCTGATCGATGAGGCACGGGTGTATAACTATGCCCTGTCTTCAACTGAGGTTGCCGCTTTGTATGCAGACATCACCGGCCCGTTTTGTGTCTCGACACCGGAGTTTGACGTCAGCGGGCCTAATGGTATCGCGGACTGTGTGGTCGATATTTATGATTTTGCGACCTTCGCGTCCGATTGGATGGCGTGTAACCTCTTCCCCACATGTGTGGATTCACTATAAGAACAGATAACAATGGGGACTCGGAAAGCACTTCCGAGTCCCTGTTCTTCAAATAACAGCACTTGAAATTGAAATCGGCCAAATACGTTAAAGTGGAAACACCTTCAATGTACGAACAAGTGAAGCTCAACGAAAACCTGAAAAAATTTTCTCATTTTATTTTCCTCTGTGTGTTTCTGTCATCTCTCGGATATTGCGTTAATGCAGGTTCCCCGAGCTATCTCAGTGATCAAGAACCGTTATCGGCAATCGGGGCATTTTCACGGGATCGAAGTGTACTCCAGACAGATCTGGCGGTCGGCCAGATTGTCTTTGAGCGTGGACTGGGTGTCAAAGCCGGCAGTGAGCTGGTGTTTGATGTGACGGACCAAGGGGGGCGTTTTGAGGCATGGAGCGGTCTGGATGTTAAGGCCGGCAGCGGAAGCAGTGTGGTGTTTCAGGTCTTTACAGATGAAATGCTTGTATTTGACAGCGGGATTCTCGCATGGCCGGCTTATACCTCTACGTCTAATAATCCTCTGCGTCCGATGCGGGTAACGGTTGGTCTGGAGGGAGTCTCTACACTGCGGCTGGTGGTAAGCGATGCCGGTGATGGAGGTGCGGCTGATTATGCAGACTGGGGGGATGCTCGATTGGTTCCCGCAGGCTATCCGGAATATCGCGGCCCGCAAAAATTACCGACACTGGCGCCAACGCCTCCAATGGGGTGGAACAGTTGGAATTGTTTTGGTACAACGATCACCGAAGAGATAATTAAGGAAGTCGCCGAGGCGATGGTCGAAAGCGGGATGCGTGATGCGGGCTATGTCTATTTGAATCTGGATGACGGCTGGCAGGCATCGCCGACTTGCAATGCCCAAGGTGTGCCGCAGTATAATGCGGAACGATTTCCGAATGGAATGAAGGCCTTGGGCGACTATATTCACGCCAAAGGATTAAAGTTCGGCATTTATTCCCGACCGGCTTGGGTCAGCGGTCATGAAACGATTGCAGCTCGAACCTTCGCCGAGTGGGGCGTGGATTATATTAAATATGATTTTAGCAACAAAAGCAATAATGAGACGATGCTGCGGGCGATCCGTGCATCGGGACGGCCTATTGTCTACGGAGCCTGTGAGTGGGGTCAGGATAAACCCTGGGAGTGGGCCTGCCAGATGGGCATTGAGTTATGGCGAACAAGCTATGATGTAGTGGACAAGTGGTCCGCAGGCGGTGACAGCAACCGAGGGATCGGCATTCTTGATGCCGCACATCAATGTGAAGCCCTGATTTACACCGCCTGTCGTCCGGGCTGGAACGATCCGGATATGCTGATTGTCGGCTTAAACGGAAAAAGCCACCATGGCGGCGGCTGCACTGAGGCGGAATACCGTTCGCAGTTTAGCCTGTGGTGTTTGCTGGCGGCCCCATTGTTGGCGGGCAATGATGTACGGACAATGGATACGTTCACCAAAGAAATACTGTTAAATTCTGAACTGATTGCCGTAAATCAGGATGAATTAGGAGTTCCTGCCTGGCGGGTTAAAAAGATGGCCGGGTATGAGGTATGGAAAAAACCGATGAAGAACGGTGATGTGGTCATCGGTTTGCTGAATCTGGGCGATAATACGGCAATGTTTGATGTGACCTTTCGTGATATTTTGGTGCAAGGGACATACCGGGTGCGTGATCTGTGGACGAAAGCGGATATTGGGGTCTATGATCAGAGTCTGTCGCTGGAAGTTCAGTCCCATGAAACACGAGTGTTGCGATTCTCTCAAGTAAAGCCGTAGGTGTGGCAGTGCAGTAAATAAAGACACTTGAAATTGTAAAGGACAAAACGATGTCAAAACGCAAGGCGTTTACATTGATTGAGCTGCTGGTGGTTATAGCGATCATAGCCCTGTTACTGAGTATTACGATGCCGGCTTTGCGCAAGGTCAAGATGCAGGCTCAGTTTATGACCTGTCGCACGAATTGCAAACAGCTTCAGGTTGCGGTTTTGGCGTATGCCGAAGAAAACAATCAGACCTTGTATTCCTACAGCGGCAGTACGGTCTATCTCAATCTTCTCTCTCCTTATATCGGTGAGTTGGACAAGACGCGAAAATGCCCGCGGACGAAGTATCTGGACCCGGAAACATATAGTGCAGGGACGGCGACGGAAACGTGGTGTTTTACCTCCGGTGTGCTGACTAAGCCGGAGCATGGAAGCTACTGCTACAACGGCTGGCTCTACAGCGAAACCAATGTCTTTCCGGGTCTGTCGGATGGATTGGCGTACAATAAAATAACCGATATTAGGTCGCTGCATGTGACACCGTCATTTGCAGATGGTATCTGGGTGGATGCTTGGCCATACAGCAGTACTTATGGTCCCAGCAGCGGACTGGATATGAATAAAGGCGGCGGCGGCCCGCCGTCGCACACCTCCACCAATCAGATGGATCGGTATCTGACCAACCGGCACGGTGAGCAGACCAATGTGGTCTTCATGGATGGCAGCGCGGTGGGTATTTCTCTTGAAGAGCTGTGGACACTGAAGTGGCATCGGAACTTTGTACCACGCAGTGATGTCCGTATCCAGAGCAACTAAAATAAGGCGGGCAGGTGGTATTATTGGTACCTCACCCGGGAAAAGTATAAAACGTATGCTGACGGTCTGTGCGACCTGTCGCTTGGAGGGGGTATTATTGAATATTTGTATCATGCTTGCCAACCATTAAATTAAAAAAATGCCGGAACGCTTATAATATTTCTCTAAAATTATCAAGCACTGTTGTTACAAATCAGAAAGGATTGCAAAGATGAATAAACGGTGGACTCTGTGGTTAGCAGTTGTAGTTTGTGCAGCGGGATTTATACTGTCGGGATGCGGTGATCCGAAATGGACCTGTAAACAGGTTGATGCACAATTGGCCGTATCGAAAAATACGGCGATTCAACCGGCTCCGCGTGGTTATGACTGGTGGACAAAGCGTCAGGCTTCTGTCAATGAACAGGTCAAAAAGGGCAACGTCGATCTGCTTCTGCTGGGGGACTCCATCACACACGGATGGGACGGCCAGCCGGCCCTGTGGGAAAAGTATTTCGGTAAGTGGAATACGGTAAATGCCGGCTTTGGCGGCGACCGCACCCAGCACGTCCTTTGGCGGCTGGATAATGGCAATATCGACGGCATTCAGCCTAAAGTTGCCATGATTATGATTGGCACAAATAATTCCAGCGATAACGATAACACTGCCGAAGAGATCGCCGAGGGAATTGCAGCAATCGTCTGCAAACTCCGCACAGAATTACCAAAGACAAAGGTGCTCATTCTGGCGATCTTCCCTCGCGGCACCCAGGAACAGCGCGATGCAAAAACAGGGGCAACATATAATCCTCAATGGGCTAAAAATGACAAAGCCAGTCAGTTGGTCTCAAAACTGGCGGATGGTAAAAATATCATCTACCTGGATATTAATAAGGCCTTTCTTGACGACAAGGGACTACTGACAACCGAAATAATGCCCGATCTGCTGCATCCGAATGAAAAGGGTTATCGGATTTGGGGCGATTCGATAACTCCGACACTGGAAAAACTAATGGCGGGCAAATAGTCGCAATCAATTCAGTACTGACAAATAAGCTGTAGGTCAGTGATTCACAGGCCTGCATACGCATTAAATAGAGCATCCCATGAACCGCCGATACAGGGATTTTCAGTTTGCTCAAGTTGCATGTAAGTATTTTTGTGAACTATTGCCGGTGTTTTTTGCGGTATTCAAGAGGAGTCATCCCGGTTTCGCGATGACAAAAGCGACGCAGATTATCGATACTGCCGTAGCCCATCGCGTGAGTAATCTGTAACTGAGTCATATTGGTTTCAATAAGCATTTTTATAAGTTCTTCGATGCGGGCACGGCAGATTTCGGCGTGAATTGACCGACCGATTGTTTGCAGAAAGCGCCGCTCCAGACTTCTGCGGCAAATACAGGTACTGTCGACAACATCTTCCACCTGGATTGGCTCAAGAATCCTTGTTTTAATGTAGCTCATTGCGGAAAGGACTTCGGCATCTTCCACTGCAAGAACATCGGTGGAATGACGGACTTCGACAAACGTTGGATTTATCATAATTTTCTGGCCGTTCATTTTTTCAGCGCCATCCATAAGCCAATCAAACAATTCAGCGGCTTTATAGCCGGCATTTTCGGTATCCAGTGAGACACTTGACAGCGTGGGATTGGACAACTCGCATACAAGGGTATCGTTATCCACGCCGACTACGGCTATATCTTCGGGAACGCGGATTTGGGCGAGTTTTGCTGCTTCTATAAGGTCTCCGCTGCGGTCATCCGAACAGGCCATGGCGCCGACAGGTTTAGGAAGAAAGCGGTGCCATTTAATCAGAATGGGCTGTTCGTGCTCCCATTTTTGACGGCGTTCAGTTTTGGGCTGCTCGTAGAGCGAGACCTGAAAGCCGGACTCGTCGAGACAATGGCGAAAGGCCTGCTCACGGGCGTGTACCAGCTTATATTCTGATAGCCGCAGTAGGCAAAATTCCTAAATCCGCAACTCATAAGGTGTTCGGCTGCCATTTTTTCCAGCAAGGCGGTTATCGGAGGTGATAATGGGGATATTGTCTGGAATCGGGATATTTTTGGGTTTGATTGTTGAGGCGAAAATAACAGGGGCCTGCAATTTGGCAATCTCGGTAAACTCTGTCATTTCACGAAATATAACACCCTGTATTCCATTATCTTTTAGGTTCAAGGGAACTTAACTTGAACCTAAAAATGACGTTAAGTTAATATCCCATAATGATTAACAGGTACCACAAACGTTCAAGAATTTCGGAAGCCAAATTTCGACAGATTCTAACTTTTAAAATACTCAGGAACAGCCCTATTTAGGGGCCTTAAGTTCCCTTGGACCTATTATTTATATCCTCCGCAGTAAATATATCGCTCCAGTGTTATATCAAAACAATCCCGCATTTTAGAATAGGACCAGTGCATGACGTATGTGCAAATACTTACATAAGACTAAATCAATGCCTGCATTTGCATAAAAATAAATAGAATATTCCTAAAGTTCCAGAAGAAATATCCATAAGTTCTTTATAATTAAAGAATAACGTTTGTTTTTATTGATCTATTTCTACTTGACCACAGAATATTTTGAATAGGATATTGCAGATTATTCTTGACATTATTCTCAGATAATGATTAATTCATTTATGTAAGTATTTGCATAAGGATATAGGAACCAGAGGAGATAAGCTTTTGGCTAATGGGATGTCCAGTTTGAAAGATGTCGCGCTGGCGGCCAATGTATCTGTTCCTACCGCATCCCGGATTCTTCGTCGAAAGAATATCGCACGGTTTTCAGAAAATACGTGTGACAGGGTTTTGGAGGCGGCAACACGTCTTCGTTACCGTCCCAATATGCTTGTTAAAGGCATGCAAACCGGGTTGTCTCATACGATTGGCGTCATGGTTCCGCCGTTTGACTCGTATTGGTCCTCTATTCTTTGCGGTATTCACGATACTCTTGTCTTAGCGGATTATGTACCGATTATTCTCTGGTTTCAACACCATAATCATCTTGCTGGCGATAAATCGGTGGAGGGTCTTGAACAGGTACACCGCCTTCTCGACCGCCGCATTGATGGCGCAATTTTATGGCCTCCAGTAACACCGGATTACTATAATCACCACGAGGAACTCGCTTCACGAGATGTACCTGTTGTTACCATTGATCATGAATTACCGTCAAAATACGGAGCCGATTCCATCACCATGGATGAGGAACTCGGTGCCCGGCTGGTTGCTAACCATCTTGTTCAGCTTGGACACCGCAGAGTCGCGCACCTTGGTGAGATAGACCTTCATAGTTACAGTTGGTCACATCTCAGATGTAAATATTTTGAGCAGGAAATGGCAAAAGTACCCGGCGTTTCCTGTGTTACCAATCACTGCATTAAAAATGCGGATGGGGTTGAAATCGCCAAGAAAATACTACTGGATAAATCACATCCGACAGCGGTTTATGCAGCAAGCGATTTGCTGGCACGTTATGTCTATCTTGCTGCTAACGAGTTAAAGATGCGAATTCCACAGGATATATCTGTTGTAGGATTTGCCGATCTTGATTTTGCACCTCTGATGGGACCGCCACTGACAACTGTTCGTCAGAACGGCTATGAAGTCGGGTGCAGCGCCGCAGCGCTTCTATTGTCCCGCATTCAGGGAAAATATGTTACATGCAAAAGTCAGAATATAAAAATGAACTGTGAACTGATTGTTCGAGACTCTACTTCGCCACCACAAGCTTGATAGGTGTCTTGTCAAGGCACTTGGGTATAAAGTAAATATTATCTGGTTTAGCAAGAGGAGGTAATATGAATTACGGGTGTTTAAGTAAGGCGGCCATTTCAGTCATTTTGTTGGGTATAAGTGCCATTGGCCAAGCTAAGTACTCAGATCCCAACGATTACATACCTGAAACTGTTTTCGAGGATTTTGAATATGCAGATGCCAACGATTTCAATTGGATCGAAAACAACGGCAACGCAATAATCTCCTTGGTTCCCAGCGATTCCAACGACTTTCACCAAGTGATGAATTATGCATATTCGTGCGGAACGAAACCGTATCTCACCGAAGCGTACACAATTTTTTCGACGGTCCAAGACTGGTCCATTTACGACACATTCAGCATGTGGGTCAAAGGCAAGATTTCATCGCAAAGCCTTGAAGATATGTATATCGTACTTTATACGGCAACGGACCCCAATGATTCCATGACCCATGCCGACCTGAAAGAGCTGGGTTCTGCTCGTTTTTATAAGGTTACTCAGTTGCCGGACTGGACGTACTGGCGAGCCGATATTGGCTTTCGATTTGAATCGCTTAAAGAAGTCTGGGGGGTTGGAATTGGAATGATGCCTACCAGTTATGGAGCCGGGGTCATACAGATCGATAACCTGGCTGTAGGCAACACGGGACTTGGAGGTGTGATCGATAATTTTGAAATGTATGCCGATGCCAATGACTTGCTGCGGTATGTTACTCCGGATGCCACCAATTGCACCATTTCACTGGAGGATACGGAAGTATACAGCGGCAATCACTCCCTGAAAGTCTTAGTTAATAACAGTATATCTGATTATTTCGGCAAAGTATCGCTCAAGGAAGGCACCAGACTCCTGGGTTCCAACTGGAATGCCCTGGGTTACGAAACAATGACGGTATATTTCAAAGTAGTCGATCCGGAAGGCTCGATTCGAATCGGTTTGTTTGACAATGGTGGCGTCAGGAAAGTGACATATCCCTATAATGGCGGTGCCCTTGTGCCCGCAGGGGACTGGGTTCGCTGGGATATCGATCTGCGAGACCCGGCCATCGTGCCGGATATTACGGCATTAAATAACATTGCACGAGTCGATATTGAATTCAAAACGATTTATTACACTACAGGCGAGTTTTATTTTGATAATATTTATGTGAACAAATGCGGCCTGGAAAGTGATCTTTGTGATGGTGACTGCTTTGTACATTTGCCTGATTTTGTCGTTTTGGCCAGCCAATGGGGCCGGACCGATTGTGCTGCGCCGGATTACTGTCAAGGTGCTGATTTTCTTATTGACGAGAAACGCGACGGAAAGGTTGATATTTCAGATGCAGCCGTCATCATGAGTGAATGGCTCAAATGCGAATTGCTTTATGAAAACGATTGTATCTTTTAACGTATTGGCAATTTCATGTGCACCAGAGTATTAATATCACTTTTGATTATTTGGATGTGTGCCATTGCGAGGGTTAACGCTGTGGACATTGAGTTCAACGTAGCTGATGTTTCGCATCCCTTTGCGGGGTTTGGCGCCCAGGTATGGTCGGGTGATACTCGTATCGAATCGCTCATTACCTCGCTGAACCTCAAGTATGTTCGGCTGAAATTCGGCGGAAACTGGAATCCGCCGACGGATGCGACGCAGGCCGAGATGGATGCTTATGTGGCATTACGGTATGACGGCAACGTCGGCATCAGAAATACCTATGCCATCCTCACAGCACACAATATAGCAGTCATTGGAATTTTTTTTGAGGGGCCATCTATCTGGCTGGGTGAGGATAATCTGCTTCACAGCGAGAACTTCGATGATTTTGTCCGTCTGTGGGTTTCGATTGCATACTACATGCATATGAACAATATGCCCATCCGTTATATTGAGATGTTCAATGAACCGGAAGGGAACTGGAACATCCGTGTTCCCGCTGCGAGCTATAACAAGGTCGTTAAACTGATGCGGGCCGAACTTGACAGCAGGGGATTGACTGAAGTAGAAATTATCGGCCCGGGGCTTGCATATCTTTATCACGGGTCAGCTTGGATTAGCGCTCTTGACGCCGATGGCAAGGCTGCACTGGGGGCGTGGTCTACCCATGCCTGGGATGAAGGCTGGGGCCATAAGGATGCATTACCGGATTTTCTTGACCAGCGGTGGCAGGATTACTTCGGGGCGGCGGTACGCAGTGCCGACTCCGCGCACAGCAAGCCAATTATCGTAACCGAATATGCGACCGGTGTGCAGGCCTATAACGGTGTAACATATGGAAACGATTATACTGAGACAAGTCAATTTGCCCAGCGCTGCTATGAGAACTCGCTGACGTTAGTCAACAACGGCGCAAACGTACTGTGTTACTGGGAAGCGGCCAACCAAAGCTGGCAGTCAAGTCCCATGTCCGGATACCTGCGGACGGATTCAACCCGGCGGCCCGTGTATGAGGCCATGATGACGCTTGCTTCGCATGTTCCGGATAACGCAATGGTACTGCGTAAAACATGGAATGACCCAGTCATTAGCGCAACGGGTTTCATCGGCGACAATCAGCTGGTACTGGCCTTTGCCAACAGCACCGCGAATACTGTGACTCGCACGGTGAAGGTAACGGGTATCACGAGTTTCCTGATGACCTCTGCCCAGGCATTTGAGTCGGGAACAGTTATCGACAAGTCTCCGTCCCTCTCCTTTGACTATGACTCAGGCAGCCTGGAGATTGTATTGCCGCCCGAAAGCACGCTGACCGTTAAGGCTTCCGTTAATGAGTGTACGGCCCGTCTGACGGGCGATCTCACCGGCGACTGCCGTGTGGCGATGGACGATTATCGCATGGTGGCAGCGGATTGGCTTAAAGATAATCAGGTTGTCGGCTTGCCGGCAAGTGTTGAGGATTTTGAATCCTATGGAGAAACATCCGGATTGATTTCCGAATGGGTACCTACGGCGAATGTAACGGTTAGGCTGGATACGACCATTCTACACAGCGGGTCAAAAGCCATGAAGTATCAGTACAACAACGGGGCTTCGCCTTATTATTCAAAAGTGATGCATTGGCTGGAGGGTTCCGGCATCGGTATGGATTGGACTGGCTATGATACATTGACGGTGTGGTTCAAATGTACATCAGAAAAGGAGCCGCTGCAGCTGAATGTTGTGAATTGTTACGGGGCGACTGTACTGTCAGCATCCTATGGTACGCCTAATGTGGGCGACTGGACGCGGTGGAATATCAATCTTAGCCCGATACCCGCCGGTGAAATCACTCAGATTGGCCGAATCGATATCTTTTTTACAGGATTGAACTACGGCCCCGGAACAGTGTATTTTGACGATATCGGCATTTCGAACAGCAATAGCGTCATTTGTTCCGGCGAGCCGGCCGGCGATGTCAATCAGGATTGTGTAGTTGATGTGAGTGATATTCTGGAACTCAGTGAAAATTGGCTGAGGTGTACAATAGTTGAATGATCGCGGCATTGGAAACCCGAGTTTGCGGGAAAATAATATCAACTTTTTGTAGGAGGTCTAAAGATGAAAACGTGTATGTATTTAGTTGTTGCAATGGCTGTGTCGAGCTGGTGTGGAGCGACAGTCGTATCAATCAATGATTTTGAGTCGTATGCGGATACAGCAGCGCTGCAAGCTGAGTGGACAGCGACCGCCAATTTGACTCGAACGCTGGATACGGTTGATTTTTATGGCGGCAGCCAGTCCATGAAGTATACCGGCAGCACATGGAATAGCCCGTGGTATTTAAAATCGGAATATAATCTGCCCGGTATTGTGTGGGGTACCAGCGGACAGGATTGGACCGATACGACCGAATTGTCAATGTGGGTAAAGCCGACAGCCAGCAAAGGGAACTTCAAAATTATCCTTGTTGATTGTTATGGCAACAACCTCTATTCCAAGAGCTTTGGTGTTCTGCCGGTTGGCAGTTGGATAGAACTGACCTGTGATTTGACGGCGGCGGATACGCTCGGACACGTGTTGACGGCAGATGAGCTGGGCCGCATTGGCAGAATCGATTTTGTCGCCAAGAAAGAAACGGCCCTGTATCCCAATAGTGCAGATGGCACAAATACATATTACATTGATGATATTACCCGTACCGTGGTTCCCGAGCCGGCAACGATGACGCTGCTGGGGCTTGGCGCTCTTGCATTCTTCAAACGCAGAAAACGGGTATAAGGACAAACAGGGAAAGAGTATTTTCAGAGAGAAGGTGTCAAAGACGCCTTTGACATCTTTTCTCTGTCGGTCAAACGCAGGAATATTTTAAAGAAAGGAACACGTATGAATAAGCAAAGGAAGAGAGCCTTTACGCTTATTGAACTGCTTGTTGTGATAGCGATTATCGCCTTATTGCTGTCAATTGTTATACCTGCGTTGAGCCGAGCTAAGCATATCGCTAAAAGAACGATTTGTGCTTCACGCATCAAAGATGCCGTAGCTGGATTGTTAATTTACGGATCCGAAACAGGCGGTGGCAAGCTGCCATTGGGTGCGATGGGGAACAGTTTCTCTTCATATCAGAAGGGACTTGGCTGGAGTCAGCTTGACTATATGCATGAAACTTCATTTAAACCGCTCATGCAATACCTGAAGGATACCCGCACGTTGATGTGCAATAGTATCCCCCAGCACATCCAAGAAGATTCCGAGTGGACCGGTGAGCCTTTTATCCCGAGCTGGAACGTTTCCAATAACTGGCCGGCATATTGGATCGGCTATAATTATCTTGGCGGACATTTTGCTGAAGCCTGGCCAACCCCTGGTTCAGAGGCGATCAAATGGAAAAGTCCTTATCGTCTAACTGACTCCGGTTCACTGCCGCTGTTAGTCTGTAAAGTAAGCCAGAGCGAAACGCAGTATAAGAGTTTTATTTCGCATTCCAGCAAAGGTCCGATTTATGGAGAGATTCGAGATGATCCAAGGGAAATTGCTCCAAGCGGCTCAGGCAATTTAGGAAGGCTCGATGGTTCAGTATCATTTACATCCGTGCGGAACATGAACAAGCACTATTCCAAAAATGTGTTTGGCTCATATGATGCGCCCATCGTATATTCATATTGGTAACAAAGACTCCAGTGCTGTCCAATGAAAAACAAGGATTGCGCGTCGCTCTTGTGCAAGACCGCCCTAAGCTTGGCGGCAATGCAAGCAGCGAAGTTCGCGTTCACACCCTTGGCATCTAAGGACAGGGACAGGATATCCTGGAAAAAATAGATACCGAACATTACCCCAACGGCAGTCTGGACGCTATTGCCGATGAACAGAAACGTCATCAGGCTATTGAGGAGGCAGAGGGAATTACTCTCTTTATGCCGTGGCGGGCGTATGATGTACAAACGACAGAAAATCGTATTACTGGGGTAGATATTTTCAGTGTTTCAGATGGAAACGCCAAGAGGCTTTATGCCGACATCTTTATCGATTACACCGGCGACGGCTGGATCGGATACTGGGCCGCAGCGGAATATCGCTACGGGCGTGAAAGCAAGACGGAATTCGGCGACGAACGCACCCAATACGGCCGGCTGTGGTCACCGACAACTCCCGATAAAAAGGTCATGGGGGCATCCTTGTTGTGGTATTCGTCTGTTGGACAAACCGCCTGCGCCTTTTCGGATGTACCATGAGCGATGGACGCTGCAAAAACGTATTCGGTTTTGGCGGGCGAGTGGTACTGGGAATACAGCCATGACACTCTGCATCAGGTTAACGACGCCGAAGCAATCCGTGTCCATTTACTGAGAGTAATTTACGGAACGTTTGCCAATGCAAAGAAAAATTCAGCCAATTCGCTGCGATATCTTGACTGGGTTGGATATATTAGCGGGAAGCGCGAATCACGGCGATTAATAGGCGATTACATCTATACGCTCAGTGATATTGCTAACGGCACAAAATTTGAGGATGCTGTAGCGGAGGAAGGACGTGATGTCGATGTTCATTATCAGCGCGCGGAAACCGGCGGCATACGGATTTCAGTCTGTGAAGGGGTTTTGCAAATAGAAGCTATCCCGACCTCAAATTTAAGTAATGGCTGTTGCATGGATTATGGACCTTACAAACGAACAATGGCAACAGATTAACGAATATCTTTGTGTTTTGTCCCAGCGTCAAATGACTCTACTGACTACTCGTCTCAATTTGTTTGAAACAGTATAGTCGGAACATAAAAAAAGCCCAATAATCTGCATTATCAGGCTAAAAACAAGGGTGGAAGAGGGGATTCGAACCCCCGACCCCCAGAACCACAATCTGGTGCTCTAACCAGCTGAGCTACTACCACCACAAGCAAGGAAACAATTTTACAGACCTTCTGCGTGATTGTCAAGTATTGACTGTCGGCGAAATGGGAAACTGATTTTTAGTCCAGATCCGAGGGAGCAAGCCGTCAAGAGGGGCGATTACTGCCGAGCCGGTATGCAACCACATTGACTTTTTCAAGTGTAACCAGGCCTTCCTGAATCATAGCATCGATATCCGGTAAAATCGCCTGTATCCGTTCCGGTTTATCGACGATTTCGATGATGATCGGCAAATCTTCCGATAGACGGAGAATCTTTGCGGTATGGATACGGCTGTGCAGACCGAACCCCATTATTCCCTTTAAGACCGTCGCCCCAGCCAAGCCCTTTTCGCGGGCCAGGAGGACAATCGCTTCGTAAAGCGGTTTGCCTTTATATTTGTCGCTCTCACCTATGAAAATCCGCAAGAGATTTGCTTGTGCCGGTAGTTCCATAGCTATCTCCATTTCAAATCAAAGCAATTTTCCGATGGCCAACCCTGCCATGACAGCAATAAGGCCAACCATTGTCTGAAGCAAAAAGTTGCCGGCCGCCCAGAGCCATTGTGAGTCGTCCAGCAATTGACTGGTTTCAAAAGCAAACGTTGAAAATGTGGTAAAAGCTCCGAAGAAGCCCACGAAAAGAATCATCCTGAGTTGCCCGCTCAGAACAAGCCTGTTCTCAAAAAAAGCCCACAACAGGCCAAAGAAGAGGCAGCCCAAAATGTTGACTACTGCTGTGCCCCAGGGAAAAGTTGTGCCGATAGATCGGCCCACCAGTCCTGACAGGCCGTAACGAGCCAGTGTGCCTGCGGCTCCGGCCAATCCGAGATAGAATAATTTCAAAAGCATTGTTTTTAGGGTCCCGTACAAGAAAATTCGACCAGTCAAGGGCCTGACTGACTTAACGACCTTGACGGAGTGCAACTGTATCACACCGACCCCTAATGTCAACAGGGAACTCAGAAGTCAATGGCATTTATTTCGGGTGGAGTTTGTATGGAAATGGCAGTAAGGACTCCTGCGGCAGGCTTTAAGTGGCCAATCCGGGTCTACTATGTGTTGCAGCTTTTTTTGAGTTTTCAAAATCGGGTTAAAAGTGCGTTTTTGATTTAATAACGCGGTTTTTGGTGTTTTTCAGGCTTGCCAAACCGAGCGCAACTGAGCGCAACTGAACACAACTTGCATCAAACTGAGCGCAAGTGTGAGGCAACTGGACGCAACCTGCCATTAACTGAATACAATATCGCTGTTTTTACCACTGAAAACACGGAAAGACACTGAAATTTAAACGCGGATTACGCTGAACACACTGATTTTTTGGACGGGATTAACAGGATATAGAGGATAATGTTACGCCACAG
>CAZYQN010000034.1:0-37735 GCA_964649955.1 uncultured Pirellulales bacterium
AGGCACGGAGGTTCTGTTGTCTTCAAAGCGCGGGGCAGTTGAGAACATTAAGGTGTGTAGATGGTTGATGCGGCAGCCGCTCCCCTTGAAATAAGGGGGAGAGCTAAGGGAGTCGCGCGTTTTCGGCTCCCACGGGCTTGCGCCGCGAGGCTACATTATATCGCCTCCTGCGGAGGCTCGAAGAAAAAGCAAAATGCAAAATTGAGGATAACGAGAAGTATTTCAAATGACAGATTTGCGATTTCGGGGAGATACGGATACGAACGGGCGGGCACGGATAGATTCTTTCGCCTTCGGGGCTTTGGGGGAGAGCGGGGATTCTGTTCCGTAGGCTAAGCCTGGCGGCTAATAACCTTTCGTCCCGTAGGGTGCGGGGATTGATGATTGTGGAGAATGATTGTTCGACCCCGTTGGGGTCGTGGTGTATGTGGGGGATGCTGACCCCGGGTTTCGGCCTTGCGGCCTGCACCCGAGGCTATTGGTATTCAACCCCTGCCGGGGTTTATTGAATTTTTGTTGTTTGATGGGTGAATACACAGGTTTGTCCCTGCGAGGAAAAGGCCGGCTGGAAGCCGGCGATACCCTATGCGGGCGGGATGGACGCGATTTAAAAAAAATTTGAAAACCACTGCAAGTGTCGGGCTTTGGGGGGCGGTGACGGTGAAGACCTTTGACGCAGGAAAACTCATGAATACCGTTTTAATCTCCCGAAGCGTTAGACAAGAGGAGTTCCTTTTCTGCGTTCTTCTTTGGGCCGGGATTTCCAGCGTCGATGGACCCACCAATACTGAGTGGGATCTTGACGGATGAAGTCTTCGATGGCCTTGGTGTATTGCTGGGTAATCCATGCCAAGGGGTCGGCTTTGTCGGCCCATTCTTCCGGCATAATCAGGCGGGTGCATTCGATTTCAAAGAAGAATCGGTCGCCGACGCGCCGGCTGCAGCCGATACCAATGGGCATATTGTACTGCATGGCCAACAGGCCGATGCTTTTGTAGGTGCTGGCTTTTCGTCCGAAGAAATCCACAAACACGCCCTTGCGTCCGGCATCCTGGTCGGCGATGAAGCAGAGGGTCGCGCCTTGGTGTGCGATCTGCTCCATCTGCTCGGCGGCTCCCTTTTTGTCGACGATCTTCTGGCCTTTGCGCTGGCGTATGCCGTAAAGGTAGCGATTGATATAGGGGTTGTCCAGCGGGCGGGCAATACTGTAAATATTAAACCCGAACAATCCCATCATATAGCCGATGATCTCAAAATTGGCGTAGTGGCCGGTCACGAGAATCAATCCCCGGCCTTCCTGCATAAGCCATTTGATGCGTTCAATATTACGGGGGGCGCAATACTGCCGCCAGTTGTCTTTGCCGACGATACGGGGCGTAAAAAAGATATCGATTGCCAGCATTACAAGCTGCTGAAATGACCGCCGCCCTACCTGTTGGCACCAGGTCAGGTCTTTGTCGGGAAAACTGGCTTGCAGGTTGTCCATCGCCCGGATTCGGCCGCGTTTGTAGTATTTCCACATCAGGTTTCCCAAGAAACAGGCGAACTTGAGATTTGAGCGTATCGGAAACAGAAACAAAATCGCCAGCCCAAGGCGCATCGCTGCGTATCCGAGCCAATCCAGGATCGGGTTACGCTTTTTTTTCTTCTTTTTTGGTTTTTGAGGAACGTTCATCGCGTCCGTGCATCTCTTTCTGTAATCGTTGGTCAAAAACGGAGACATTATGGCCCAATCGGAGCAATTGTCAAGCGTGCCGTTGACAGGAAGCCGTAAGACGGCGTATAATTAGGGTTTGCAAATT
The DNA here is from genome assembly GCA_964649955.1 of uncultured Pirellulales bacterium. Classification (GTDB taxonomy): domain Bacteria; phylum Planctomycetota; class Phycisphaerae; order Sedimentisphaerales; family Anaerohalosphaeraceae; genus T3Sed10-213. The sequence continues at coordinate 1,803 of CAZYQN010000034.1, forward strand.
CAGAATCCGGAATTATGAAACGATACTATTGTAACTTAAAAAGAAGGGAACCCTTATGATTTATGATCAGCCGCCGACTCCTCCTACACCCGGAGTACCGGTGTTTCAGAGTCCGGCCTATGAGCCTCCGCGAAAAAAACATAGCTTGTGGCAGATTTTATCGTCGATCATGCTGGTTATGTCCATTTTGGCCAACTGTTTTTTGGTGTTGGCCATTATCGGGATGGCCGCCGTGTTTGCCTCCAGCAAAACTTCCGGGAATGTCGTGGAATCGACGCTTGTCAAGGGCAGCCGTCACCAGAAGATCGCCGCAATCAGCATCGAAGGGTTAATCGACGGAGCAATGAGCGACTGGGTTGCTATACAGCTTGAGGCCGCCGAAAAAGATCCGGCCGTGAGGGGTCTGATTGTCCGCATTGTCAGCCCCGGCGGATCGGTGTCTGCCAGCGATCAAATTCATTATGCCATCAGCCGTTATAAGGAACGAACGGGCCAGCCCGTTTTAGCGTTTATGCAGTCGGTCGCCGCCTCGGGAGGTTATTATTCGGCGGTTGCCTGCGACGAAATCATGGCTGAGCCAACCGTTATTACGGGTTCGATCGGCGTAATCATGAGCCATCTGGTTGTCAAGGAACTGCTGGAAGAAAAGCTCGGCATTACGCCGGTGGTCATTAAAAGCGGCCTGCGTAAAGACTGGCCGAGTATGTTCCAGGAAACCACCGAAGAGCAGCGGCAGTATCTGGACGAGAAGCTCATCCAGCCGACCTATGAACGATTTGTTCAACTGGTCGTGGAAGGACGCGGCCACAAGCTGACCGAGCCTGAACTCCGCAAGCTGGCCGACGGGAGTATCTATACAGCACCGGAAGCTTTGACCAAAAAACTAATCGATCAGATCGGTTACTTTGAGCAGGCTGTCGGGGTTATTGCCGACAAGGCCGGGCTGTCTGATCCGACCGTTGTGGAATACAACCAGAAGCTTTCGGTTATGTCGATGCTTGGCGTGGAAGCCAAGAGCGGCCTGACTATTGATTCGGCGCTGCTGGAAAAACTGCTTGTTCCTCAACTGATGTATTTGTGGGACGGAAAACGCTAAAGCCAAAGGAGCTTCATTGCTGCACAAAACAATTGAGATCATCAAGGCGCGATGGCCAGAGGTAACTCTGGTCGTTGTGTTTCAGGCGGGTCTTTCGCTGCTGCTTGAGAGAATCGTTTATACTATGGGGCCAGACACTGCACATCCGGTGCCGCTGCCGCCGGAGTGGGTTCTGTTCATACTCGGTTCCGGAGGTATTCTGATGGTCGTCGTCTGGCAGATGCTGTACCTGGGTTTTCTTCGTACCGCAGCGGTGGACGGGACGACACCGCAGGAACCGATAACGCTGGTCACGACGGGACGGGGATTTTTCTGGCGGTTTCTGTGGATGCAGATCGCCATCGGAGCGGGAATCTGGGCGGCTACAGGCGTGCTGGCGGTTCTGGCGGGGTATCTGCTGGGCTATAGAGATGTCCAGAGGATTCCGCAATGGCTAATCAGCATTTCCGAGATCGGGTCTATCGCCTTGCTGGTTAAACCGGTTTTCCTGATTCCGGCGTTTATGCTGGCGATGGATATTTCGGCGATTGAAGCTTTTTACAAAACGCAGCAGGTTCGTCTGAGGGAAATGGGAACGCTTCCCATACTCTATGGAACAGGACTGGGGATCGTTGCCGTCGTCGCTGCCGCCTCGGCACTTGCCCCAACCCAGGGAACTGTGTACTATATAGCAAAGGGTTTGGGCTTTGTGATACAGGCGTTCATCACCTTGATACTGATGCTGGCGACAACGTTGTTTATTGCGGGCCAGATGATACAGGCCGAAACGCTTCAAGAAGACTAATGGGAAAACAAACGGGACATTTTATTGTGCTTGACGGGCCGGACGGCTGCGGGAAGAGCACACAAGCACGGCTTTTGGCCGAGTGGATCGCCGGACACGGGACAGAGGTCGTGTCATATCGCGACCCGGGAACCACGGTCATCGGCGAGAAAATACGTGATATTCTGCTGGATCCGTCTCATACGGCAATGGGCGACAATGTTGAAGTATTGCTGTATATGGCGGCCCGTGCCCAGCTTTGGCGTGAACATATCGGGCCGGACCTGGAACGGGGCCGCTGTGTGGTGATGGATCGGTGGCTGTCCAGTACGTGCGCTTATCAGGGATGTGCGGGAGGATTCGGGATTGACAAGGTGTTGCGTATTGCCGAGGATGCACTGGAACGTGTCTGGCCGGACGCGACAATCATTCTCGATATCGATACCGCCACTGCTCGCGGACGGATGAATCGTGATTTGGACCGGATGGAGCAAAAAGGCAACGACTATCATACCTGTGTGCGTGAAGGATTTTTGTCCCTGAGGGGACGATGTCCGAACCTGACAGTGATTGATTCTACCCAATCGGTCGAACAGGTGTACAACGCTGTCTTGGACTATTTGAAAGAAACACTCGGATGGCGGTAACATTAAGCGAAATAGTGTGTCAGGACAAGGCGATTGCGGGCCTACAACGGGCATTTGCCGCCGGACGGATGGCCCATGCGTATTTGTTTGCCGGCGAGGACGGCGTGGGGAAATCTACCACTGCGCGTGCCTGGGCAAAGATGCTTTTGTGTCAACACCGAACGCAGAAGCCCGGTGAGCCGGTGTTTTGGGACAGCTGCGGCGTGTGTGCCTCGTGCCGGCTGTTCGAAAGCGGCGGGCATCCAGACTTTCAATCGATTTACAAAGAGCTGATCACCTTTACCAAAGAGGGCAAAAACCGAACCACGCCGGTGGATATGCCAACCGATGTTATTCGGGAATTTCTGATTGATAAAGTATCAACACGTCCGCAGATGTCGCAGCATGTCGTATATGTCATTCAGGAAGCCGAGAAAGTCAATAATTCCAGTCAAAATGCGATGCTTAAGGTGCTGGAAGAACCGCCGTCTTTTTGTGTTATCATTCTGCTGTGCAGCCGGCTGGAAAAAATGCTGCCGACGATTCTTTCGCGGTGTCAATTGGTTCGATTCGGGCCGGTAGAGTCCGGGTATATCGTCAGGAAGCTGGCGGCAGCGGGGATTGATGAGCCGGAAAGCGGATATTGGGCGACTTTCTGTGAGGGCCGGCTGGGTCAGGCGATAGCGTGGGCTTCGCTAAAGACAAAAGATGATAGTCCTTATCTGATAAAACGAGAACTGCTGGAAAAATTGGCTGGGGCGACGCTGTCGGATGTGCTTGAGACGGCCGAGTGGATGGGCAAGGCCGCTAAACAAATTGCTACGGCCTGGACGGCTCAATCCGAGTCGGTCAGCACCACGGATATCACACGGCGGGCACAAAAAGGGCTTATTCAGATGGTTACGCTGGCGTTTTCCGATGCATTAAAGGTGCATACCGGCATTTTGGATATGGTCAATCGCGACCAGATCGCCGTCATTCGCCGAATAGCCGACAAATACGAGCCGGAAACCTTGTCGCTTCTGGTCGCCCGGATGTATGAATTATGCCGCTGGGTGGATTCCAGTGTTAATGAAAAGCTGATTTTTGAGCAACTCTTGTTAAATCTGACCCATTCGGATATACTAAACCTTTCTGTAAGCTGACGGACGGGATGACCCGGCGAGCGATAGAAATGATCCTGAACGGAGATCTTTTGTAGATGGTACAAGGCGAGGCAACAAAGCCCAAAGGGCCTAAGAACGCAAAATATATGCTGATCCGTTACGGCCGGATGGGGCAGATGGGCTGGTTTGAACACAACGAAAGCCATATTCCCAAGACCAGTAACAAAGCTGTCATCAAGACCGAGCGCGGGCTGGAGCTGGGCGAGGTGGTCGGGGTTCACAATTACCGCGGGGGACAATTCCGCAGTACGCCCGAACAGGTCGAGGCCTACTACGGCAATCCCGGTCCCAATTCTCCCGTCGGACTGGGCGGAACGTTTGTGCGGTTTGCAACTCATGAAGATCTTCGCGAACAGGAACATCTGCTCAAATCGGAGTCCGAAGAAATCGAATGCTGCGAGAAGTATATCCGGGAATTCAACCTGCCGATGCGGATCATCGAGGCCGAGCATTTGTTCGGCGGCGAGCGCATTGTGTATTACTTTACCAGCGAAGGGCGAGTGGATTTCCGCGAACTGGTCAAGACGCTGGCGCGTGAGTATCAGACTCGCATCGAACTGCGTCAGATCGGAGCGCGCGACGAGGCCAAACTGGTCAGCGATTATGAAACCTGCGGTCAGCAGTGCTGCTGCAGCCGATATTTGAAAATTCTTGAGCCGGTCAATATGCGGATGGCCAAGCTGCAAAAGGCCACGCTTGACCCGTCGAAAATCAGCGGTCACTGCGGCCGGCTGAAATGCTGTCTGCGGTACGAAGATCAAACGTATATGGAATTGAAAGACAAGCTGCCGCCGCGCAATTCGATGGTTCGAACACCCAAGGGAACGGGGCGGGTTGTTGATGTGCAGATATTGACGCAGTTGGTGATCGTGCAGGATGCATTAGGCGACCGCCAGGCGTGGCCGGTGGATGAATTGCTGCCGTATGACGGGTCGGAGCCAGTGGAGAATGCCGCGCCGCCGTCCAAACCCGCGTATTCCGCACCCCGACCGCAAGAGAACGGCTTTAGCGATATCGAAGAGGAAGCTCAGCAAGAACAGGATATAGCTGTTGCGCCCGAGCGGGAAGAACCGCCGGCGCGAACCGAGAATCGTCCCGAACGCCGTAATGACCGCGACAATCGCCGCAACAACAAAAACAACAACAACCGGTCCGGTGACAATCGTTCGGATCGCCGCCCGGAACGACCGGCTCAACCACAGCGTCCGGAACGCACTGAGCGCCCGCAAAACAACGGTTCATCTACCGAGGGCGGAACCGAGAAGACCGGCGGCGAAAGCCGCAGCAGCCGACGCAACAGAAACCGCCGCAAAAAACGACGCGGCAACAATCCCGGCGGGCAGAATACCGAGAACCGCCAAACCCCGAACAACAACTCGAATGCACAGCCTTCGGGAGAGTAAAAACCAATGACGCGAAAATTATTAGTTACTTCCGCCCTGCCGTATGCCAACGGGCCGATCCATATGGGGCATCTGGTGGAATATCTTCAGACCGATATCTGGGTGCGATTCCAGAAGGCCTGCGGCCATACGTGTTATTATTTCTGTGCCGATGATACCCACGGCACGCCGATTATGATCCGAGCCAAGAGCGAAGGCATCACGCCGGAAACCCTTATCGGCCGCGTTCACAGTCAGCATTTGAAGGACTTTAACGACTTTGAAATCGCATTTGACAATTACTATACGACACACTCGGAAGAAAACCGCCAACTGAGCGAGCGTATTTATAAAGGATCGGTGGCCGCCGGATCAATCGTGCAAAAGAACATCCAGCAGGCTTATGACGAACAGGAAAAGATGTGGCTGCCCGACCGGTACATCAAAGGCACCTGCCCGCGATGCAAGGCCGAAAATCAGTACGGCGACTCGTGCGATGTCTGCGGGGCGCATTATCAAGCAACGGAACTTATCAATCCGGTCAGCGCCGTCAGCGGCCATCCGCCGGTACTCAAAGAAAGCACACATTATTTCTTCCGGCTGGCCGATTATGCGGACGCCCTGAAGGAATTGTTTGACGCCGGCTATGTGCAGGCTTCGGTGAAGAACAAGCTGGATGAGTGGTTTGCCGCGGGACTGAAGGATTGGGATATCTCGCGCGACGGGCCGTATTTCGGTTTTAAAATTCCCGGCGAAGACGATAAGTATTTTTATGTCTGGCTGGATGCACCGATCGGATATATGGCCTCGTGCAAGAACTACTGCGACCGGAACGGGATGGATTTTGAAACGGTCTGGAACAGCGGTCAATATGAGATATACCATTTTATCGGCAAGGACATTATGTATTTTCATGCTTTGTTCTGGCCCGCTTTGCTGATGAGTGCAAAGCTGCGAACGCCGGACAAGCTGTTTGTACACGGATTTTTGACGGTCAACGGTCAGAAGATGAGCAAGAGCAAGGGCACCTTTATTATGGCCCGCACGTACCTGGACCATCTTGACCCGCAGTACCTGCGGTATTATTACGCCTCCAAACTCAGCGGCGACGTCGGCGATATTGATCTAAACGTGGAAGATTTTGTCAACCGGGTCAATTCCGATCTAATCGGAAAGCTGGCCAATCTGCCCAGCCGCTCGGGGCCGATGCTGAAGAAAAATCTCGAAGGCCGTTTGGGGACACTGGATGCGGCAGGACGTACACTGGTGGATGAACTGGCCCGCAGCAAGGACCTTATTGTACAGGACTATGAGACTTTGAATTATGCTGTGGTGATTCGCCGCGTTTGTGCGCTGGCGGATCTCTGCAATAAATATGTCGAGGACAACCAGCCCTGGTCGCTGGTTAAAAGCGAACCGGAAAAAGCACGCACCGTACTGACGGCAATTCTGAATGCCAGTCGACTGCTGGCGATCTATTTGAAGCCTGTCTTGCCGACGTTTGCAGCACGGATGGAGCGTTTTTTAAATGTGCCGCCGCTGACTTTTGCAGATGTCAAAACGAGCCTTGAAAACCATACCATAAATGATTATGAACGCCTGATTGAGCGCATTGAAAAGGAAAAGGTGGATGCCATGATTGAAGACAGCAAACCTCAAGCGGCCGCACCGGCCGCTGAGCCGGTCAAACCGACACTGGAAGAACCTCTGGCTGAGGAATGCACAATAGACGATTTTATGAAGGTTGATCTGCGTGTCGCCCGCGTATTGAAGGCCTCGGCGGTCGAAGGGGCGGACAAGCTGCTTAGCCTGGAACTGGATTTGGGGGCATTTACGCGGCATGTGTTTGCCGGTATTGCCAAGGCCTATAAACCGGAAGACCTGGTCGGGCGATTGGTCGTGTGCGTGGCCAATCTTAAGCCGCGCAAGATGAAGTTCGGGCTTTCCGAAGGGATGGTCTGTGCGGCAGGTCCGGGGGGCAGCGACATCTTTCTGCTGAATCTTGATTCCGGCGCCAAGCCGGGACAGCGGATCCACTGAAAACAAGGAGAAAACGATGGAGCATCCATTAGCAGAAGTGTTTGGTTTTCCAATTTGTAATGAATCCAAAGAGGCCAACCGTTTTCGAAAGAATCGGCTTTGTCCTTTTAATAACATAGTTCCCTCGTGCACTAAAGACAAGGCGAGTGATCCATTGGGTGTTTGCAGTATCTATGTGAATAGCAATCCGATAATAACATGTCCCGTGCGTTTCCGAGAATCTTGGCTAATAGCAGAAGATGCTGCCGGTTTTTTCTTTGATCCTAAAACAAAATGGACATCGCTCTCGGAAGTCAGACTGTCAGATAAAAACGGAAAGTCGGCAGGCAATATTGATCTAGTATTGGTCTCGTATGACGATAAAGGAAAAATACTTGATTTTGGATCGCTTGAAATACAAGCGGTGTATATTTCGGGTAATATTCGAGATCCTTTTGAAACATATATGGATCAACCCTCTCAACGAAAGAATTTTTCATGGAAAGGGCACTCCAACTACCCAAAACCAGACTTTTTATCATCATCAAGAAAACGCCTTGTCCCTCAAATTCTTTACAAAGGAGGAATTTTAAAGTCTTGGCATAAAAAGCAGGCTGTTGCACTCCAAAAGAGTTTTTTCGAAACACTTCCAGCGATACCTCAAACAAAAAAAGAATCTGCAGATTTAGCATGGTTCATTTATGATATAATTTTCGATGATAACGCAAAATGCTATAAACTTACATTACAGGAAATAGTTTATACCGAATTTTCTCCAGCTCTTGAAAGAATAGTCGCCCCGGAACCTGGACCCCTCGTTGAGTTTCTAACCAAGTTACAAGAACGTTTAGATGAAAAACTTGAAGGAACTCCTCCAGTCAACTACCGTATCACTGATGACAGATTGACGTAATACCATGGGACAATTGAAATTATTTGATGTTACTTTTTCTAAGCGACCTATAAATGTCGCAAGTGTTCCACAGCGGAGTCCTTTTAGGTACCCAGGAGGAAAAACATGGTTTGTACCCTATGCCATTAAATGGCTAAAACAATACAATAACAACATTAACTATATTGAACCATTCGCTGGAGGAGGGATCATTGGTTTGACCTGCGCTTTTGAGAGTCTTGCCAAGACTGTAACTCTAGTTGAGAAAGATGAAGATATTGCTGCTGTATGGAAAACAATACTCGGAAAACGTGGCAAGCAATTCGCAACTAAAGTTCTTAATTTCGAAATTTCACATGAAAATATAACTACCGAGTTCACAAAACCCATTAAAACTGAGTATGATCGGGGTTTTATTACCTTCTTGAAAAATAGACTTCATCATGGAGGGATTCTTGCTAATGGGGCAGGTTTAATAAAAAATGGGGAAGCCGGCAAAGGGCTTACATCTCGATGGTATCCTAAAACACTCTATCGTAGAATTGAGGACATTGTAGAAATCAGAGACAAAATTAATTTCATTCAGGGTGATGCCTTCGAGATAATCAGACAACATATAGACGATAAGGATACTGTTTTTTTTATTGACCCTCCATACACTGTTGCCGGGAAACGTTTATATACCCATTATGAAATTGATCATACTCATTTATTTGATTTAGTAAGCAACGTCAAAGGAGATTTTTTAATCACTTATGACGATTCCAATGAAATTGAATCACTTGCAAAAAAGCACAGTTTCGATATTGAACGGGTTGTAATGAAAACAACATTGCATTATGAAAAATACGAACTCGTTATTGGGCGAAATTTAGAGTGGCTTAGAAAATTATTAGATTGTTAAATTATTAACTATGAAAGAAACGCTGGAACAAATAGCAAGTCAGGACGGGCGATACGATGTCCGTGCACTGAAGTTTGTATACGAAGGACTGGCAACAACGATTGAAAAGCTGCGCCGTGACGAAGACGCCGAACATCCGCGGCATATTACGGGTCAGGAACTGGCCTGGGGGCTGGCGGAGGTTGCACTGGGGCGATGGGGTCGGCTGGCGGCGCTGGTGCTGGACCGCTGGGGTATTCGCACAACTCGCGATTTTGGAGAGATCGTCTATCTGATGATCAGCCGAGAGTGGATGACTTCACAGGAAACCGACACTATCGAGGATTTCAATGACGTATTCGAATTCGGCTCGGTTTTTGAGCGAGACTATCAGATCGAGATACGCTAAGGCTTCCGACAATCAACCCTGAATGCCAAGAAATATACTTCGATATGTTTCTTTGGCACGCTGCAGGGCATCCAGTTCAACATATTCATCCGGCTTGTGACAGAGATCGGGTTTGCCCGGTCCATAGATCAGCACCGGCCCAAAGGGTGCAAAATACGGCCCATCCGTCGTAAAGGCAACAGCACCGGTCCGGTCGGTTCCCGCCAGACGGCAAACTGCTTTTACAAACGGATCATCCTCGGCTGTTTCAATCGCGCCGGCAATACGCAGCACTGACACCTCCGCTTTAAATTCCGGATCCTGTCGGGACATTTCATCCAAGAGATGATTGAACCGGTCAATAATTTCTGATATGGACTGACCCGGCAATGTGCGAATATCAATCTCAACGGCACAATATTCCGGCACAATGTTGGTTCCGGTTCCGCCGGCGATGCGGTTGATGCTCATCGAGCAGCCACCCAGCAACGGATGCGGAGTGTGGGGAATCTTAAAACCGTTGAGCCGATTCAGGAAGGCGTTTATTTTCAGAATGGCATTGATCCCCAAATGGGGCATCGAGCCGTGCGCCGTACGGCCATGGGCGGCAATTTTAAGCCACAGAATCCCGCGATGTGCCCGCAGAATGCTCATATCGGTCGGTTCCGGGATGAGCGTGCCTATCGGATCGGCAAACCATTGACGATACTGCTGAACAAATCGTTTGGTACCGCAACTGTCGGTTTCTTCGCCGGCGGTAACAGCAAAAATTATGTCGCCGGAAAGCTGTTGGCTGTGCTGTGCGGCCTCCACCAGCGCCGCCGAGACTGCCGTCACCCCGCCAAGCATATCCGTCGTACCCCGTCCATACAGCCGGTTTTCCCGCTGTGTAAGGGTAAACGGCGGAACAGACCACATCTCCGCAGAGGCAGGCACCACATCCAGATGGGCGGCAACCAGCAAAGGAGGACGTTTTGCAGCGCCCCCTTCGGCCTTTATACGTACCACAACATTGGCCCGGTTTATATCCCAAGATTCTACCTGGACTTCCAATCCGAAAGATTCAAAATAATATTTCAGTACATTAGCGGCCTGCAATTCGCCGTTTTCCAGGGTCGGGGCCGCAGCAACCAGTTGTTCCAATAGTGTTTTCATAGGCGGGCATCATATAGGATTGGGCGAGAAAAGGAAAGAGACAAAGACAATATTTTGGTATATTTTTGAATCTTCATTCTCCTGTATCAAATACCTTTTTTATTGTTTTGCGGCTCAACTGCCCGGTAAGGAATTTTTTTAGAATTTTGTTGCAGAACTGACAATTTGCCTGATAATAAAATTTTTGGCGACTTAGGTCATATTAAAAAGTTAAAAAAGGGATGGGCAATGGGACCGGTATTACATGGTTTGATCAATCTTCAGCGTGTGGAAAATCGGCTTCGGGCAGTGAAATCGAAGCTGACACGATGCCGCAGAAGTGTTCTTTTTCAAGAAAATCAACTCCGAACCCTTCAAAACGGTTTGGAAGCCAAACAGGAAGAAATCAAGATGTCGCGCGTTCAGGTTGATCGGCTTGAACTTGATCTGAAAACACGTGACGACCAAATCGCAAAACTCCGCAATGCCCTGAACCTTTCCCGCACCAATAAAGAATATTCCGCCGTTCTTACCGAACTGAACACCGCGAAAGCCGACGATTCCAAGCTGGAAAGCCAAGTTCTTGAGATCATGAAGAATATTGAGGCAGACCAGGCCGCCTGTGTTGCCATTCAGCAGCAAATTGAGGAGCAAAAAGCAAAACTGGAAGAAGTCCGCCGAGATACAGACGGCAAAGCGGCTGAGCTTGAGAAAGAAATTGAAGAAATTCAGCGGGAATGGGACATTGCCGCAGGGAAAGTACCGGCTCCGGCATTATCTGTTTTCAAACGGGTCGCCGAGACATATGACGGGGAAGCCATGGCAGAAGTGGAACAGCCAGATGAAAACAATAACTCCTTCAGTTGCGGGGGTTGTTTTATGGGGATTCCCGCCGAGGTGGTCAATGTTCTTACAGCCCGTGATGAAATCATCCGCTGCACAAACTGCACGCGACTGCTCTATCTGAAAAACCACGACTAAGGCCATCCGCCAACCGCGACCAAAAGGGTGAAACCAGTGAGCACTCAGAAGGCAATCATTCATACCGACGGCGGCAGTCGCGGCAATCCCGGTCCCGGCGCTGCCGGTTATACCATCGATGATCCTTTCGGAAAACGACTTGCGGCCTGCGGTATATTTCTGGGCAACGTTACCAATAATTATGCCGAATATACCGCTGTCGGCAAGGCTCTTCGACACGCCCAGCAACTGGGTCTTACGGAAATCGAGCTGTACAGCGACAGCGATCTGCTTGTTCAGCAGCTTAACGGACGATACAAAGTCAAAAGCGAAAACATCCGCCCGCTGTATCAGCGATGTATGGAAATTCTCAGTGACTTCGCTGTATGGCGCATTCTCCATATCCCGCGCGAGCAAAACCGCGACGCAGACGCGCTGGCCAATAAAGCAATGGACGCCAAACACGATATCGAAGAACGCCCTGCCCAACCTGCAGGCAGAAGCCTGCGTTTGGGGATACTGCTCAGCGGCGGCGGACGCACCATGGTCAATATTCAAAAAGAAATTTCGTCCGGACGGCTTAATGCCCGCATTGTGACCGTTATCAGCTCACGGTCCGCGATTGCCGGAAATGATCGCGCCCGAGAACTGGGGGTTGAACCGGTGATTCTCCGGCGAAAGGATTTTGACGACATCGAAACCTTCAGTCGGCGTATCGCTGAAACACTCGAAGCTGAAAAGGTCGACCTGGTATTGCAGGCCGGCTGGTTGTGTCTGTGGCATATCCCAAAGCAGTATGACAATCGCGTCATGAATATTCATCCCGCCCTGCTGCCCGCCTTCGGGGGACAGGGAATGTGGGGACATCATGTTCACCAAGCGGTGCTTAAGGCCGGGTGTAAAGTCAGCGGCTGCACCGTCCATTTCTGCACCAATGAATATGACGCAGGACCGATCATCGTACAGCGCACCTGCGAAGTCCGCGATGACGACACTCCCGATACTCTGGCTGCGCGTGTATTTGAGCAGGAATGCATTGCGTTTCCCGAAGCCATTCGACTGTTTGGTCAGGATCGGCTTTGTATACAGGATGGAATCGTTCGTCGCAGGCAGGAAGCTTAGTTTCGCATCAGCTCGACATTATCGCGTCCAACAATTGCGCCAATCTTCCTGCAGAATTCCACATCGGCCCGGACATTAAAGCTTTTATCGGCAACGGCGGCGATACGCCAGCCTCCGGTGGTCTGTACACTGATCTGTACAGGACTGCGGCCGCGATGGCTCCTGCACAAGCCGGCGATTTTCTGAATTTTTTCCTCGGTGACATCCAGACTGAGCAGCCGAATCCATATTCTTGCAGCAAGTTTGTCGGTTACTTCTTCAATGCTGTACAATTCTTCGCAAAGCAGGTTCGGGTTTTCACGTTTGCAGTCCACCGTACCGCGGACAAAAACAATCTTGTCAACTTCCATTACGGAGCCGAATTTGTCGAGTGTTTTGGGGAACATTACGACCTCACATTTACCCTGCAGATCTTCCAATTCAAAGACAGCCATTTTGGCACCGGCGTTTTTGCCGTTTTTAGTCACAATATTGCGGATTTTTGTAATCATCCCGCCAATGACTACTTCGCGGCCTTCGAATTTGGGGGAAAGCTGGCTAGTGTTCAGACTCGAATAGACACTGATCATATCCGCATGTTTACTGAGCGGATTGCTGGTGACATAGAAGCCCAGCACTTCTTTTTCATAGGTAAGCATCTGGGTTTCGGGCCAGGCAGGCACATCGGGAAGACTCTGCTGTCCTGCGTCGCTTTCGCCGAAGCCGCCGGCTCCGAAGAAGTTCATCTGGCCGCTTTGGGCGTCGGCCTGCATTGAGGCGCCGACCTGCATTGCCTTTTCCAGACCGACCATCATCTGCGCCCGGCTGCCGCCGAGATTATCGAAGGCTCCGCTTTTGATGAGGGCTTCGAGCACTTGCTTATTCACAGCCCGCAGATCAACGTTCTCACAGAAATGGAACAGGCTTTTAAATCGCCCGGCTTTTTGACGGGCAGCAATAATCTGCTCGACGGCTTTTTCGCCGACGCCTTTGACAGCGGCCAATCCGAATCGAATCACGCCTTTTCCCTCTGTGCGGCCATGCTCCTGATCGTAGATGACGGTAAAATCGACATAGCTGTCGTTAATGTCCGGGGGCAGCACTTCAATGCCCATCTCGCGGCACTCGCCGATGTATTCGACAACTTTATCGGTATTGCCCATTTCGTATGTCAGCAATGCCGCCATAAACTCGACCGGATAATAGGCTTTCAGCCAAGCTGTCTGATAGGCAACAAAGGAATACCGCGTGGCGTGGCTTTTATTAAAGCCGTATCCGGCGAATCGTTCTATCAGGTCGAAAATTTCTTCGGCCTGCGCTTCGCTAAGACCTTTTTTGACGCAGCCTTCCGAAAAACGTTTTTTTTCGGCGGCAATCACACTGAGCTTCTTTTTTCCGATGGCCTTGATAAGTGCATAGGCCTCACGCAGCGGGATATCGCCGAGCCGGTTACAAATGCGCATTACCTGCTCCTGATAGACCATAATGCCGAAGGTCTCTTCGAGCACCTCCCGCATAATCGGATGCGGCACTTCCCACTTAGCGCCGTGCTTGCGATCGATGTAGTCGGGAATCAGGGCCATCGGACCGGGACGATACAGAGCGTTGGCGGCGATAAGGTCTTCGAGCCTGTCGGGCCGAAGCTTCATCAACAAGTCCTGCATTCCGCCGGATTCAAACTGGAATACGCCTTTGGTCCGACCTGCTCCGAAAATGTCACGGAATATTTTCTGGTCGGCAATATCAATCTTTTCAATCTCGATGGTCTTATCGTGCAGATCTTTGATCAGATCAATTGCCCGCTGGATAATACTGAGGGTCTTAAGGCCCAGAAAGTCCATCTTCAGCAGGCCGACTTTTTCGACGGTCGGTCCTTCAAACTGCGTAATCAAATCATCGGAACCGCTTTGCTTGTAGAGCGGCAGAAAATTTGTCAGAGACTCGTCGGCAATCACTACACCGCAAGCGTGCACTGAAGCATGACGGGCCAATCCTTCCAGACGGCGCCCGATATCAATCACGCGGCGGGTCTGCTGGTCCTCTTCGTAAGCTTTCTTCAAATCCGGTTCCACCTGAAGCGCTTTGTCGAGCGTCATCTTGAGTTCATTGGGCACCAGCTTTGCCAAGCGGTCGGCCTCAGACAGCGGTACATCCAGAACACGACAGACGTCACGAATGACGGCTTTGGCCTTCATGGTTCCGAAAGTAATGATCTGGGCGATCTGGCCGTATTTTTTGCGGACATATTCCAGAGTTCTCGGACGGCCGTCCTGGCAGATGTCAATATCAATATCAGGCATCTCGTTCCGCTCGGGATCCATAAACCGCTCAAACAGCAGATCATACCGAATGGGATCTACATCGCAAATCCCCAGACAATACCCCACGACGGTTCCAACAGCGCTGCCTCTGGCGCCAACGGGAATACTGTTTTCGCGGGCATAGTTGCACACATCCCAGACAATCAGGAAATAACTTGCAAACCCTTTACCGATGATAACATTCAGCTCGCGTTCGATGCGTTCGCGAATCGCCTCGGTTACCTTGCCGTATACGCGTTCAGCACCTTCATACACCAGCGCACGAAGATACTCTTCGGCCTTCTGACCATTGGCGGGTGTATAGACGGGGGCATGGCGGCTCTTGAGGTCCAGTTCGACATTGCAGCGGGCCGCGATGGCCAGCGTGTTATCGCATGCATCGGGAGCATCGGGAAACATCCGGCGCATCTGGTCGGGGCTTTTCAAATAAACGTCCGGCGGATACGTCATCCGGTCCGGATCGGTTACTTTTTTACCGGTGCTGATGCAGCACAGCGCATTGTGAGCTTCAAAGTCGTCGGCATCAAGAAAATGCACATCGTTGGTGGCGACCAATCCGACTCCCTTTCGTCGGGCCAAGTCGATCATCATCGGACGTACATGGGGGTACTCATCCCCTTCGTGCTGCTGAATCTCCAGATAAAAACGCTCGGGGCCGAAAATCTTTACAAAGTCATCAACCGCGCGCTCGGCGGCTTCAATATCGTATTTGGCCAACATCGCCGGCACCTCGCCGGCAATACACGCCGTGGTACAAATCAGGCCCTCATTCAGCTCGGTCAGCAATTCCTTGTCGATACGCGGCCGATAGTAAAAACCTTCGATAAAGCCCAGACTGCTGAGTTTCATTAAATTGCGATAGCCCTTCAGGTTTTCCGCCAATAAAAGCAGGTGAAAGGCGTTTTCTTTAACACCGCCGCCTTTCTGTTTTTCAAATCGGCTTTCGGGTGCGATATAGGCCTCCATCCCAAGAATCGGCTTGACCTCCGCCGATTTGGCCTTCATATAGAAATCAACCGCCCCGAACATATTGCCGTGGTCGGTAATGGCCACTGAGTCCATCCCCAGCTCTTTGCAGCGTTTAAACAGCCGCTCGGCGGGGATAGCGCCATCCAACAGGGAATATTGCGTATGCAGATGAAGATGCGTAAATCCTTTATCTGCCATAAGTTCTCCATAGTTTTAACAGGGATTTTAATACTGCAGACTATCTTACCAGAACCCCCTGAAAAGTCAACGGCAAGAAGCTGCGGCAGCTTTTTGTCTTTCCCCTAATTCATCTTAAAAAAACTTTCACTATGGGTCTTTTTTTTTGTAACGCTTTTCAGTCAATGGAGTCGTATAATAGAGTTGATATTCCTGTGTGAGTCAGCAATGCAAACCTAAAACGTCAAAATTTGTCTTTTTAGGGAGGTATTATGTACTGTTCAAAATGCGGCGTTCAAAACAGTGACACCTCAACACGCTGTATGAACTGCGGAGAAATCCTGACAACACCCCCGGGCGGCGGATCAGCCTCTTTAACAAGTCCAGGCACAATACCCCAAACCAGCCGGCTTGCCGTGGCAGCTTTTGTCATGGGGCTGCTGTGCCTGACGTGTGTTTTGTGGCCGCTGCTGGCCCTTCCTGCAATACTTTGCGCCATTTTTGCTCTGGTCAAAATTAATGTCAGCAAAGGACAATTGAAAGGAATCGGCCTTGCGATTGCCGGGCTTGTGGTTCCTGTTGTACTGACATTTATTCTGCCTTTGTTTATGGCGATTATGATCCCCGCACTGCTGAAAGCAAAAGAAACAGCGAAATGCGTCATCTGCGCCAATAACCTGAAAACATTATCAGTGGCTGCTATTGTTTACGCAAGTGATAATGACGATATGTTTCCTGTGCCGGAAAAGTGGTGCGATTTGTTGATTCGAAAAGGAGATGTTTCGCCGAACTGTTTTCGGTGTCCCAGTGCCCTGGGAATAGACTTTAGCTATGCCATCAACGAAAATCTCTACACCTCCAATTTGCAAACATCTGCGGCACAAATGGTCATGCTGTTTGAAGCCAATCTTGGGCGCAACGGGACAGGCGGGCCGGAAGATGTGGTCTGCCGTCACCATCGCGGGGCACGGATGGGGTGTAATATCGCCTTTGCAGACGGCCACATTGAGTTCGTCACAGAAGAGCGCATTGCCGGCTTAAAATGGACAGCGGAGTAAACTCAAGACGAAAGATTACTGATCACACTCGATAAATGACTGGTCGGCTATTAATTTTCTATTTTGTCTTTGTCATCAGATTAAAGCAATGAAAAAGGCCGAAGACAGTTGTCCGCCTGCGGCCTTTTTTAGTCTGACAAAACAAATTTCTACTTTAAGTCGGTTCGGAATTTGTACTTGCCTGAACCCAAAGCAAGCACTATTGTTCCGTGTTGAACGTCTGATTGCTTAACACCTTCGGATTCCGAGATGGGTTTGCCGGATTCACGAACGGACTTTGGATCTGACGTCGGCAAGTATAATGTCGCAGCGGTATTGGCGGGAATTTGAACCTCCAGCTCAAAAACACCCCCGGTCAGTTTCCAGTTGGAAACGATTGAGCCTCGGACGGAGTCATATCGAACGTTGGCCCATGTCAGCTTTCCGCCGGGGTGCGGCCGAAGGATGATGTTCTTAAAGCCCGGACCATCGGTGTTAATGCCGCCGATATTTTCAAACATCCACTGACCGACTGCACCAAACGAATAATGGGCAAACGAGTTCATTCCCGGATCGCCGAATCCCTGTTCCGGCGTCCATCCGTTCCAGCGTTCCCAGATACTCGTAGCGCCGTGCTTGATTGAAAAGCCCCATGAGGGGAATGTCTCGTTGTGCAAAAGACGATAAGCGACATCATTGCGACCGATCTTGCTGAGAACCAGCATCAGGTCTTTGGTGCCGATAAAACCGGTGGACAGATGCCAGTTCTTATCGCGGATTTTTCGAATCAGGTGCTCTGCGGCCTGGTTTCGGCGTTGACCGTCCACCAGATCGTAAGCCAGCGCCAATACGTAAGCGGTCTGGCTGTCGCCTTTGATCCTGCCATCTTCGGCGATATAAGCCTTGTTGAAGGCCGCTTTAATACCCTCAAACAGCGCGTCGTACTCAGCGACTTCCATCGTCTTTCCCAATGCCTCGGCGCTGCGAGCCGTCAAATAGGTACTGTAAGCAAAATACGCCGTATAAATCACATCATTGGGCGTATTATCATCAATGTTAAGCCAGTCCCCGAAGCAATGGAATTGCCGCGGCGGCAGCAAATCAGATGTTGAACGATTTTTGCAGAAGGCAATGAATTTTTTCATTGCGTCATAATGCTTTTCAAGCAACGTGCTATCGCCGTACATTTTATAAATTGTCCAGGGGCAAATCACACCCGCATCGGCCCAGGCCGGACCGCCGTCAGGGCCGCCGACCTTTACCGGAGCGACTTTCGGAAACTGTCCGTCTTCGCCCTGTGCATCTTCGAGGTCCACAAGCCACTTGGTGAAGAACGCCTGTACATCATTGTTATAGCAGGCGGTGTTGACATAAACCTGCGCATCGCCCGTCCAGCCAAGGCGTTCATCCCGCTGCGGACAATCCGTCGGAATGTCAATAAAGTTGGAACGCTGCGTCTGGCAGATATTATGATAAAGCTGATTGAGCATTGGATCGCTGCAGGAAAACGCCCCCGCCACCGGCGCCGAGGAGGTCAATTCGACCGCCGTAACAGCATCTTTGCCGGGCCTGCCGGGATAGCCTGTGACCTCGACATACTGAAATCCGTGGAAGGTAAAGTGCGGCTGCCAGACCTCCGTGCCGATTCCTTTGCACACATAAGTATCCGTTGCCCGTGCGCCGCGAAGGTTGGTTGTATAAATCGTACCGTCAGGATTCAGCCGTTCGGCAAATCGCAACACAACCGTATCGCCTGGTTTGCCTTTGACTTTCAGCCGAACAACTCCCGCAAGATTCGTCCCCATATCGAAGACATAGACACCTTTGACAGGCTCAGTGATCTTAACGGGCGAAATCTCCTTAAAGACCTGAACCGGCGAACCCGGATATGGCTCTATCATCGGATAAAGTGCAGAGCCAACAGATGCTTTTGACCACGCCGAGTCATCATATCCCGGTTTATCCCAGCCGGTCAATTCGCGGCGAGCATCATACGTTTCGCCCATCAGAAAATCGGCATCCAGTGTCGGACCGGTTGTCGTCTTCCATGTGCCGTCGCTGGCAACTACCTGCTTTGTACCATCGGTATATTCAATATGCAGTTGCACTCCCAGCCGAGTATCACGTGAATAATGGTCGCGCTGCCGACCCCAGCCGACATATCCGGCAAACCATCCGTCGGCCAGAATTCCGCCGATAACATTTTCGCCGCGTCGAAGCTGAGACGTTACATCATACGCATTGTAATAGACCCGTTTGACATAATCCGTCCAGCCGGGGGCAAAATAATCGCCGCCGACAGCTTTTCCGTTCAGGTACAAGGTATAGATGCCCAACGCCGAAGACACTGCCACCGCGCGCTTGACGGATTTGGATACATTAAAAGACTGACGTAGATACACCGGCGCCGGCAGGGTCAGGCCGGACAGTTTTATCTCTGACCAGGGTTTATCGCCGTTGGCGGCAAAGACAGCGGCGGTTTTCCAGCCGGCGTCATCAAACGCCTCGGCTTGCCAATCCTTAACCTCTTTATCAAAACATTTCCAAGACGCATCCACCGGAACAACCAAACGTGTACCGTCGGCATATTTAATGACCGCTTTGCCGAGGAGGCCGGCGGGATTGGAATCGCTGCCCAGATTTTCCACAGCAAGAGCAATCACATTGCGACCCGGCTTGAGCAAGGCCAGCAAATCAAAATTTCCGGGCTGATTAAAACCAGCGCTGCCATTTAAGGCCTGCCCGTTCAGAAATCCGGTTGCCCTGTTATCGGCTGCCAGATAAAGCGCAGCGGCAGAAACTTTCCGGGTCCGATCTACCATAAACGCAGCACGAAAATAACGTATACCGGCCGGTACTGACTGGGTTGGATTTCCCTCATCCGGCAACCAAATCCATTTGCAATCCTTGAGGATATCCGTTTCGACAGTGCCGCCGGCATAAAGATTAACCGGCTTATTGTCCATGCCGATCCACTGAGCCACAGCCTCCTGCGGCGTCAGTACTCCCATTGTCCACTCCGCCGGGGCCGACCATGGCGACTCCACACCGTTCTTATCCCACACCTTGACCTTCCAGTGACATCGAGCCAGCGAGGCAAGCGGTTTTCCGGCATAAACAATGCAGGCCGTCTCATCCGAAGCAATTTTGCCGGAATCCCAGAGGCTGCCAACGTTGGCCTTGAGCGATTCGGGGGAATCCGACACCAGAACCCGATAGGCCATCTGCTTTTGTCCGCGTTCAGCAGACGTCACTGTCCAGCTCAGCCGGGGAGCAGCGGAATCGATACCCAGAGGGTCAACACGATATTCACACCGCAACGTTTCAGCTTTCATCGCCGAAAAGGCATGATTTTGAACCCCCGCAAGAAACGCCGCACCCAGCAGCATCGCTACTCCTGCACACTTAAACTGCATAAGAACATACTCCTAAAAAATATTGATTCCATTTTCATTTTCACTTATTTGACTTATCGTTGGAGGCATTGCTGCGTCCTATCCAAATCGATGCCGACACAAACCACACTGCCGTCAACACCAGCATTATCATCTTGACATTCTCCAATGACAGCCTTCCCGCCAAAAAAAGAGCCGGCAGCACAACCATCAACACCAAGGACAACAACGCAATCGCTCGCGCATATATACACATTCTCAATATCCTCCCTAAGCCGCAGGTCGAATCTTTTTTTGATACACAGCACTGATAAGCACATACAGAATCGCCGTCATAAACCAACCCGGCAAACTTACAAAGAATATCTCAATTGTAAAGGTATCTTTGAGCCATTGCATTCGCTCTGGCGACAGCATCAGAAGCCGATGCGCCGCCAGCCAATCAACGACAGCGCTCCACTGCACCAATACCGTACAGACAGTCAGCGTTATCAGCCACGCCAGCCCTGCGGCCCAATTGAAGGCTTTTGCACTATGCTCGGCATAGTTGCTGCGCAGGCCGAATTTCCTGATCAGCCAGAAATCGACAAAAATCACAGCCCCCATCGGCATCAGAATTAATCCCCAAATCGCAACAAAATCCAGCAGCCGCATTGTCACCTTCGGATAGGCCGCCGCTGCAATCGTCGAACAAATGCCTGTGATCAGTGTTACGATAAAACGACTGCTTTTTGGCAGAATCGCCTGAAACGCCAATCCCGCCCGGTACATCGTCGGATTGGCCGTCGTCCAGCCGGCAACAACGACACATAACAACCCTGTCAGTCCGGCGGCCTCAAACGTCATCGGGCCGGGATGGACATCGGTATTTGCCGGATTCAGATACACCTGATAGGCATACAATAACGAGGCACATATCCACGCCATAAAATGGCCGACGTACATCCCCGCCGCCGAGGCGACAGCATACCAGGATTTTCGGGCATAGCGAAAAACCGTCAAATCGCTTAGACCGATATGCCAGGCCATATTGCAAAACCAGGCAAAAAATACCACGTGCCAGAAGGTAAATTTGATCCGCCCGGCCAAAGGTGCCCCCCCTTTCCAGATGACAGTTTCGCACATTGCCCAAAAATCAGACAGTGAATTGACCTGTGTCTGAGAGGCATCGATGAACCGCCGCAGGGTTATTACTCCAAAGGCCAGAAACACCAGAACCATCCAGGGTGCAGCAATATTGGCAAACTTGCTGATCGTCTTAAAACCATACGCCGCACAAAAGGCAAACAGTAAACCCATTACTCCCACCGCCGATATCCAGCCGATACTTGTCGGAGCTGTATCGTCAAGCCCGGGCATCTGAAATTTGAACCATACTCCCAGTGCCGTGGCCGAAACCGTAATCATCGCCCCGGCCAGGATTGTAAACATCACACCATTGGCCAGATTGTAGAGGGTAACGAGTTTTCGTCCGCATATTTTTTCGAGCTGAAAATAGAGTGTCAGCCGCGCCCGTGTTGCAATAGGAGCACAAAAGAGCATCCAGCTCACCACCGCCAGCGCATTGCCGACCATCAAACCGATGATAAAGTCAAATGCAGATACGCCATGCGCGACAAACAACGGCCCAATCATAAGCTCAGTCCCGGCCGTATGCTCTCCGGCGTACATCCCCAAAAAACTGCGAAAACCCAACAGTGCCCTCGCTGGAACCGGCTCGCGCTCAAATTCTTCTATTGGCGAATGCTCCTGGCGGCAGACCGGCCCTAGTGCAGGCCGACATGTTCCGTTTTCACACATGGCAACTTCCTTACAGAAGTCTGTTTATCAACGACACGCATCAATATCGATTTATTGCTGGCCCAGATAACCACTGTATCCTGTAACAATCGCTGACGCAATCAGCAGAATCAGTCCAATCGCCAATAGAGAGCGTGTGCGTTTTCCCGTTCCTTTCCATTCACCGATAAAGATTCCTAAAAGGGAACTGAAAAGAATTGCACTGGACATAAGCACAGGCCAGGCCATATACGCCAGTTTTCCCATTCTCGGCTCACCTACTTTTGTGCAGACAAACTGAGAGCACCATATAGCACCGGCAATCCCCGCAAAAATCAGATTTGCCAGCAGTGGAGTGTTCTTTTTCGTATAGTCGCCGACTGTTTTGTTCTTAATATTCAGCATCAGGCACCAGCCCGCGTTGATGACAAGTCCACCCAGTAATACAACGACAAGAACCGGCATCCCTCTCCAGTTCTCGGGGGTCACCGACTCTCCGGTCTTCAGTCCGGGCAGAACCCAATAGCTTCTGTTTTTATCATAAAATACTTTTTCAACACCGACGAACTCCGTCGGAACAGTTGCAGAATCGCCTTTTGCAATTTGAGTCTCAGAACCATATTGAGCTTTGAATTCGGTAATTGCCCCCCCCTGCAGTCCAAAATTCATTGCCGAACTCATCACGCCGGAGAAAATCGCGACAATGATACCAAGCTTAAAGTTGAACTCGGCTACTGCCTTTTTCTTGGCCTCTTCGGACAATTCACCTTCTTTGCTCATCCCGGCCAGCCCGACAAAGACAATGCCGGACAGTGAAACAATAATCCCGACAAGCGACGCAATCCCTGCGCCTGGAGAAAGCAAATCCCCCAGTCCGCCGGAAATCGCCTTGGGTACAATCGTTCCGACTGAAGCAACCAGACCGCAGCCGATGGCAAGCCCTAAGCCAACCCCCAGATAGCGAATCATCAGCCCCCATGTCAGCCCCCCCAATCCCCAAGCCGCACCGCACAGAAAGCAGTACAATAAAGTATTGCTCGGAGAGGATGTAATAACCTGAATCAAATTGGGGGAGGTGAAAAATGCCAATATCCACGGCACCACCAATAAACCAAACAGAGCATATACAAACCAATAGCTTTCCCAGGCCCAATTCTTTACCTTTTTAAAAGGCAAATAAAACACCGCTCCTGCCAGACCGCCCAGCATCACAATGAGGACACCCAGAACGGTAGTATCGGTTGCAGCAAGCACAGCATCCATCGCATTCTCCTTATTTCAAACTGAAATCCGTTACTGATTAGCGTTTTGACAACACGTCTTTCTCGTACTTGCGCACCGCATCAAACCAGGCCATTCCGACCGGCGCGCCCTGCTTTTGACAGTAGTAATCCCAGACCGCTCCGAACGGCAGTGTTTTTAGTTCTTCCATCATCGCCAGCCGTTTGGTATAGTCCATCTTCTTTTCCGCCGCGATCAACTCCTTAGTCGGTTCAAGCATCGCATACAGCAGGGCCTTAATCATATTGCGTGTACCGATCACCCACGCTGCAACGCGATTGATGCTGGCATCAAAGTAATCCAGTCCGATGTGCACCTTGTCAAGTTTGCCGCTGCGGACCAGTTCCTGTGCTATGGCGAATAATTCTTCATTGAGAATGACGACATGGTCGCTGTCCCACCGCACCGGCCGGCTGACGTGGAGCAGCAGTTCGGGGCAGAACATCAGCACCGACGAAATCTTTTCCGATATCATTTCAGTAGGATGATAATGCCCGGCGTCAAGACACAGCAGTTTTTGGCGTGAAACAGCATAGCCCATATAATACTCGTGCGAGCCGACGGTGTAGCTTTCAGCACCGATGCCGAACAGCTTGGATTCGACTGCATCCAGATGAATCTTCGGATCAATTTTTTCAGCAAATATAGTATCGAGTGCTTCCGTCAAACGTTCTCTCGGTCCGCTGCGATCTACCGGAATATCTTTATAGCCGTCCGGAATCCAGAAATTGGTAACGGTTGTCGTTTTAAGCTGCTTGCCCATCGCAGCCCCGATCTTGCGGCAGGCGATACCATGCTCAATCCAGAAATTCCGAATGCCCTTATCCGGGTGACTCAGCGTAAAACCGTCGGCGGCTTTCGGATGTGAAAAATAGGTGGGATTAAAATCCAATCCGTGCACTTTACCTTTGGCCCAGTCAATCCAGCCCTGAAAATGCTTGGGCATCATTTCGTTGCGGTCAATTTTCTTGCCGCCGTTTTCGAGATAGCAGGCGTGCAGATTCAGCCGATGTTTGCCGGGAATCAGGCTCATCGCCAGTTCCACATCGCTGCGAAGCTCTTCCACCGTACGCGCCTTGCCGGGATAATTACCCGTAGCCTGAATGCCGCCGCCGGACAGCTCGGCTCCGGCAGTCTCAAAGCCGCCAACATCATCACCCTGCCAGCAATGCATCGACACCGGAATCGTCACCAGTTTTTTCATTGCCGCTTCGGTATTGACCCCGATCGCTGCATACTGTTCTTTTGCAATCTGATATGCCTGTTCAATTTGTTTGTCTGCCACGGTCCATCTCCTTTATCTTGAAAGAATCATTACATTATTCAACCGGATACGCCATGGTGGATAATAATGCCATATTCACCTGCGTTGTATCCAATCGGGACATTTGTACAACAATCGGCTCTGAGCCGGTTACTACCAATGCATACGGCCTGCCACGTTTGATTACAGGCACGCCGTCTTTTGTCAATTCGTCCATTCTTAAATGCAGGCATCGCTGTGCGGCCATCAGAATTTTCTTTAACACCACCGGGGCCTGATCTTCATAATAAATTGCCAGTTCTACCCGTACATCGTTCGGTCCAGTATTGAGCAAACAGACACATTCATGGGAGACATAATTATTCCGATTCTCCCGGTCGTGTTCCGTAACACGCGGGATATATCCATCCGGCACCACCCAGCATTTTTTTCCAAGCGATCGTGGAATCATCGGACAGTTATCCTAACTAACCTGTTTGCTTCGATAGGATTCGACTTCCCAATTTTCAATAAACTCGCGTGCCCGATCGGTCATATAATCGATGCCCCCGAACGCAGCGGCCAATTGCATAACCAATGCCGCATCTGTCACCAGTTCCAGGGCCAGCTCAGCCTTTTTCTGTGTCGCGCCGAGACCGAAAACCATCCGGTCAAACGCAGCAATAAGCGGAAGATAGCCGTGTTTTTCGCGGAATTGACGGAGTATGTCCGAACTTGGTTTTTCCGTCAGATAATAGGATTTGGCATACACGATATGATCGGGCGAGACAGGGCCTTGGGGCAACGAAAACGTACCGCTGCACGCCAAACAGAGCGACGGCTCGTCGAATGCCAGACAAATCGTGTCTTGGGCCGACTCAACAACCCTTTTTTCCGGCAGTGGTTCACTAATCAGCTCACAGGAGAGTGCTGCCTTCTTATAGTATTGCCGAAGCGTCGAAATAACGTTGCAGAAAAGGATACGAACTGCTTCTGGGGTATCGGCCGCAACAAAGACGCCATGATTTTTCAGGAAGATTAGAGAGGGTTCTCTGCCAAATGTTACTTTGTAGTGTTGAATTTGTTTGCGAACTTCCATACACAACGTATAGCCCGGATCGATGTAGTCCAGCCACAGAGCTTTAGGAAAAAGCCGGCCGCAGGCCGAGCGGCCATCTTTACCGCAGGTCATCCCGTTGACTAACGCCGGATGGGTATGCACCACATATCGAGCGGAAAGTGAATCATGCAGAGGAGCCTCAACCGAGGCCCGACCGGGACGATCCGGCAATGTTGCCTGTTCCATAATTTCCTTGACCAGAGATTCACGGGCCGACGATTGGGCCGGGGGGATTATCGAATAGAGTTTGGAGAGTTTAACGCGATCAAGGGCAACGAATGTCTCGGGTTTAAGTCCCGCAAGCGTAGTCCCGGAAGGTTTGACCCAAAGGGTGGTATCATTTTTAACTGAGGTGTTTCCGCCGCCGCCGCGGACATAATCCATCGTGCCGAACTCATGCGACAATTCCGTAATGCGGTCAAGCAGTTCCACAGACCATCCTTTCATTAGCGATTACGATTTACGCCGGATTAACCTGCCACATTATATGGGAATATAAATAAAAGAAAAGTATGTTTTGCGACAAAACTGCATTGTTTTGCGACACCGATAAGAGTATAATATCGCCTTTAAACGTTTCAAAATAGCGTTGTTATTAGTACTGATAATGGAACAAAATAACTTTTTCCAATATCTGCCGATCAACCAGGAAAACATCCGCTGGGGATTGTATCTAACTGGTGCGGGTCTCTGCCGAGTCGAACCGGCCAGTCCCTATCCTCCTAAGGGTCACCCGGATGTGTATGATTTTAACTGGGCTGCCGGGCGGGTACTGCCGGAATACCAGATTTTATTGATTGCAGAAGGACACGGGCTGTTTGAATCCTCTCCGACCGGATCAGTACCACTTGTAGCCGGAAATGTCCTGCTGCTGTTTCCGGGTCTTTGGCATCGCTATCGACCGAATCCACAAACCGGATGGAAAGAATACTGGCTCAGCTGGAATGGTGAATACCTGTACCGATTGCAACGGCAGGGGCTTCTGAATCCCGAACGGGCCGTATTGACCGCTCAAAACCCGGATCACATTCTTCAGGCTTTTGAGCGGATTCTCGGTCATGTACGTACCCACCCTGCAGAAAACTCCAGTGTTCTAAGCGCTTATGCGATGGAAGTCTTAACTCTTGCGATTCAAAATGAACAAAAAGCGGCAGTACCGCGGAGAAGCGAAAAAACCATTGCAGTATGTCCTGAACATGCTTTGGATGATCCGGTCGTGTTTAACGCCCTTCAACTGATATGGAATCACAGTTATCGCAATTTCCATGTGGAAGATATTGTACAAAAGTTACCGATGACCCGACGCACCCTGGAACGCCGATTTCGGCGATCCCTGGGTCATTCCATCGGAGCCGAGATCACCCGCTGCCGCATCGAACGTGCCAGGCATCTGCTTATCAATACCACACTTCCCATCAAGCATATCGCCTTGGCCGTAGGATATGCAGGCGCCGACCGCCTTGGCAAGGCTTTCCGGCAGGAAACACAACAAACTCCAACTCAGTTTCGACGCTATAACCGCCGTGCGAACGCCGCAACACTTGACTCTTCATTCAATACACTGACGAATCCATAACATAAGAAGAAATTTTACTTGCCAAGTTTTCCCGTCATGGTTATGAAGTGTGAAATACTTTAAAAAAAACGGAGATTGTTATGTCTGAAACCTATATGTTTGTAAAAAAAGTTGATGAGGCCGGTTATGATGCTGCCTTGCATGGTCTGGCCCACAACAAAAAACAACCGGTCGCCAAGATGTCCAAAGTCGCCCAGAAATTGGCGGATATGGATGGAGGCCACAACAAGTTTCTTGAAAGTATTTACGTCTGGCTGGATGTACGTGCTCCCCGATACTGGTGGCAAGAAGCCGACACCTTCCGTCTTTCTACCAAACAGTCCGAAAGCACAATGCATACATTAACCGAAGAACTTCTGGAAATCGACATCAACAGTACGCGTTCCATAAAGGCTTTTATAGAAGAAAATTTTGAGCCGGATTCCTGTCCCATCGAAACACTTCGTGACATTTACGCCGCAGCCCGGGATAAAGATATTATTGGTATCAAAAAACGCCTTCCCGAGGGCTTTTTACAAACCCGCATGTGGTGCATGAACTATAAAACGCTGCGGAATGTGATCCTACAGAGAAGAAGCCACCGTTTGCCGCACTGGAAAGACTTTATTCGGCAAACACTGGAAATTGTCGAACACCCCGAACTGCTCCCGAGCTTGACTCGGAAGACAGAAAAATCCGGAGCACCCTTATAGAAGAATACTTTTTTTGTTCTAACATAAAGTCACCTATCGGGAGGACAAAAAAGGACTCTCAGACAATGAATCAATAAATTTACCGATTATTTTAAAAGAGAAACCCTAAAATAAATTTAATTTAAAGCGGTCTTTTAAAGAAAAAACGCATTTCTGTTTATTCCTATCCTATATTATTTAATCTTGTTATTTCTATACATTCACAATATCTGCTATTTCTACTTCTTTAATTAATATACTTGTATCTCTATTGAATATAGCAACTTACGATTTACTCCAACGAAGCAAAAAAGCTTACGTTATCTTTTCGTTTACATACAGGGCGAAAATAATTGAGAATAAATCAAAATTTATCATCAATATTACCCCCTTTTGCGGCGTCTTTACTTATGATTTGGTAGTGTGCATGCGGAAATGGTGATCGTATCGGTTGATTTACCTATTAAAATATTGTAAAATTACTGAGAACAATGACCGATACAATACGTATTAATTACTGAACTAAGAGATTCGATGAAAAGAACTTTAAAAACTTAAACATTACCCTCCTCCTCCTTCTAATGCCAGGTTCTATACCTGGGAATGAGCAGCGGTTTCCTCCTTGCCGCTGCTTTTCTTATGCGCATCAAATATCGGCCTATACTGTATCTGATATATAGAATATATAGAAGCAGTAATTTATATATCAGTTGAGGGGGGCTTTTTTCAGGATAACTTCTGCATAAGCGCGTCGAAGGCTTCTTTTGCTCGAACAAGCCGGCAGCCGGTTTTAGACCGCCATTTTAATTCGCGATTTGCCTTGAGATATTCTTCAACCTTGCGACAAGCAAGAATGACAGTGGCGTGATTTTTATCACCCATCGCACGTCCTATTTCCGGATAGCTCATTCTTGTTAAACGACGGGTCAAATACATCGAGTATGCGCGGGCAAGGCTGACAGTGCGATCTTTTTTATCCGAGTGTATATCGGCTATAGTCACACCGAAATAGTCAGCAGAAACTGCGGCGATATCAGTGGTATGAACAACGGGATCGGTACGGATAATGTGTTCGGCCAGAACCTGCTGGGCCAATGCCAGCGTCATCGGTGCATGGGTCAGGGCGGCATAGGCCGCCAGTTTCACCAACGCACCTTCCAACTCTCGAACACCCGAAGTAATGCTCTCAGCAACGTATCCGAGAACCTCTTTAGACAGCGTTAATCGCAGTTGTTCGGCACGGCGCAGACATATTTTGGTGCGCATTTCCACATCGGGCGGATCCATCCGAACCACCATTCCCGAAACAAAGCGATTTACGAGCTTTTCACAAAGCTGTCCGATTTCCTTCGGATGCGCATCGGAGGCCAGAACAATTTGTTTTCCGGCCAAATCGATACTGTTAAATGTATGGAGAAATTCCTCCTGCATCGCGGTCTTGTTGGCCAGAAAATGAATGTCATCTATTGCTAAAATATCAAGATTGCGAAAACGATTACGAAAAACATCCAGTTTGTGCGTCTTGAGAGCCATAACATATTGATTGGCAAATTCCTCAGCGGACAAATACATCCAGCGACAACCGGGGGTTTGCTGGAATATTTCATTGCAGATACCCTGAAGCAAGTGTGTCTTGCCGACACCATAACCGCCATGGACAAATAGAGGATTGAACGGACTTTTTTCCTGAGAAATAACAGCCTGAGCGGCATTATAAGCCAGTTGGTTCTTGCTGCCGACAACAAACGTATCGAACGTCAGCTTAAGAGGTAACGTACGCCCCTCACGGCTTTTAACGCTGGGGGTACGGCGCTGACTGGTCTTGACACGTTCAATTCGTGAGGCAGACGGCGCTGCCGGAGCTTTGCTTTGAGGCTTGACACATGCTGCATCAATCTGAAAACGCAACGGCACCTTGCGGCCGCATACTTCAAGAGCCGATTCGCTGAGGGCCTGATGAAAATGCCCCTCAATCCAGTTGGAAACGAAAGGATTTGCAGCAGTTACCTGCAAACCTTCATCGCACAGCGAAAGCTGCGTCGCTCCTTCAAACCACACCTGATATTGACAGGTTCCAATTTTTTCGGCGATTCGTTCGTGTATCGCTTTCAGTTCGTCCGTGAATACAGTCGGCATTCGCTTTCCCATCCTTCCGGGTATTTTACTATCGCTTGGATTCTCTCAAAGATGTCAAATTCGATGGAAAGATAATAGGGGCAACCGGGGTGTTGATTCAACCGTGTTTTTCAGGAATTCTTTTCCACAGAACTAAGATTCAAGCAGAATGAGGACTTATGAGCGAAAAAAATTTGTTTTTCACAGGCTATTCACACCCTAATCAGTATTTGTGGATAACCTGTTGATGGCAGATTTCACTGACAAGACTGAAAGCAATGATATTATGGGGCTATCGTTTTTCAATCAATGCCATATATCCGCCGTCATTATCAAATAAATCCTCGTTTTCAGCACTGGGAAGCGTTATTTGCTGCTTTTTAAGGTAGAATTCTGGATTACATCGCAGGAAATTCCGGATTTGATATTCATTTTCCTCACGCTGAATACTGCATGTTGAATACAACAGTTTTGAGCCGGGTTTCAATAAACCCTTTGCATCATTCAACAGAGAATGCTGGAGGCGTAAAAGTGAGTCGGCAGGACGGGCTTCAAGACGGCGTCGGGCCTCGACACGTCGGGCCAAAACACCCGTGTTGGAACAGGGTACATCGAGAATAACAACATCCAGTCGATCCGTAGTACCGACATACATCTTCAAGTCTGCGGCACACACAGTTTGAATACAGGTCAGCTTGAGGCGTTTGATGCTCTCATCGAGACGTCCAAGACGAACAGCATTCATATCGGATGCAATTATACGCCCTGAGTCATTGATATGCAGGGCCAGAGCAAGGGTCTTTCCGCCCGGTGCGGCACAGACATCATAAAGAACAGCTCCGAGTTTAGGGTCAAGGAATGCGGCTATCGATTCTGCAGCAGGGTCCTGTATATAAAAGAGTCCATCCTGAAACGCCGAAAGTGCCGCCAGTGATCCGCCATAACGGATACGAACAGCTCCCCTTTCAGGCCAAAGACGACATTGAACCCCTTCAGCAGTCAGCCGCTCAGCCAATCCCCCGGCAGTGATGCGGCGGGTATCGGGCCAGGCATACACCGAAGGATGACGATTGGACGCCCGGCAAAGTGACATAGCGTTCTCTGTTCCATACACGTTAATCCAGTCGCTGACCAGCCATCGCGGCAAAGACCATGCAATATGCAGAAAGTCAGCGGGATTGCCGGAGGCTTCAGGCAGGACGGCACAGGAAAAAATACAGGCCGTCCCGTCAACACGAGGAATCCTATGCGTTATCGGGGCGGCAGCACTGTCGCCATCGCGAGAAATAATCTGCCTTTGAATCGACCTTAGGACAGCATTCACAAAACCTGCGGCTTTTTTAGAGCTAACGCCATAAGCCATATTCACAGCTTCATTAAGAATGGCATAGTCGGCGGTTCTCGGAGCATACACCAGTTCATAAACCCCTATACGCAAAATCGTCCAGAGCGCCGGCTTTACGCAACGTTTATCTATCCCGCTAAGACGTGTTAAAAGCGTATCTATCAGAACGGTATTGCGAATCACTCCATACACCAAGTCCGTGGTCTGGGCGGAACGGTCGGTCGTATCCAGAAGCGAATGGAGCAGGTCAGCGGCATCCCCGCGATGAGTATTGTACTGCCGCAACACCGTCAGTGCAGCAGTACGGGCACTGCGTTGTACCGGTCGATTCATTGAAGGATGCCTTGAAGAACTTTTTCAATCGGCAGAAAGAGGTCGCCTTTTTGGCTGTTGCGCCCCCGGGCAAAGGCTTCAAATGTCATTTGGTCGGAACCGGCCGGTTTGATAGTCAGAATTTTAAGGCGATCCCAGCCGCAAATCACATTCAGATTTTCATCTATCATGCCGGGAATATCGCCTATACTATTATGCTGTTTGACAACCCTTGCCGAACAAACCATAACACGCCAGGAACGTCCGGTTTGAGAAGATACATAAACACTCTGGGCACCGGGCCAGGGACATAAAGCCCGAATCTGATTGGCAATCTCCTCTGCAGAACGGCTCCAATCGATGTAACCATGTTCTTTTTTAAGTCGCGGCGCCATCGTTACTCGGGTTTCATCCTGCGGGGTATAGACAGCCCGATTCGTCTCAATAGCATCAAGGGTTTCCATCAATGCCGACGCCGACAATACCGAGAGTTTATCATGCAGCGTCTGAAATGTATCATCAGGGGCAATCGGCATACTTTTTTGTGCCAAAACAAGTCCTGCATCCATTCGCTGGGCCAGTGTAATGATGCTGATGCCGGTTTCGGTCTCGCCGCGCATCATCGCCCAATGAATCGGAGCGGCACCGCGATATTTCGGCAGCAATGAACCGTGAACATTAATAGCCCCGAAGCGATGCAAGTCAATCACCGATTGACTGATTTTTTGTCCGAATGCAATGACGACCAGCAACTCACCGCCACAGGCGGCAACCTGAGCCTGCATTTCAGGGGAATTAACATCTTCGGATTCCACACAAGGAATATTTTTTTCGACACACCAGAGGGCCACTTCCGTCGGCTTGGGATCGCGATGTCGCCCCGCGGGGCGGGCCGGCTGAGTAAACACACCAACCAGCATATGACGGCTGTTCTGAATAGCCTCCAGGCACGGTATGCCAAAATGTGCAGAACCGAAAAAAACGATTTTCATTAAGGCATCCTCAGGAGGCGACATTATTCTCAAAATTGTCAATCAGTTGTTTAAGACGATTGCGGGCACGAACCTTGGCCATGCGACTCAACCGGTCCTTAATCATCGTTCCTTCAAGATGGTCATATTCGTGCTGGAATGCCCGGGCCAGCAAGCCTTCACCTTCCTCCGTGAACCGATTGCCGTCCAGGTCTGTAGCAGTCACTTTGCACTGAGCATAGCGTTTGATCTGACCATATATGCCCGGCAATGACAAGCAGCCTTCCTCATGCGAAACTACCGGCCCAGACACTTCGATTTCCGGATTGATATACACTTTTGCATTTTCACGGCTGCTGTCCAGCGACACGACAAAGATGCGCAGATTCACACCCGCCTGCGGCCCGGCAAATCCGACACCCTCCGTCTCAACCATCAAGTCGATCATTCGGTCAGCCAGTTTACGTATATCATCGTTGATCTCGGTAATCGGCTCGGCTTTCTTATCCAGTACCGGCGACGGGAATTGGGTTAATCGGCATTTAGAGTAATCCTTCATTTGGCTGCATCCTCTTATATCTCATTCATTCGGTTCATCAAATTCATCGCCTTTGAAGGTACTGCCCAGATAGCTGCGTTTGACCAGGTCATTCTGGATAATCTCACGCGGGCTGCCTTCGGCGATCACCTTACCGTGGTCGATAATATACGCCTTGTCAGAAACCTCAAGAGTACGTTCAACATTATGGTCGGTAATCAGGATACTGACGCCGGAAGCAACCAGCCGCCGAATCTCAGCCTGTAACTCCTCCACCGCAATCGGGTCAACGCCGCTGAACGGTTCATCCAACAGAATCAGTGAAGGATTGGTCACCATCGCGCGGGCAATCTCCAGCTTGCGGCGTTCGCCGCCGGATAAAAAACGAGCCTGACTGTTAATCACTTCACCCAATCCGAATCGCTCAACAAGTTCGTTTGCACGGCGTTTACGCTCAGTCCGTCCGATCGCCATGGTCTCAAGAATAGCGATAAGATTTTCCCGCACGGTCAGCCGCTGAAAGACACTCGGCTCTTGCGACAAATACCCCATTCCCAACCGGGCGCGTTTGTACATCGGCAGTTTTGTAATATCGTGTCCGTCAAAAAAGACCTGCCCGGCATCCGGAACAATCATGCCAATTGTCATCCGGAATGTCGTGGTCTTGCCCGCCCCGTTACGCCCCAGCAGACCGACAATACTTCGCTGCCCAACGGTGATGCGCACATCGTTGACAACGGTACGGCCGGAATATTTTTTAACCAGCCCCTGTGTTTCTAATAATGTCATCGTTACCAAATTCTCGCTCCCGAATTAAACGTCGCAAAAGCATTATAAATTCTAGGATATTATACCACCCTTTTTCCGGTTGCCAAATGGGTTTTTGGGCAAGGTTTGATGAATTTCCTCCAAACCATAAGGCAAAGAATTGGCGCAGAGGACGTTTTGTGTTAATCTAAACAGCTTGTAAAACTGTACAAGTCCGATGATGCAGAATGTTTGGGGTTGTCTTATGGCAAAAATTAGCCCGTTTGATGCGGTTCACCGTCAGCTTGGCGCTCGGTTTGATGAGTTTGACGGGTGGACACTGCCAGCCGATTTCGGCAATATAAAAGTCGAGGCTGAGGCCCTTAAAACACACTGCGCAGTGGTGGACTTGAGCAGTTTTGGACGGCTCTCGCTTAAAGGCAATGACGCAGCGGCATTTATGGCCGGATTACTTGAACACGGCAAGCTCTTTGACGGCCAATGGAAATGGGCAACTCTTACCAAAGCGGGAATCAACCTCCCCTGCCGAATGGGACGGCTGAACGGTGAAGCTTTTATATTTACCCCGCCGGGAACTGCTGAAGGAGCTATTCAAGCCCTTGAAAATGCAGCCCGACACAAAGGCGCAGATGTTTCCGTAGCCAATATGACCGACAAAACCGCTATGCTCGGACTCTATGGACCGGGGGCAATCGCTTCAGTAAAAGATGTCTTGCCGTTTGATATCTCCGACCTTGAGAACGGCGATATGCGGCGGATGAGTTTTTTTATGATATCTTTCACCCTTTTGCGAGGAAGCTGGCTCAATGGTGATGGCCTCGAACTGATTTGTCCCGCCACCGCCGGCCCACTGGCCGCCGGAGTCATCGCCAAATACCATCACAAAAAAAATCTTACCCCGGCCGGGATGAACAGTCTTATGTCGGCAATGACCCGGTAAACCGAAGTAATCCTCTGGTCTCTTGTGGATTTGATGATGTCTTCCAGATAAGATAGGCAATTTTTTTGTTAATTTTTCTTGCCACAAAAGCAAAAATACGTCATCCTTAAAAGAGCTAAACTCCTATCGGAAGGGTTAAGAATGAACGAAGAGGAAAAAATCGATCCGGGACACCGCAAGGTAGTAAAAATCCTGCGAATAGCTGGATTCATACTTTTCGTTCTTGGCGGGGTGTGCATATTGGTTGCCTTCATAAACTTAATTGGCGTCATTATGGATGGTGCTTCTGGGCCGCCCCGATTATTTTGGTTGTTTTTCATCGGTATCCCACTGTCTTTCTTCGGCTTGGTAATGATTTCGGCCGGATTCGCAGGCAAGATCGCACGGTTTCAAGCCGCCCAATATGCACCAGTTGCGAAAGATACGTTTAACTATATGGCCGAAGGAACCCAGGAAGGCGTCAAAACTATCGCCAAGTCTATAACGCAGGGAATGGAAGAGGGAAAGACCGGAGTGAAAGAAGATGCAAAATCATTCTTGAAGTGCCCTGCCTGCGGTTTTATGGAAACACCTGAGGCCAAGTTCTGCAGCGGGTGTGGCAAATCTTTAAGTATTCACGATAAGAAGTAAAAAAGTTGTATACTTCTTTGATCTTTTCGAGGTTATGATTAAGAGTAATAGTCATTTATGACGCATTATTCGAGCTTGAAGCGTCCAAATATATCGCTCAGTTAGAGTCACGACAAATATGCTAAAAAGACAAGTAGCTCATAATACTTACTCTCTCTTTTTTTATAATGACGCTGAAGTATTGGATTTTCAAAGATTTTTTATTGCAAATGCTATCGGATTGTGCTAAATGGATGTTCTTGTTCCTTTCGGGCAGGTAGCTCAGTTGGTAGAGCAACGGACTGAAAATCCGTGTGTCGGCGGTTCAAATCCGCCCCTGCCCATTACCTTAAGTA
>CAZYQN010000035.1:0-14903 GCA_964649955.1 uncultured Pirellulales bacterium
GACATATCGATGTTGTCCATCAGGACAAAGTGTTTGTTCCAGTCGGCAGGATTGGCGCCGATGGTGTTCATTTGCTGGGGGGTCCAGATTTCATAGGGACTTAATGCTGTGCCGGTGCCCCCGCCGTAGGTGGCGGCCTGGGTGAATGGAGAATAAGAAACAGCCAACGTAATTATTAAGGTGGCAAAAAGGAGCTTTTTCATAGATTCCTTTTTAAAAAAATGAATTTAGTACTTTCACATCGGCAATTCCGTTCCCCATAGCCAAGCGGAGGCAAAGAGCGATAAATCGTCACTATCCACCTTGCCATCGCGGCTTAAATCGGCTATGAACGGCGTAAAGGGATAGGTTTGGGGGAATGTAATGGAGAAGTTATCGACAAACTCAACTCCGCCGGAGGAGAAGTCGTTCCGTTCGGCACTCATTGCGCCGTAGGCCTGTGTGTCGTCATACATTTCCTGGCTTGTAAATACTGTATGGACATCTGTCACCACATCGGCGATCTTACCGGCGCCATCGGTGCCGTAATCTTCCAGATTTGCCGACACCCACCAGTTGCCGGATATGGTGGACACACGCACAAACGTTGCTGTAAGCTTATACCAATGCCCACCTTGCAGAACAATCCCGGAAGACAACGGTTTGACCAGGCCCCATCCACCGTATTTGTATTTTATACTCATCCCCAAAACATTGTTTCCGGCTGCAGAAAGCGAGACCGCCATAAATGGGCCGGAGTTGGTATGGTAATCGCCGGTATCGCTGCTGACAAAACCGACCTGTGCGGTGTCGATTCCCACATATTCCGTGTTCCATCGCTTGAACATCATCCCGGCGGTGAAGGCTGCCGCAGGTGTTGTTAAATCAAGCGCCCGACCGGTATATACCAGCGTTGTAAACTCGCTGTTGTTCGGGGGCTGGATGCAATTGCCGTCGAGAATTCCGCCGCCGGTATAAGCCGTCCACAGGGCAGCAGCAGGCCCGCCCATCATCCGCTGATTGAACATCGCCAGCTCATCGGCCTGTTCAAAAGTAACTGTATCGGTCAGATAGTTGATTACATTTTTATTCCACAACCACACCGACGAAAGCATCGCAAAATCCGCCATATCCACTCGGCCGCTGTCATCCAAGTCCGCCTTGTCCGGGGTAAATGGAGCGGGCTGGTCAAAGTGTTCGATTATGATGCTAATCTGCAATTCCGCGTATGTTGAAAGTGAATCCTGGCCGGTTGAAACGCGATCGGCAAAGGTGCCTACGCCGGCGTGGATGCCAATCACATCGCCAATATGAACCTGATAAGAGACCCGGTCCTCGTTCGATGCCCAGTCGTTCTGTTCAATGTCCAACTTGCCGAAAGCGTGCAATATCTCGCAGGCCTGCGGGGCGTCATAATCCTGACAATTGAGTGTAATCAGCGTATCGTCCCCGGCAAAACCGCCACTGATAAATGCACTGGATGTACTATCCGCCGGATTGTCTGACCTTCCAACACTGCCGTTATAGTCAATCGTAATCGTTATAGTATCCCCGACCTGTTCGCCTTTATCGGGCATAATCCGATAGAAATTCCCCGTTGCATAGCCGGGGGCCACGGTGTACGCATTGGCCCATCCTTCTGCAAATGTCCCGGTGATGCCGTTTTCCTCCATCAGATACGCAGAACTTTCCGTTTGTGCAAAGAAATAAACGGCCGGATAAGGTTCTTCGTAACTGCCAGCAAACGGTTCGAGCTGAGTGTACATCTGGCTTGTACCCCAGGCATCCGCAACGTCAAGCCAAGCGGCGGAATTGATATAATTATCGTTAGCGCTCCAATTGGATTGCGACTCTTCATTAGGTCCTTCTTGATCGCTCTGGACGGTGGCTTTCGAGTCGCAGTAGGTCATCTCGTGAACCGCTTGAAAATGGGCCGCTTGACATAATCCCGCCGCACTGACAATCATTGCGATATAGATTAAACGCTGTTTCATTCTACACCTCCATCATTATTTTGAAGAAAAGTTCCCCCTTTTAAGCATAAAAAACATCTTCTGCTCTGAGTTTTACTATTGCATTGAAGGCAAAAGACGGAGTATGCGATGTGACTGCGGATATGGAAACAGCCCCTGTAATGTCAACCGTAACATCTATACCATGCATTAAACCCTCTCCTCAACAGATGGCCAGAAGCACAACACTCTCCTTACGACTTCTTCCATAACAAGTTTTCATTATAAGAAAAAGAGGGATTATGTCAAGAGAATTTTTCTATCTGTCAAGAATATTGACACACTATCTCCTTTTCCCTTTTCGGGCGTTTTTACTGCCTGACGTTTTGCCGTCAGGTTTTATGGCTGCGGCGTTGGCTCTATTGTGCACCCCAAAAAAGAGGCCAGCAACTTATCAGATACCAATCATCCAGTTTTGAGCCATTATCCTGAAATCTTCCAAGTTCACTTTGTTGTCGTTGTTGAGATCGCCGAGAATGCCGCCGGAAGGCGGTATAGAACCGTATTCGTAGACACCCATATCAAGAAATGTTACCGGTCCGATACCGGTGTCAGGCGTATCGGCATCATCGACGGCGCGTATATTTCCATCCATATCCACCGAACCTGTGAACAAACTGTTGGCTGCGTCGATACACGGGGACCCTTCCGCAAGACGTACATTGCCAAAGTTGTCATTGGTACTTTCATCAAATGCCGGCGTGGTGGGATCATCGCCCCAGCCGTCTCCGCCATCACCGGGAATAACAACGAAGTTCGGGTCAACTATCAGATTGCCCTGGCCTGCCATCCCTATGCCAAAGTTGCTATAGGAGGTCGTGAGCGTTCCACTATCCTGACGGATATCGGCCCCTGTCGGCGATGTATTGCCCCATGCTATTGTATTGATAATGTTCATCGTACCGGATGTTGCCAGGAATATCCCACCGCCCCTGGTGAGCGCTTTGTTGGCCGTGAAAGTACAATGCTGGATATCGATGGTTCCGGCATTCACGTAAAGCCCTCCTCCGTAAGTTTTGGCATAATTGCCAATCAGCAGACAGTGGTTCATCCGGGGAGTACCGCCGCTGCTATGCATAACGGCACCGCCGGTACTTGCGTTGGCATGGTTGCCCAGGAATTGTGAATATGCAATCATCGGATTTTCGGTGCCTTCATAATCGTAAATCGCACCGCCGGCATTACCGGCAACGTTATAGTCAAAGATACAATCCAGAACAACAGGAGAACTGTTAAGGCGGTTAAACATCGCCCCGCCGTTGTTGCTGGTATTACGGGTAAACGTACAACCGGTATAACGGGCGCTGCTATTGTAATTCATAACGGCACCGCCCTCGGTTTTGGTTGAATTGGCGATGAACGTGCAATCCAGAAAGTTTGATACGCTGTTGTTATTGATAACCGCACCGCCATAGCGGTTGGCAACATTGGACTCAAAGAGACAACGGGTATATTTAGCTGTCCCGGTATTATTGTAGGCCGCCCCGCCATCGTATGAGTAAGTAATATTTTCCGCAAACGTGGAGTCTGCTACGATCGGACTGCTATTGTTCTCATTATACATTCCGCCGCCGGAGTTTTGAGCCCGGTTTTCCATAAAGGTGCAGTTTGTAACAGTCGGGCTGCTGTTGTTAAAATTTTCCATTCCACCGCCGTTTGTGAGGGCCGTATTTTGGCTGAAGGTACAATCGGTTACTGCAGGACTGCATCTAACCCTGTTATCCATTCCCCCGCCGGCAAATGCCGCGTAATTGGAAGTGAAGGCACATCCGGTTACCGTGGGGCTGCTGTCGGTTGTATTATACATACCGCCACCATCGCCGGTGACGGAGTTGGCGGTGAAAATGCAGTCCGTCACTGTCGGGCTGCTTTGCCAGTTGTACATTCCGCCGCCATATCTGTACCCGCCGGAATAAGTGCCCAGGCCGTTGCATATCGTAAATCCTTCGATAACCGTGTCTTCATTCTCTCCGGTTTTGCAGGAAATTACGGAACCCTTGAAGGGATGAACAACAATCGAACCGCTTGACAGATCGATAAATTTCCCGTCGATGATGGTGTCGTCGGGATCACCACTGCGACTTGTGAGTGTTACTTGCTTGCCGAAAAAGTTGATGTGCTCATAGTAGGTCCCGGAGGGGACTTCAATGACATCGCCATCGACGGCAGCATAAATGGCCGCCTGAATGGATGCGAATCGCGTCCCCTGAGTGAGGTTGAGAATCGGATCGGTGAGCTTAACCAGACGGATACAATCAAATAAAGTCTGTGCTCCTCCGGAGGTCAGTTCGATGGAGAGAATCTGGCCAACCGATGGATCCCCGGGCTGAACATCGTAATTGACGGCCGCCGTTACAAAGCCTCCATTCGGCGGAGTAGGCGCAGTGGCAGATGCCAAAAGCATGCCGCCGGCGTAGAGTTTGACAGAATAGCTGACAAAGGCAATATTGGCTCTATCGCCCACCTCTACGATGAGGGAATAGACCGTATTGGCCGCAAGACTTTCCGGAATGATTTGGGAGAGCGTGGCAACATCTGCATAAGCGACGTTATTGCCCTGAGGGGCCAAATCAGGGAATGCAGCCGAGTTTGGATAAAATGTGCCGGCAGTACCGGAAATGAGCCAGCCATTAGCGCTTGCAACATTGCCCCCTGAACTTAGTTTGTTATCTTCGAAGCCGGGATTGTTCACCTTGATTACCACCGACAATGCTGTTTGCGATATACCAAATGTCAAGATAAACGATATGAATAAACAGGTGAATACTTTTCCATTTTTCATTTTCTTCCCCTTTCAAAGATAGTGTTGGATTGGACTTGCAGATACGAACTGTGGAAACAAGAACAACATATAGACAATAAATTTCCCCCTCCCCCGAAAAAACTCGTTTGGGTTTTCAGCCGCACGATGTTTCTCCCTTCCGGCCTTAATGATAACCGGCGATTAAGACGCCTGCATCCCGAAACCATTGTCACACAACACTCGAATTAAGAACGCTATCCAAGAGGGGCCATGTTGCAAGACTTGCATTTACATTAAGGAGAATTCACCACTCCTCAATGCTCTCCATAGATGACTGATATCATTAGAACCGAATGTTATGATTTGTCAAGGATATATTATAAATTTCCATAAGCCAGATGGCGTATACAGCGGTTTCCAGAAAAACTGTTATCTTTATCCTTTAATCCACTTGTTATCTTCATTCGCCCCTGAAAATTGCATTTTTTTAGCTGCAAAACTTCATCGTAAGTATCTTATAGATCAATTTGGCTGCAAAAAAACTCGAACCCCAGTGGCTTTCGTGCGGGCATAGCTCCACCACATCAAAGCCGATCAGATTTTTTCGGCTGCAAATTGCCTTGACCAGTTCCACCGCATCGTACCAATTCAATCCGCCCGGTTCCGGGGTACCCGTGGCGGGAACAAACGCCGGATCAAATACATCCAAATCAATCGTCAGATAGATATTATCGGTCAGCATCGATACTACCTCGTTTATCCAATCCCTCCGCGGGCGATCGATGATTTGATGAGCAAAAAACACGCGACTTTTATCCATCTGCGGCTTTTCTACTGTATCCATACTGCGAATGCCCACCTGAACAATCGGGCACATTTCTTTAGCCCGAGCCATTACGCAGGCATGGTTGCACGCACTGCCTTCATAGGAAGAACGCAAGTCCGAATGAGCGTCTAACTGCAATATAGTCAGATTGTTAAATGCCTCTGAGGCTGCGCGAAAAGCCCCGATGCTGACAGAGTGTTCTCCACCCAGTACTACCGGAAACTTACCTTTCTCAAACCAATTGCCTACGGTCTTGTGCACTGCCACCGCCACTTCTTCCGGCGCATCAAGCCCTTCAATCGGGGCATCCGTATAAATGCCCTTGCGAAAGACTTCCGAATCGGTCTCTATGTCGTAGAATTCAAGATTGTAGGACACGTCGAGAATTGCGGCCGGTCCCTGATCGGCCCCCTTTATCCATGTACTCGTCCCGTCATACGGTACGGGCAACAATACAATCCCGGCCGTCTTCGGATCACGATATTCCGGCGCAAAATCACCGAACTGCATAGGCTGTCTCCATCCGGCTAACTGTTATTTTATCCTACCTGCAGTGGAAGCGATTAGTCAAACAAACACACCGCCAATGCTACGGTCGTTGTCCAGAGGTCTTTAACCCCGCGTGCCGTTTGAGTAATATTGGTGGTGTTGATAAACAGACCGCTGGATTTGTAGGCCTGCTCCTTTTCGGACCACGCTAAATCGGGATTGACATCAACCCCCAAGGTCGTGCCGAGCATCTCGGCGGCCAAGTCTTCCGACATATCCTCGGCCTCTTTTTTATTCATCCCGTGGCCGTGTACTTCACTCAAATAGCCCCATTTCGAACTGTCTTTGGGCACCGCAACGCCAACCGCCGAAGCAATCAAACGTCCGTGCTCATTGGTATCGCAACGGGCCAGCACGCAAAAACAAATCGAGCCGGGAATAAGGTGCTTAATACCTTCATTCCGACTAATTACTTTGCATTTCGGCGGTAAAATCGAGGAAATTTGCACTAAATTCTGCTGGGC
This sequence comes from uncultured Pirellulales bacterium, assembly GCA_964649955.1. Taxonomy (GTDB): domain Bacteria; phylum Planctomycetota; class Phycisphaerae; order Sedimentisphaerales; family Anaerohalosphaeraceae; genus T3Sed10-213. Next base: position 6,574 of record CAZYQN010000035.1, read on the forward strand.
GACACCCGCCTGACGCAATGCATCCTCGAAAGATTTCAGCTTGTACTTGTGCTGACCGACCCCTTTGGTCAAAAAAATTCTTGATGGGACAAGATCAATCATTGCACTGTTCTCCTTGGCCAATGACCTTATTACGGTTTACCAAAACAATTTAAAACGGCGGATTATACACAGCCAAAACACATTTACAAATAAAATCACACAAAATGTCAAAAGAATCAAGTCTTATTTTTGACAGATTTTACCTGATTTGAAAAAAAATGCCCTCTGTTGTTGAATTGTATCGTATTATTTATTCTGGCCGTAAAGAGCTTTTTAATATGGCGATATTTATGGTCGTGTTGCTTTTTCCTATTATTTCAACTTTTTTTATAAAATCTGAAAACTATGTTGCCTATTTTAAAGAAAAACCTATAATTCCCGCGATATATTGGAAGCCGCCTTTTTTGGGGGCTGCGGAAACGAATCACGATAAACACCGACTATGCGGAGTAAAATCGGAAGGTATGGCAAAAAAGAAGACCACAACAAGTTTGTCCGAAAAAGAGATTGAGAAATATCGTGCTTTGCTGATCGAAAAATGGCATGAAATCGTTGGCTCCGTCGTTACCATGGAAGAAAACATCTTTCAGGGAGGCGGGGAACTGTCCAGTATGCCGGTTCATATGGCCGATGTCGGGACGGACAGTTTTGAGCAGGAATTCGGGCTTGACCTGCTTGCAGAAGAAAAAAAGATCCTTGCCGAAATCCAAATGGCCCTCAAACGGATCGATGACGGCGAATTCGGGATATGTGAAGGGCTTGGCACACCCATAGAAAAGAAACGCCTGGAAGCCATCCCCTGGACGCGATACAGCCTTGAATATGCTCAACTGCTCGAAAAAGGACAAGGGGGTTTCAAGTATCGAGGCGTTAAAAGCCGTCCCATCGACATTGACCGCGATGAGGAGCCTGAAGAAGAGGAAGAGGAAGAAACCAGTCCCGCCGATGGCGAAGATGAAGAGATCGAACTGGGAGACGGAATGGAAAGTCTGGATGCCCTCGAGGAAGAAGAAGACGACGAGGACGACGACGAGCGCGAAGCGGTTTAATATTTGCATTCTTACAGGGTGTGTCTGCTTAGGTGACGGCACACCCTTTTTTTCTTCTACTTTCCCTTTTGACCGTCGTAAAGCATTACATGCAGCCGCTGCGAAAACGCAAAACCTGTTTGGAGACAGTAGTCTGCCAACCATTGCGACTTTTCCACGTACTCGTCTCGACGGCTGGCTTGTGGCATTAAATACACCCGTTCGGGATCTACAGTCCTTAGCCGTTCAATGCACTCAGCAATCTCATTGAGGTCTTGAGGGTTATCTACCACAAATTTTAACTGGTAGGAGTATGTCTCAATCCATTGTCGAATCGCATCAAGATCAAGCCGTTCGCTTTCTGGCCGAGTTTGAGCATTCGGAGAAACTGAGTTCGATAATTTCGGGCTGATACTGGCCAGATGAATATCCAGCTCTGACGCATAAGCAAGCCCTGCTGTTTCCAGCGTAATGAGGTAACCAGCTTGTGCAAAAACCTTTATAAATTCCCCCACCGCCGGCTGGGCCATCGGTTCACCTCCGGTAATGACCAGATGCCTTGTGGGATATTCCAGCATACGCAACAGGAGATTTTGTGCCGTTTCTTCTGACCCGGCCTGAAAATCCCACGCATACGCCGTATCACACCATCGACAGCGCAGGGGACACCCCGCCAGACGGATAAACACGCTTGGTACTCCCGCCAGACGACCTTCACCCTGGAGGGAATAGAACATCTCATTGATACGCATTCACGACTTTCCGTATGTTGCAGAAAATTTATTGTCTATGCATTTCCGGTACGAGATGTAAATTCCCCGCACCAGTTGCGGTCATATACTTTGGGCCAGTGAATATCATTTTTGTATGTGCCCAATGAATCCGCCTTTGAAATAAACAACGGCGTGTTAGGATGGGGGGCATACCGACGGCACTCCCCATGCCCTTCTGCGATCCGCTCGAAATAAATACATTCCGGACACGTTACCCCCTGTCGTTCTACGGTCATGGCACGATCTCCTTAGTGATTTTTCGATATCGCATCGCCTGTTTAATTACACATTGTAAGTTTATCCGCTCCGGTTCGGTACGTCAACTTCCTTTCTCGTTCAATATTTGCCGGTTAATGCTCTTCTTTCAAAATTTGCCTACATAAACTATCCCAAACAAAGTTTTACAAGGTTTCCCAGGATTATGCTCTCTTTTTATACTGCCTGATATATAAACTATGTCTCCGGTATCCTTGTAAAAACGGACACTTCAACTCATATATATCAACCAAACCTTTGTTGGCGGTTCACTACGTCCCCCGAAGCCATTGCTGGGCAAAGAGTGTAAAATCGAGCATATCTACCTTACCGTCGCCGTTTAAATCCGCCGAACCGGTGGTCGGCTGAAGGCAGGGATAACTGACATTTTCGGTGATTTCCCACGTGTCGACAAAGTCCCAATTAGCATTCGTAAAAGTTAACTTCGTCATCATCTCGGCGGTTGTTTTTCCTGTACCCATCGCGCTGACGCCGGCCGGTATAAGAGAGGTTTCCGTATCCCAAAAATTACCAAAATCCACATAATCGCCGCCGGTGTTGATGTAACCGCAAAAGCCGCCGACATTACTATATCCCGTCACCGGACCGGTCGAGTAGCAATGAAAGACATTTCCCTGGTTTCCCCATCCCACAAATCCTCCTGCATGCCATTTGCCGCTGACAGACCCTGTGGCATATGAGGTGACGACCGTCCCTTTGTTCTGTCCCACCAATCCGCCGGTATCATAATCGCTGGTCACCAGGCCTGAGGCATGACAACCGGCAATTTTGCCTCCTTTGTCATTGAAGCCCACCAGTCCGCCAACGGTACCATGCCCCGTAACAGAACCTGTTGCATAACACGACCGAATCAATCCAACGTTGTATCCTGACAAACCGCCAATTGAACCACAACCGCTGACGACACGAGTCTGGACAGCAGCGGAGGAATAGCAAGACTGTATCGTCCCGAATGCATTGAGGGCCACTAAACCGCCGACATCACTTTGTGAACCGATGACCGACCCGCTTGTATAGCAAGCGGTAACCTCCCCACCAATATTAAAGGCAAGTAAGCCGCCAACACGACTTGCCCCTGTGACCGCCAGATTCGCAACGCCGAGGTTGCGAATCTTGCCCGGAAAGTGCAGATATCCGAAAAGGGCAACATACTCGTAGCCGGGCAGATTGATCGTCGCATTCCGGATGACATAACCATTACCATCAAACACACCGGAAAACCACATCGTCGTAGTGTTACCGACCGGCGTGAGGTTCTTCCCGATCAGATCGATGTCATTAAGCAAGATAAAGTGTTTGTCCCAATCCTCCGGCGTAAACATCAACTCCCCCCAGTGGGCCGCCGTAGCGATTTGATAGGGAGCATCCGCGGTGCCTGATCCAACACCGGAATAGGTTCCGGCACAGAGCCGGCCCAAAATCAATAGCATCACCCCTATCGCGGATAGAATCAATTGTTTTGGATTTCCCGGATTCTCCTTTCGAGCAGTCGTTTTCATTTTCTTCTCCTTTTAAAAAATGGATAGATTTGTTTTGCCTAAAAGATAACACCATGTATGGTTAGAGAATAAAATACAGTCTTTGGAAGGCCGTAAAAGTGATGCGTGTAGTTTTCTCCCGTTCATTCCCTACCTCGCACTATTGTAGTCTTACCAACAGTTACACGGGTAGTCAATTCAGATGGTTTATTTATTTTACTGCTTTTATTGTCGAAGCAAAAAGAAAAATTCAGGATTTCATAAAAAAATCTCTTTGGGAATATCACTGTTATATTCGAAGATTTCATCGGGAATAGCGTAAAGCAACAATCTTCCCCCGTTATCCGACTTGCTTTGTCGCTTATTAATACAAATTGACTTGAATTGTATGGAGATTTTTTCTGGAATGTTTAATCCTCCGCCGGTATAGTTACGGGCTTAAGAGTATTTCTTACTTTCATTACGGAAAATACAAAATGAATCTAATATTTGAAAAGAGTGTGCCGGGGCGACAGGGTGTGCGGATTGCCAAAAATGATGTACCGACGAGCATTCATTTGCGCGGCGACCTTTTGCGGAAAAAAGACGCTGCCCTGCCGGAGTTGAGTGAGCTGGATGTGGTGCGGCATTTTACCGAACTGTCGCGTCGGAATTTCGGAGTAGATACAAATTTCTATCCCCTTGGTTCCTGCACGATGAAATATAATCCCAAGGTCTGTGAACGCATCGCGGCGTATCCGGGGTTTGCCCACCTGCACCCTCTGCTACCTCAACTTCGCGGCGGCGGAATGCTGACCCAAGGCGCCCTGCAGGTCGTTTATGAGATGGACGTTCTGCTTCGTGAAATCAGCGGGATGTCGGCGTTTACGATGCAGCCGATGGCCGGCGCTCACGGTGAACTGACAGGCATTATGATGATGGCGGCTTATCATCGCGATCGCGGAAATAAAAAGAAAATCGTGCTGGCTCCAGACAGCGCCCACGGAACGAATCCGGCCAGCGCTGCCATTGCCGGTTATACCGTCAAAGTCGTTCCGAGCGGCAACAATGGTTTGCTTTCTATCGAAGCGTTGAAGGCAATGCTGACTGATGAAGTAGCAGGTTTAATGCTGACCAGCCCCAATACGCTCGGATTATTCAATCCACAGGTGAAAGATATCTGCGATATGATTCACAGCGTGGATGGGCTGGCGTATTATGACGGGGCCAATCTGAATGCCATTTTGGGCCAAGTGCGGCCGGGGGACCTGGGATTTGATATCATGCACATCAACCTGCATAAGACCTTTGCGACACCACACGGCGGCGGCGGTCCGGGATCCGGCCCGGTGGGCGTAGGTAAAAAACTGGTCGATTATCTACCGATCTCAACCGTCACCAAACGCGAGGACGGCACATTTGCATTGGATTATAACCGTCCCAAGTCCATCGGCTATATTGCCCCGTTTTACGGCAATTTTGCGATTCTCCTGCGGGCGTATGTTTATATCCTGATGCTTGGGGCCGAAGGACTAGCGAGGGTTTCCGAGAATGCGGTCCTGAATGCCAATTATATCAAAGAAAAACTGAAACCTTACTATGACATTCCCTTCCCGCAGATCTGCAAACACGAATGCGTATTGAGTGCAACGCGACAGGCTAAGAACGGCGTGCATGCTCTTGACCTTGCCAAAGGACTTATTGATGCGGGGTACCATCCGCCGACCATGTATTTCCCGATGATCGTCAAAGAGGCATTAATGATTGAGCCGACTGAATGCGAAAGCAAAGAGACAATGGATGCGTTTATCGAAGCGATGATAACGCTGGCCAAGACTGCGGAGACTGATCCGGAGAGCCTTAAGAATGCTCCGGTAACGACTCCAGTGGGACGATTGGATGAAACCAGAGCCGCTCGTAATCTGAATATCGCCAGCTTAGCTGATGTTTAAACATAAATGACGAGAACAATTCTTCTGACGCGACGAATGTTTTTAAAATCCGCAGTTGCGGGAGCATTCTGGCTTGGCGGATGTTACGGCAACAGTGCTGCACGGAATAAAACTCCCCGAAAACCCAATGTCATTGTTATATACACCGACGATCACGGTGCTGTTGATTTGGGTTGCTACGGCAGCAGAGATTTAGAAACTCCCAACCTTGATGCGCTTGCCAAACGGGGGATTCGTTTTACGCAAATGTATGCGCCGTCGTCTATTTGTTCGCCCTCTCGAGCAGGTCTGCTCACCGGACGGTATCCGTATCGGGCAGGCGCAGAAGGTAATGTTTCTTCACAGCCTGGCACAAAAGGAATGCCAGGCGAGCAAATCACTATGGCCGAGACTTTCAGGGCAGCGGGATATGTTACAGCCCATATCGGCAAATGGCATCTTGGGTATTCTGAAGACACAATGCCCAATGCACAAGGATTCGATCACTCCTTCGGTCATATGGGCGGATGTATTGACAACTACTCGCACTTTTTCTATTGGGAAGGTCCAAACCGTCATGATTTGCGGCGCAACGGCAAAGAAGTATATTATGATGGCCAATACTTTCCCGACTTGATGCTAACGGAGGCAACCGAGTTTATTACAACCCATCGCAGTCAGCCGTTTTTTATGTATTACGCCATCAACAATCCTCACTATCCGTATCAGCCGGATGAAAAATGGCTTGTGCGATATCGGAATGCCGGGGCGTCCTACCCTCGCGATTTGTACGGCGCATTTGTCAGTTCACTGGATGAACGCATCGGGAAATTGGTCCGTCATCTCGACACACTGGGACTTCGTGAGAATACTATTATTCTCTTTCAATCCGACCAAGGCCACAGCACAGAAGAACGGGCGCACGGCGGCGGCGGCGGCAGTGCAGGTTTCTACCGCGGAAGCAAGTTCAGCCTTTTCGAAGGCGGCATCCGGATCCCTTCGATAATCAGCTGGCCCGGAAAACTGCCTGAAAGAGTAACGCGGGATCAAATGGTTCACGGCTGTGACTGGTTACCGACTTTGACGGCATTATGTGAGATTCCATTGCTTAATGAAGATATAGACGGCAAAAATATTCTTACGGTTTTAAAGTCCGCCGACTCCCCCAGCCCTCATGAAACACTGTATTGGAAAGTCGGGGATCAATGGGCAATTCGGCACGGAGTGTGGAAATTGATCATTAACCCGCGAATCAACGGGCAAACGCTGCCGGAGAAAGACCGAAAGGTTTTTTTGGTCAACCTTGAAAACGATCCGGCGGAACAGATTAATTTAGCCGACTCGTTTCCGCACATCGTCGAAGAACTGCGGCAATATAAACCTTAACTATCCCTGTTACCTGCGTGCCGGCCCCGAAATCGGCTGCTGGACATTCTGAGTCTGTCGATAGGGCTGGAGGGCATACCGTGTGACATAATCCAACAATGCCGCAGCAGAGTTCATATTTGCTTCGAGCGTTTGTACCGGCAGTTCCTGAGGCAACCCGCCGGGCCAGCGGCGTGCCAAACCGATGACTTTACGATATTCCGAAATCAAATCGCGCAGTACTATGGCTTGCTCATTCCGCAGCATTTGAAGACTCGCCACCGGCTGATCCGATGTTACGCTCACAGAATTCAACGCTTGCCGCCGGCCTCGCGGTTCCATAGAACGACCCAGCCGATCGCGTGTAACTGTAATTCCATCGGACCCGTAATAATTATAATAGTTGTCGGGAAGCATTACTCGCCCGCGGCGCTGAGCTGCGGTAGGCCGTGATACACTGCTGACCTCGCGCGTCACTGTACCGGTACGAAGCTGGTCTTCAACGCGAGCAATCTGTTCTTCAAGCGTTGAGGCATAATTTTCAAGCCGATCAATAACATCAAGACTTTGACCAATGCTTCGACGCCCCGCGATAAACCGTTTAATTGTGGCTTTGATATCGGGAACATTGGTCAGCCTGGCATCCTTGATCCCCCAAGCAGCCATTATGTCTGTAACAGAAGAGGCTTCCATTTCCGCCAAACCGATACGCACAGCATCAGAAGCTGTCAGCGTCAATACCCGTCCGATGATATCGGCCGGCTGAAGGCTCTGCGGCGATGCAGTTCCATCGGGTGCAATCCGGGATGTTCCTTCGGCAAGCGTACGTACAATAGTCTGAGACGGCCGGCGATCCTGGCGTTCGACAAACTGAGTCTTATTTGTTGTCGTATCGACAACTTCCACAACTGAAACAGTCTTGTCAACCAAGGCTCGAGCAATGAGACGCAGATCGGGATTTTTTACAACCGCTGCTGCATAGACTCCATAGGCGGCAAGGGTATCGGAACTGTATTGGCTGAGAAAGGCGGTGTATTGTTCACCGGTCGAAACCGATCCGGTCATCGGCCCAACGGCACCGATTGCCGCCGAAGGAGCGATATATATCTTGTCACAGGCCAACGCAATTACTCCTGCGGCCGCATATGCCCCTCCATGTTGGCCCCCGGTGATATAGGCCACCACGGGACAATTCGTCGTCTGTTCAATAGCAGAGGCAATGGTTTTCATGTATTCCCCGCATCCACCGGGCGAGTCGATCTCGACAACGATAAGCTGCGGGCCGGTATTGGAGGCTTCTATAATCAACTCGGCAACGCGATCCGAGACAACTTTGGATACAAGAATCTCAGGCTGCTGTATGGAAACACGAACCACTGTGTCACGGCGACCGTGACTGTCAAGTGTAATCTCATATTGCTTTTCTTCAATCGTTCGCGTCTTTTTCTGGTCGCTGTC
>CAZYQN010000035.1:15003-29813 GCA_964649955.1 uncultured Pirellulales bacterium
TGGAAATCCTTGACCAACTGGCTCTTGGTCATTGATCCGGATTTTGCTTTAATCTCCAGTTCTTTATACTTCATTTCGAGAGCAGAGTTCAACTTATTAAACCGCTGGATGACTTTTTCAAGCTCTTCTTTGGCGGCATCCATATCCGGATTGACTATAACCTGGGTATCGGCACAGTCGAGGTGTTTGAGCAAATCTCCCCGTGTTTCGACAACCGCATCGGCAATTGTACAGGTGGCTGCATCGGCAGCCGGCAATGTCATGACTTCGCCTTTTTTGCAGAGCACCCGGACGACCTGGTCACCGGCGGCTTTTTCGTGGGCCTCGATAAAAACCGTCTTGCCGCTTCGCTGAACCTGGAGCACTTCGATATCTTTATCGACCATCGCCTTGGCCACAAGGCCCGAGCGTCCATTCTGCTGCGCTAACGCCGCCAGGAAATTGCGCCAGATCGACTGGAATTTCTCACCGACATTGTCCCCGAAGGCGGCTTTCATATCATATATCTTCCCTGAGGAGGAGCGTACATACTGTGTTGCGGCCCCAATACTGGCGGCCGGGGCCATATAAATCTCATTGCAGGCCAGCGCTACGGCGGCGGCGGCTGAATAGGCTCCGCCGTTAACTCCGCCGTTGACAAATGCCACTGTGCGGCAATTGCGGGTATTGGTAATCGCGGAACACATCCGTTCGGCAAGGTTTGTTTTGCCGCCTGGGCTATCAATTTCAATCAGAAGAAAAAGCGGCCCTTTGTTAGATTCTTCCACTACCGCCTTTTCAAAAGCAGCCGTTTCGAGATCATATTGAATCGCATCTTTGACAGAAATAACACAAATTGTATTATTGCGGCCCTTTCTGTCAGGAACAACATCAAACTCCGCCAGATTCAGTTCCACCGACCCCTGCTGCTGAGTATGCACCAGCGTTTTGCCGTCGTTCACCGTCTGGGTTGCGTAGCCATGATAAACCGTTTTACTGGTGCGATGGGTAAAGGTATCCGCCATCGAAATCCCAGAACACACAACTAACGCAAGTATTAATAAATACTCTTTTTTCATTCTTTTCTCCTTCATAATATAGAGAATTTTGTTTGTCGTATATGCCATTGTAGCAAAACCACCCAAAAAGTCAAAGAGAATCAATCTTGTCGGAATTATATCTTCAGGAAAAACTCCATTAAATCCGCCCCTTTTTCAACTACAAACCCCGATTCTGCACTATTCCGTTCGTTATAAGGCTTATTCTGGACCCCCTTGATCCCCGCCCCAGCCATCGCAAACGGTACCGGCTCGGCCACGTGCGAGCGAATTTCAACGGGGGTAGGATGATCAGGCATTACGAGGATACGATACTGGTCGTATTTTTTGAGAGCATCATAGACGGGGCCTACAATGAATTTGTCAATCAGTTCAATCGCTTTCTTTTTCATCTGCGGATTGCCGCTATGGCCCGCCTCGTCCGGGGCTTCAATATGCACGAAGACCAAGTCATACTTTTCCAGCGCTTCGATTGCCGCTTGCCCTTTGCCAGCATAATTGGTATCGACAAATCCTGTGGCACCTTCAACGGGGATCAAGTCGAATCCGATGAGACGCGCCAATCCCCTGACCAGATCAACAGCCGTAATTGCAACCCCCTGCTTGCCGTATTTTTTGCTGAATCGCTCGAGGACGGCTTTCTGGCCCTGTCCCCATAACCAGATGGTCGTGACAGGATTTTCGCCCAGGTCGCGGCGGATACGATTGATGGGATGATTTTCAAAAAGCTGCTGTGATTTTGCCATCAGTTCATTGAGTACGTCTGCATGTTTGCCCTTGGGCAGGTTTTTGGCGACTTTTTGACCAATGATATCATGCGGAGGCTGCGTGGTAATCTTTGAAAAATCAATTCCGTTAATCACGCACAAGTGGCGATAACTGACACCCGGATAGAATTTGACCGTATGGCTGCCCAGTGAAGCTTTCAGTTCAGCCACTATCTCATGGGCTTCTTTGGTAGAAATGTGACCGGCACTGTGATCGGCCATTGCTCCATCGGCACAGGTTACCAGATTGCATCGAAAAACCCAATCATCGGGGGCCAAAGGTATTTGCTGTGCTACTGCTTCGATAGGCGCCCGGCCTGTATAATACTGGGCCGGATCGTACCCCAACAGGCTCATCATTGCCACATCACTGCCCGGCGACAGTTCCGGGGGTACAGTCTTGACCATACCCTGCCGGCCATCTATCGCGATCCGATCCATATTGGGCGTCTGTGCCTCCTCGATAGCGGTTTTGTTGTTAAAACACTCCAGCGGATAATCCGCTGCACCGTCGGGAACAATGATAACATATTTGGCGGTCACTCTTTATCCTCCGGTATTTCGACAATTCGAATACAAACAGGTTTGCCGCGGAGAATATCCAATCGCTGCAGCTCATTGAGGGCGGCGACCATACTTTTTTGACGGGTCGGATGCGTTGTGATGACAACAGGAACGGTATTGTCCGGGCCGGAACCTTCATGCTGCATCGCACCACTGATACTGATGCCGTGTTTGCCGAGAATCTGGCCGTAACGGGCAAATACTCCCGGCTGATCTTTGGCCATAATGCGCAGGTAGAAACGGCTCTGAATATCTTCGATTTTCTTAAAATTGGCTGATTTTCGTTTCTCTTTTACCATCGGCATTCTCTCAAAGAGCTGCTGACTGGTTCCTAACGCAATTTCAAGAATGTCAGCCACAACAGCACTGGCCGTAGCCATCATCCCCGCTCCGCGGCCGTAGAACATCACATTGCCGACCGCATTACCGAAGACACTTACAGCATTGAACGGACCATCGACATCGGCAAGAGGAGTATCCTCTGAAATGAATGAGGGATGTACCCGCAGAGAGAGCTGGCCGGCAGAGTCTTTTTCACCGATGGCCAGCAGTTTAAGGACATAGCCCATCTCTTGTGCATTGCGGATATCTTCTATCTCGATACATTCTATTCCATCAATATGAATATCTTTCATCTCTATCCGACAGCCAAACGCTAATCCGGCTAAAATCGTTAATTTGTGTGCTGTGTCGGTCCCATTGATATCCAGCGTCGGATCCGCCTCGGCAAAGCCTTTGTCCTGAGCTGACTTAAGTACGTCATTAAACGCCGCTCCGCCCTGAGTCATCTTTGTCAGAATGTAATTGCATGTGCCGTTGAAGATGCCGTAGAGAGCCGAGATATTGTTGGCCGCCAAGCCTGTTCGCAATGCCGAGATAATGGGTATGCCCCCACAACAGCTTGCTTCAAACGCAATACACCGTTTGGCCTTGAGGGCGGCACGATACAAATCCGCCCCTTGTTCGGCCAGAAGGGCTTTGTTAGCGGTGACTACGTGCTTATCCGCAGCGAGCATTTTAAGTACCAAATCTTTAGCAAATGTGGTTCCGCCAACCAATTCGATAGCAATATCGATGCTTTTATCGTTGAGTAAACGGCCTACATCGTCTGTTAAAAGACCTTCCGGCAACTGAATCGGTCGAGGAGTGGACGTATCTTTATCGACTACACAGGCCAGTTGGAGCCGAATACCTGTCCGCTCGGTGATTTCCTGTCCGTTTTCCTGCAGAATCTTTGCAACTCCTGAACCTACGGTGCCGAATCCCACAAGGCCGATCTTCACTGTTTTTACATCCATAGACCCATATCCTCAATTGATGTTGACTTTGGCTGTAAATGTACCTCAAAACGGGGCTTAGGGTCAAGTAAAAACCGCTTGTGACCGCGTAATGCACTCTATATCACGGACTAACATGGTATATTCACTATGTAAAGGGGTATTGTTTAAAGGAATTTTACCTCTTTTCCCGATGCTTAATAATTGACAGCGTGTCAGATATGCCCATAATTGGCGGAATGTCGGTTTTAGCGTAGAAATGGACAATTTACGGCTCAATGGAGTGAATTTATGAAGTTTAGAATAGTTGGACTGTGTATTTTGGCAGGGATGTCAGCAATCACCGGTTGTAAGGCCCCCCAAAAGATTGAGGCTCCGGATTATGAACGTCAGTTGCCGCCCGGTGAGTTTGCGCTGCGAAAGATCACCGATCCGGCGATGATTCCTGATATCACCTTTGCCTGTTACGATACGATGAATCTTCGCCGCGGTATTGACAACAGCCTGAGTTATTTGTCAAAACCGTCCAGCAAACAGTTCTTCCCAAGCAACGGGATTACCCATGAACATGCTGTGGCAAGCCTTAAAGCTTTTGGAGAACTATTGGATCAAGGGATCATGGGACGTCCGCTTGAAGCGGCGATTAAGGCAAAATTTGACTTTTATATGTCTATTGGCTGCGATGACAAGGGAACAGTTCTTTACACCGGCTATTATACCCCTATCTTTGACGGATCACTTAAAGCAACTGACCAATACCGTTACCCGCTGTATGGACAGCCCAAGGACCTGGTTAAAGGTCCCAACGGCGAGATTTTAGGGCGTCAGATCGATGGCGGCGCTATAACTCCTTACCCGTCCAGACGAGAAATTGAGCAGTCGGGGATGCTCCGCGGACAGGAAGTAGCCTGGATGTCAGACCCGTTTGAATCCTATATCGCCCATGTGCAGGGATCGGCCAAGCTACGGCTGCCGGATGGATCTCTGACCACGCTCGGCTATGCCGCCAGCAACGGCCACGAATATCAAAGCGTCGGCAAGCAGATGATCAGCGACGGCATTGTCCCCGCCTCTGGATTAAGCCTTAAAGCCATGATCGACTATTTTAAAAGTAACCCCCAGCAGGTGGATAAATACATTAATCAAAACCCGCGATATGTGTTCTTCCGCACCGATTCGGGCGATCCTCGCGGAAGTCTCAATGAGCCGGTGATTCCGATGCGGACGATTGCCACTGACAAGTCAATTTATCCTCGCGGCAGCATGACGATTATCAAAACCCGCCTGCCTCGGCCTTCCGGAAGTTCGATCAGTAAGGCGGCATATACCGGATTTGCTCTTGACCAGGATACGGGCGGTGCCATTCGCGCTCCCGGCCGCTGTGATGTATATATGGGTATAGGCGATGACGCCGGGCGTATGGCCGGACAGGTCTATGAAGAGGGAACGCTGTATTATCTTTTCCTCAAGCCCGGAATGAAATAGGCATTTTTCTTTGATTCAAACTTTCGATTTCAGGAGCCATGATGGACATCAGACTGCGGTTTCTCGGAGCAGCGGAAAATGTAACCGGTTCGCGCCACCTGCTGGAGTTTAACCATTCCAAGATTCTGATTGACTGCGGTCTGTATCAGGAACGTGATTTACAGTATCGCAACTGGGAAGATTTCGGTGTCGTGCCGGCGGAAGTGGACGCCATTCTTTTGACGCATGCGCATCTGGACCACTGCGGCCTGATTCCCAAACTGGTAAAAGAGGGGTTTAAAGGCCTTATTTACGCAACCGAAGCAACAGTCGAAATCGCCAAAATCGTTCTACTTGATGCCGGCAAGCTGCAGGAAGAAGATGCTGAATTCAAAAAGAAACGCCATAAAAAAGAAGGCCGTGAAAGCCCCCGTACAATTGAACCGCTCTATACTGTCCAAGAAGCCGAAGCCTGTTTTGAGCAGTTCAGAGCTGTTCAGTTCAAACAAACCATTGCCATCGGGAAAGGTATCGAAGCCAGTTTTTATACCGCCGGACACATTCTCGGCGCTGCCGTTATCAAAATTGACGTCTGCCTTGATGGTCAATGCCGCACTATTCTGTTTACCGGGGACTTTGGACGTACTGACAAACCAATTTTGAAAGATCCAGCCACCTTCACACAGGCCGATTATATGCTTATCGAATCGACCTACGGCGATCGAGTCCATTCAACTGTTGAAGATACCAAGGAGCAGCTTTGCAAGGCCATTAATGATACATACAAGGCCGGGGGAAATATTGTCATACCCAGTTTTTCGGTCGGTCGCAGCCAGGAAGTGCTGTATTACATGAATGAACTTCTAAGAGAAAATCGCATCCCGCATGTCATGACATTTCTGGACAGTCCAATGGCTGTCAAGGTCACGGAAGTTTTCCGCAAACATACGGAACTCTACGATGAAAAAATGAAAAAGCTGGTTATGCAGAACGAATCCCCGTTCAGCTTTCGCGGCCTAAAGCTTGTCCAGTCCACTGCCGAGTCCAAGGCTATTAATCACATTCGCGGCACTATTATGATTATCGCCGGTTCCGGCATGTGTACCGGAGGCCGTATTAAACATCACTTGGTCAACAACATTGCCCGCCCCGAAAGCACTATTCTTTTTGTGGGTTATCAATCCAGGGGAACATTAGGCCGTCAGATTCTCGACGGGGAGTCAGAGGTCCGTATCCTGGGGCAAAGTCTGTCCGTAAAAGCTCAAGTCGTGCAGGTACATGGATTCAGCGCTCATGCCGACCGAGAGGAAATCCTCGGGTGGCTAAGAAATATCACCACGCCGCCCCGCAAGGTCTTTATCGTTCACGGCGAAAAGGAATCCGCCCACAGCTTTAAAGATTTTCTCATCCAAAACACAGGCTGGGATGTTGTCGTCCCCAAATATCAGGATACTTTTGAGATTGACTGACTCCAATGACAGTGCACATCAGGACGCTTGGTAGAGAATCGAAGGGCAAGCAGTCGCTGAGGGAGTTCCCGTGGCCATTTTAGTGATCCTGGCACATCCGAACAAACAAAGCTTTAATACGGCCATCGCGCAGACAGTTGTACAACAATTGCGTGAACTGGGACACAAGGTCTTCTTTCATGATCTTTATGCCGAGGAGTTCGACCCCCTGTTGTACCAGGATGAATTCCCGAAAGATATTCCATTGCCTCCCCTTATTCAACAGCATTGCACTCAACTCGCTCACGCTGACGGAATCGTTATTGTTCATCCGAACTGGTGGGGACAGCCCCCTGCAATCCTGAAGGGGTGGGTGGATAGAGTTATTCGCCCCGGTGTTGCCTATCGATTTATTGAGGGGGACAGCGGCCAGGGTGTTCCGGCAGGACTTCTCAAGGCGCATACGGCTGTTGTCATAAACACCTCCAATACCAGCCAAGAACGGGAATGCTCTGTCTTTGGCGATCCGTTGGAACATATCTGGAAAGACTGCATCTTCGGCTTATGCGGCGTTAAGCATTTTTACCGTACAATGTTCCGCACAATCGTTACCAGTACCCCGGAAGAACGTCGTCAATGGCTTGAAGAAGTCAAAAAAATAGTCCATAACTTTTTTCCCACATAGAAAAGGATTGCGGGAGGAGAACCGTAATGAAACCGAAAAGCAATCGAATACAGCCGCAAAAATATGTTGGTTATTCCAGATTGAGAAAATGGACTGCATTAATAATCTTACTGCTTTGTTTACTAAGCATCATTACCTTAGTCCTATGCCCTCTACGGAACACAGTAATTCGTCTCACGCTCGTTTCACTTCTTATTGTCCTTTGGTTCACCCTCTTGTTTCTCTGCTGGCCCCTGAGAAAAGTACGACATTGTTTTTTTGGACTAAGCCTGCTGTTTTGTCTTTTCATTGCAATGCCGCCCCATCGTTTCGATATGAATGAATTACGTCGCGAATATATTAGATCACTGTTGCGTTACAAATCTGTTCCCTACTTCTTGGGTGCAGAAGGTTTCTCGGCAATCGATTGTTCCGGTCTCGTACGGCAGGGATTCGTTGACGCATGTTTTATCCGTGGACTCAAAACACTAAATGGTGGTTTAGTTCGCTATGCATTATTACTCTGGTGGCACGACTGTTCCGCAAAGGCTATGCGAGATCGTTACCAGGGTCGTACCGAACTTCTCTTTAAGGCCCAAAACCTGAACCTGCTTGATCACGAAACACTCTTACCGGGTGATATTGCAGTTACACAATCTGGGGCACATTGCTTGGTATATTTGGGTGAAAATCAGTGGATACAGGCTGATCCCGTCCAAGCTAAAGTCATCGTTGAAACGATACCCAGTGATTCCGGCTGGTTTCTGATGCCGGTGTTTATCATGGAGTGGACGCCTTTGCATGTACTTCGATAATCCAACGCATTTAAATAAGTCATTTAAATATAACAACATACGAGAATATTAAATAATTTTCATTTTTCTCTTGACGAATCTATTACAGATGTAATAATTACAAGTATTACATTTGTAATCTTTTATAGGAGTAGCACATATGAATCAGCCGCCGAAAATCACAGAAGCCGAATGGGTCGTCATGAAAGTCTTTTGGGAAAAATCTCCCCTGACCGCCAATCAGGTGGTCGAACAATTGAGTGATTCCGACTGGAACCCGAAAACAATCCGCACGCTCATCATCCGCCTGCAGAAAAAAAAAGCTCTGGATTTCGACAAACAGGGTCGCGAATACCAATACTTTCCCATCGTCCAGGAGCATGAATGCGTCAGACAGCAGACACATTCCCTGCTCTCGCGAGCAGGAATGGCCGTCTTTAAACCCATGCTGGCGGCATTTCTTCAAGAGCAAGAACTTTCGGAAAACGAGATTGAGGAACTCAAACAGATTCTGGAAAATAAATCACGATGCACTCAGGAAGGAGCCGGAAAATGAATACCTATCCTCAACCGATTCTGGAATTATTTTACTGGATGCTCCGAAGTTCCTTTTACGCAACCATCCTGTTGGCGCTCATTCTTGTGGTACGTATGGCAGTACGGAAGAAATTTAGGTTTCGTGCGATGTACTGGCTGTGGATGATTCTCCTGCTTCGGCTGATCTGGCCATTCAATCTTCAATCGGCATTCAGTGTATTCAACCTGATTCCGCAAAAGCTTATGGCTCAAACCCCTGTTTTCAATCCGGCGGCAGAAGAGCAGCAAAACCCTACACCGATGCTTTCGACTTCTACGGAAAAATCCTCTTCCGACCAAACTAACACTTTCTTTGAAATCCTGCCCGAAGCGGATGAGGTTGAGATCATTGCACCCAGTGTCATACAACAACCTCTCGTACCCGTCGAAAAGCCGCTGAATCTCCGGCATCTTTTGTGTTCTGTGTGGATTGGCGGCGTAGTAATCATGGGGCTGTACGTGCTGTGGAACAATCTGCGTCTGTGGCAACTGGTCAAATCGCAACGGCTTATCACCCGTCAGGACATCCTTGAATTACTTGAAGACTGCAAGGCACAGATCAGCATCCAGACCGTCATCGGCATTGTCGAAACCCAACGGATTCAAACGCCCTGCCTGTTCGGTTACTTGCGTCCGCGTCTGCTCCTGCCCTCAGGCACGGTAGCGGAACTGTCCAATGAACAGCTTCGCTATGTGTTTCTGCACGAATTGGCACATTTGAAACGTCACGACATCCTGATCGGATGGCTGATGGCAATGGTTCAAATTCTACACTGGTTTAACCCGGCCGTCTGGTTTGCCATGACACAGATCACCCGCGACCGTGAGCTTGCCTGTGACGAGCTGGCCCTGTCCACGCTTAAAGAGAATGAGCCAAAAGCGTACGGCTCGACGATCCTGACCTTTTTGGAGCGATTTGCCCGTGCTCAAAAGCTGCCTGGAATGGCGGGTATCGTAGAAAATCAATCTTTAGCACGAAGGAGAATTACCATGATTGCAGCGTTCAAAAACACGAAAACCGCTTTTATTCCCGTCATTGGCCTGATCATACTCCTGGTTATTACAACGTTTACCTCTGCACAGGCGGAAAACCGGAAAGTCCCCAAAAGTTCAAAAGATCCTAACTCCCCCGCAGTTGCCGAAATAAAAGCCCTCCCCGCCGTTTCCAAAAGCCGACCTGTTATTATCTCCACTGATGACGGGGAGTCTGCCGGAAAACGAAGTATCGCCGGCAATGGCCACGCTGTATTACTCGAAACACCGCAAAAGTCCGAACTAATAGCGGTTATGATCTACGGCTCACGTTACGGCAATCCAACCCCTCCGAAGGAAAATTTTCATGTCTGGCTCTGTGATGAAAAACATCAGATACTAAAAGATTTCGAATTTCCATACAGCCTGTTTCAGCGAGGCGAACCTAAATGGGTTCGGATGAAAACAGAATTTTCCGATCTTCCTAAAAAATTCTATCTCTGTGTCGGATTCAATCCCGAACAAACGAAAGGGGTATATGTACACTATGACGCTGAATCTTCCGGAGGTTCGTACACCGGGCTGCCTGATAACGGGTTCAAAGAATTCACCAATGGCGACTGGATGATTCGGGCGATGGTGCGTCCATTGGAACCTTCCGGAACAGCCTCTTCTGTATCACGGGCACAAGCAGGCGGACTGCAGGAAATAATTGATACCGCGGAGGACGGAGCCACAGTAGAAATTCCAGAAGGAACCTATACTGAGCCGATCCGGATAACCAAATCACTTACTATTAAGGGAAATAAATGCGTTATTGATGTTACCGCCAATGAACCGGCAATTTTCATTGACATCCAAGGGAAAAGTCACGTTTCCATCGAAGATGTTAATATCAAATGGCAACTTGCCAGCAGTGACACATGCGAATATCCGTTTGCCGTCGCTGTTAAAGACAGCACTGCTGAAATCAAAAACTGCACCTTCCGCCCGTTGGGTAATCCTCAGCGCAGTCCTGTTGCCGTTCGATCACTGGGCTTTTCCAATATGACGTTGAGTGACTGCGACTTTAGCGGGTTTGATTATGTCGTCTGCTACGGCGAAGGCACCAAGGGCACACTGCAGGATTGCTTTATCCGCAATTGCGGGCATCAGGGCGTCATTCTCTACAGCGGCGCTGAGGTATCTATTATCCGCAATATCATTACAGGCTCGAAGTTCCATGCGGTACGGACAACCGGCGGCACACTGAAAATGTCAGACAACCTAATCCTTAACAATAAAAATCGCGGGGTGTATCTGGGTAATAAGTCCGGCAAGGGTATGATCGAGAACAACCTGCTGATCAGCAACGGCACAGGGATCGACGGGATTTCAGCCTGCCAGTTTGGGATACAGAACAATGTGATCCTCAAGTCCGAATATGCAGCAATCTCCGCAATTCCGCAGGCCAGACTAATGATCGCTGGAAATGTTTTAATGGACAATGTCCGGGGAATCATTATTCAAAAGAAAGAGGGACAGGTTGATCCCGTTCAATCAAAAATTGCCAAAAATGTAATGTGGGCCAATAAGACAGATATGGAAAACTGCGAATCTACCGATGCCCTTCGCCAAAAACCGGATTTTGTCGATCCGGCCGGCGGAAACTTCACATTGACGGATGAAGCCTTCAAAAACATAGGGCTTAAATATCCAAAACCGCTGTTTCTTTTGTGGCAGAAATACAAAGCAGAGCAAAGAACCATGACAAGCTCCCCACCAGTAAGCGATATTTTTTCTACTGCTCCTGATGCAAAACAGGGAGATTAACGGACACGATTTAGCGAATTACAAGCGATTTTAGCCG
Source organism: uncultured Pirellulales bacterium (assembly GCA_964649955.1). Taxonomy (GTDB): domain Bacteria; phylum Planctomycetota; class Phycisphaerae; order Sedimentisphaerales; family Anaerohalosphaeraceae; genus T3Sed10-213. The sequence goes on from CAZYQN010000035.1 coordinate 26,416, forward strand.
GATTTGATCTCCTGTCTTGGATACGACAAAAGGATCAAAGCGCAATCCGGTGATTAGCCCATCATAGCCGTCTGCTTTTTTAAGAGAAGTCGTTGTCGTATGAAACTGGCCGTCGGCGGGCAGTTCGACCTGCACACTGCGTCCAGCGGTGAAGTGATCCTCATTGGCGGTCTTCCAATAAAGCCGTCCCGGGCAGATTTCAGCATTGTCGTGCTTTTTGACTGCCGCATGGATAATAAACTGATGGTCGGCCTGGGCTTTAAGCAGCATTTCAGGCCCAATCATCTCAAAGGGCTTGTCCTCCTTGAGAATAATTTCCAAATGCCCCTGAATCGGCCAGCCCGTGTCCTGTCCGTTGCGATAGACCCAATGCTGACGATCCGCCTCAAAGACATACGACACCCCCGCCGTCTTTTCGGCATGGTCATAGACATACTGCCGGATGTTCGCCACCGTATCGGCAATCAGCACATACTCATAGGTGTATTGAATGTTCCAATCCAGAATCTCGCTGTGTACCGGTGCAATATAGCCGGTCGGTGAATCCTTGGCTCCTCCGGTGCCCGGCGTACCGAAAAAGCCGCCGATCATTTTATACACCCCCGGATTCCACACTCCGACTCCGACACCGCTGTCATCGACCAACGCCGCCCAGTTTTCAGTCGCCCTCCAATCAGCCCAGCGGATGCCGCCCGGCGGGTGCTGCTGTTTTGGAATCTCCGTCAATGGACCGTCGCTGTACGGGGCATCGCCGGTGTAGGTCATTAATTTGTGGTACGGTGCATTGGTGTACACCGCCGGGAGTTCCTGATGCCGTCCATCGTATTGAGTTTTGTCCGAACGGTTATTTGTCAGACGGCTGCGCACCTGTACCGCCCGTCCGCTTAGCCGATACCAGCATTCAAAGGTACATTCCCCGGGTACATTTTTGAGCGGCCACTGCATCGGGATGCATTTGATATACAGTGTTGTGCCGTCGTTGGTATGTTCAATGATCTTTGACCGAAAGCCGTAACAGTCTCCGGACTGAATCGGATTCCACCCCAATCCTTTCCAGCTCTCATTGACGGTCGCCCCTTCGGGAATATAGGGATTCGGACCGGAATAAAATGACATTTGCACCTGCCGTCCCCAGTCGGCACTATTGATCATATTAACCTTTTGTGCAGCGTCCGCCAGAACTGTGATCGAACCGCCAATGCTTAAGTCCGATCCCAAACGAATGAGTCCGTTGTCCAGCCAGCTCATCTGCGGCTCCTGCGCCACCGTATCTGCTGAACACCTTGTGAGCATTACTCCTACCGGCAACACTATACCGGCCATTTGGCAAAATCGTCTGCGTGTCAGCATACCCATCTCCTGAAATAGGATACTCACCTCACTGCGTGTCCGCATAGCGATAGTTGAATCGCCGTTCGGGAGCTGCATCACCATTGAGAAAAAACTCCGTAACGTCACCGGTTTTCTGAATATTGTCGGCCCATTTAAAGTCCAGCGCAACCTTGGCCTCTGCCGTCAGGCCCAGAGCCTGGCGCGGGATTGCCAGTTCAAGTTGATTGCTGTTGGATGCAAATTCAATCTTTGATTTCAGTTCAGGATTCCACGCCTCCGTCAGCCGATGCAGGCTGGTCGTCTTCGCATCGAACCTCTCGAGGTTTACCGCGTAGTCATACCCCTGCCAGCCGGTGTTCGGATTTTGGTCGCTGTCAATAAATAAGACCATCCAGTTCTGGTCAGTATACGGCGTCAAAGGGTTTACCGTCTGTGCATAAAAACAGATGTTTTTCGCATCCCATGCGACCTTCATCACCACCAAATCATTTCGACCAGTATTATTAGTATAATGAAGCTGCCCGTAGCCTTTATGATCTCGGTGAGCGGTATCACCGAGATGATCCCGAAATTCCGGATTGACATCCTGCCAGTCTTTAAAATCGCCATCGATCACCATTGTCGCAGGAGGACCGGCCGGCTCCGGCTTGCGAACCCCTTTGTACCTGCGGATGTTGGCGACCATCTGATAATAATAATTATCGTTGTGCCCGCCCGTCATCGGCTCAACATCCCGGCTATATTCCTGAGTGTACTGATCGACAAAAACAGCTTCGGGATAGTATGTATCACCTCCGGTATAGCCCGCCCATTCAGAAAAACGCCCTGCTACCCACTCATTCCAGCCCGTCACAAAGACAAAGGGCGGATCAATCTTCAATGCCCGTTCCCATTGCTCCTGAAAATTGTACCCCCGCAATACGGCATCCTTCGCCGGGTCCTTTTGCCCGCCATGCCGGCTTCGGCCGTAGGCCCCGTCTTTATGGCTCATCGGCCCCAGCTTTTGATGAACAGCATTCTGAGCAACACCGACAGTCATTTGTTCCTTTTGTTTGGGGCTATCGCCGTAAAAAGTATGCTGAGGGAAAACCTCCAGCCAGCCCCATTGATGGGGTCCCGAAGGTCCGTCAAAATAGGTCGGCATCGGTTTTCGAAACGTAAAGAAGTCTTTCATTCGGGGGTCTTTGACATACGCCGGATCGGCCAGCACCAGCGGCTTTCCTTTCCAGTGAAACCATAAGGTTCGATAACGTTCCGGTTCGTACAGATCACGGTATATCTGCTCTAACACCGGCATCGGATTGCCAAATGGACAGATAAATGCGATTTTCGGCACTGCATTGCCTTCCGCAAGCATCTGCGTATAGACCTCGCATAACACCATATACGACTCTTTAAACGTAAACGGGGGATTCGTCGTATCAAACAAAATCACATCCACCCCCGCATCCGTCAGCAGCATCGCGTGCCGCCGTATCACATAGGGATCGGTGGAAATGTAATACCCCAACTCCGGCTCGCCCCAGTGATGGGCGGCGCCATGCGGACCGAACTTCGGAGCATCAGGATTTTCGGCGATACTTTTGCTGATATCGTAAGGCCCCTGTCCGCCTTGCATTGTATGCCAAGTCCAGTAAAAAATCCCTACGGTTCGGTTCTCACGCACCGGGCCAACCTGTTCATATGCAGGCAGCGTTCGTCCAAGAGCATCTGTCGCCACCCATGTGTCTGCATAGACATCCTGAGGTAACACATCACAAGGCGATAATGTAATCATTATCCATATAGCTGTCATCTGAAGAATCATCATTTAATCCTCACTATAACGATAGTTAAATCGCCGCTCCGGAGCAATATCGCCATTCAGGAAAAATTCTGTAATGTCACCTGATTTTTGTATATTGTCAGCCCATTTAAAGTCCAGTGCAATTTTGCTGTCTGCTGTCAGGCCAAGAGCCTGACGCGGAATCGCCACTTCAAGCTGATTGTCGCCGACTCTATACGCAATCGTTGATTTTAACTCAGGACTCCCCGCCTCTGTCAATTGATGCAGGCAGGTCGTTTTC
>CAZYQN010000035.1:29913-37465 GCA_964649955.1 uncultured Pirellulales bacterium
CCCTTTTCATTGCGGTGTTCCGCATCACCGATATGGTCCCGGAATTCCGGTCCTACATCCTGCCAGTCATCGAAAGCACCGTCGATTGCAATCGTTTTCGCAACACTGGCCATCTGCGGCTTGCGAACACCTTTATAGTTGCGAATATTAGCGACCATCTGATAATAATAATTATCGCCATAACCGCCCTCCATCGGCTCAATATCGCGGCTGTACTCCTGCGCATAGGCATCCACAAAAAAGGTATCTCCCGCTTTCAGCGGCTTGCCGATCATCTCTCCCGGAGCCTTGCCTTCCTCCCGCAAAAAACGCTGAGCCACCCATTCATTCCAGCCGGTAATAAAGATAAATTCAGGGGCAATCTTTAACGCCTGCTCCCATTGCTGCGAAAAATATAATCCCCTGTGAGTATCCGCTCCAACTCCAAAGTCATTAATTTCAGGTTGCCGGTTGTTGAAATGACTGCGCCCAATGTTAGTCGTTGGGTGCTGTGCAACCGAAACCGAAACTTGTTCGGGCTTATCCGGCCAATCATGCCAAGCATATTTCTGCGGCCAGCTTTCCAGCCAGTTCCATGTGTCCTTGCCATGGGTCCAGGCCCAGCAGTCCCGCAACGTGAAAAAATCTGTAATGTTGGATTCAAGTTTTTCGGGTTTGCCCAATAGAAGCGGTTTGCCTTGCCAGTAAAACCACAACTCCGGATATAGATTCTTGCTATAGAACTCATCGTACAGCGTCTTGATCGTTGCATCAGGATTTGAATGCGTCAAAAACATAATCTGCGGCGTATGCTGGCCCTGCGCCCGAAGCTGTCGGTAAATCTCACATAGTTTCAAATACACTTTCGGATAGGTAAATGCATTCGTTACGTCAAAAATCAGGACATCAATCCCTGCATCAGAAAGCAGCCTCGCATGACGGCGGATGACATAATCGCTGTCGCTGGTATAGTAACCCAGTTCCGGCTTGCCCCAGTGATGGAAAAGACCCGGTGGTCCATATTGGGGATCTTTGGGGTTATTCTTCAGGAGTTCCGTGATATCATAGGGTCCATCCGTACCATGCTGTCCCAGCCAGAGAAAATAAAAAAGACCGACTTTTCGATTTTCCCGCATCGGACCAACTTCCTCGTAGCTCGGAAGACTTCGACCCAATGCATCCGTTGCCGCCCAAGTATCCGGATACAGGTCACGATACGGCTCCGCATGAGCAAGCAGACTTCCCATAAGAAATAACACGGCCGTAAAAACCATAAGATATCCTCTTTGTTTTCGGATTGCAAAACGGATTCAACCCCCTTGTATCAGAAAGTTGAATCCGCCTTTTAAAAACACATGAAACATTATTTGACAGCCATAGCGTCCAGATTCGGTCCGGCTTCAATGGCTACAAGCTTGACAGAATTGCCGCCCTTCTTAAATGCAACTGTCTTGTCTACTGTTTTCCAGTTGGTCCAGCTGCCTGTAGACGCAAACTCGACTTGATCAATTTTACTGCCGTTAATATAAAGCTCACAGGGCCTATTGCCTCCAGATGCATAGCGGAAGGTGAGTGTATAACGGCCATCGTTATCAGCCAGTACATTATCCCACTCAATTGAACTGCCGCGCTCACCGAAATCGGCAAACCCTGTTCCCTGATATCCTGCTTGATTGGTCGCCTTTTGGCAGTTTACCATCTTTGCGGCCTCCGCTTCGTAAATAGCCCCTTCCATTTTGGAAGGCACCGGGGCGGATTTGGCCCCTTCACGATGCGGATAATAGACCTCTCCGCCGGCCCCCAAGTCTTTGATGCGCAGATTACGAAACTTGTACGTCAATCCTTTTTCACCATGATGCTGAATGGCAATGGGGCCAGCCAGATCCATCTCATCATGGATATCCGTTGTCAGCGTTCCATTGACAAATATCCGGATATGCGAGCCAACACATTCGATCCGGTACAGGTTCCATTCGCCCTGTTTATAACATTCCCCGGCACGGGATCGGAAGGCGGCAATAGATTCATTCCTTTGAGCTTCCGAGTCTGCTTTGTCACTATTCGGCGAGATAAACCACACCCGCCGCCCTTCATCATACAATCCGCCTGACCACTTTCGGGCCGCGGTATCAACTTCCGCCTGATAGCCCCATGCTCGATTCTTCGCTTTCTGACAACGGAACATAAAGCCGGAATTGCCCTCATTGACGGGCATTTTGACTTCCCCTTCAAAGACGAAATTGGCATATTCTTTCCTGGTCACCAGAAACCATTTGCCCTTATCGGAGGTCAGATGGACTTCGCCGTCAACAACTTTCGCCTCGCCCCATTCATACGGATTTTCCCAATTGCTTAGCGCCTTATCCTGAACAAGGTTTTCCCACTGAACATCGTCGGGCAACTTGATCTGTGATTTCTTGGACTTTACCAGATTCTGCCGGTCATAGGCATCCCACCCCGCACGCACCTGCGGCCCTTTAAGCATTTTGTTGGCTTCAGGATGATTGGTGATTTCCATCGCTTCGGCATCATACTTCAATGTTCCGCCAAAACGCTGGCCTATACATCCCAGACACAGCATTTCTGCCAGGGGGGCCGCTATTTCAAAGGGTGAATTGACGGGTTCGATTCCCTGGCAGGCATTCAGGAAGTTCTGATAATGGTTCGACAGTTTTCCTTCCGGCTTGGGAAGTTTCCCGGCATTCTGCAATTCGGTCATCTTTGCATCTGGAAGAATTTTATAGTCCGCGCCATGGCTGACCCCTCGGATGACATAATCCTGCGTATAAATCAGTGAGCCTACGCCACTCAATTTTCCGGTTATTTCGGCGGGGGCTTCAGGAACGTTGCCGAGTCCATCAAACCATCTCAATTCTAGCGGGGGCATCCCCTCGCGTGCTTTAAATCTGAAAGTAATGACCGAACCCTGAGGATAGATCAGATCGCTGGGTCCCTTCAGAGTCGTACTAATTTCATAAGGCTGACCCAATTTCAGATAGCGATGCACTGCATCCAGGATATGGGCGCCCCAATCTCCCATCGCTCCGCAACCGAACTCATACCAGCATCGCCAGTTTCCATTAACGAGCTTTTCACTATAGGGGCGGAAAGGACGACGACCCAACCATTGATCCCAATCATAACCAACAGGGGGAATCTGTTCCGGATAAGTTGTATCCGTCCAGCCGTGCCAGCGGCGGCTATTGGCCATCCATGCGTCAATTTTAGTTACATTCTTGACAAGACCCGCCTCAACCCACTGACCGAATTGGATTGTACCGGCGCCGGAATGCCCCTGATTACCCATTTGGGTAACAACTTTGGTTGCCCGGGCTACTTTTTCCAGCAGGCGACATTCATAAACATTCTGAGCCATCGGCTTTTCGACATAAACATGCTTACCCAGCAGCATTGCATGCATAACCGGGGCAAAGTGTGCATGATCCGGGGTGCAAATAATTACCGCATCGATCTGGTCGTGCATTTGTTCGAACATCTCACGATAATCTCTAAAACAGGGAACGCCGGGAAAACCAATCATCGTTTGATCGTGTGCAGTGAAGGCCACATCGGCAAAGGCTTTAAAAACAATCTGTTTGTCAGAAAATTGACGAAAGGCCCCTAAAACCTCGTTTCCGCGGTTGAACACCCCGATTTGAGCGACTCGAATTTTTTGTCCCTGCGGGATAAGCTTGGGTGGATATATGGACTGAATTTCCTGGTCTGCAAAAAGACCGCCTTTGGTAAACATTAATATCGGAGGAGTAAACAAGAATGTTTTAAGCAGATTACGACGTGACAGGTCCTTTGGTTGTGACATTACATTAATACACTTGCTCATTAATGATCTCCATACAAAGCGGAGTCAACCCTGTCATTTAGCAAAGTTGATTCCTGTTTTATTGACCGGTTCATTCTATAGGTCAATAAAATACCTCATTGCGTGAGGAAAATCAAATTATTTTTCAACTGGACTCAATAGATATTTCTTCCCAGAGGCCGTTTGTACCTCAATCACACAGGATATTGTTGAATCGTTACTGCCAAAATAAGCGCAAAAACAAACGCAATCGCGAAACCATTTTACCAGATTACTCCAATAAGAGATCAATCTCGGCCAGTGAAGCGTAAGGGGCATTGTCAAAACCATTCAGTGCCACCAGCCGAACGAACCGACCTCTTCGGCGAAAATTGAATCGCACGGTTTTACGCTTTGCGTTATTTTCAAATATCCCTTTGGCGGCAGGCTGTCCCCAATTCTTTACATCATCGCTGACATACAATTCGTACCCGGCGATCCAACCATTGCAGCTGCCGTCTTGACGCGGCAGACATGTAAAACCACTGATCATGACCGGTTCCCCCAGTTCAATCTGAATCTCATGGGGGTATGGAAGCGGAACGGGTGTCCAACGCGTATGCCACAGCGTTTCAGGATTGTCATCGATTGCGTTATATCCTTCATAGCCTTCCTGTTGACTGCTGGTATAAATAACTTTTGCATTAAGCCTTTCCAGCAGAGTCGGCTTGTGGAAAAGTGCGTTGAGTGATTCAATGTCAATTTCCGTATCCGGCGAAAATTTGTCTGAATGCATATAGTTGAGCAATGAAGCCCTTAATTGCCTTTCCACGGGCCGGTTTTCCAGGTTATTGCGAATATCAATACTGCACAGCAAAAGTGCTCCCTTACCGACCTTTGCCTCAAAAATCAACCCCAACCGTTTGGGTTCAAACCAGTCCGGCACCACCTGAACAATAGGATGCAGTCTGGCCGGCAGAGGGTCCATCTGCATGGCGGCAGCATGTTGTATCGGCTCGGACCACTGCCAGTTACTGTGTGATTCGGTTGGAAAGTCCGCCAGCGCCGGGTGCTTGGGATCACACAATATCCCAAGCGTATGCGGAGCCTGACCGCCAGTCCAGGCCGTGTTCCAGAAGATGGACGAAAAGCCCAATTTAATATCTGTCTGAACCGAGGCAGGATTCAGGGCCAATAGAACTTTTCCGCCATTTTGTAGGTTTAAAATCGACGAGTCATCAAGTGTTTCTGTAATCATCACGCCGTTGGAGGCTTGGGTGTTGACTGTGTCGGGATAAATCCAAATATCCCAATCATTCCATGCATCCGTATTTTTGATCTTCAGCATCAGTGTATATTTTGCCGGTACAGGAAAGTCGGAAAGCGGCAGATCGATGACACCAATAGGATTTAAGTCACCGGCGGATATTTTATCCTTTTCAAGTACCCCTCGTCGGAGGCTGTGGCCATCACTATCCAACAAAGCCCATTCAATGTTCGCATCTGTCAGATCTGTCGGGCCAAAATGACTGACTTCAACCTGAACCGACAGCGTATCAGAGGATATAAAGATTCGCTTGAGTAAGCGAACGAGGGGCACAATCGCAGCACAAAACTTTCTATAGTCCGCCGGACTTACATAAGGCTTAGAATCCCAGAACGGATCAAGCACACCCACCAGTGCCGTTCCCTGTCCGGGGAAGTCATGTAAATCAAGCAACTGAAAACCGCCGAAATTCGGAGTCCGCAACGCCGATTCGATGTCTTCCTTATAACAAAGCGTTTGCAGTTTTCCCGACGCCATCAGGAAATCGCGGGCCTGATCCAGCATGTGTTTCTGGTCGAGGAAATCCCGGAATATCTTAAAATTCTTCGGTTTGAGTACCCCCGTGTACTTGTTGATTTCATCAAAATCGGGATACACGCACCATTGGCCGATTTCATGAGCTATAATCGGCTGGTCGGGATATTGATTCACGATATCACGATAGTCCGTTAGTGTTTCAGGCGGCTTGCTGTTGATTCGACTCTTTAACTGCTGTCCCCACGCCTGAATGCGCGGGCTTGGCGTTACATGGTAATCACTCTGTTCAATCAATGGCCAGCCTGACCCGCTGGTCACAAGTCGACGCGGATCTTTTTGTCGATAATACAATACCCATTTCCTGAGATAGACCGCACCGCTTTCCGGGCCATCCGGTTCATTCCCATACGCAAAAAGCAGAAACGAAGGATGATTTCCATAGGCTTTAAGAATCGCATCCGCTTCAACATACAACCAGCGGTCAATGGACTTGCCGTTTCCGATGCCTTGTCCGCCCCCGTAATTGGCCCATGAGGAACACTCTACCTGATAATAAAAGCCAAGTTCATCCGCGGCTATAAATGCCGCCTCCGGCGGGCACCACGAATGGAAACGGATATGGTTAAGACCGTGCGCTTTACAAATATTGACAATACGCTTCCACGAATCAGTGTCGGTCGGCGGGTAGCCGGTCTTGGGGAAAATGCAGCATTCCAGCGTACCCCGCATAAAGGCTCGTCGGCCATTCAGCATCAGGCGATTCCCCTTCGTGGCGACTTCACGCATTCCAAAAGTTGTGAGGTGTTCATTCTGCCCGAGTTCTGTTTTAAGCTGTGTTTTTAATGTGTATAAAGCGGGAGTGAACTCGTCCCATGTATTGACGTTGCCATCCAGTGGTATGACAACCTCTGAGTTACTACCACTGGCATTTATCTCGGTATGATTTGTTAAAGATTTGACTGTACGTCCTTGATAGGAAACATCGAATTGCAACTCTGCAGAAATAGGTTTTCCCGTTCGGTTGCCCACGCTGATATGAACTTTCGCTGAACCGTTTTCTAAGTCAGGATAAACCTGTATGTTATTGATCCAGGCAGCCAATTCCACCTGCAGTTGAATTTTTCCGACAATCCCGTTCCAGTTCGATTGTGTATGATCTGAAATGCTGTGGGAATTAATGCCAACGTCAACAATTTCACGATTGTCAACGCAGACTGTCAAACGATGTTCGCCGGGTGTAAGCGTATCACTTACATCGTAATAATGCGGCGTTGACAAATGGTTCACCGAACCAATCATTTGAGAATCAATCCAAACCGTTGTTTTCCAATGGGGGCGTTCCAGCAACAACATGATTCGTCGGTTTTCCCACCAGCCCGGGATCGTAACCATTTTCTGATACCAGGCAGCACCCTTATAATAGCGCTCCGGCTGAAGCCAAAATGGCATCTTGAAATTGTCCACAGAACGATACAAGGTGTACTTCGGCTTGCTCCATTCGCTCTCCTGAATTTGACCCACCCATGGCGTAGAAGGACCGGGAACATCACCAAATCCTTGCTCCTGCAGCGACCCCGGCAGCCGGAGGGTATCAGTCGTTTTCAGATCATCGGCATACCATTTATGGTCGATGCCCTGATCATCACGATCCAGCCTAATGCGCCATATCCCGTCCAGCGGCAGAATTTTCTCCCTCTGCGCCTGTCCACAGCACACCCCCGCTATCAGCAGACTCAACAGTATCCCGGTTCTCATTGCTTTCATACTCCTGTTTAACCGCAGATCGGTACTCGGACATATCCTGCGCACCCTTTGACCTGTTGTATGATAGCAAAGAAATAACCCTAATGAAATGCACATTCGTCTAAAAATTGTGACAAACAGAATTGGACTCCCAACAAAAAAGGCAAAGCCCCTAAGTCTCTTCTTTCTATGGTTTTAAATACTGGGCGATACAGGACTTGAACCTG
>CAZYQN010000036.1:0-32405 GCA_964649955.1 uncultured Pirellulales bacterium
GATGATCTGGTGACCAGCCCGACGTTTGTGCTGGTCAATGAATACTTTGCCCGCGAGGGGGCGCTGCAGGTCTATCATATTGATGCGTACCGGCTGGAATCGGCGGCGGAATTTGAGGCGCTGGGGATCGAGGAGTACAGCCGGCCGGATTCGATTGTGCTGGTGGAGTGGGCCGATCGTGTGATGGACGCCGTATCGGCTCTAAAACCGATTATTATCCGACTTTCGCACGAGGGCGGGGATGTGCGGACGATCGCTATTGAAAACCTACCGAAAGCGATTTCTTGAGAACGTGTTTGCTACACAAGTGCAAAGCGGGTCAAATCAAATATCAAAAGTGCAAATCAAAAATTTTAATAGAATTCCCCGACCGGCAGTCTTTTTTTTTGATTTTTAATCTGTATTTTTGCTTTTTACGGTTTACTTTTAAATTTTGAGTGCAGTTTGAGGTTTCTCTTTTCGTTGATTATCGGGCAGTCTTAATATTCAGCTTTTCTGCAATTATTTTCAAAATTTTTGCCTCCTTCATTTGCACCCCCCCCATTTGTTTCTTAGATTTTCAGTGGAAACATAAAGCGGCAAAAAGAAACACGCCGCGAAGCGTTCTTTGACAAACGAATATCGGCCTGACACATGAACCACCGGGCAAGCATTGTGCGACAGTTTACCACAGACGCCGAAAGGCGTTTGAACACCATACGAATGTCTGCCGCGGCAGACGGATATACGGCCGTTTTACCGATACCCAGCGACCTTTGCGTCGGGGCGAAGAACAATGCGTTCTCTTCGGCCACAACTCAGTTTTCCGTTCATCGCGGTGAAAAAAATGTATCACAACACAGAACAGGTTAGTAAAAACGATACCGAAACAGAAACAAGAAAAAAAGAAAGGGTAGTACAATGAGAAAGAACAAAGGCTTTACACTGGTTGAAATTCTGATCGTGGTGGTCATCCTTGGCATTTTGGCGGCCATCGTTATACCTCAGTTCAGCGAAGCAAGCACCGAGGCACGGCTCAACAGTCTGTGCAGCAACCTGCAGACGATCCGTTCACAGCTTTCGCTGTACCGCATTCAGCACAATGACACATGGCCTGCTCTGGGCACTTTTGAAAATCAGATGATTCAGAAGACCTTGCAGGATGGTACACCTGATGCTGCAGGTACCTTTGGTCCTTATCTGCAGAGCGTTCCTGCCAACCCCTTTACCGGCACAAATACAGTAGTAGCTCCCGGCGGCGCTGGAGCTTGGTCCTATGATGCTGCTACAGGTGAATTCCTGGCCAATGACGGCGGTACGACCAACGGCGTGGCTCACAACACCCTGTAACATACAGGTTTAAAACACCAAGAGAATACAACCGGCCGGCCTGCGACTCTCGCGGCCGGTCGGTTTTTTTGTTTCAATTGATCAGCGATTAGACATACGTCAGGCCGTAAAGTAGTTTAAAATCTATCCCGGGCATTAAATTGATGACTGTTTACTTTACAATTTTGAAATGCGAAGCGAAATGAGGAGATACAACTATGAGGACGAAACAATTTTCACGGCTTGAAGTTGCGGTTGTGGCGGGCGTACTGGTTGTTTTAGGTGCGGCCGTTATTCCCCAATTCAGTCAGGCCAATACCGACGACCGCCTGAATACCCTGTGCGGTAATCTTCAATTGGTGCGTTCGCAACTTTCGCTGTACCGCATTCAGCATGAAGATCAATGGCCCCGACGGGCGGTTTTTGCCGAGCAGATGACCGGGCGGACAAATGTCAAAGGCACGATGAATGAAGCGGAGGGCGTTGTGGTTTACGGTCCTTATCTCAAGAGTATCCCTGCCAACCCCTTTACCGGCGGTAATTCGGTAGATGGAGGCGACTGGTTTTATGACGAAGAGACGGGTAAATTTATTGCCGCCGACGGAGGATCAACCCAAGGGATCGTGCACGGGAACCTGTAAAAAAACTCTCTGTGATACAACATTACGGCAGCCTCCTGCTGGGATGATATCTTATTCTTTACTGGGCCAAGGGAATTCAGGTATGTAAGTATAACATTTTGTGAATCGGGTCGTGATTAAAAAAGGCGCAGCGATGGAAACAAAACGAATCAAGCCGACATTCGGGGAATGGTGCATTGTGATCGGCCTGCTTGGGCTGATCGCAGCAGGGATACGTCCGGCAGCATCTCAGGCGGTGGAAGAGCAGAAGCTGTCCAATCTGGTCGGACGGCTGCACGAGATTCGGGCGGGGATTGCCCTGTATAAGGCCGATCATGCAGGATTGTATCCCGGCCAGCGGCATTTCGGGGGAAATATCGATCCGGGGCTTTTTGTCCAGGATTTGACAACGGCCGATGGCATCGGGAAAAGGGCTTATCTTTCTTTAATGCCGTCCAATCCTTATCTGGAAGGGCAGGTTTTTGCCGGCCGGGTCTTCTGCGTTAACGATCCGCTTGCCAAGCCTTGTGTCGGAACCGAAGCCGGATGGTGGTTTAATGCCGCTACCGGCCAGTTTTGTGCGCTGGACAGTGAGTTTCATATGCAGTATTGAGGGGGGGACTTTAAGAATATCAGGTCTGCGGGGAGAATTTCGGTTTTCCTCTACGACCAATCACTGTGTTTTTTTGCTGACGATGGCTTAAAAAATAATGCTGAAACGACGGAAACAATCCGGTTTTACTTTGCTGGAAGTGATGATGGGATCGGTGCTGCTGGCAGCGGCGACGGCGGGGGTCTTGCTGCCCATTGTTTCGGCGGCGGCGGCTCAGACCGACGCACAGCGGCGTGTTGTCGCAACCCGTTTCGGGGCTGATGTGATTGAACAGCTTGCGGGGGGGCAGTCGCTGACAACGCCTGTAAAACCTGTTGATCTGGGGTATACAGGGTCGGCCTATCAGGAGTTATCGTGCCAGGTGCAGACAGAGGCGAATGTGGGACTGACCGGTCTGACCCTGGTGACGGCAACGGTCAGCTATAAACAAACGCCTATGATAACGCTTAAAACGCTGATAAACAGCAATTAATGTGAACACTCAGCAAGAGGTGTAATGCAGAAACGATTATGATCATTTGCAGGCAGAGACAATCCGGTATTGCATTAGCCGAGTTGCTGGTGGGGCTGATGGTCGGCTCTATCGTGCTGGCGGCCGCCGCTGCAATGGCCAGCGCAATGAGCTGCGGCAAGCAGGCGACCGAACAGATGACCCGTAATTCAAACTATCTGGCACATGTTCATACACGCGTGTCGGACCTGGTGATGCGGGCGGAAAGTATTTCGGCAATTACCGACGGCGTACTGCTGACCTACAGTGACGGGATTACTGTCCAATTGTATAAAGACAGCTCAGGGCAGATCGTTATCGAAACAGACGACGGGATTCAATCGAGTAAGTCGTATATGACGGATCCCAATCAGGGGAATGTGAGCGTTGCCGCTGTCGATTCCGAGCGTGTGAGCATTGCGTTCGATATTACAGAAAACAGTATTGTGCGTACCTATACCCTGACAGCAACACGGCGGGGCGGAAAGTAAAAAAGCGGAATTTAATGAAACGACCTGAAGTTGGTACTTATGAATAGTACAATTAGCAGCATCTCGTTCTATCGGCGACGGCAGCATCAGGGAATGGTGCTGCTGACAGTGCTGTTTATGATTATGGCGGTGGTGGTGGTATCGCTCGGGATATTGTATCGAGCGGATATGGCGGCGGTTGGCGGACAGAATTACGCTTTGCATACACAGGCGGATTATATTGCCTGGGCGGGTTTGGAGCATGCACGGGCCTTAATCCTGGCGGATCCGACCCTGACGGCGGAATCGTTCAATAAGGCCCCGTTTACGCTTGATGAAGACGCTCTCTTTTATTATCTTCTCACCATTGATCCCAATAGCGTTTCTATAGATCCCAATTCTATCTGTTGGGACTATGCTATCGAGTGCGAGGTGTATTACAACAAAGATGCTTCGCCGCGTTCCCGCAGTGAACTGGGGGCTTCTGTTCTTTATGATCCCAACGAATCCAAGGCCTGGTTTTGCAATATCCGGCGTCCATAACGTCCGATAACCGAGTGCGGGTAAATACCGATAGCTCATTTCCAACGATCATTTCTCACCTCATTAAGTCAGTTGTCCAGCCCCCTGTTTATTTTGTATGATTTACTATGCATGGCATTTATTCGGGGGTTTGTCTGTCTTGCCAGTACTGAAAACGTTGTTTAGGCCGAGAACACTCCGCTATGTTTGGGGATGAACTGTGTCGCTGATGCCCTGAAAATCAGGGCGGTGAATTCTGGCCGGGTCAGGTGTTGAAATGAAATTCCGGCTGAAGATTAAGCCCGTCCTGCCAAATGACGAAATCAGTGCCGGATTAATGCCACAAAACGGAAAGGCAAATTTATGGCCGAGTTTAAAAAGAGAACTTCCTGCGGCAGAGCAGGAGCATTTACGCTGATCGAGATCATTGTTGTCGTCGTGATTCTGTCGATCGCGGCACTGATTGCCGTTCCAATGATGTCCAGTGCAGCGGATATTCAGGTCCGCAGCGCTGCAAATCGATTGGCGGCCGATCTGGACTATGCCAAGAATATGGCCATTACGCATCAGCGGCAATTTTCGGTTGTGTTCAATGACAGCGTCAGCACTGCCAACGGGTACCAAATTCAGGACAGCACGGGAACGGTGATTACCAATCCCGTCAGCGGCAGGAACTTTTCAGTTTTATTTGCCAGTGAGCGAGGGATCAATCGTGTTCGAATCAGCGCCTGTGTGCTCGATCCGGCCACTACTCCCGAAGCCATTAGCTTTAATTATCTCGGCGCTCCTTTGGTGAACGGGGCCGACCTTAATAACGGACAGATCATTCTGAGTGCCGACGGTTTCAGTTTAACGGTTATGGTGGAACCCATGACCGGATATGTCACCATAACGCCTTAAACGGCAGGGTAAATGCAGTAATGCTGAACTTTTTATTTACACAGAAATGTCGCCCCATCGGGCTGGATATTGGTCCTACAGCGATCAAGATGATCCAGCTCAGTCGTCAGGGCGAATGCTGGCGTGTGGATGCCGCCGAGGAAGCCGACCTGAATCCGCAATTGGAGCCGGGATCGGACGCCTGGCGTCAATCGGTTGTTAATTCGCTGCAGCAGTGCGTTCGCCGGGGCGGTTTTCACGGCCGCCAGGTTGTGTCCTGCCTGCCGGGCGATGTCCTGAAGATCAAGAGTCTACGTCTGGATACGACCGATCCGTCGCAGATCGACGATCTTATCATCAGCGAAGTGGGGCCGCGGTTCGGATTGGATGCGAACCGGGACGAAATCCGCTACAGTGTGGCCGGCAGTGTGTATCAGGGTGAGGAGATCAAAAACGAAGTCATCTTTTTCGGAATTGACCGTACCCAATTGGAGGACCATATCCATCTTCTCGAGCACGCGGGTCTGGAACCGGTAGGGATAGAAACTGTCGCCGGCGCACTGTTCCGCAGTTTTCAGGCAACTTTACGCCGACGGGAAGATATGGAAGTGGTCAGTGTATATGTCGATCTTGGGACGAAATTTACGACGGTTATCATCGGTCGCGGACAGGAGATATCCTTCGTTAAACAAATTCCCCTTGCCGGCGGTCATTTTACCGAACAGGTCGCCCGGCGTTTGGGAATTCCGCTTCAGGAAGCAATTAAGCTGAGGACGCGGCTGCACGGGTCGGACGCAGAGAGTATTGATCCGGAGACAGCCCGGGCCGTTCGCGATGCGATGAGCAATTCGGTCGAAGAACTGGCGCATGAAATTTCGCTGTGCTTCAAATATTACGCTGTGACGTTCAGAGGGCGCCGTCCCAGTGAAGCGGTTTTTGCGGGCGGCGAGGCCTATGAGCCGTCGCTGATGGATGCACTCAAGCGGCACCTCGGCGTTGAAATCCGCATTGCCGAGCCCCTGCGAGGCTTTGATCTGACCCGTGCCGGTTTTGATCGTCGTCATCATCCTCAGTTATGTGAGTGGACCATTGCGGTCGGCCTGGCTTTGAAGGGCTTTGAGTCCGCAGCGACGCCTTATGTTCAACCTGAGACCGGGGTGCTGAATCCATGAAAGAGCTTGATTTTCTGCCTGAGTGGTATCGCGCTGACCGACAGCTTAAATGCCGTCGTCGTCGTTACTGTGTGCTGTTCGGGGTGGTCACGGCGATGATCGTTGTGTGGAGTTTTATCGTCGGGCATTCTGTCAGCGGTCTTCGGGCAGAGACACAGCAAGTCGAGGCGGTGATTGCCGCGAACAGCCAGTCGATCCAGGCGGTCCATGAAATGGAACAGGAAATTAAACAGTTGAGCCGGCAGACAGATATTCTTGAGGCACTGACGCCGCGAACGGCGGTTACAGCCGTTCTGGGCGAGTTGTCTGCCCGGGTGAACGATCAAATTATTTTCAGTCGCGTGCTGCTGGTTCAGGAGCCTGTTATAGAAAAAGAGAGCAAGGCTCCTGCGGCGATAAGCCCGATTGTGCGTGTTGGAGCAAGTAAGCCGAACACCCCATCGCCGATGCCTGAAGGCCCTCAGCAAATGCGTTTGGTGTTGACCGGTATCGCTGCAAACGGTGCACAGGTGGCGCGTTTGATCGACCGTCTTGAGACATCAAATTACTTTATGACTGTGTCTCCCGGTTTTTCGCGGGCAAAAAAAGTCAACGATAAAGATGTTACTGAGTTTGAGATAACGTGCAGTATTGCTGATTATGAGGTTAAGCGATAAAGAACGATGAGAGGTCTTGATAAACAACTGATAATTCTTGTGCTTGCAATCCTGCTTGTGGCAGGCGGATTCGGGGTGTTTCGATACATACCCTTGCTAAAGCAGCGGCAGGCCCTGGAAGCGACTTATGAGCAAAGCCAGCAAGCACTCGAGCAGATTCAGACTCAGGGCGTCCGACTGCCTGAACTGACCCGGCAGCTTGAAGAGCGTCGTGTTCAGGCGGCGACCTTTACCGGCCGTATTCCTTCCGGCCGGAGTTTTGGGGAATTATGGCGGCAGATCGCCGATCTGATGAATCAGTATCGACTGACCGATCAGCTTGTGCAGCCCGGCAGTCCGATCGAATCGGATACTCTGGGATGTATCCCGTTGACGGTTGCCTGCACAGGGTCTATGCAGGATTTGTATGCCTTTTTCCAGGCGATTGAACAGTGGGATCGTCTGATACGCTTTGAGCAGATTGAATTGACCAATGACAGCGCCTTCGGGGGTACTGTGAAATTGAATGCCAAGGCGCACTTGTATTATCAACCGGAAAGCAAAAAAGGATAAATAGCAATCATGTCGCGCAGTATGCATACAACGAAAGGATATTCGGCAGCGAGTCATCGTCTCCGGACGATGAATCCGAAAACGGTCGCCGCCGTCTTGCTGATGGCGCTGATGGGTGTTTTGTGGCTTCGTGTTGCGATGCGCGGGCGTATGGGACCGATGGCGGCGGAAGGGGCGGTTATGGTCCAGGAGGTTGCGACTCAGCCAGGGACGGCGGTGAGCATTGTTTCCAAGGCGCTGCCTGTTGTTGCGGGCCGTAATGATGTGCTGGTGTGTGATTTCTTTTCTGCGGCCAATTGGCCGGGGTTTGGACAGACCGGTCCTGTAATTGAATCGGTCGGATCTCTGTCGGAAGACGAGCAGCAGGAAAAACGCAGGAAAGCGGTTTTTGATACTCTGATACGCACGATAAATCTTGATGCAATTATTCAGGCCGCCGGCGATTCGCCCGCCCGGGTCTGTATTGATGGAAAAGTACTCACGCAGGGACAGGCCCTGACCGTGAAACGGGAAAAGGAACAATATGAATTGACGGTGTCGGAAATCGGCGAACATCAGGTTGTGTTGACCTGGAATCAATGGAGCGTCGTTTTGAAAATGGCGCAGACCGAACGCGTCGATTAAAGTGAAAGGATGGTGTCTTATGTTGTGTCAAACCGAGAAAACAAAGTACACAAAGAGAGTGCTGGCCGGAGCGGCAGTCTGGCTTTCAGTGCTGGTGGTAAGCGCAGCACTGGTATTTGCCCAGGATCCGGCAGCAGCACCGAGTGAATCTACTGTAGCGGCGCCGGCGGTTGAACCGGCTCAGGCGGTTCAGGCTGCGGCTCCGGCAACTCCGACGGAGACTGCTGCGGCAGAAGAAGAAGTAATCCAGCCGGTGCTAAGCGGTCAGTCGATTCAAACGATCAGCTTCAAGAAGGACATGCCCATCAAAGATGCTCTTCGGATGCTGGCCCAGATGTACCAGAAGAACATCGTTCCTTCAGCGAAAGTCGACGGGATCGTGACGGTTTCTTACCTGTATGATGTTACCTTTGAGGAGGCCCTGCAGGCGATTTTGGGCACTCACAAATACGAAGCAAAAGGCAACTTCATCAAGGTTTATACCAATGAAGAATTCATGCAGGATAAGTCTCGTTTCGAGTTCAAAACGATTCCCCTGTATTATATCAATGCCGAAGAAGCCAAAAAACTGGCGACCCCTCTGCTGAGCGAATTCGGTCAGCTTGGTGTAACCAGCCCGGCGAAGATGGATACTCAGCCCGGCACCGGCGGCGACAGTCTGGCGATTCATGACCGTCTGGTTGTTTCGGATTATCCTGAAAACGTCGAGAAAATCCGCACGATGCTTGCTGAGGTTGATTCGAAGCCTTCGCAGGTGCTGATTGAAGTGACAGTGATGAAAGCAACACTCACCGAAGACCTTGATTACGGTATTGACTGGAATTCGGTGGAAGGTGTTCAGGTGGACAAGACCAATCAACTGTCGGGCCTGATGCAGGACGGTTTTGCCGGCGCGGTGAATTCCGGCGGAGTCACAGGTCTTACCGTCGGCATTACGATTGACAATCTGGTCGCACATATCCGTGCGCTGGAAGGCGTTACAGATGTTGCGATCATGGCCAATCCCAAGATTCTGGCTTTGAACAAACAGGCCGGCAAGCTGATCATTGGTAAGCAGGAAGGTTATCGCAGTCTGACAAACCTGTCCGACGGCGGCAACCAGACTCAGCAGGTGGAATTCCTGGAAAGCGGTACCGTTCTGGAGTTCCGTCCCTTTATCGGCAGAGACGGTCTGATCCGGATGGAGATCCGTCCTGAGCAAAGTACCGGTGAAATCGTTAACCAGTTGCCCAACAAGACGACGACTGAAGTCATTACTAACGTCATGGTCAAAGACGGACAGACCATTGTATTGGGCGGTTTGTTCCAGGAAGAAACCAATCTGACCCGGAACCAGACACCTCTTCTCGGCGAGATTCCCATTATCGGGGAACTGTTCAAGCAGGTGACTGACCACTCTCAGCGGACAGAACTGGTTGTGCTGATCACTCCTCATATTATCAATGATCCTGAAGACGCCAATGGCGCCGAACGGCTCGAAGACGTTTATCGTCTTGCTTACAATGCCCGCAAGGACATTCACTGGATGAGCCGGGCACGATATGCCGATGAACGGTACAATCGTGCTGTTAAGGAATACACAGCCGGTAATTATGATGCCGCACTTGCGGAACTGAACGGTCCTTATGCCATTACACCTCGCAATCATCTGGATGCTATCCGGCTGCGTGAGCGCATTCTGCGTGAAACTCAGCCTGACCAGGCTGCCAGTCTTGAGCGTGTTATGATGAAAAAGATCGAAAAGGAAGAATCCGGCAAGTGGCTTCGCCGGTAAGTGTTAAACCCGACGTAATACCGGCTCCGGCGGCCCTGGTTGCCGCCGGAGCTTTCACCCTCTTACAGGATAAAGACAGGGATTGAGTATGAAACAGACGAAATGGATGACGCTGATCATTGCGGTTTCGACATTCGGGATGATGGCCGGCTGTGATAGCCAGGCACAAAACAGGCAAGCTGCTGTAGAGCGATGGGAAAAATCTTCCGCCGCAGCCAAATTAACAACCGTTGAAAATCTTATCGATCGAGGCCAGATCGCCGAAGCCCAGAAGACGCTTGAGAAATGTCTTCAGGCGGACCCTGATCTTGCCGCTGCACATTTTCAGATGGGGCGAGTGCATTTGATCGAGAGCCGCAACTCGGAGGCTCACCGGTCATTCGAGCGGGCGACCGTACTGGATGACACTTTAGATTCCGCATGGTTTCATTTGGGTGTAGTGTTTGCTCTGGACGGTGACAATGAGCAGGCTTTGATTGCTTACAAAAAGGCGATGACACTCAAGCCCGCCAATTCCGGATATATCATTGCGATAGCTGAATTCTATTTAAACAGCGGCCAAATCGACACGGCCCGCGAACTGCTGGAGGAGAAGCTCCACCGTCAGCCTCGCGACCGCGATCTTCTGGTTTGTATGGCGGAAGTCGCTCAGCGAGCCGGTGAACTTGATAAGACGACCGGTTATTATGAGCAAGCGCTGGTAGTCAATGCCAAGGATCAGCAGGTGCTGGAAGCGCTTGGTTATTGTTATGCCGCGAGGAAAGATTGGGTTAGTGCCACACGGACATTCGAAAGGCTTTTGCTTCTTGTAACTGAAGATTCCCGGAAAGAGACCGTTCTTGAAACATTGGCCATGTGTGCCTTTAATGCAGGGCGGTATGGACAGGCTCTGAGTTGTTATGACAAGCTTACGGTCATGCGCAGGGATGACGCCGAAATATGGCTGAACATGGCTCAAGCTGCATTGGGTGCTGACCTTGCAGGCCGTGCTGACTATGCGGCGCGAAAAGCGCTTCAGCTTAAGCCTTCATGGCCTGAAGCGTATGCCGTACTTGGCTGTGCACAATACCTTCAATCTAACTTTGACGGGGCACTGGGATCCTTCACTCATGTGTGCAACGATGACCAGATTGGAGCATTTGCCTGGTTTATGACGGGGCGATGTTACGCACGGCTGGGTCAGACCGCCAATGCCGAGGCTGCTTACCAGAAGGCCGGAAGCGCAGGCGCCGACAGTCCGCTTCTTCAGCGGTTTCTTAAAGAACCATCGAGTGCACTATAACCTGCGGGAATCATTCGAGCGAATCTGTTGAATGTGACAAAGCAAATGCAAAGATATGTGACAATCGTACTGACAGTGGTCGGACTGTCAGGGGTTGGTATAGGCCTTACGGCACCGTCCGGGTTGTCGGGATGGACCGGAGCGATACTGGCGTGCGCGTCGGTGATCGGTCTTTTTTTGTGTCTTTGGTCCTGGCAGCGTGCCGCTGACCGGCTTGCCGGCGAGCTTTCGGCTTGTCATCCGCTCTCAGCATCCGGGCCGCTGGGGCCGATAGCGGACGTATTTGAAAAAACCTGTGCAGGCTTAAACGAGAAACTCCAAGCAGCACAGACTCAAGTCAGCGATATAAATTTGCGTCTTCAGCTTATCCAGCGTCGCAAAAGCAGCACAGAAGCTATTCTTAACAGTATCCATGATGCCGTGGTTGTGACGGATGAACGGGATCGAATTCTTCTGGCCAATGCCGCTGCTGAAAAGTTATTTCACTTCAGGTTTTCCCCGGAGGCTCTGCTTTCGGCCGAAGAAATTCTCGGCGGGGTTTTGATACCGCTTATCCAAAAAAGCCGTACCGGCCGTATTGCTCATGTCCGTCATGAGATCACATTGAATCGCGACGGTTCGGCGGCGATGTTTGATGCGGTGCTGTCCTGTGCTCCGGATGATGCCGACCGGGTCAGCGCTATCGTTACGGTTCTGCATGATATAACCCGCGAAAAAGAAATCGCCCAGATGAAAAATGACTTTGTCAGCCATGTCTCACATGAATTGAAGACTCCTTTGGCTTCCATTAACGCTTACGCCGAGATGCTGGTAGACGGCGAAGCGCAGGATGAAGAAACACTGTGTCAGTTCTGTTCGATCATCCAGGGACAAGCCCAGCGACTGACCCGGCTCATTGAGGATATTCTTAATATTTCGCGTATTGAGTCCGGC
The DNA here is from genome assembly GCA_964649955.1 of uncultured Pirellulales bacterium. Classification (GTDB taxonomy): domain Bacteria; phylum Planctomycetota; class Phycisphaerae; order Sedimentisphaerales; family Anaerohalosphaeraceae; genus T3Sed10-213. The sequence continues at coordinate 11,896 of CAZYQN010000036.1, forward strand.
CTTGTGAAGGTTCATAAAGACAACCACAGTATGGCTATGGTTATCCGTGATGCTGTAGAGATGATCAAGAGTTATGCCCAGGAAAAGAGTATTACATTGAATGCTCAAGCTCCTATTCTCTACGATCAGGTGTATATTGATCGAGATATGCTTTCGCAGGTTGTGATCAATCTGCTCAGCAATGCCGTTAAGTATACGCCTGCGGGCGGTTCCATAACCGTCTGTTCTGAGGTCAATGAATCTGACAATCGGATCATGGTAACGGTGACGGATACCGGAGTAGGTATCCCAGCTGAGGCTGTCGATCATGTGTTTGACAAGTTTTATCGCGTCGAAGCCAATAATAAATATGCCAAAGGAACCGGATTAGGACTGAATCTGGTCAAACAGATTGTCGAAACAGTACACGGCGGACGGGTTTTTGTAAGCAGTGCAGCCGGACAAGGCAGTACTTTCGGCTTTGAACTGCCGCTGGTTTCCGAAACCGCCGGTGTATCATAGAATTAATTTTATCTATCAACACATAATAAGAGCGTTATCATTTATTGATCGGAATCAAGGAGGCAACCATGGCACAGCGCAAAATACTCGTCGTAGATGATGAGTTTCATATTGTTCAAGTCGTGGCAATCAAGCTGCGCAATAACGGTTTTGACGTTTTGACCGCCGAAAACGGCTCCGTTGCTTATCAACTGGCTTGCGAACATAAACCCGATCTGGTCATCACGGATTACCAGATGCCTGTTCTTAGCGGTATAGAATTGATTGAGAAGCTCCGCCAAAACACCAAGACAGAATCTATTCCGGTGGTAATGCTGACAGCCCGTAATTTTTCAATCGAAGAAGATCAACGGCAACGTCTTCATATTTCCGCTTGTCTGAGCAAACCATTCAGTCCGCGCGAAGTTCTGCAGACCGTAGAAGAAACTCTCAAACAGAACACCGCTGTATAGGATGAAGAGCGTCTTTGCTATGACACACGTGACAAACAATATGATTCAACACACCGATGCCGCCGGACCGCTGACGGCGTCGCACTATGCAAGCCTCAATGAGCTTGCCCATCGGCTTACGTGCCTGGGGTGCGGGCTGAGTGTCTTTGCCGCCGATGGGACGCTGTTGTTTTGCGCTTCACAGGCGGTATCGAACGGGTTTGGAAGCGATTATGTCACCGGGGCAATTGAGCAATCCGCCGCTGGAGGCAGTCCTGTTGTTTTTTGCGGACCGAATGGGAGTATTCCGGCCTGTGTGTTTGACGGCGGCGAAACGTCGCCGATTGTGCTGATCGTGCAAACGCCTGCCGACTCGGCCGGTGATTCGACTCAAGTACGCGAAAAACAATATTTGACCTGGCTTCTGGAGGACTTTGCCAAAACCGCCGTGCAGGGACAGCGCGTTTTAGCACAGGTTGAAAAGATCGGCGTTGAACTGTCTCAGGCTTACGAAGAAATTATTCTGCTGTACAACCTCAGCACACAAATGAAAGTCACCAAATCCACGCCGGCTTATCTGCAGATGGCATGCGACGAGCTGACTCAATTGGTGCAGGTCGAGGGGATCGCCATATTCCTGGACAAAAAGAACGACGGGCGCAAGCAATTGACGCTGACCGCCGGTGCCGGTGTAATGCGTATTGATCCGCCGATGGCCGATTTGCTCCAGATGCATCTGGTTGCAGAATTGGCGTCGGGGAAAGAGGCGCTGCTGGACAGCGGCGCAGAAGGTCCGTTCAAGTACGTCTGGCCGCAGGGAATCAACAACATTATAACCGTGCCGCTGGGGGACAAAGACCGGATGCTCGGTATGCTTGTGGCGGCCAATGTGCGAAATAAGCCGGATTTTGACAGCACCGATATCAAACTGTTCAATTCCGTCGCCAGTCAGTGCATGGTCTTTATCGAAAATAACCGTCTTTTCGACGAACTGAAAGAGCTGTTTGCCGGTTCACTGAAAGCCCTGACCAACAGCATTGATGCCAAGGATACCTATACACGCGGTCATTCTGAACGTGTAGCTTTTATTTCGCGCTGGATTGCCGAGCGGATGGCTCAAACGCAGCCGATTTCTGAGAAAGATATTCATCATATCTATCTGGCCGGTCTTTTGCATGACATCGGTAAAATCGGCGTCAGTGAATCGGTTCTCCGTAAACGCGGCAAGCTGACGGACGAAGAGCGGGCTGTGATCTGTGCGCATCCGCGAATCGGTGCATCGATCCTCTCCGAAATCCGTCAGATGGACGATATTGTGCCCGGCGTACTTTGTCACCACGAACGTCTTGACGGCAAGGGATATCCACAGGGACTTGCCGGCGAACAGATTCCTCTGATCGGAAAGATTATCAGTCTGGCCGATTCATTTGATGCGATGACGTCCAAGCGTGTGTATCGCGATGCAATGAGTATCCGTCGGGCGCTCAGCGAGATTGAAAAGGGCATCGGGACACAATTTGATTCAGACGTGGCCCGTGCATTTCTGGACAGCGATATTGATAAATTGTGGCGTATTATTCAGGATGGTTTCATCGAAACATGGGATTACAGCAATTTTGCTGAATACGGCGTTGACGCCGTGGGAGCGCTGATCCGATGAGAATCGAGACCCAGAAATATAATGATATTGCCGTCATTCAGCTTCAAGGCGAATTTACGGGCGAGGCGACCAAGTCTTTTGAAGATGCCGCTGCCAATGCATTTGCGCTTCGCGTTTCAGGAATCGTGCTGGATATGAGCAAGGTCGTTCAGCTTGACAGCTGCGCTCTCGAACAGCTTTTGACGCTTAATGAGCAGTGTCGTGATCGTACACGTCAATTGAAGCTGGCCGGTCTCGATGAAACATGCAGGAAAATACTTGAAATCACCCGTCTTCTGCCGCAGTTCGATACTTATCCGGAACTGACAGAAGCGGTAAAAAGTTTTGCATAGGAAAAATAAGGTTATGACGTTATCATCTGTACAGACAAAGCTGCCGCTCGGACAAGTCCTGCTGAACCGCGGAATGGTCACGCAGGATCAGATCGATACGGCACTGGACAAGCAGAAGTCCCAGGGGCACAGCCGCCTGCTGGGCGAACTGCTGGTCGAGTTGGGGTTCTGTACAGAAAACCAGATTGCGGCGGCACTGGCTGAGGCGTATGGGGTTCCTTATGCCCAGATCACGCCGCGGTTGTGCGATGCAGAAATTATTGAGAAACTGCCGCGGCAGTTTCTGGAAGAACATATTGTTTTGCCGTTATTTAAAGTCTTTGATACATTGACCATTGCTGTCAGCGAGCCGGCCAATGTCTTTGTGATTGACGAAATCCAACGGCTCACCGATTGCCGGGTCCAGGTCGTATGTGCAACCGCCAAAGACATTCGCGCTACGCTTCAAACCTATTTACCCGCTGCGAATGTATTTGTCATTGATGAAATAATCGATGATGCGGCTCTTGAGAATTTCTCGATGATCGAGAATATCCCTGAGGATATCACCGATCTGGAAGAAGTGGCCGGCCAGTCACCCGTGGTCAAGCTTGTCAATTACATTATTTACAGTGCGGTCCACGAAAATGCCAGCGATATCCATATCGAGCCGGATGAAAAGAACCTTCGCGTCCGTTATCGCGTTGACGGTCGTCTTTACGAAAAGATGCATCCGCCGTATCAAATGCATGCTGCGATTGTCTCACGTATTAAAATTATGGCCGATCTGGATATTGCCCAGCGCCGTTTGCCGCAGGACGGCAGTATTCATGTCCTCGTACAATCACGGCCGATCGATCTGCGCGTTTCAGTGATGCCAGGTACATACGGCGAGAAGGTTGTGATTCGTGTTATAGATTTCCGTAAAATGCTGACTAATATTGAGTCGCTGGGATTCAGTTATGAAAATCTTACTCTCTTTAAAAAAGTTATAAACCGTCCCAACGGTATCGTGTTAGTGACCGGTCCGACCGGATCCGGCAAAAACACAACACTGTATGCAGCACTGGGAGAGCTTAACAGCGAACAAGTCAATATCTGTACCGTCGAAGATCCGGTGGAGTGTAACATTCACGGGATTAATCAGTTTGAAGTGCATGACGGCGCCGGATTTAGTTTTGCCTCTGCGCTGCGCAGTCTGCTTCGCCAGGACCCCGACATCATCATGGTCGGCGAAATCCGTGATCGTGACACGGCCAATATTGCCGTCCAGGCCGCTCTAACCGGTCATTTGGTATTATCTACGCTCCATACCAATGATGCTCCGGGGGCCGTGACCCGGCTGATGGATCTTGGGGTTGCACCCTATCTGGTCAGCGCTTCTCTGATCGGAGTACTGGGACAACGGCTTGTTCGAAAAATATGCCCCAACTGCAAAGATCAGTACGAACCGCCTCATAGCATTCGAAAGACGATTGAAAAATGGACCGGGACAACACCTGTTTTTTATCGCGGTATCGGATGCAAAAAATGCCGCAATACAGGCTACAGCGGGCGTATTGCTATTCACGAGCTGTTTGTGCCGGATGATCGGGTACTCGATATGATTACCCAGTCTGTTCCGCTGAAGTCTCTCTATGCCGCAGCGGTTGAAAATGGAATGGTTCCGCTCCATTTGGATGGGATTCAGAAGGTTGCGGCCGGAATAACAACGATCGACGAAATTCTGCGTGCGGCCACTGTCAGCGAGGATATCTCATGACACTGACAACGCTTGAAAAAACCGCACAAACTGCAAACCGGCGTCCATTGGCGCCGCCGGTATCAGTTGCGCCTTCGGCTGAATTATCCGGTGCCCGTGTCCGCCAGTCAGAGATCATTCTGTTTACCACACAACTATCGGTGATGCTTGACAGCGGCGTTGTTCTCAGTGACGCAATGGAAGCAGTCTCGGAGCAGATGCATCCGGGGATATTTCGCGATATTCTTATCGATGTTGCCGCCCGTATTAAAAACGGCGAAAGTTTTTCGTCTGCATTATCAGTCTATCCGAGGGCGTTCAATACTATGTTTGTCAGCATGGTCAGGGCATCCGAGGCAACCGGAAAAATGGCGCACATGCTCGATGTCCTCAGCGGCTATCAGAATGCCGATGCCGAAACCCGTAAACAGGTCAAAGGGGCGATGATCTATCCGGTCATTATGCTTTTAATGGCCGTGGCGGCGACCGGTTCACTGATGTTCTTTGTTCTGCCGCGATTCAGCAAAATATATGAGGCCCGCGGTGCCGCGTTGCCGATGTTAACCCGGATACTGGTCAATTGCAGTAACCTTCTGGCGAACCCTGAATTTCTTGCAGCCGCGGTAACGCTTGGGGTGCTTGGCTTTTGGGGACTGTCCATCTGGAAAAAAACCGAACCCGGGCAGAAAACCCTTGACTGGATCAAGATTCACACCCCTATATTCGGTCCGATGTTTATTGACGCGGTCCTAACCCGCAGCATGCGTATTCTGGCTACGATGGTTAACACAGGCGTTAATTTGCTTGATGCATTGGACGTAATGCGGATGTCGTGTGACAATTATTATTTTAAGACTCTGTGGAAACATGCTGATGTAAAGATCCGCGATGGATGTCAGTTTTCCGATGCACTGCTGCTTTCGCCTTACAATACGCTGATTGCTCCGGGTATCATTCAGATGCTTCGTGCCGGAGAAAAATCAGGCAAGCTCGGTTTTGCCTGCGACCGTGTATCGGTCTACCTTGAAAAGCAGCTCCAAAACTCCATTCGCACTTCAACAGCGTTGATCGAACCCTTGATGATTACCCTGATGGGATTAATAATCGGGACGATTGCTATAGCGCTGCTGTTGCCGGTCTTTCGCATTTCCAGCATCATGGCTCACTAGTCCATCTATTCGAAATCGGCTGCTAAAATCACAACAAATTCTTGTTCTGTATATTTAGATATCATAACCCATGCAGCCAATACTCTGCAAAGAGTGTAAAGTCCGCAACATCAACTCTATCATTGCCGTCTATATCTGCTGACACAGGGGGGGCTTCACAGTTCCAGTAAGTTGCCAACAGAGTGAAATCAGACAATGTAACGGTTCCGTCTGCGTCTATATCGGGCTGGGGCAGGGGAGCAAACGGAGAGTATCGAAGAACATCTCCGCCGTCATTACCGTAATCCTGGCTGATATAGAGTTCACTGCCTTTAAGGGCAATACCCTCTTGGCCTTCTCCGGGCAGAAAGCATTCAAAAATCAGTGAGCCATTTGGTTCCATTGCTCTTAGAATATTATCTTTGTCATAGATTGCATAAAGTATGCACTGGCTGGGGACATACGCCAGATCAGAGATATTGTTAATGTTATCAATAGGCGGAATTGTTTGGATATAGGTAACATCAGTACTTGTTGAACTTGAATGGATTGGCAGACGAAAGACAAATATCTGTCCGGTATTCTGCAGACCGGCATAGAAAAGGCCTCCTTCTGGATCTTCGGCATCTGACACAAAAGCCAGGGCCTCCATTCCGGAATTACTGGGTCCGTTTATCCATCGTGTCAGGTCAAATATACGGGTTACTTGTCCCGTTTTAAAATTGAATTCGTAAATGCCGTCTGGATCTTCAATGCCCAAATATATAAAATCGCTTTTAGGGTGTGCGACGGTAACAGCTTCCAGGTCACTGTTTATTTCCCAGTGTGTTAATTTGGTGCCTTTGCTGCTCATTGAAGTTACAATACCATTATCGCTAACCAGAAAAAATTTCTGTATTCCTGAATGCCAGACAATACCACTAGTCTCATGATTGGATGGAAGTTTTCCGCCTATGGAGTAAGCCGGTAAGGCACCTGAAGGAAACGGCTCGGAGGCCCATACTGAGAGAGTTGATGTTATGAAAGCAATAAAAAATAGTAAATGTGGACCTGTTGCCATTAATAAATCCCCCATTCTGTAGTGTCGACAGAATGTTCATTGACTCATAAATACGATTAATTTAACACAGTCATTATATCAATGCCTATTCAAAAAGTCAACCCCACAGCTCTTTTTATTTTCAGAAATACAGGATATCTGGAGCCATATATGTTACAATAGGGTGGAGTTTGCTATAATTACACAAAGTGGAAGTTTTAGAAGATGTGAAAAAAATCTCAAAAAGTACTGAAAATGCATTGATGCTTCCCGTTTTATATCCAGAAAAGAGTTGAAAACCGCTGGATTTTCGTTATAATACTCGGCCTGTAAACAAGAAAAAACAGAAGAGGGGCATGTGGCCCCCGCCAAGATCAGGTGAAAGGATTAACAGAACGTATGATTACCAAAGAGCAAAAAACGAAAATAATTGAGGATTTCAAGACCGGCAAGGGTGATACAGGTTCCCCTGAGGTGCAGGTGGCAATCCTCAGCAGTCGCATTAATGAGCTGACTGAACACCTCAAATTACACCAAAAAGACCATTCTTCCCGTCGCGGGTTGCTTAAAATGATTGGTAACCGGTCATCACTGCTTAAATATGTCAAAAGCAAGGATCTTAACCGGTACCGTCAGATAGTATCCCGTCTCGGACTTCGTAAGTAGATTATTTACATCAGTTACACATATATTGTGTGATAGTTGTATGTATTTTCGACTTAGAAGGAGACGTTGTGGATAGAATAACTAATACTAAGGCTGGTTGGGGGAGAATTCCCGTTTCCCAACGCATAACTCCTTAAAAGAAAGAGTATATATGTTTAATATAATTCGAGTAGAAAAAGAAATTGGCGGCAAGGTCATTAAACTTGAAACCGGCCGTATTGGCCGTCAGGCCCACGGGGCGGTCATCGCACAAATCGACGAGACGATGGTGCTTGCAGCTGTTGTTACTGCCCCTCCTAAGACAGAAGAAATTGATTATTTTCCGCTGAGTGTTGATTATCGTGAAAAATACAGTGCCGCCGGAAAATTCCCGGGTGGTTTTATCAAACGAGAAGGGCGTCCCTCGACCAAAGAGACATTAACCAGCCGGATGATTGACCGTCCTCTTCGTCCGCTGTTTCCGGACGGTTATTTCAATGAAGTACAGATTACAGTTAATGTCATCAGCGCTGATCAGGATAATGATCCGGATGTACTGGCGATGATTGCTTCCAGCGCTGCGCTGAGTATCAGCAAGATACCGTTTCTCGGCCCTCTGGGGGCGTGCCGTCTGAGTCGAGTTGACGGGCATTTTATTGCTTTCCCGACTTACAAGGAGCGTGAACGAAGTGATTTCAATCTCATCCTTGGCGGCAAACGAGAAGCGATTAATATGATTGAGGTGGACGCCAAAGAAGTCAGTGAAGATGTGACCGCCTCGGCGGTACAGACAGCTCATGGAATTGTCAAAGAAGTGTGCGATCTGGTTGATGAGTTGACAGCCAAGTGCGGACAAGCCAAGGAAACGCCGATTTTCGCATTGGATGAGGCTCTTAGTAAACAACTTGAAGATGAGACCTATTCTTCGCTGTATGCCGCCTATCAGATTCAAAATAAGGCTGAACGTAATACGGCGATCAAGACTATCATTGAAGCGGTGACCAAAAAATATTGCACTGAAACAGAGACGCCAGCCTGTAATAGCACTGAGCTTAAACGCATACTGGAGAATATCCAGTGGAAGGTCGTACGTAAACTGCTCCTTGAAGGCAAGCGTCCGGACGGACGCCGCTATGACGAAATTCGTCCAATCCATTGCGAAGTGGGCGTATTGCCGCGTTCTCATGGATCGGCACTGTTTACCCGCGGCGAAACACAGGCGTTGGTTTCCTGTACCCTGGGTACCGGCCGTGACGAACAAATTGTGGATGGATTGACGGAAGAGTTTGGTCAGAATTTTATGCTTCATTACACATTTCCGTCGTTTTCGGTTGGCGAGGTGAAACCTTTCCGTGGTCCTGGCCGGCGTGAGATCGGTCATGGGGCACTGGCTGAAAAAGCATTGGAGCAGCTTAAACCTGCTGAGGAAGATTTCCCTTATACCATTAAGATAGCCTCCGATATTACGGAGTCCAATGGTTCCAGTTCAATGGCGTCAGTATGCGGGGGATGTCTGTCGATGATGGATGCGGGTGTTCCGCTGGCTCGTCCCATTGCGGGCATTTCTATCGGTCTTGTAACAGAGGGCGACCGCTACGAGCTGTTGACGGATATTATTGGAGATGAAGACCATTTCGGGGATATGGATTTCAAGATTGCGGGAACGAGCAAGGGGATCACGGCGATCCAACTGGATATCAAGGCATCGGGACTTCCGCACGATATTATGGTTGCAGCACTGGAACGTGCCCGCAAGGCCCGTTTGCAAATACTTGATATTATGCGTCAGGCTATCGCCGAGCCGCGTGCGACGTTAAGCGAATATGCTCCGAAGATCGTTACGATCAAGATCGATCCTGAATTTATCGGCAAGGTCATTGGTCCATCAGGCAAGACCATTCGTGCCATTCAGGAACAGACCGGCTCGCTGATTGATATCGAAGAAGACGGCACCGTCTCAATCAGTTGTGTTGGGGGAGATGGTCACATTAAAGCCCGTGACATCGTCGAATCGATGACTACGCCGCCGAAAGTCGGGCGTATTTACCGCAATGCCAAGGTGGTATCGGCCAAGGAATTCGGCGTATTTGTTGAATTGACACCGGGCGTGGAGGGTCTTTGTCATATCAGTGAATTGAGCGATAGTTATATCAAAACCACCGACCAGGTCTGTAAAGTCGGCGATACGATTGATGTCAAACTATTGTCGATTGATGAGCAGGGCCGATTCAAGCTTAGCCGCAAGGCGGTTTTGGCTGAAATGAAGAAGACAGACAAGAAAGAGTAATATTGTTTTTCATCGCTGCGGCAGTCAGGGGATTGTCTGCCGCAGCGACTTTGGTCTTTGTGGCGAAATGTTTTGTTTCGCTGACCTTTCGATTGGTGATTGAGGTAAGACGAAACAACAACGCTTCGACCATGGAGACCTCAATGGTGAAAGGTATTGTTAAATGGTTTGACCCGAAAAAAGGATTTGGTTTCGTGGTCAATGAAACGGGTGAAGACGTCTTTGTGCATTACAGCAGCATTGAAGGCGAGGGTTTTCTCTGCTTGAGAAGCGGCCAGCATGTGGAATACCGACAGCTTGATACAGAGAAGGGCCTGACTGCAAGAGAAGTCCGACCGATAGCGGAATCGGATCGCAATTTTAAAAGTCAAACGCCCCGTGAGGAACCCTCGGAGCCTTCATCCATGTAATCCCGGGTTGTTTTTTATATTCCGGGCAATCGATGGTATCGTAACTAAGGTATTCTGTAACCTTCTTAGGCAATGAAAAAAGAAGCAGTCATTGTGGCAGCGGTTCCCCACAGGATACAGTCTGAAGCGATCGAATCGGTCTTTTCAGGCCAGGGGTACAAGGTTCATTATGCCGGTCATCGTGAAGGTGTTATTGAATGTCTTCAAATGGCGCCGGTAGGGGGTGTATTTTGCGCCTATACCTTTGAGCAGGATGGCGACGGTCTGGATATATTGAGTCTGGTGCGTCGGCAAAATCCTGGAATTGCAGTGATTATGCTGGCTGATACACCGGACCTGACCGCCTGTAAACGCTCTCTGAAACTCGGAGCGTATGATTTTCTGGTGCAGCCGATTTCCCGCGAAGAACTGCTTCGGTTGGCTCAGGAACTGCGTCCTACAGGTTCTGCCAAAGGGGTAGAGGACTTTACATTTCCGGGGATTTTCAGCCGCAGTCCAGCAATGCAGGGCATCTATCGTATTTTACGCCGAGTTGCACCGACAGACTTAACAGTGCTAATCGAAGGCGAATCGGGTACAGGCAAAGAATTAACGGCCCGTGCGCTGCATGCCAATTCCAAACGGCATCACAAGCCTTTCTATCCTATTAATTGCGCAGGACTGGCCGAAACGCTGCTTGAAAGCGAACTGTTTGGACATGTCAAGGGCGCATTTACCGGAGCAATGGTTGAACGCAAGGGTTTGTTTCAGATGGCAGATAAGGGAACCCTGTTTCTTGATGAGATCGGCGATATGCCGTTGATGATGCAGGCCAAGCTTCTTCGCGTGCTTGAAGACGGGATTGTGCTGCCGGTGGGGGGGAGCACACCGATCAAGGTGGATGTGCGGGTGATTAGTGCGACCAATCATGATTTGGCAAAACTGGTCGAAGAGAAAAAATTCCGTCAAGATCTGTATTTTCGCATCAAGGGCGTCAGTGTAACACTGCCGCCGCTTCGGAATCGTCCTCAAGATGTGCCGGAGCTGTTCGGCTTCTTTTTGAAAGAGGCTTGCGATGAGATCGGTGCGGATATTCATCTGATTACAGAGCCGGCGATGAGGGCACTGATGAGTTATGCATGGCCGGGAAATATTCGCCAATTGCGCCATGTTGTGCGAACGATGGTGGTGCTGTGTGATCGTGATACAATTGACCTGCGTGACCTGCCGCCGGAAATTGCCCGCGTCCGGCAGCTTGAAGCACCCGCGGGGGCAGCATCGCCTGTCATCGCTTCGGGGGAAGAAATGGTCGGGCTTCCTCTGGAAGAAGTGGAGCGGGAACATATCCGCCGCACATTGGAGGCGACCGGGCACAACCGTACGGAAGCAGCAAAATTACTTAAAATCGGTGAACGTACGCTTTATCGAAAAATCAAAGAGTATGGATTGTAGATGCTAAATAGAAGGATTCCTTTCACGAATTTTGCTTGGTAAATAACCAAGTGTTTTGCTTTTGTGCTGACGCTTGAGTTTCTTGCTTTTATCCTCTTAAATTCATTGAGTTAAAGTCTTCATCGGTCGCCAATTGAGATTATTATAGTAATTCAGTAAAAATACGGATATACAGGAAATCCTTATTTTCGTATAATAGAAAGAAAGAAGGATGCATAAAGGACACAACGGTGCATTCTATTCGGTCTTCAAGGAGAGTTCGATGGGGGGGGGGCAGGTTTGATTTCTGTCCTGTATGGAGGGATATTTCTATAAAATTTTCAATGTACTGTCTATCTGCGCATAGATTGACAGCTCTTATTTGGTGGTCCATCATAGAAGGCATACCATGAACAAGTGTATGTATCGGAGTTTGTAAAGGCCGATACGTTGAGACTCCATTGCATATATGCACGTCTTTTTTGGAGGAATGAGAATGAGAAAATTAATATGTTTATTATTGTTAGCTCTGTGTAGTGCACCGGCAATAGCTGTTTATACTTACACAGTCAGCGGCAAGGTGACTTATGGAGAAACGGGTTTGCCTGTATCAGGGGCAGTTGTGACTCTGACCATTTACTGGCCGCAAGGAACAACATACGGCAGTAAGATATCCGCTTCGGATGGCTCTTTCAGCTTTACTCTCACATCTGATTCGTGGGATTTTGATGGGGTGTCTATGAGTTTGAAGGCCACCACGAAAATATGTACAGGCAGCACCAGTTGGGAGTGCGAGAACTATTCAGAAACCAAAAATGTGAAGGTTTCGTGTAATATGATAATCAATCCCAATCTCTCTGTGGTAGTAATGCCTGCGCATTTTACATCTTCCGGGCCGCAACCGCCGGTTACGGTGGTTGCTTTTATGGATCAATCCGGCGCTGCACCCGTACAAGTGCAGCAATTCAATGTTGTGTTGCAGTACAATCCAGAGGAATTGATCTTTATGAATGCGACACCATCACCGGATTCGATATTTATGATTACTGTTCTTCCCCAACCCGGTATAGGCAAGGTGGTTGTCCACGGGGAAGCGATGGTTCCGGTGTTAGTGGATGAGGTGCCCCCTGCGGAGTCATTTTTTGATGTCTTTTTCGAGGTGCCGGAGGGTGCAGGGCCGGTGTTCACATCGTTGATAATTTCGGAAGAGTCTATGCTGATGAATCCTACCTCTCCTCTTCCTGAACAGCATCCCTATCCGCATGTGACGGAAATCCTGATTGGAGAACCTGAAAAATGCAAACCAACGTTTCTGATTGACGATTTCGAAGAGTGGGAAGAAGTATTGATGGGTGTACGCCCCGGTTCTAACATTCGTCCTGCTACCATAGCCCGCTGGGAACAGTATATGGAGTATTGGCGTGATCCGAGTATGGAACATGAGGGCGAGCCGTATCCCGAGACTACGTTTGTCCCGCCATGTGAGGTTGGAGAAGGTTTAGGGGGGATGCTCTATGTCTGGCCGGGAGACCAAGGCGGTATTAGCGATCCGATGGATGCCGGTTTAGTGATGGCGTGGCAATTCGACCAGCAACGCGAAGGGGATTACGCTTCCGCCTGGGAATGGGATTACGGCCTTGACCCGGATCTGTCCAACTGTACGATTCAGGTGACGGTAACACCCCCGATTGGCGTGAACATCAACGTTGTATCGTTTTCAATAGTTGATATTGCCAATCGGATGCGGACATGGTGGTGGGCGGTTCCCGGGGTAATTCCGCAAGGCGTTCCAACCACGGTAAAAATCAATACAGCAATTGTGGGTATCGGGGCAGCTATCCCGCCGGCTTCCGGTTATATGAGTGTGCCGGGATTTGACATCACGAAATCGCAATTCTTTACTGTGGATGAAAACTTTAAGTATGTTTTCGGACAGGTTCCGGTTCCTCCGCCCGGACAGCCGCAGTTTGTTGGTGCGTGGAACTATTGGCATAACCTGATTGTTACCAAGAATACCCAAGCGTATAAGAGCACATGGCCTAAATGGACACAGGGGCCTTATGTGCTTGAGGATGCGACAGGTATTTCAAATGTCCCGAAAATATGGGGATGGGATGATGTATCGGTGTATTATCCGCCGCAGTGGACAATTGTGGCGGATGATTGGCTGTGCCAGGATGAACGTCCTGTTACGGATATTCACTGGTGGGGATCGTTTATTGGTTGGAGACAGCCTGTTTTGCCGCCGGTTGTGCCGAAAGCATTCCATTTAGGCATTTGGACAGATGTGCCCATTTCCAATCCTTCTGACCCGCTGGCTTTCAGTCATCCGGGCAGAATGATCTGGGAACATGTGTGTGACAACTGGGTGTGGAATTTTGCAGGATATGATGCTGATCCGAGGTGCGACTATGATATGATTTGCCAGAAAAATGAGGCCTGCTTCCAGTTCAATCAGCTTCTCAGCCAAGATGATTGGTTCTTCCAGAAACCTGATCCGGAGGGGAAAGGGCGAGTGTATTGGCTGAGTATATCGGCGATTTATGATCCTCAGGATTGGGCACAAATTCGTTATCCGTGGGGATGGAAGACACGTCCGCATTTCTTCAATGATGATGCGGTGCGAATCTTTATGACCCCTGATGGGATCTGGCCGCCTAAACTGGGCTCGACTTTTGGACAGGGCGAACCGATTCAGCTTCCACCGTATCCGAGTCCTGGCGGAATGAGTTGGGATATGGCTTTTGAGCTGACAACAAACGTAAAACCGCCATGCCATACGCTTGAAGCGGATATTAACCATGATTGTATCGTAAACCTGCTTGATTTGAGGATTATGGCTCAACAGTGGCTTATGACCTCACCGTAAGAAGTATGCTCGCTGCTTTGGGACGGTGTACTGACAGTGTGCACCGTCCCGCTTTCTACTTGACATTCCTGATAGAAGAATGGTATAATACTCGGATAAGTATTGAATGCTTTGTCATGCATTTTTTACAGAGACTTTTTCGGAGAGGAGAGTGATTAATGAAATTGGGAGTGAGGGTCGCTATTTATTGTACAATCCTTATCTGCTTTCTCTCGGGTCATGTGGATATGCAGGCGGCGGCATATCAAATCATTGCATCTGAAACCCCCATGGGTTCGGGAGGCGGCCAGGGGATCCGGCGTTATATGGTTTATGATACATATGGAGCGATCGTTCAATTGACCCCGATTCCGGGGAATCTGGTAAACGATCCGGCAGGACTTGCTTTGCGGAGTGAGACGGAATTATTTGTCAGTAATCGGGCCGCACACAGCGGTAACAGTTCAATTATGCGATTTGACCTGAATGGTTCTCAATTTGCATACAGAGATACGATCACAGGCAATTCTGTGACGGATTGTCATCAAGCGGCATTTGATTTGGTAAGAGGGGAACTGTTCCAGTCGAATTGGTCAACCGGCATATTGTCTCGATTTCTTTTTGATGATGACGGTAATCCTGCCGCCAATGGCTATGTATCCATGCCGGACAACGGCCGGATGCTGGGAGTTGCCATAAGACCAACAACACAACACTTGTTTGTCAGCGACTATAACTATGTCCGTCTATTCAATCTGAACCCGGATGGTACTTATACATACATTGGCAATCCCATTCAGCACTCAAATGCGCTGTTACATTTTATGAAATTTCACAATGATGAACTTTATTTGGCGTCTTTCAATATGAATGCTGTACTTCGTTATGCGTTTGATGCACAGGGTGTTCCGATATGGAAAGAATCGATTTACGCTCCGGGTGCTGTAGATATGGCGTTTTCCCCCGATGGACAAGAGATGTTTGTTACTGATCACCGTAACGGAGGCATTAACAGATACCGCCATGATGAGGAAAATGATATATGGTTGAAATTCGGAGATATGCTGCCGACACCAATGCTTGGCGGGATTGTAATAACACCGACAGTTTGTCCTTTACGGGCGGATTTGACGGGGGATTGTGCTGTTGATTATGCGGACTTGACGGTGTTTATTGACCAGTGGATGCTGTCCGTGGATCCTTATTATTGCATACTGTCAGCTGATTTGGAAGGAGATGAGTGTTCTGTCCAGCTTGAGGATTTTGCGTTTTTTGCCACACAGTGGCTGGCAAATATACCATAATGGTCCTTTGTATGGAACAGGATTGTCAATAGAGAGGATTTACGGTATAATCGCCGGTGATGGCGAAAAACAATAAAATACCGGTTTTCAGCGTTACTCAGCTTAACGCGGTTATTAAGGGAGCGTTGGAGAATGTACTGCCCGGGCGTTTTTTATTGCGCGGCCAAATCAGCGATTGGAAGCGGCATTCGAGTGGGCATTGCTATTTTCTGTTGAAAGATAATGAGTCGCAGATTCCGTGTGTAATGTGGGCCAGTAAGGCACGCTTGCTCAAATTTGCGTGTGAAAACGGTCTGGAAGTAATCGCAACGGGATCGGTGGAGGTTTATATTCCCGGGGGGAAATACCAGTTTTATGCCGAAAAACTCGAGCCGGCGGGGATCGGATCGCTGCAGCTTGCGTTTGAACAGATGCGGCTTCGATTGGAAGCTGAAGGATTATTCCGGACGGACCACAAAAAGCCTATTCCGCCCTATGCGATGCGAATTGGCGTAATTACCAGCCGGACCGGAGCTGCAATAGTCGATATTTCCGAGAGCGTATTCCACCGCTGGCCGTGTGCCAGGCTGTTCGTATTTGACGTACCGGTGCAGGGAGAGGGAGCTGCCGCTAAGATAGCCGCGGCCATCGGACATGCCAATCGTCTGCGAAAAAAACTCGGCCTGCAAATCCTTATTGTAGGGCGCGGGGGCGGTTCAATGGAGGATCTTTGGGCGTTTAATGAGGAAGTCGTTGCCCGTGCGATTTACGCGTCACAAATTCCAGTAATCAGTGCTGTTGGACATGAAGTAGATGTAACGATTGCCGATTTGGTAGCTGATGCCCGTGCCTCCACCCCGACTCGTGCAGGGACGATTGCTGTGCCGGATATGCGCGAAGTACTGGGGCAATTGAATGCTGCGGCGGTACGACTGGGGCGTAGTGCCAAATTGGGCCTTCAGCATAACCGTATGCGTCTGGAAAATGTGCTGGCCAGCAGCGTGTTTCGCACACCGTATGGCCCCGTAAGGATTGCCGCTCAGCGTGTGGATGAGTTGCTTGATGAATTGACAGACGGGATGGATGGACAGATTGGTAGCTGTCGTGTACGTGTAGAGAAATTGGCCGGTATCATTGCTCGGATTGAGCCGGGCAGGGTGATCGCCCAGCAGCGTCTCCGGCTGCATGACTTGACTGCCCGCGAGCTTAGGGCAATGTGCAATATCTTGTCAAAAAAGCAGTTGCAATTGACGGCCCAAGAGAATAGAGTACAAGCACTGAATCCCCGGTCTGTGCTGAGCCGGGGTTATAGTATTACCATAAATCGGTGCAGCGGAGCCGTAATTAGCACTACAGCTCAAGTTGCTCCCGGCGATGTTATTTTGACCGAACTGGCTGACAACCAGAGGTTTGAAAGTGCCGTAACAAAAGTGAATTGAAGGTATTATGGCAAAAAAACAAGGTGAGAAAAATCCGTTTGAGAAACTGACGTTTGAGCAGGCAATTGAAATGCTTGGCAGTATCGTCCAGAAGATTGAGACCGGGCAGGTTCCGCTTCAGGAAAGTCTTTGTCAATATGAAGAGGGAATGGGACTGATTCAGCATTGTCGCAAAATTCTTTTAGATGCGGAAAAGAGAATTGAGCTGATCAATGAAAGTCAAAGTTCCTCAGTTGAGGCCGAAGTGACGGATGCCGAGGATGATAATGATCAGGATGCGGAAGATACGTCGGAAAATCTTTCTGATGATAACGAAAGCTTATTCTAATTTCCAACTAAGCAGAGAGGGCTTTGGTTGAAAACAAAGCAGGAAGCGGGAAATATAGAGTTGCGGGCATGGCGGAATTGGCAGACGCGCCAGATTTAGGTTCTGGTGGGATATCCCGTGGAGGTTCGAGTCCTCTTGCCCGCATTTCATTTAAATAAAGCACTTAGTAGCGTTAATTTGAGTGTATTTCTATCCGATAAAGCTCATCTGAAAAGGCTCAGTCGTTTTTTTCAGGCAGCCAGACTTCAATGGTGCCGCCTCCCTGTCGATTGTCCTGGCAGAAAAACGGGATTGCTGTAAACTCAACCTCTTTAGATTGTTCTCCCTGCTGAATTCTCAGAGCCTTGCCTTTTATCAGATTCACTCCTCCAAACAAATCATTTCGGTGTTCCAGACGCAATGATGTATCGGCGGCAAGTATACAGGAGCCCATATCAGGATTATCGAGCTGTTCCAGACAAAATACAATGGGACCTGATTGCAGTGCAACTTTTCCGTCTCCAGCCTTGACTTCCGGATGCGCATAGACACGGCGGGGTTCCACGGGAAGTCCCAGTTCTATCGTATCGCCGTTTTTCCACAAACGCT
This sequence comes from uncultured Pirellulales bacterium, assembly GCA_964649955.1. Lineage (GTDB taxonomy): Bacteria > Planctomycetota > Phycisphaerae > Sedimentisphaerales > Anaerohalosphaeraceae > T3Sed10-213. Next base: position 29,965 of record CAZYQN010000036.1, read on the forward strand.
GAATAGATACATAGCCTCTGATTATCTTTGGTGAATCGATTACTTTACCATTTACTTTTACAGCTATTTCTGATTTCAGGTATGAGCGGTATAATCCAAATGGATTTTCCTGTCCTGTCGCCCAACCCGGAATACGAATGTTTACAGCAAATTCGGCATTCTGTTTTGGCTCCAGTGTAATGCGAATATCGCCTTTCCAGGGGTACTCGGTTTTTTGTCTTACTTTAATCCGGTTTTCTTTTATTGAAAATTCTACCTGACTGCCCATAAAAAGATTGATGTAAAGACCGTCATTGTCATAGGCATATATATAGCCCGGGACAGCCGACACCAATTTCAGAAACATAGGCGGACAACAGGGACAATCGTGCCATTCCCAGCGATGATGATTTTTTGTCGATAATGGATTCTGATAATAGTAGCGGTTGCCGCTTAGAGATATTCCGCTCAATATATTGTTATATAATACCCGTTCGAGCTCATCAATGTATTGTGCATCTCCAAACAGAAGATTCATATTGTAATGATAAAAACCTGCACCCACAGCCGCACAGGTTTCCAGATAGGCATCATTGGGCAGGACATAATCGGCTCCGAATTTTTCATCGTGCGCAAATGCACCCACCCCTCCGGTAATGTGCATACGTTTTCCCACCATGTTGTCCCACAGTTGTTTTGCAGCGGCATAATATTCGTCCCGGCCATTCACTCGAGCCGCCGCAGTCAGCCCCGTACACATCAGAGTTGCACGTACGGCATGGCCTTCTATCGTTTCCTGCTGAAAGACGGACGTATGGTCCTGAGCATAGGATCCCCAGCTTGGTCTGCTGACGCCATATTGCTGTGTTCGTATCCATTGCTGACATCCCGGCTCATCTTGATTCCATTGCTGTTCAGTGGGATTTCCGCAATGGTTACCGCGATTTTCAAGCCAGAACTCAGCAAGATTTAAATACTGCTTCTCTTCAACAACAACAGCTAAATTTGATTTGAGCATGGGATTATCCCGGAAAAGCAGATATAACTTTACAAAGGCCTCTTCGGGTAAAGAATGTGATGGAACGATATTCTTTTTGGGGGAAGGCCCCATTACCTTGCACATATGATTGGCCATCCGGACAGCAACTTCAAGCAGTTTTGTCTTGCCTGTGGCATGGTAATAATGAATTCCGGCTTCCACCAGTGCTCCGGCGTTATAGACATCATGCTGCCAGCGCTCATATCCTCCATTCAGCCCCCAGCGATGGTTTGGCTCATCCAGTTGTGTATAGGTCATTATATAACCATCGGGATTTTTTGCCTGGGCAGCGGCAATACGCTCAATATACTGGTCAAGACGAGTCTCGATTTCTTTATCGGGATGATATACAAGAAAGTCAGAAATGCCCCGAAGGGTTTCATAAATCAATCCGTCATGCCATGGCGGGCCTTCATGTTTTCCGTCCAGAAGCCCGGCTACTCGGTCAAAATTGCGAAATGCACCGCCTTCTTCAAATTTTTTCAGCACATTCGGGACTGCGACCTGGCTCCAGGTGTTCAGCTTAGGAGTCCAGAAAGCATCATCAATTTTTACAGAGTGACTTGGAACAGACCGCAACAGATGTTTTTCGATGACAGCTTCTGATTGAGCTGGTATAACACCATAGGTATATAAAATTATACCGCATAAGATATTCATAGTGATTTTAAGCTTCATAAATGATTCCTGTAAATCAATTTGATTGTTCATTGTATTTTTCATTTGAACATACACTTGTTCTGTCAGCCATTTTTAATTGTTGAAGACTGGCGTATAATCAGTTCAGGCTTTAATATTTTCCGGATTTTCTTTGTTTTTGGTTCTTTTGAATGAATCAGGCTCAGGAGCGATTTAACACATTCGGTTCCCATTTCCTGCTTGGGCTGGGCTACTGTCGTCAGCGTGGGATTCATAAACGCCCCAAAGTGTAGATTATCATGTCCTGCAACAAGAACATCTTTTCCGACTACCAGTCCCCTTTGCTGCAAGGCATGGATTGCACCCATGGCGATTCGATCAGTAGCACAAAACAAAGCCTCCGGCACATCGGACTCTCTTAAAAACGCAACCAGATTTTCATATCCGAATTCCTGATTATCCGCTGTCTGTGCACTGTTTGCGACAGAAATAAGACAGGGCCTCAGATGATGTTTCTTTACGGTATCGACATATCCCTTTTTCCGGTTTTTGATCGCAAGGTTGGCATCCGGGTGGACACTTCCCAGATAAGCCGGAAGCCTGCCTGTTGAAAGCAGATGTTCGGTCACCAATGAGGCGCTTAGTCGATTATCATTAATGACATAATTGCTGTTTTTATTCAAAAAACAGTCGAAATTAACCACCGGCACTCTTTCTTCGAGGCTGGTCCACTGCTCCAGCCTGCAATCTCTGACTACCGGGGCGGCAATGATTCCGCAAACCC
>CAZYQN010000036.1:32505-36444 GCA_964649955.1 uncultured Pirellulales bacterium
CACTGCTCCAGCCTGCAATCTCTGACTACCGGGGCGGCAATGATTCCGCAAACCCTCAGGGATTCAAAATTCCGAATGATCTTAGCTTCTTCTTCGGCACTTCCGTACGAACACTGACAAATCAACTGGTAGCCGTTAGCATGAGCTTCTTTTTCAGCCGCTCCGATAATTTCACCAAAAAAGGAGTCGAAATTCTGCGATATCACCATCCCAATGGTAAAACTTTCATTTCGTACCAGGTTGGTTGCATATAGATTCCGGCAGTAATGGAGTTTTTCGCAGGCGTCCATTACTTTTCTGCGGGTCTTTTCGGCAACATACATCCCATTTAATACTTTTGAAACCGTATAACGCGAAACGCCTGCCCGTCTGGCAACGGCTGCCATATTAGCCATAAATGTCCTCTGTTTATGCTGGCGACTGATTTTGTTTTATTCATACCGGAATGTTTCTACGTTAGGCTTTTACTTACTTTTAATGAGTTCCGATTTCAATGCCACCAGATGGATCCGGTGATTATTTTCGCCATTATTGAAAGTTAATTATTGTGAACGAATAGGCAGGAAAGATATATTTCATCCTGCCATTTTCTTTCTGAATCTGAAGCCTGCTCTCAACAGGAACAATCTGTTTTGGATTCTCTGATGTATTGAAATCCGTCGGGTTTCCTTTGATCTGTACGATGTCGGCTACGGAATGAGCCGGCGTGAAATGCCTCAATTCTATTTCCGTTTCTATGCCCCAACGATCCAGATTGACAACACGCAGAGAAAGCATTCTGCCATCCTGACTTTTACATGCAGTAACATCCAGAGAGTTGTTATAGCTGTTTACATAGCTTTCCACACAGAGCGGCTGATAACTGCGGGAAATCATTTGAGTCACATAATAAGAGGGCTGCCCCCAAACCTTTGATTGATTCAGAAACAGCATTCCCTGATCCCATCCATTATCATTCTGACCATCGGGCTGCAGACAATTCGCCGCACAGAGGATGGGCATTTCATGTTCATAACGCTGAATCTCATTGATGGCATGGGCATGTCCAAGTCCTCGTCGTAACTGAGGATTATTTGCATTTTCCTCAAATACACACACTTTAAATTGTGTTCCATCGCCAATTTCTTCAAGAGCGTTAACAAAACTGCGTAATCCCATACCTTTATCCAGTCTGTCCGGATCTCGCGGCTCATCATTCCAGATATGCACGTCAAACCAGACCGGCTTATTATGCTCTTTAGCAAATCGCAGGATTTCCTGATGAGCGGCCAGCGTTGTAATCCTCGGAGCACCTCCGAATTTGAACGGATCGGAAATGTGTTCATTATACGCAAAATCTCCCACCACGGGGATAATTCTGGGATCACGTGACCATATTGCCGTCGACAGTAGTTTGAACCGTTCAAGATAACGGTTGTCCACCGACTCTTCGTTGCCAATCTGAATATATTCAATCTGATAGGGTTCGGGGTGGCCATCGGCAATACGCTTTTGTCCCCAATTTGTTTCCGGCCCGCCGTGAATGTATTCTACAAAATCCGCCATATCTTCTGGATTTTCCTGAATATTAAAGTCCGGAATACATTCAAGGCCCGCTGCTTCACAGAAATTAATAAAATCAATAATGCCCCACCCGTTTGATGAATACGGATACCACCATCCTTTATAAGGGGGACGCCGATCTCTTGGACCGATCATTTTCTTCCAGCGATATTCGGGAGCATTGGCCATACAGCCGCCGTAACGCAGGATAGTTAATCCCTGTTGAATCAATGCTTCAGCTGCATCCAGCCGAACCGGCAATCCTTTGAAACGTCCCCAAGGGCCAGGCTGTAAAAAAGCATATCCAAGCACTGCACTGCCTGGTTCCGTCAGGGAAATGCAAAAACGCCCATTTTCATCCTGACCTGAAGAGGTCATCATAAACTCAATACGCTGCCATTGTGATGAATTAACAGAAACGTCTTGCCTGGCATGAATTGTTTTTCCAGTCTGATCTTCCAGGGATAATCTCAGGGACACCGGTTTTTCGGCTCGTACCCAGAGTACTCCCTCATAGTCTTTATCTTTCTGAAAGTCCATACCGCGTCGATTCAGACCATAATTTGCGATTCCAAGGCGTCCTGTGCCTGAGTGTAATGTCATCTTCTGGCTTTGTCGGCCATTGAAAGTGTTTTCTGTTTCGAGGGTAAAAGAGCCGCTGACATTTCCTTCCAGACATTCGGACCACATCCCGCTGATCTGCTTAGCAAGATCGGCCGAAGATTCATATTCAAACGGCAATGACTGCTTATGGTCTGTTGTTTTGATCCGAAGATTCCGGAACTGAGCCGTTTGTTGCCAGGTCCTCAAACCGATCTGGCTTCCCGTCAATGGTGTATCATCCTTAAAACTAAGATACTGCTTTCCATTGACTGATACCAGGATTCGGCTGTCCATCAATTCCACTTCGAGCGAAATCCATTCTTTAAAGCCTATCGGGCAATTGACACGCTCAAGCAGATGCCAATCATAACGATGCTCTCCGATAAACAACTCTTTGGATTGCGGATCCAAAGCAACTTCGTATCCATTAAAATTGTCTGCTCCCGGAGCCGGGTCGCTGACATTGATAATGAATCCGGCTACGCCTGCAGCTGGGTTTTCAAAATAGATATCCACGCCGACTCGTCCTTTGGTAAAAGCGACTTCATCGACAATCAGCTTGGGCCCTTCACCGGCAGGGGATTGAAGAATACCATTTTTGACTTGCCAGCCTGATCTGAGACGGCCGACAAGTTTATCTTGATTTTGTCCTTCATACAAAAATCCCTTGATCGGTACGGGCAAAGAGGGTTCCTCGAAATTCTCCCCGAAAATCATCTGGCTGTATATCCCGCCATAAACCTCATGATTGACATCTTCCAGACACGCACCGGTAGTTAAAGGGCTGATTTTGTGTGAAACGTTGTCGGCCAGCACTACAATCTTTCCTTTCTCCGGAACGGCTGAAAGTGCCGAGATTTTGACAAACAATAAAACTGTCAAAACATTAATACAAAACCGAGTCATCTGTTTGTCTCCTGCACTGTTCTAAAATTTTGCCGTCTCGACTTGTCTTTTTGCAAGACTTTTTCAAATTTACACGTGTCAATAAATATTGTAAAAAATACCCTTTTAAAGATGTCTTTGATTTAAGTCGGCAATTCCAAATTTTATAACTAAAAGTTTGTCGCGTGTCAACTCTTATAGGTGAATTTATATTCTCTCTGCCTCTTTTTTCTTGTCCGAATCAAAAATCTCTTCATGATGGGTCCGGTTATGCGATCTTGATTTTGATCCTGTGTCAAAATCAGATGTGTGTTATCTTGTACTAACACATATCAATATTTTCGGGAGAAAAATGAAAACAAATAAAAGATACAAGCCGTATAGATCATAACGGACTTGACTTTACCACCAGAGGAGATATTGTTTTAAGTGGGTCGTTATTTTAAATCAATGATGCTTTTTAAATAAAAGGTTATGAAAGGATTCAATATGATTAATCAAGTGACCAAGAAGGGAACGATACGTTTTGTCTATAGTCCTGATGGGCCTGTCAATCAAGTCTGCTTGGCAGGAAGTTTTAATAATTGGCAACCCGTTGTTATGAAAAAGCAAAAGAACAGAGTGTATGCCGTTGAATTGAAAGTGCCGAAGGGACAATACGAATATAAGTTTATTGTCGATGATGTTTGGCAGCCCGATCCGGAGAATACGGATACCGTTCAAAATGCTTTAGGCACTATAAATTCCGTTGTGACTATCGGATAAGCGATTATACAGTGATTCCATCTTTTGCTGAATATAGGACTGCATAGAGAATATAAGTGCTATAAGGCCTTTGAAGAAAAATGGAGGCATGTGGGGATCATTGTTAAACGACAGTAAAAAAAGCAGTCCCGCCACAAACAGAAC